>NZ_JBSSEP010000001.1:0-797714 GCF_054061835.1 Pseudomonas sp. TE12234
ATTATTTTCAGAAGTTTTCAAGGAATCCTTAACAACTTCAACCACTTGCGCTTTCGATCTCTCGTCAGCGGGAGGCGAATTCTACAGCGTTACTCACTGCTGTCAACACCTCTTTTTCAACTTCCTTCGCGCTTCGATGACCTGAAGCAACCTGCTGCCGAAAACTTCATAACTCATTGTTTATCAAGGAGTTTTCCGTTTCGACTGCGCCGGAAGTGGGGCGAATTATAGGCCTCCAGAATCTGCCGTCAAGCACTGATTTGGTTTTTATATCAATTACTTACGGAAGGGAGGAAACAGCCCGCTCCTCCCCCGTAGCAAGGGGGAGTCAAACCAGCGCTCTATATAGAAGGAAGCCCTAGAGCACTCCAGACTCTTTAAAGGCCGCCACTACACCAGCATCCAGCCCCAACACCCGCTGCAGAACCTCCGACGTATGCTCTCCCAGCAGCGGAGGCGCATAACGGTACTCCACGGGCGTCTCGGACAATCGAATAGGGCTCGCTACTTGCGGCACCATCCCGGCCAATACATGCGGCAACTCAATCGCCAACCCACGCGCCTTGACCTGAGGGTCCGCAAACATCTGCGCAAGATCATTGATAGGCCCACACGGAACCCCCGCCTGCTCCAGTTGTGCCACCCACTCAGCAGTGGTCTTGAACACCGTCGCTTGACGAATCAGTGGAATTAGCACTGCGCGGTTAGCCACCCGCAACTTATTGGTAGCAAATCGCGGATCATCTGCCCATTGCGGCTGACCAGCCACCTCGGCGAATTTGCGGAACTGCCCATCATTACCTACGGTCAGGATGAAATCGCCATCCGCCGTAGGAAAATCCTGATAAGGCACGATGTTCGGATGAGCGTTACCCAAGCGCTTCGGCGCATTGCCTGTGGTCAGGTAGTTCATCGCCTGGTTAGCCAGGCAGGCCACCTGAACATCCAGCAGCGCCATATCAATATGCTGACCGCCGCCATCATGATCCCGGTGCGCAAGCGCCGCCAGGATCGCCACCGTCGAATAAAGCCCGGTCAGAATGTCCGTCAGCGCCACGCCGACCTTTACCGGCCCCGCGCCTTCTTCCCCTTCCGGTCGACCCGTCAGACTCATTAGCCCGCCAAGCCCTTGGATCATGAAGTCATAACCCGCGCGCTTGGCATAAGGTCCGGTCTGACCGAACCCGGTGATCGAGCAATAAATCAGGTCTGGATTGATCGCCTTCAGCGACGCATAGTCCAGCCCATAAGCCGCCAGTCCACCGACCTTGAAGTTCTCGATCAGGATGTCCGATTTGGCCGCCAACTCACGCACCAGCTTCTGCCCCTCCGGACGCGTGAAGTCGATGGTGACTGACTGCTTGTTGCGATTGGCCGACAAATAATAGGCGGCCTCGCTGGTGTTCTCGCCATAGGCGTCCTTTAAGAACGGCGGCCCCCAGGCGCGCGTATCATCGCCATTGCCCGGACGCTCGACCTTGATCACCTCAGCGCCAAGGTCCGCAAGAATCTGACCGGCCCATGGCCCGGCCAGCACCCGCGATAAATCCAGTACCCGTAGATGCGAAAGCGCGCCCATCGCCGTTCTCCTATTAATAGAACGCCTGGATGCCGGTTTGCGCACGACCAAGGATCAGCGCGTGGACGTCATGCGTACCTTCATAGGTATTCACCACCTCCAGGTTGACCAGGTGGCGCGCGACCCCGAACTCATCGGAGATACCGTTGCCGCCGAGCATATCGCGGGCCATGCGAGCGATGTCCAAAGATTTGCCGCAGGAGTTGCGCTTCATCATCGAAGTGATTTCGACTGCCGCCGTTCCTTCATCTTTCATGCGACCCAGACGCAGGCAACCTTGCAGCGCCATGGTGATTTCGGTCTGCATGTCGGCCAGTTTCTTCTGGATCAATTGAGTGGCAGCCAATGGACGACCGAACTGCTGACGATCCAGGGTGTATTGGCGAGCGGTGTGCCAGCAGAATTCTGCCGCACCCAACGCGCCCCAGGAAATGCCGTAGCGAGCCGAGTTCAGGCAGGTGAAAGGACCTTTCAAGCCACGGACATCCGGGAAAATGTTCTCTTCCGGCACGAATACGTTATCCATGACGATTTCGCCGGTGATCGATGCACGCAGGCCGACCTTGCCATGAATCGCCGGGGCACTCAGACCTTTCCAGCCTTTCTCCAGAACGAAGCCGCGGATATCACCCGCATCGTCTTTGCCCCAGACGACAAACACGTCCGCGATCGGGCTGTTGGTGATCCACATCTTGTTACCGGTCAGGCTGTAGCCGCCTTCCACTTTGCGAGCACGAGTAATCATCGCACCTGGGTCAGAACCGTGGTTTGGCTCGGTCAGGCCGAAGCAGCCGATCCACTCACCCGAGGCCAGTTTCGGCAAGTATTTCTGCTTTTGTGCTTCTGTGCCGAATTCGTTGATCGGCACCATCACCAGTGAAGACTGCACACTCATCATCGAACGGTAACCGGAGTCAACGCGCTCAACTTCACGGGCAATCAGACCGTAGCTGACATAGTTCAGACCACTGCCGCCGTATTGTTCAGGGATGGTTGCACCCAACAAACCCACTTCGCCCATTTCGCGGAAGATCGCCGGGTCGGTCTTTTCATGACGGAAAGCTTCGAGAACGCGTGGTGCGAGGCTCTGCTGAGCGAACTGCGCAGCGGTGTCGCGAATCATGCGCTCTTCTTCGGTGAGCTGTTGATCCAGCAGCAGGGGATCGATCCAGTTGAAGCTAGCTTTACCGGCCATGAGTGTGTCCTCTCGAAACAGGTCAAATAACGTGGACTGATGCTAGGCCGGCTTCGGCCTCCCGGCAAACGAGGATTTTGCATACTGTTGTGCTAATTTCTCACTCCGAAACGTCGCGAAATGCCAATAATGCGATGTATTAGTGAGGTTGACGTACATGCGCAGAAAGATACCCAGCACCACCGCCCTGATCAGCTTTGAAGCAGCAGCGCGCCACGAGAGCTTTACCAAGGCAGCACAGGAGCTTTCGCTGACACAGGGCGCGATTTGCCGTCAGATCGCCAGCCTCGAGGACTTCCTCGGCGTAGAACTGTTCCGACGTTCGCGACGCGGGGTCAAACTGACCGAGGCCGGACTTTCCTATAGCCGCCGGGTCGCCACTCAACTGGATGCCGTGGAACGCGATACCTTATCCGTGATGGGCCAGCAGGGTGCCAACGTGATCGAGTTGGCCGTAGTTCCGACCTTCGGCACCCAATGGCTGCTGCCCCGACTCAAGGACTTCCAGCAAAAACACCCGGAAGTGACGGTCAACCTGACCAACCGCACACGCCCTTTTCTCTTTGCCGACACCGACTTCGACGCCGCGATCTATTTCGGCGATGCGGACTGGTCAGGTACAGAATCCCACCGCCTGATGGGCGAACATCCGCTGCCGGTGTGCAGCCCCGGCCTACTGGGAAAAAAGACCGTTCTGACCGCCGCTGAAATCGCCGAATTACCCCTGCTGCAGCAAACCACCCGCCCTTATGCCTGGCGACAGTGGTTCGACTCCCAACACCTGAATGTCCCGCGCGACATGACAGGACCTCGGTACGAGCTATTCTCCATGCTGGCTCAAGCAGCCATGCATGACATGGGGATCGCCTTGATACCACCGTTTCTGATTCAGCGTGAGTTGGCCGAAAAACGCCTGGTCATCGCCAACGCCCAGGCACTCTCCAGCATCAAGGCCTATTACCTGATGATTCCTGAGCGAAAGGTCGAATCGGCGTCATTAAGGGCTTTTCGGGATTGGCTGGTGAATCAGGCACATAGCTACAGCTTAGAGAAATAAAGGCCTACAGCCATTAGCTGACCCCGTAGTCAGCAAAATAAAAACCCTACAGATATAAGTATTTGTCGCATTTTTGCAGACTGTAGCCAAAAGTAGTACAGACGTCCTACAAGCGCCTGAAGACGTGGCTTTGAGGTGTTATTTGAAAGCGATGCCGCATCATTCATATGGCCGATGCAAAAATTGTTGAAAAGCCACCAAAATCCCTGAAAGGCACGGGCTACAAGGGATTAACCCGGTTAGTTGCGACATTCGGTCACGGGGTGACTTGTAGTTAATTTTCCGTCACCCGTCATAATCCCTTGAAGGGCACAAAGTTCGCCTGCAAAATGCCGCGCCCCGCCCTGATTTAGCGGGATCGTGCTGATCGGCCGCCCCAGCCGCACCATCCGTAGTGCATGGGTTTACTCAATAAGATCACGCAGGAGATTTGACGTGCACATTGGTGTTCCTCTCGAAACCCAGACGGGTGAAACACGGGTTGCTGCAACCCCGGAAACCATCAAGAAACTGATCGGCCAGGGTCATAAGGTCACTGTGCAAAGCGGCGCCGGTATTAATGCCAGTGTTGTCGACAGTGCTTATGCAGCGGCAGGCGCAACCATTGGCAGCGCCAACGATGCCTTTGGTGCAGAGCTGATTCTTAAAGTGGTCGCCCCCAGCGACAGCGAGCTGGCGCTGATCAAGCGCGGCACCGTTGTGGTGGGCATGCTCAACCCGTTCAGCAATGAAACCATCGCCAAGATGGCTGAATGCGGCATCACCGCGTTCGCGCTGGAGGCTGCACCACGTACCTCCCGTGCTCAAAGCCTGGATGTGCTGTCCTCGCAAGCCAACATCGCCGGTTACAAAGCCGTGTTGCTGGCCGCTCATTACTATCCGCGCTTCATGCCGATGCTGATGACCGCTGCTGGTACCGTGAAAGCCGCTCGCGTGCTGATCCTCGGTGCCGGTGTGGCCGGTTTGCAGGCCATTGCCACGGCCAAGCGCCTGGGTGCAGTGATCGAAGCGTCCGATGTGCGTCCTGCGGTTAAAGAGCAGATCGAATCCCTCGGCGCCAAGTTCGTCGACGTGCCCTACGAGACCGATGAAGAGCGTGAATGCGCCGTCGGTGTCGGCGGTTACGCGCGCCCCATGCCGGCCAGCTGGATGCAACGCCAGGCCGTGGCCGTGCACGAGCGCGCCAAGCAGGCAGACATCGTCATTACCACCGCGCTGATTCCGGGCCGCAAGGCGCCGACGCTGTTGAGCGCGGAAACCGTGGCGCAGATGAAGCCGGGCTCGGTGGTCATTGACCTCGCGGCCGCCCAGGGCGGCAACTGCCCGCTGACCGTGCCCGACCAGGTGGTCGTCGCAAACGGCGTGACCATCGTCGGCCCGACCAACCTGGCCGGCGCGGTCTCGGCGGACGCTTCGGCGCTGTACGCCCGCAACCTGCTGGACTTCCTGAAACTGGTGTTCACTAAGGAAGGCCAGTTCGACATCAACCTTGAAGACGATATCGTCGCCGCGTGCCTGATGTGCCGCGATGGCCAGATCGTGCGCAAGAACGGCTGAGGATAAAAACAATGGAAGACATGCTGATCTCTCACGGTATCTACAACCTGATCATCTTCGTGCTGGCCATCTACGTCGGCTACCACGTGGTCTGGAACGTGACACCTGCGCTGCACACCCCGCTGATGGCCGTGACCAACGCGATCTCCGCCATCGTCATTGTCGGCGCCATGCTCGCCGCCGCCCTCACCGTCACCCCACTGGGCAAGACCATGGGCACCCTGGCCGTGGCGCTGGCGGCGGTCAACGTGTTTGGTGGCTTCCTGGTCACCCGGCGCATGCTGGAAATGTTCAAGAAGAAAGCGGCTCCAGCAAAGGCTCCGGCAGCCAAGGCCGAAGCAGTCAAGGCCGAGGTGCAACAAGCATGAGCATGAACCTGGTTACCTCCCTGTATTTGATCGCCTCGGTCTGCTTCATCCAGGCGCTCAAGGGGCTCTCGCACCCAACCACGTCGCGTCGCGGCAACCTGTTCGGCATGCTCGGCATGGGCCTGGCGGTCCTCACCACGGTCGGCCTGATCTACAAGCTCGGTGCCGAACTGGCCCATGACGGTATCGTCTACGTGATCGTCGGCCTGCTGATCGGCGGTACCGCCGGTTCGATCATGGCCAAACGCGTTGAAATGACCAAAATGCCGGAACTGGTCGCCTTCATGCACAGCATGATCGGCCTGGCCGCGGTGTTCATCGCCATTGCGGCTGTCGTCGAGCCGCAGTCCCTGGGCATCGTCCAGCATCTGGGCGACGAAATCCCGACCGGTAATCGCCTGGAACTGTTCCTCGGCGCGGCTATCGGTGCAATCACCTTCTCCGGTTCGGTGATCGCTTTCGGCAAACTGTCGGGCAAGTACAAGTTCCGTCTGTTCCAGGGCGCGCCGGTACAGTTCAGCGGTCAGCACAAACTGAACCTGCTGCTGGGCCTGGCCACACTGGCGCTGGGCGTGACCTTCATGCTGACCGGCAACCTCAGCGCCTTCGCCTTGATGCTGGCCCTGGCGTTCGTCATGGGCGTGCTGATCATCATCCCCATCGGCGGCGCCGACATGCCGGTGGTGGTGTCGATGCTCAACAGCTACTCCGGCTGGGCCGCAGCGGGTATCGGCTTCTCGCTGAACAACTCGATGCTGATCATCGCCGGCTCCCTGGTGGGCTCCTCCGGTGCGATCCTCTCGTACATCATGTGCAAGGCGATGAACCGCTCCTTCTTTAATGTACTGCTCGGCGGTTTCGGCAATACAGCCGACGCCGGTCCCGCAGGCGCCAAGGAAGCCCGTCCGGTGAAATCCGGTTCGGCTGACGACGCGACCTTCCTGCTGACCAACGCCGACACCGTGATCATCGTTCCTGGCTACGGCCTGGCGGTGGCCCGTGCTCAGCATGCATTGAAGGAACTGACCGAGAAGCTGACCCATCGCGGCGTAACCGTGAAATATGCGATCCACCCGGTGGCCGGTCGTATGCCGGGCCACATGAACGTGTTGCTGGCCGAGGCCGAAGTGCCTTACGACCAGGTGTTCGAGATGGAAGACATCAACTCCGAGTTCGGCCAGGCCGACGTGGTGTTGGTGTTGGGCGCCAACGACGTGGTCAACCCGGCGGCGAAGAACGATCCGAAATCGCCGATTGCCGGCATGCCGATTCTCGAAGCGTTCAAGGCCAAGACCATCATCGTCAACAAGCGCTCGATGGCCAGCGGCTATGCCGGCCTGGACAACGAACTGTTCTATCTGGACAAAACCATGATGGTGTTCGGCGACGCTAAAAAGGTCATTGAAGACATGGTCAAGGCTGTCGAGTAAACCTCCCCGGCAACGCAAACGCCCCGACTCGTCGGGGCGTTTTTGTTTGCGCAAATCGTCGAAAAAATCGAAGCTTTGTTACCGATCCGGTAACGGTGTTTTGTCTGAAAGCCCCGGAATAGACAGCTCTTTTGCGACCTTGGTAGCGGGACGCAGGCCTTCGAAATTCACTAGACTGCACATCCTGCTACCCGTTGCCCGAGATAACAATCCATGTACCGTGACCGTATTCGCCTGCCTTCGTTGTTGGATAAAGTGATGAGCGCTTCCGAGGCTGCCGCTCTGATTCAGGACGGCATGACCGTCGGCATGAGCGGCTTCACCCGCGCCGGCGAAGCCAAGGCTGTACCCCATGCACTGGCCGAACGAGCAAAGGTCACGCCGCTGAAGATCAGCCTGATGACCGGTGCCAGCCTGGGCAACGATCTGGACAAACAGCTGACCGAAGCCGGCGTATTGTCGCGGCGCATGCCGTTTCAGGTGGACAGCACGCTGCGCAAGGCGATTAACGCCGGTGAGGTAATGTTCATCGACCAACACCTTTCGGAAACCGTCGAACAACTGCGCAACCAGCAGCTGAAACTGCCGGACATCGCCGTGATCGAGGCGGTGGCGATCACTGAACAAGGGCATATCGTGCCGACCACCTCGGTGGGCAACTCGGCCAGCTTCGCAATTTTCGCCAAACACGTGATCGTCGAGATCAACATGGCGCACAACCCGAACCTTGAAGGCCTGCACGACATATATATCCCGACGTATCGTCCGACCCGCACGCCGATACCGCTGGTCAAGGTCGATGACCGAATTGGCAACACCGCCATCCCGATCCCGCCGGAAAAGATCGTCGCGATCGTGATCACCAATCAGTCCGACTCGCCATCCACCGTGCTGCCGCCGGACGCCGACACCCAAGCCATCGCCGACCACCTGATCGGCTTCTTCAAGCAGGAAGTCGATGCCGGGCGCATGACCAACAAGCTAGGCCCGCTACAGGCGGGTATCGGCACCATCGCCAACTCGGTGATGTGTGGCCTGATCGATTCGCCCTTCGAAGACCTGACGATGTACTCCGAAGTGCTGCAGGACTCGACGTTCGACCTGATCGATGCCGGCAAATTGAGCTTCGCCTCAGGCAGCTCGATCACCCTGTCGAGCCGTCGCAACGCCGATGTCTTCGGCAACCTTGAACGCTACAAGGACAAACTGGTACTGCGTCCGCAGGAGATCTCCAACCACCCTGAAGTGGTGCGTCGCCTCGGCATCATCGGAATCAACACCGCGCTCGAGTTCGACATTTATGGCAACGTCAACTCAACCCATGTCTGCGGCACACGAATGATGAATGGCATTGGCGGCTCGGGTGACTTCGCGCGCAACGCGCACCTGGCCATCTTCGTAACCAAGTCGATTGCCAAGGGCGGCGCGATTTCCAGCGTGGTGCCGATGGTCAGCCACGTTGACCATACCGAGCATGATGTCGACATCCTTGTCACCGAAGTCGGCCTGGCAGATCTGCGCGGCCTGGCGCCTCGGGAACGCGCTCGCGTGATCATTGATAATTGTGTGCATCCGGACTATCGCCAGGCACTCAACGACTACTTCTGCGCCGCTTGCGCCCTCGGCGGTCATACGCCACACATCCTGCGCGATGCACTGAGCTGGCACATCAACCTGGAAGAAACCGGGAAAATGCTCGGGGTGTAATTGGTACAGATGGCAGCTGGCGGAAACACAATTTCGTCAGCTAGCTATCTTCCAGCAATATCCTTTCAAAAACTGTACTGCTGTACCGGTCATTTCCTACGGCATTTGCCTACACCCCTAAGAGAAATCGGCAAAAATGCACCTAATTAGTGCAGGCAAGTACAGTTACCTCAATTTCGACCAGTACACCCCCTATAAACAGTTAACTGAGCCCTCACAATACAGGTGAACTGTATCTACAGAGACTAGGCAAACAAGAGGATCATGGGCACCAGTTAAACCACTACCTAATCCCGCCACAAGCGGAAGGATGACCACCATGGAACGTACACTCAGTTCCGATCTGTTCTTCGACAACACTGCTGAAAAAACCCAGGCTTCCATGCCTCTGCGCGTTATCGCCAACCTGATGCTGTGGCAGCGCCGCATCTCCAGCCGCCATCAACTGGCTCGTCTGGATTCGCGTCTGCTGGCTGATGCCGGTATTAGCGAAGCACAACGCTACGAAGAGCTGAGCAAGCCGTTCTGGCGCTAAGTTAGCGTCGCTGGCTCTGACCTTAAGGTCCACCGCCAGCAACCCGAATTGAACAAACAAAACCCGTCGTGGGAAACCGCGACGGGTTTTGTCGTTTCAGGCCATTCAACGGGTCAAAAAATAGATAATGTTGCAGACAAGTACAGTTTTCTATCAATAGAATAAGACCAGTACAGTATGCCTGGTAACACCTCCCACCCGAACAGACGGCACTGTTCGAATGTCTATACACGGGCCTAATATCAAAACCAGCAGGTGACAAACGAGTGTCTTGCAATTGAATGTCCAGACACCGCGCCACCTTTTAATGCATTTATCCAAAGGAGTTTCACCATGTCCCGTCTCCGTCTGCTCAGCGCCGCAGCCCTGTTTGCCGTGGCTGCCAATGCCCATGCCTCCAGCTTCATCGCAACCACCGATGCTGTCGTCAACGCGCTCAAGGCCACGTCCGATGCGACCACCGATGTCGTTTCGTCGTCGTTCAAGGATCACAAGATCATCCTCGCTGCCCGTGACGACGCGGCGAGCTTTGTTGCCACTGACGGCGCGATCCGCGGCGTAAAACTGGAAAGTGCACTCGACTACATCCGCCATCAGGCGCCACAACTGAACGCAACCGACGCTCAACTGGCGCAAGCGATTCTGACCATCTAAAGCGACTGACCTTGGAGCGGGACACGCCAGTCGTGTCCCAATGTTGCGACGCTGGCTCTAAACCGGGGCTTGCGCTAGCCTTGGGACTCACTTGCAACTGTCGAGTCTCATGCGCTTTCATTCACAACTGTTGATCTCTACGGTATTTTTCGCGGCCATCCACTCTGGTTCGGCCCACGCTTTCGATGCCTTCAACCTCTCTACACAAGGCGCTGTCGCCAGTGGTTACGCCACAAGCATGGTGACCTCGGCGCCCTTCGACCATAAACTGCTGCTCGCCGCCCAGGATGACGCTGCGGCATTCATCGCCAGTGACGGCCAATTGAGAGGCGCACAGCTGGAATCGGCCCTGAATTATCTGCGCCGAACCCAGCCAAAACTTCATGCCAGCGACCTTGAACTGGCACAGGCAATTCTCGTCCAATAGCTATCCCAAGTTTCTCCGGAGTCGTTCCATGCGTAACCCGCTGATTGCCGCCACCCTTGGCCTGTTGCTGCTCGCCGACGTGGCCCAGGCCCATACCCTGGTTGCCACCAGTAACATGCTGATTCGTGCCACCCAGCGCACACTTGATTTCACATCCGATACCACCACCTCCATCCGTGATTCGAAAATCGTCCGCGAAGCCCAGGACGACGCCGCCAGTTTCGTTGCCAGCAACGGCGACATTCGTGGAGCACATCTGGAAGCAGCCTTGGATATGTTGCGCACCCGCGTACCGGAAGCCCGCGACGCCAGTGACCAGGTTCTGGCCGAAGCCATTCTCGCGCTGTGAGGCTTCCAGCTGCCTGGCTGTGGGCCGGGGCACTATTACTGTTCGGCAACGCCGCCCATGCCGGCCTTGAACTACACCTCAAGACCGACGGCCTGAGTCCCGCCGAACAGCAAGCCAGCCAAGCCTTGCTCGATGAAGCCATGCAGGCGCTGCCGCCGCGCTTCATCGAGCAACTCGACCGGCATATCGACGTCAGCTGGACCGACGACATGCCCGCCAACGCCTACGGCGAGGCGTCACTGGTGTCGGAACTCGCCTTGAATCGCAACCTGTTGGCAGGCCTCACTGACGGCAGTGCCGCAACCAAGAAAACCTATCGCCCCCATGGCACCGTACGCCGGGAGATGCTGGCGACGGTGCTGCACGAACTGACCCACATTTATGACCGTTCACGCCTGTGGTCAACGACGGAACGCAAACTGATTCAGCGCTGCTCCCGGCACCAAAACAGCTCGGGACTGATTGGTATCCCGGACGAATGTCGTGGCCAGTCCGATCGCCGCTTTACCCTCAGTGACGACCCGCGCCTGCTCGACCTCGCCGGATGGCAGCAATACGTTGGCCGTCGCGGTGAACGCGAGCAGCACAACCGCCAGATCGCCCGCAGTCCGGATATTTACGAGACAACCAGCCCCAAGGAGTTCGTCGCGGTCAACATGGAGTACTTTCTCCTTGACCCGAGCTATGCCTGTCGCCGCCCATCGCTGTACCGCTACTACAAAGAGCACTTCAACTGGGCGCCCGCCGCCAAGGATACTTGCAGCAAAACTTTTGCGTTCCTGAATGCCGGTAACGACTTCGCCAAAACACCTCTGGGGCAGGTAGATCCGGAGCGGGTTTACGCCGTCGACTATCTCCTGGCGGAGGCCAACCAGAACTGGGTCAGCCGCTGGGGCCACAGCATGTTGCGGCTGGTGATCTGTGCACCGGGCCGGCCGCGCGGGCCGGATTGTCGACTGGACCTGGATCAGCACCTGGTACTGTCCTACCGCGCCTTCGTCGGCGACGTTCAACTGTCGAGTTGGGACGGCTTGGTGGGCAAATACCCGTCACGTCTGTTTGTCCTGCCTTTGGCTCAAGTGATCGACGAATACACCAAGACCGAATTGCGCAGCCTGGCCTCGGTGCCGCTGAACCTGTCGCGCCGCGAGATTGAAGATGTGGTGGAACGTGCCGCCGAGATGCACTGGAGCTACGACGGTAACTACTTCTTCCTTTCAAATAACTGTGCTGTGGAGGAGTTGAAGTTACTGCGTGGCGGCACAAACAATCCCAAGTTGGTTGCTCTGGACAACATCATGCCAAACGGTCTGCTGGAAGTGCTCAAAGGGCGCGGACTGGCGGATACCAGCGTGCTGGACGACCCTCGGGAAGCACTGCGTTTGGGCTATCGCTTCGACTCCTTCCGCGATCGTTATCAAGCCATGTTTGACGTGTTGAAAAAACACTTGCCGATCAAACAGGAAAAAGTAGAAGACTGGCTCGACTTGAAAGCCGAAGAGCGCCGCAAATGGTTCGAACAGGCTGATTTGCGTACGAGCGCAGCGTTGCTCCTGTTGGAACAAGCCAGCTTTCGCCGCCAGTTGTTGTTGGCCCAGGACGAGGTCAAACAGCGTTACCTGGGTGCTCGAGAATTGAAAAACGGTGGAATGGACAAGGCGAACGAAACACTGAGGCAGATTCTCGATAACAGCGGCTTTCTCAGCCGTCCGGCAGAACTGCTCGGCAGCGGCGGATATGGCTTGCCACAACCCAGTGAGTCGCAACATCTGGAATCGGAAAGCAGCCAGCGACAGAAACAACTGCTGGCACTGTCCGGCGATCTGGATAAGGAAGTCAGAGCACTGCTTGAACCGAGTCGCGCAGCCGAAATGGCGGCCAATGAAGCCAACGTGAAACAGATTGGTGAGCACTTGCGCAAGTTGCACAAGGCAGCGGGTGGCCTGGAGTTACCTTAATTCCATAACCTGTGGGAATGAGCCCGCTCGCTCCCACAGGTTCAGGATATTCGACCTTCAACCTGCTGGCTTTTCAGTACAGAACCCCCTGCAAAACCTCATAGACAATTCCCGTTCCCACAGCGATCAGCACAACATCCGCGCCAGCACGTCGCCATTCGTAACCGGGGTAATACGGCAAGTGGCTCAGCGCCCGGTTATCCAGGCGCTCGCCGTAATAACCTCGGGGCAGCGGCCGTCCACGCACCACAATGACACCCGGTGGCGGCGGTGCGCCTCGCACGAAGTAGCCGTGATTATCGTGAATGGTCTGGCGCACCGGTCCGAAGTCCCGCGGTGGAGGGCCACCCCAATGGTTGTCATGGTCGCGATGATCATCGCCATGATAGTCACCACGGTTATCGTAATGACCGTGATCATCGTGTTGATCTGCACTGGCCGGCAACAATGGGGTAGCACTGAGCATCAGAACGCCCAGGCTGGCAATCAGACGCTTCGACATGTTCATCGGTTTTTTCCTCACGGCACACGCAGCAAAAAGGGCTTCAGAACGAGGTCCTGAAGCCCTGGGTCTTGCTCATTAGTCTGTGCCGGAGGGCGCTAATTCCTCTGTATCAGGAACTTTACCATCAGCTGACGCGCGCTTTACGCACGCCTTCGGCCAACGCCGAACAAAGGCTCAGTACGCCATCCACCGCCTGCTCCGACGTCGTGGCATTGGCGATGTGATCGATCAACGCCGACCCCACCACCACACCGTCGGCCAGACGCGCGATATTCGCGGCTTGCTCCGGGGTACGAATGCCGAAACCGATGCTGATCGGCAGATCGGTATGACGACGCAGACGCGCGACCGCCTCTTCGACGTGCTCCAGGGTCGCTGCGCCAGCACCGGTCACCCCGGCCACGGACACGTAATACACAAAGCCGGAGCTGCCATTGAGCACTTTTGGCAGACGCACATCATCCGTGGTCGGCGTGGTCAGACGGATGAAGTCGATGCCCGCCGCCTGCGCCGGATCGCACAACTCCTCGTTATGCTCGGGCGGAATGTCGACCACGATCAGACCATCGACCCCGGCCTCTTTCGCTTCGGCAATGAAACGCGGCACGCCGTATTTGTGGATCGGGTTGAAGTAACCCATCAGCACCAGCGGTGTTTCTTTGTTGTCCTTGCGGAACTCGCGAACCATTTCCAGGGTTTTCGCCAGATTCTGCTTGGCTGCCAGGGCGCGGATGTTGGCGAGCTGGATCGCCGGGCCATCGGCCATCGGATCGGTAAAAGGCATGCCCAATTCGATCACGTCGGCACCCGCCGTCGGCAAGCCTTTGAGGATCGCCAGGGAAGTCTCGTAGCTCGGGTCGCCGGCAGTGACGAAGGTCACCAGGGCGGCGCGGTTCTGTTCCTTGAGTTCGGCAAAGCGCGTTTGCAGGCGGCTCATCAGTGTTTCTCCTGCTTGGATTGTTCCATGTGGTGCATCACGGTTTGCATGTCTTTGTCGCCACGGCCCGACAGGTTCACCACCATCAGGTGATCTTTCGGCAGGTTCGGCGCGCGTTTGAACACTTCAGCCAGGGCATGGGCACTTTCCAGGGCAGGAATAATCCCTTCCAGACGGCAGCATTGGTGGAACGCCGCGAGTGCTTCGTCATCCGTCACCGAGGTGTACTGAACGCGCCCGATGTCATGCAACCAGGCGTGTTCCGGGCCAATACCCGGGTAGTCCAGACCTGCGGAAATCGAGTGAGCGTCGATGATCTGGCCATCGTCGTCCTGCAGCAGGAAGGTGCGGTTACCGTGTAGCACGCCCGGTACGCCGCCGTTCAGGCTGGCCGCATGCTTGCCGGTCTCGATGCCATAACCGGCCGCTTCGACACCGATGATCTCGACGCTCTTGTCGTCGAGGAACGGGTGGAACAGGCCCATGGCGTTGGAACCACCGCCGATGCAAGCCACCAGGCTGTCCGGCAGGCGGCCTTCCTGGGCTTGCAGCTGGTCACGGGTTTCCTTGCCGATTACGGCCTGGAAGTCGCGAACCATCGCTGGATAAGGGTGCGGACCGGCCACAGTGCCGATCAGGTAGAAGGTGTTGTCGACGTTGGTCACCCAGTCACGCAGGGCTTCGTTCATGGCGTCTTTCAACGTACCGGTGCCGGATACCACCGGGATCACTTCGGCGCCCAACAGCTTCATGCGGAACACGTTGGCTTGTTGACGCTCGATGTCAGTGGTGCCCATGTAGATCACGCAATCCAGGCCAAAACGCGCGGCTACGGTGGCCGTGGCCACGCCGTGCATGCCGGCGCCGGTTTCGGCGATGATGCGTTTTTTACCCATGCGTCGCGCCAACAGGATCTGGCCGATGCAGTTATTGATCTTGTGCGCGCCGGTATGGTTCAGCTCTTCACGCTTGAGATAGATCTTTGCGCCGCCGCAGAACTCGGTCAGACGCTCAGCGAAATAAAGTGGGCTCGGACGTCCGACGTAGTCACGCTGGAAGTAGGCCAATTCTTCTTTGAATGCAGGATCTTCCTTGGCAGCTTCGTACTCACGGGCCAGATCGAGGATCAACGGCATCAGGGTTTCGGCGACGTAACGGCCGCCAAACGCGCCGAACAGGCCGTTGGCGTCTGGGCCGTTGCGCAGATTAGTCTGGGTCATGGAGCGCTCCAGTTGGATGCGTGAAGTAATGAGTAAAGAGACAGTGGGCTTAACTGTACCCCTGACGCCCCGCACTGAAAACCGATAAGATCGCCGCAACCTGTCAGGAAAACTCACAGATCAATGAGCCACGACCTCCCACCGCTCAATGCCCTCAGGGCCTTTGAAGCCACGGCTCGCCTGAACAGCGTCAGTCAGGCAGCCGAGCAGCTTCACGTCACTCACGGCGCAGTCAGCCGGCAACTGAAGGTGCTCGAAGAACACCTTGGCGTGAGCCTGTTCATCAAGGACGGACGTGGCCTGAAACTCACAGATGCCGGTATGCGTTTGCGCGATGCCAGTACTGAGGCCTTTGAGCGCCTGCGTACGGTTTGCGCCGAACTCACGCAAAGCACTGCCGACGCACCCTTCGTCCTCGGTTGTTCGGGAAGCCTGCTTGCACGCTGGTTCATTCCGCGCCTGGGGCGGTTGAATGCCGATCTGCCAGACCTGCGTCTGCACTTGTCTGCCGGGGAAGGCGATCTTGATCCACGTCGCCCCGGCCTCGATGCCTTACTGGTCTTTGCTGAACCGCCGTGGCCGACGGATATGCAGGTGTTCGAGCTGGCCAGCGAACGGATAGGACCGGTCTTGAGCCCGCGATTCGTCGGTTATGAACGATTGAAAAATGCGCCCGCCACCGCCTTGCTGCAGGAGTCCGTGCTGCACACCACCTCGCGCCCGCAAGCCTGGCCCAGCTGGGCGCAGCAAAGTGGCCTCGATGCCAAGGCATTGAAGTACGGACAGGGTTTCGAGCATCTCTATTACTTGCTGGAAGCGGCCGTCGCCGGGCTGGGCGTGGCGATTGCCCCCGAGCCATTGGTAGCCGAGGACTTGAAGGCTGGCCGCTTGGTCGCCCCCTGGGGTTTCAGCGAAACCCCGGCAAAACTGGCGTTGTGGCTACCCAAGCGCGCCGCGGACGGACGCGCCCGGCAACTGGCGCAATGGCTTAGAAACGAGCTGCGCCAAACCAGTTAGTCACCACGCTTGCACAACAGATACGCGGCCAGCAGGCCTAACGCACCCACGGCAACACCCGCCGTGGTCCAAGGGTGCTCCTGGGCGTAGTCCCGGGTCGCGATCCCGGTTTCCCGGGTTTTCACCTTGACCTCTTCGTAGGCATCGGCCAGCAGATGGCGCGAATGCCTCAGCGCGTTCTCGGCGTTGCCTTTGAGTACCTTGAGGGTCTTACGTGACTCGTCCGAGGCGTCGTCTTTCAGGTTTTCCAGGGATTTGAGCAGACTCTCGATCTCCGCTTCCATGCTTTGCAATGAGGCTTTACGTGACGAGCTGTTGGCCATGGTGGCTCTCCTGCATTGTTGATGATTGGCGTGTGTTGGTTGGGACTCCAGGGGTTGGAGAAAGTGCAGTAAATGTGAACCTCCTTGTCAGACCGGGCGACAGAAGTAAGACAGAAAATCGCTGCTAGGCTGTATTTCACACCCTAAGGAGAACGCCATGTCTGACCATCACACCTATAAAAAAGTCGAACTGGTTGGCTCGTCCACCAGCAGCATTGAAGACGCGATCAACAACGCGCTGGCCGAGGCCAGTAAAAGTCTCAAGTACATGGAATGGTTTGAAGTGACGGAAACCCGTGGGCATATCAAGGACGGCAAGGCTGCGCACTTCCAGGTGACGCTCAAAGTCGGGTTCCGGATTGCCAGTAGCTGAGTTTGATCCTGACTTCTGAACTTGTGCGCTGGCCGAGTGCCATATGGAGTGGCAAAGCGCTACATGACTGCGTCCAGCGGATAGCTGGACGATCCTTTTATCCGACCAGGGAATGCGACCAATGAAGAAGTTTATTTTGGCGGTAGGTTTGTTGAGCCTTGCAGGCAGCGCATTTGCGGCCGGCAAACCGTGTGAAGAGCTCAAAGCCGAAATCGCCGCAAAGCTCGATGCCAAGGGCGTTTCCGGGTATTCGCTGGAGATCGTCGATAAAGGCGCTGCTGCCGGCAGGAAAGTCGTCGGTAAATGTGAAAGCGGCGCAAAGGTCATTGTCTATAAACGGTAGGCAATTCCTTTACCCATTAAAAAGCCGACGCCATGGCGTCGGCTTTTTTGTAGCCGCTTGATCTTCAGCCCTTCATGACCTGCGCCAGCAGTTCATAGGAATGGACCCGATCTGAATGTTCGTACAGGTCGCAGGTAAAAATCAGCTCATCGGCTTGAGTCTGCTCGATCAGCACCTCCAACCGGGCGCGAATTTTCTGCGGGCTGCCGATCATTGCCAGGCCCAGGAAATCACTGACGGCTTCTTTCTCATGGGGCAGCCACAGACCATCCATGGTTTTCACCGGTGGCCGCTGTACCAGGCTCTGGCCACGCATCAGGGCAAGAATGCGCTGGAACACCGAAGTAGCCAGATAGTCAGCCTGCTCATCGGTGTCGGCAGCCACCAGAGGCACCCCGAGCATCACATAGGGCTTGTCCAGCACGGCTGAAGGCTTGAAATGGTTGCGATAGACGCGAATCGCCTCATGCATGTAGCGCGGTGCGAAATGTGATGCGAACGCGTAGGGCAAACCACGCTCACCGGCCAATTGCGCACTGAAGAGGCTTGAGCCCAGCAGCCAGACCGGCACCTGGGTACCGGTGCCCGGCATTGCGATGACTCGCTGATCCGGAGTGCGCGGTCCCAGGTAACGCATCAGCTCTGCGACGTCTTCCGGGAAATCATCGGCGCTGCCGGAGCGTTCACGGCGCAGCGCGCGAGCGGTCATCTGATCGGAACCGGGGGCACGCCCCAGGCCCAGGTCGATCCGGCCCGGATACAGGCTTTCAAGGGTGCCGAACTGCTCGGCGATCACCAGCGGCGCATGGTTGGGCAACATCACCCCGCCCGAACCGACGCGAATGGTCGAAGTACCACCGGCCAGGTAGCCCAGCAAAACCGAGGTGGCCGAACTGGCGA
This sequence comes from Pseudomonas sp. TE12234, assembly GCF_054061835.1. NCBI lineage: Bacteria > Pseudomonadati > Pseudomonadota > Gammaproteobacteria > Pseudomonadales > Pseudomonadaceae > Pseudomonas > Pseudomonas sp. TE12234. The sequence goes on from NZ_JBSSEP010000001.1 coordinate 18,435, forward strand.
TGCCGTCCATGTTGTGGTGTTCAGCGACCCAGAAGCGGTTGTAGCCGAATTTTTCGACGTGTTGCGCCAGGTCCAGCGAGTTGCGCAACGACTGGGCTGCGCTGCCGTTCTCTCGCACAGGCACCAGATCGAGGGTCGAAAACTTGATATCGGACAGTCGTTTCATAAACCTGCTTCTCCAATTGAGGGCGCAGGTTTTTTCTTGCGAACGAAAACCTGCCGAATCCAAAAGCGTGTTTCATGCAATGAGGGCATATACCCGAGTTTCAATAGCAGGGTGAAAATTCCTGCCGAATGAATGGAGTGACCAGATCAGGTGAACTTTGCACCGCGGTCTATCCTCAGAACCCTAGCGAGGCAAATCACGTAGGCGCGACGCTCCGCGCCGGCTCTTGAGGAGACAAGCATGGCTATCATCAAAAAAGCATCGGCTCATTGGGAAGGTGACCTGAAAACCGGCATCGGTTCGATATCCACGGAAACCGGCGTCCTCAGAGAAGCGCCCTACGGCTTCAAGGCACGTTTTGAAGGCGGCAAGGGCACCAACCCTGAGGAACTGATTGGCGCGGCCCATGCCGGTTGTTTCTCCATGGCGTTTTCCATGATCCTCGGCGATGCCGGTCTCAAGGCCGACAGCATCGATACCCAGGCCGAAGTCACCCTCGACCAAGTGGACGGCGGCTTTGCAATCACTGCTGTGAAACTGATCCTCAAGGCGAAAATCCCCGGGGCCAGCCAGGCGCAATTTGAAGAACTCAGCAACAAGGCGAAAGAAGGCTGCCCGGTGTCCAAAGCGCTGAATGCCAGCATCAGCCTGGATGCGACATTGGTCAGCTAAATTCGCGCTGAAATGAAAAGCTCGCAGCCATGGGCTGCGATCTTTTTTACAAGCACAGAGATTTGCCCGGTGAAACTGTGGTCGAATAAATGACAGCAGCCGAAATCCCATGAACATGCGCGCTGCCTCAAGGGAGCTTCAACCATGAAACGTTTTGCCTTGGCGGTTATCTGTAGCGCACTGGCCACTTCAGCCCTGGCAGCAGCGAAACCCTGTGAAGAGCTCAAGGCCGAGATCGAAGCCAAGATCCAGGCTAGAGGGGTTACTTCCTATACGCTGGAAATCGTGAAAAACGAAGAAGTGCACGATCAGAATATGGTCGTTGGCTCGTGCGAATACGGCACCAAGAAAATCATCTACCAGAAGAACGATCGCTGATCGGTCTCAAAGCAAACAGTAGAACTGGCTTGCTTCGGCGACGATTTCACGATTGGCGTTGTATAAACGGGCCTCGGGAGTAAACGCCATGGAACGGCCTTCCAGCAGATAACGCTGACCGGCGACGAAATGATCGTACTTGATGGTCATGTAGCACAGCCGCTCCGTGGAATCGCTGAGCATGTCAGAACCTCCTCCCGGCACCTCAAAGTCGAAGCGAACAATCAGCTCGTGGCTGCCTGGAGTGACCTGAAAAAAACGCCCGTCACGCAAGCGAAACTTGTCAAGCCGCTCGGCCATCAGCAATTTGTCATTGGGAAAAGGCGTAGAGAAATCGACCCACGCCATCTGCGGATCGACCGCTGGCAAAGGACTCGAACAACCAGCGACCACACTTGCAGCGAGTATCAGCACCAATCTGCGCATGATGAATGTCCCGAATATCAGGTATTCAGCATAGCGCCGATCAGGTGCGTTGGCAGCCTGCCGGTATGCCCTTGCCGATCACTTTTCGCTGTTGATCGTAAAGCCTGGCCCACGGCCTGAAACCAATATTCCCCGCTTGCAACTGATAACGCGCACCCGCGCTGAAGTCATTGAATTTCACGCTTATCTGGCAATCACGCCACAGCGTCTCTGCATTGGGGCCTATGTTGCTGGGTTGAACCGGGAACTGGTAGCGAACCTTCAACTCATGACTGCCCGGTTGCACCTCGAAATAGCGTTTATCGTTGGCAGCCTGTTTGTCCACTTCCAACGCCTGCAGGGCCGTATCTTCCTGCTGCGAATCCAGATCGATCCACGCCTGCGTCGGATCCTGGCGTGGTATTCCGAAACCAGCACAACCGGCCAGCATCAGCAGGCCTCCCGTCAGCATCAACTTGCGCATAGCGGAGCTCCAGTCAAGCGGGATAGTCTTGCGAGCAGACTTTCCGGGGATTTTTTATTTTGATCAGGCCGCGTCCAAGCCTTGGGTTACTTGATCGCGTTTTGCGCGTTTTGTTTCCGGGTGTGTTGTTTTTGTTGCTCAACGGTTGTGCCAACGTCAGCTACTACAGCCAGCTGGCCAGTGGTCAATTGCAATTGCTGCGGGCGCGAGAGCCGGTTTCCAGTGTGATCGCCGATCCTCAGCGCGATCAAAAACTGCGTGCGCGCCTGGCCCAATCACAAAGGGCCCGCACATTCGCCAGCCAGCAGCTGCATCTCCCGGATAACCAGAGCTACCGCTTGTATGCCGACATCGGTCGGCCCTATGTGGTCTGGAATGTGTTCGTCACGCCGGAATTTTCCCTGAAGCCACAAAATCACTGCTTCCCCATTGCTGGCTGCGTGGCTTATCGCGGTTACTACAGCCAGAGTGCTGCACGCGGCGAGGCCGCGCTGCAACGCCTGCAAGGCATGGACGTGTCGATCGGCGGAGTCGAGGCCTACTCGACCCTGGGCTGGTTCAACGATCCGATCATGAATACGATGATGGGCTGGGGCGATGAGCGCCTGGCCACACTGATCTTTCACGAACTGGCGCATCAGCGCTTTTATGTGAAGGACGACACAGAGTTCAACGAATCGTTCGCCACTTTCGTCGAGCAGGAAGGCACCCGCCAATGGCGCGCATTCCGAAGTCTGCCACCGGAAGACGACACTCAGGCCCAACACCGCGATGCGTTCGTTCAATTGGTTCTGAACACCCGCACACGTCTTGAAAAGCTTTATGCACTGCCGCTGCCATCGGAGCAGATGCGCCAGCGTAAAGCCTCGGAATTCGAGCGGTTACGTAGCCAATACCGCCAGTTGCGCGACCACCAATGGGCTGGAGACAAACGTTACGACGCCTGGATCAACGCGCCGATGAACAATGCGCGGTTGCTTCCGTTTGGCCTGTACGATCAGTGGGTCCCAGCGTTTGCGGCGCTGTTCCGTCAGCAGGATGGGGACTGGGCGAAGTTTTATAAGGCGGTGGAAAAATTGGGAGAACTACCGGTTGGGGAACGCAAGTCAGCCTTGAAAGCCTTGGCAGGCAATCCATCTTGATGATCGAGAAGTCTTGGTCGCGAGCAAGCTGTGGGCGCGAGCTCGCGATGACATACCGATCAGCGCTGCAGAAACGCCTGATGCATCTCATCCAGGGTTTCAAAATGATAGGTCGGCGCCTCAGCGCTCAGCTCTTCCCGGCTGCCAAAGCCATAACCGACAGCGGCCGCATCCAGTCCATTGCTCCGCGCACCGATCAAATCGTGCTTGCGGTCGCCAATCATCAGGGTATTGGCCGGGTCCAGACCTTCTTCGGCGATCAAATAAGCAATCAACTCGACTTTGTTGGTACGGGTGCCATCCAGTTCGCTGCCGTAAATCACCTTGAAGTGCTTGGCGAAGTCGAAATGCCGGGCGATTTCCCGGGCGAACACCCAGGGTTTGGATGTCGCAATGTAAAGCTGTCGCCCTTGTCCCCCGAGGGTTTCCAGTAAGGGTGTGACACCGTCGAAGACGCGATTCTCGTAGAGACCGGTCACTTTGAAGCGCTCACGGTAAAAATTGACCGCGTCCCAGGCCTTGGCCTCGTCGAAGTCGTAGAACTGCATGAACGCTTGCAACAACGGCGGGCCGATGAAGTGTTCGAGTTTGCTCAGGTCGGGCTCATCGATGCCCAGTTTGCCCAGGGCAAACTGAATCGAACGGGTGATGCCTTCGCGTGGGTCGGTCAGGGTGCCATCGAGGTCGAACAAAACGGTCTGGTAATGCATGAAAATTCCTGGGCAATCGTGGGACGCCGTCCGTTATCCGGGGCTTAGAGCTGGTCGTAGCCTTCCGCCAGATGCAGATCCTTGAGTTTCACGTAGTTCGCCGCACTGTAGGTGAAAAAGGCTTGTTCCTTGTCAGTCAGCGGCCGGATCTGCTTCACCGGGCTACCCACATAAAGGAAACCTCTTTCCAGGCATTTGCCCGGTGGCACCAGACTGCCGGCACCGATGATCACATCGTCGGCGACCACCGCACCGTCCATGACGATACTGCCCATGCCGATCAGCACGCGGCTGCCCACGGTGCAGCCGTGCAGCATGACCTTGTGGGCGACGGTCACGTCATCGCCGATCAGCAAAGGGAAACCCTCGGGGTTGAATGGCCCGGCATGGGTGATGTGCAGAACGCAGCCGTCCTGCACGCTGGTGCGCGCACCGATGCGGATGCGGTGCATGTCGCCGCGGATCACCGTCAGTGGCCAGACGGAGCTGTCTTCGCCGATTTCGACATCGCCAATCACCACCGCCGAGCGGTCGACAAAAGCGCCTTTGCCGAGCCGAGGAGTATGGTTCTGATACTTGCGAAGGGACACGATAGGTTCTCTCTCTGTCGCTGATAGCTGCGGTGAGTGTCGATTGTAATTAAGATGGCTGCATGTTTCTCCAGCCAAGGTATCAACCGTGAGCGTGAACAACCCTCTTTTGCAGCCCTACGACCTGCCCCCGTTCTCCGCGATCCGTGCCGAGCACGTGCAACCGGCCATTGAACAGATCCTGACTGACAACCGTGCCGCCATTATCGAGATCCTCAAAACCCAGGGCAAACAGCCGACCTGGGCCGGTCTGGTATTGGCAATGGACGAGCTTAATGACCGCCTCGGTGCTGCCTGGAGCCCGGTCAGCCACCTCAATGCCGTGTGCAACAGCGCCGAACTGCGCGAGGCCTACGAGTCCTGCCTGCCGGCTTTGAGCGCCTACGCCACCGAATTGGGTCAGAACCGCGACCTGTTCCAGGCCTTCGAAGCCTTGGCCAACAGCCCGGAAGCCGCCGGTTTCGACGTGGCGCAGAAAACCATTCTGGAACATTCCCTGCGCGATTTCCGTCTGTCGGGTATCGACCTGCCGGAAGCCGAACAAAAGCGTTATGCCGAAGTGCAGAGCAAGCTGTCCGAACTGGGTAGCCGTTTCTCCAACCAGTTGCTCGACGCCACCCAGGCCTGGACCAAGCACATCACCGACGAAGCCGCCCTCGCCGGCCTGACCGACTCGGCCAAGGCGCAAATGGCTGCCGCTGCCCAGGCCAAAGACCTGGACGGCTGGCTGATCACACTGGAGTTCCCGAGCTACTACGCGGTGATGACCTACGCCCAAGACCGGAAATTGCGCGAAGAAGTCTATGCCGCCTACTGCACCCGTGCGTCGGACCAAGGCCCGAATGCCGGTCAGAACGATAACGGCCCGGTGATGGAGGAAATCCTCGATCTGCGTCAGGAGCTGGCAAAACTGCTGGGCTTCACCAGTTACTCGGAGCTGAGCCTGGCCACCAAAATGGCCGAATCCAGCGATCAGGTACTGAGCTTCCTGCGCGACCTGGCCAAGCGCAGCAAGCCGTTTGCCGTGCAGGACCTGGAGCAGCTCAAGGCTTACGCGGCGGAACAAGGCTGCCCGGACTTGCAAAGCTGGGACAGCGGTTTCTACGGTGAAAAACTCCGCGAGCAGCGCTACAGCGTTGCCCAGGAAGCCCTGCGTGCCTACTTCCCGATCGATAAGGTGCTAAGCGGGCTGTTCGCCATCGTGCAACGCCTGTACGGCATCGAGATTGCCGAACTCAAAGGCTTCGACACCTGGCACCCAGACGTGCGCCTGTTCGAGATCAAGGAAAATGGTCAGCACGTCGGCCGCTTCTTCTTCGACCTCTATGCCCGTGCCAACAAGCGCGGCGGTGCCTGGATGGACGGCGCCCGCGACCGTCGCCGTACGGCTGGCGGTGTTCTGCAAAACCCGGTGGCCAATCTGGTGTGCAACTTCACCCCGGCCGACAGCGGCAAACCTGCCCTGCTGACCCACGATGAGGTGACCACCCTGTTCCACGAATTCGGTCATGGCTTGCATCACCTGCTGACCCGTGTCGAACACGCTGGCGTGTCGGGTATCAACGGCGTCGCGTGGGATGCGGTCGAGTTGCCAAGTCAGTTCATGGAAAACTGGTGCTGGGAACCTGAAGGCCTGGCGCTGATTTCCGGCCACTATGAAACCGGCGAGCCACTGCCTCAGGACCTGTTGGGCAAAATGCTCGCAGCGAAAAACTTCCAGTCCGGCCTGATGATGGTGCGTCAACTGGAGTTCTCGCTGTTCGACTTCGAACTCCACGCCACCCATGGCGACGGTCGTAGCGTGCTGCAAGTGCTCGAAGGCGTGCGCGATGAGGTTTCAGTCATGCGACCGCCAGCCTACAACCGCTTCCCCAACAGCTTTGCGCATATCTTTGCCGGAGGTTACGCGGCGGGCTACTACAGCTACAAATGGGCTGAAGTGCTCTCGGCCGATGCCTTCTCGAAGTTTGAAGAAGAAGGCGTGCTCAACGCCGACACCGGTCGTGCATTCCGCGAGGCCATCCTGGCACGCGGCGGGTCCCAGGAACCGATGGTGCTGTTCGTCGACTTCCGTGGTCGTGAGCCATCGATTGACGCACTCTTGCGTCACAGCGGCCTGAGTGAGGACGCTGCAGCATGAGTGAGGGTCCAGTGGTTACCAAACGACGCTTTATCGCCGGTGCAGTTTGCCCGGCTTGCAGCGAGCCGGACAAATTGATGATGTGGAGCGAAGATGATGTACCACACCGTGAATGTGTGGCTTGCGGTTACTCCGACACACTGAATGAGCAAGGCTTGTCAGTACCCAAGGAATTGGGCACCCGAGTCAATACCACCGCTTTGAAAACACCGGATGCCAAGGTTCAGGCCGTGCAGTTCTTCCCGAACCCGAAGCTGAAGAAAAAGTCAGACGAGCAACACTGAGTGACGTAAACAGCCTTCCACTGCGCAATGCGGTGGAAGGCATGGTCACTCGACATGCGCCGACTTGAACCAACTTTTCATCGAACAGGCCGCGAACGGGCTTGTGCTGCAATCGCCATTGGCCAGCGCAGTACGAAGTTTGTCGACATCGGCCTGCATCATGTAACGAATGCCGTCCTTGAAGTGGGTGCTGTCACCAAAGCCACCACGGGTCATTTCATTCAGTGCGTCTTCCTTGCTCCAGCCCTGCACTACAACCCGATACATGGCCGCGATCAGACCGGTTCGGTCAGATCCATGCTTGCAGTGCATCAATACCGGGCCTTTGGCTTCGGCGGTCTGAATGGTGCGCAAGGCCTTGATTATGTCTGCGTCATCCACATGATTGGTGCGATAGGGCAGCTGTACCTGGGCGATACCGGGTGTGGACAACCAGCTTGAATCGGGCTCCGGGAGAAAACTGATCACTGTGCCGATTTTGAGTTTTTCCAGAAGCGAGACAGCACCACTGTCCGGCAGCGCGCTGCGATAGAGCGTCGGGCTCATCTGATAGAGGTTGTACTGTACCTCTACCGGTTGCGCCCACTCTGGCGGACGAGGCAGAGCCGTGTCGTCTGCGAAGACCGGTGTAAGGTTGAAAAGTGCAACAAGCGATAGGCACATCGCCGGAAAAATGCGCGGTAGGGGCATGCTCGGTTGACCGTTCAGAGAGACTGGATATTGATTCCCTATATTCAGCCCTGAGCGGTCAAAGGTCCGTGAGGCAGGTGTCAATGAAATGTGAAACGTGCATGGATCACGTTGAATTCATAAACTCAATTTGATGAACGCCTTTATCAATTTTTCCAGGCCGGGGGTCTCTTCGACTTCTGGGCCGGAATGTGGATTGACCCTTCTTACCGTGAAATTTTCACCGTTATCTTGAGATAGCGCGCTTAACACATAAAGAAATTCCGGCTCGCCATCTTCCAGATCAAATACTTTAATTCGCACCAGAAGCAATTTATCGTTGAAAGGAATGACTGCAAGAAAAACCCCATACTCGGAACTGATTGTTGTCTGATCTCGAAACTCCAGAGCAAGCCGAGTGATTACATTAATATCTTCCTCATCAATACTGTCATCAGCAACGACATCCAAGTTTGACCACGGATCAAACTGAAGAGTGTAGTCTTCATTGTCGTTCGGATTGAAATGCAAAACCGTGATTGTTTCTTCAGCAAGGTCTCCGTAACCGGCACCCGATGACTTCCTCAGAATTTTTAGAACTATTTTGTTACTTTCCGGTGTTTCTATTCGCTGTAAGAACACACCCGTGCTTGCGGGATTCCACATGATAGACATCCTTATCTGCCGCTGCGCACAGCTCGTATGTGCAGCACGCCACTCACTTTCGGCAGCTGAACGTGTCGAAGGTGAGTGGCAATCATGACTCAGGGACGGACGATATTTGCATAAGCTTTGGCAAGCGCCAGCAACTTGGCCCTGTCATCATTATCGATATCGCCATCACCATCCACATCTTTGGCGTTGCCAATACTGAAGGATTGACCGCCATCATTAGAGGACGCAATGAAAATGGTGGAATCAATCAACTTTTCGGTGAGCGCTCCCTCTTCATCCTGCGTAGGTTCCTTCAGAGAAAACTGCATGGAAACCAGCACTTCATTCGGATCGACTACGGTAGGGCCAAGTTTCTGAAGAAAAATTCCACGACGATTGAAATACGACATGATTAAATCCTTTTAAGTGACATTCATAATTATGCTTTGCTGCGAGAAAAATAATAACGACACCTATTACATGCAAACCAGATTACACATGTATCTATTATTTACCCCGCTCCGTTTTAAATAATGAAAAACAGGAAAATGCCGAACGGCACTGGTCGTCCGCGGCACAGGGATGTACTGTATAAACATACAGCAACCAGGACCCGCCCATGCAATCGCCATTGCCCCCACGTGGCCGCGGCACCGCGACCAACCCGCACAACCGATTTGCGCCCAATCGTTCGGTGGCCGAGGACGACGGCTGGTATCAGGAAGTACCAGTCACACAAGGCACCGAGGTGCGCATCGAGACGGCGAAAACCATCATCACCCGCAACAATTCGCCGGATCTGCCTTTTGATCGTTCGATCAATCCTTACCGCGGTTGCGAGCACGGTTGCATTTATTGCTATGCACGACCGAGCCACGCCTATTGGGACATGTCCCCGGGGCTGGATTTCGAAACGCGCCTGATTGCCAAGACCAACGCCGCTCAGGTGCTGGAGGAACAACTCTCCAAGCGCGGCTATCAATGCGCGCCCATCAACCTAGGCTCCAACACCGATCCGTATCAGCCGATCGAGCGCGAACACAAGATCACCCGCCAAACCCTGGAAGTGCTGCTGCGTTATCGCCACCCGGTGACCATCATTACAAAAGGCTCGTTGATCCTTCGCGATCTGGACCTGCTGGCCGAACTCGCCCGGCAAAGGCTGGTGGCGGTGATGATCAGCCTGACCACCCTGGATGACGAACTCAAACGCATCCTTGAACCCCGAGCGGCGGCGCCCAAGGCCAGGCTAAGGGCGATCAGGGTCATGCGCGAGGCGGGAATTCCGGTGGGAGTGCTGTGCTCTCCGATGATTCCCATGATCAATGACAGCGAACTCGAAAGCCTGTTGACCGAGGCTCATGCAGCCGGAGCACAGAGTGCGGCTTACATGATGCTGCGTTTGCCGCTGGAAGTGGCACCGCTGTTCGAGGAGTGGCTGGACGCCCATTACCCGCAGCGGGCGGCCCATGTCCTGAGTCTGATTCGCCAGAGCCGTGGCGGTGAGTTGTATGACAGTCGTTTTGGCGCCCGGATGCGCGGCGAAGGTCCCTTTGCCGACCTGTTGGCACAGCGCTTTGCCAAAACCATCCGGCGCCTGGGGCTTGATCAACGGGAAGGTTTCAACCTGGACTGTGAAGCCTTTTGTCCACCAGGTCGCCAAATGTCATTGATTTAAGGACAAATAACCTATGGTTGAGTACTGGGAAAGGCGCGCAGGCATTAGGCTGGTCACGTTTTTTGTGACCTGGAACACACGTTCTAGAGCGCTTGATTCAGTTTGAGTTAAGAATGGGCAGCTACCTTGTTCATCGAGTGACTGATGGGTCGAGATTTTTTGACCTGGATGTTTTTTAACAGCCACTGGCTTCATACCGGACAAAAAGGGAAATTCCCTGATTCCGCAAAAGAGGATGAATCATGAGTGACAAGGATAAACAGCCGTTGGCTGCGTCGGCGTCTGCCCAACCGGAGGCGGAAACCGCCGATGCGGCGCTGCAGCATATCGTTGACGGCTTTTTGCATTTTCATCATGAGATCTTTCCGCAACAGGAAGAACTCTTCAAAAAACTCGCTACCGCCCAACGGCCGCGAGCCATGTTCATCGCCTGTGCGGATTCGCGCATCATTCCTGAATTAATCACCCAAAGCGCCCCCGGCGATCTGTTCGTTACCCGCAACGTCGGCAACGTCGTACCGCCTTACGGGCAAATGAACGGTGGTGTCTCTACGGCTATTGAGTACGCCGTGCTGGCTCTTGGCGTGCATCACATCATTATCTGCGGGCACTCCGACTGTGGCGCGATGCGTGCGGTGCTCAATCCGCAGAGCCTGGAAAAAATGCCGACGGTCAAAGCCTGGCTGCGACATGCCGAAGTGGCGAAAACCATGGTTCAGGACAACTGTAACTGCGCCAATGAAAGCGAAAGCATGCACATCCTCACCGAGGAAAATGTGATCGCCCAACTGCAGCATTTGCGCACGCACCCGTCAGTGGCTTCGCGCATGGCCAATGGTCAGTTGTTCATCCACGGTTGGGTTTACAACATCGAAACCAGCGAAATCAAAGCCTACGACGCAGATCAAGGTTGTTTCCTGCCCCTCAATGGCAGCCTGCCGATTCCTGTGGCGACGCCCAAAGCGCGCTTCTAAATACTCCTAAATCCCCGCGTGGTTTAGCCGAGGCTGCCAATCAGGCAGTCTGGCTTTGCCATGCCTGAAGAAAACTTCGGGAGAATCAACATGCGTGCTGCACAACTCAAAGCTGTTCTGCCACGTGAGCTGCTGGCTTCGGTGGTAGTGTTTCTGGTCGCCCTGCCCTTGTGCATGGGTATTGCCATCGCGTCAGGACTCCCACCAGCCAAAGGCCTGATCACCGGGATCATCGGTGGTTTGGTGGTGGGCTGGTTGGCCGGTTCACCCTTGCAAGTCAGCGGCCCCGCGGCAGGCTTGGCGGTGCTGGTGTTCGAACTGGTGCGCCAGCACGGTATGGCCATGCTCGGGCCAATCCTGTTGTTGGCGGGATTTCTGCAATTGGTGGCTGGTCGATTGAAGCTCGGCTGCTGGTTTAGGGTGACGGCGCCCGCCGTCGTCTATGGCATGCTCGCCGGGATCGGGGTGTTGATTATCCTGTCACAGCTGCATGTGATGCTCGATGCCGCGCCCAAGCCTTCAGGGCTGGATAATCTGGCGGCATTCCCGGCTGCCGTAGCCCAGGCCTTGCCTTCCTTTGGCTGGCAGGCCGGTTTGCTTGGCATAGGGACAATCGTTGTGATGTGGCTATGGGAACGGCTGCGCCCGCAGTCCCTGCGCTTCATTCCCGGCGCGTTGCTTGGGGTAAGTCTTGCAACGGTCGCCAGCCTGGTGATGGCCTTGCAGGTCAAACGCGTGGAAGTCCCGGCCAACCTGGCTGAAGCCATTGATTGGTTGCGGCCGACCGACCTGCTCAACCTGGCTGATCCCACCCTGCTCATAGCCGCTTTTGCCGTGGCCTTTATCGCCAGTGCCGAAACCTTGCTGTCCGCCGCCGCAGTGGACCGTATGCACAGTGGCCAGCGTTCGGACTTTGATCGTGAACTGTCCGCACAAGGTGTCGGCAACATGCTCTGCGGCCTGCTTGGCGCGCTGCCAATGACCGGCGTGATCGTTCGCAGCTCGGCCAATGTGCAGGCCGGTGCCACCACGCGTTACTCGACGATTTTCCACGGAATGTGGTTGTTGGCATTCGTGATGCTGCTGTCGAATATGCAGCAAAGCATTCCCGTGGCCAGCCTGGCCGGCGTGCTGGTTTACACGGGTTTCAAACTGGTCGATCTCAAAGCGTTTCGCAGCCTGGGGCGTTATGGTCGCATGCCAATGTTCACTTATGCTGCGACGGCGCTGTCGATCGTTTTCACCGACCTGCTGACCGGCGTGCTGATCGGCTTCGGCTTGACCCTGGCCAAACTGGCCTGGAAAGCCTCACGCCTGAAGGTCAGCCTGATCGACCTGCCCAAAGAGGGTGAAATGGAGTTGCGGCTGGTGGGGGCGGCCACGTTTCTCAAAGTGCCGGCGCTGACCCGTGTACTGGCAAGCATTCCTGCCGGCGCAACGGTGCACGTGCCGCTCAATCACCTGAGCTACATCGATCATGCGTGTCTGGAGTTGTTGGAGGAGTGGGGTCGGGCGAATGCGGCGAAGGGTTCGAAATTGTTGATCGAGGCCTGGGGATTGAAGCGCCGGTTGGAAGGACGGGTGCGGACCAATAGCGGTATAGGTGCATCTGGCTGAATACCCCTGTAGGAGCGAGCTCGCGATGGGCAAAAGAACACCGCGGGGTGTCAGGATACCCGCGTAATCGTTGTCGACCATCGCGAGCAGGCTCCTACAGTGGATGGAGGTGGATCAGGCCTCCAGCTCCAGGCCCACGCCCAGGCGGCGGGACATGCATGGCCAGCGCTTCCACGCGACGCCGGTGTCCGGGCTGCTGAGCGTCTCGCGGTAGGCCTCTACCGACTCCAGCGCAAAACTTTCCTCGTGGAGCATCTCGTCGATGGCGTGATGCACTGCCTCGTCCAGTTGGTTGGCGAATTCCTCACCGATCAATTGGTGGGCAATCAGGTTGGCGACAGTCATGTCCAGGGGGATCAGTGGCTGGCCAAAATGCTTGATGTACAGGTCGTTGACCTCTTCGACAAACCGATGTGCCAGGTAGGCCTCGTCCAGCAGGCTGTCGAGCCCGACGTGCCCGGCCATGATCGCTGGAGGCTGGAGGAAGTACTGTTCGGCAATGGTGAGCACCGGTTTGATCTGCGATTCGATACCCGCTTCCCTGGCAACTTCATTGGCTGCATCCAGCAGCTCAGGCACTTCGTCGATGTAGGCGGCGACAAAACGTGTCAGTACGCCTTTGGCGTCCGCGTCGGGCAATTGGATCGATGGGTGCAGGTGAGGCAGCTTGCTTTCCAGCTGACGAGTCAGCAGGCCGGTTTCGGCTTCGTGTTGTTGGGCTTTTTGGATCTGCTCGCGCAATGCGGCGGTGTTCATGAAAACTCCAGGAAACAAGGCAATGAAATAGGGAAGACATAACTTAGCTGGCTGACGAAAAATGCTAAGACGCATTTGTCATAATTATTTCATCCTTGAGACGCCCGCGTTATATCGATTTGCCACCACTCGTCTGCATCCTTCTCCATTCGTGACCTGCAACGCAAGTTAATGCTGTTTCAGATCATTTACGCCTTCGCATTGCGAGGTGAGAGTCGCTGTCTATACTCGGACTTGAATGGAGTTAGCTGATGACGCCCGACTGCAAATGCAGCAAGGCTCGGCGATTCAAGTTCGTAGTCTGATGCAGCCGCTCCCTTGCCGCAGGTGAAAGCCGGCGGGATAACAAGAACGATAAGGGGAACCCGCAATGATGCGACATCCACATGTCTGGATGGGCCTCCTGTTGTGGTCGATTTTCAGCCAGGCGCAAGCCGCCTGGACTGTGAATATGGCGCCTGGAGCGACTGAAATCAGTCACGCTGTATTTGACCTGCACATGACCATTTTCTGGATCTGTGTGGTGATCGGCATCATCGTCTTTGGCGCCATGTTCTGGTCGATGATTCTGCATCGCCGCTCGACCGGGCAGGTGGCCGCAAAATTTCATGAAAGCACCACCGTCGAAATCCTCTGGACCATCGTGCCCTTCATCATTCTGGTGGCCATGGCAGTTCCCGCGACGGCAACCCTGATCAAGATGTACGACCCCAGTGAGCCGGATATCGATATCCAGATCACCGGTTACCAGTGGAAGTGGCATTACAAATACCTGGGCCAGGACGTCGAGTTTTTCAGCAACCTGGCCACCCCCGCCGATCAGATCCACAATAAGGAAGCCAAGGGCGAGCATTACTTGCTCGAGGTCGACAAGCCGCTGGTGCTGCCGACCGGCGCCAAGGTGCGCTTCCTGGTGACATCCGCCGACGTGATCCACTCCTGGTGGGTGCCGGCCTTCGCGGTCAAGCGCGATGCGATCCCGGGGTTCGTCAACGAAGCCTGGACCCGCATCGATAAACCCGGCATCTACCGTGGCCAGTGCGCCGAGCTGTGCGGCAAGGATCACGGCTTCATGCCGATCGTGGTCGAGGTCAAGGAAAAGGCCGATTACGACAAGTGGCTGGCCGATCGCAAAGCCGAAGCCGCTCAGCTCAAAGAACTGACCAGCAAGGAATGGACCCTCGACGAGCTCAAGGATCGTGGCGACAAGATCTATCACACCACCTGCGTGGCCTGTCACCAGGCCGAAGGCCAGGGCTTGCCACCGATGTTCCCGGCGCTCAAGGGCTCGCCGATTGCCACAGGACCCAAGGCAGACCACCTGCACCGCGTGTTCTTCGGTAAACCTGGCACCGCCATGGCGGCGTTCGGCAAGCAGCTGTCGGAAGTCGATATCGCGGCGGTCGTGACCTACGAACGTAACGCCTGGGGCAATAACAAAGGCGACATGGTCACTCCTAAAGAAGTGCTGGAGCTGAAACAGGCGGAAAGCAAATGACCCGGTCTATTGCGCACGTAAGGAACCGGTCGGGGCAACGCGCCCCGGCCCGCCCCGCCCATCTGTTGACAGGAGACAGGCCATGAGCGCCGTTATCGATGACCACGGTCATGCCGACCACGCCCACGGCCCCGCCAAAGGCCTGATGCGCTGGGTACTGACCACCAACCACAAGGACATCGGCACGCTGTACCTGTGGTTTGCATTCACCATGTTCCTGTTGGGCGGTTCGTTCGCGATGGTGATTCGCGCCGAATTGTTCCAGCCGGGCCTGCAAATCGTCGAACCGGCATTCTTCAACCAGATGACCACCATGCACGGTCTGGTGATGGTGTTCGGTGCGGTGATGCCGGCGTTCGTCGGACTCGCCAACTGGATGATCCCGCTGATGATCGGCGCGCCGGACATGGCCCTGCCACGGATGAACAACTTCAGCTTCTGGTTGCTGCCGGCGGCGTTCATCCTGCTGGTCTCGACCCTGTTCACTCCGGGTGGCGGACCGAACTTCGGTTGGACCTTCTACGCCCCACTGTCGACGACCTATGCACCGGAAAGCGTGACCTTCTTCATCTTCGCCATCCACTTGATGGGTATCAGTTCGATCATGGGCGCGATCAACGTGATCGCCACCATCCTCAACCTGCGCGCCCCCGGCATGACGTTGATGAAAATGCCGCTGTTCGTCTGGACCTGGCTGATCACCGCGTTTCTGCTGATCGCGGTCATGCCGGTACTGGCCGGGTGCGTGACGATGATGCTGATGGACATCCACTTCGGCACCAGCTTCTTCAGCGCCGCCGGTGGTGGTGATCCAGTGCTGTTCCAGCATGTGTTCTGGTTCTTCGGTCACCCCGAGGTGTACATCATGATTCTGCCGGCCTTCGGTGCCGTCAGCTCGATCATCCCGACCTTCTCGCGCAAACCGCTGTTCGGCTATACCTCGATGGTCTACGCCACGGCGAGCATCGCGTTCCTGTCGTTCATCGTCTGGGCGCACCACATGTTCGTGGTCGGCATTCCGCTGGTGGGCGAACTGTTCTTCATGTACGCCACGCTGCTGATCGCGGTACCGACGGGCGTGAAGGTGTTCAACTGGGTCAGCACCATGTGGCAGGGCTCGCTGACCTTCGAGACCCCCATGCTGTTTGCCGTGGCGTTCGTGATCCTGTTCACCATCGGCGGTTTCTCCGGGTTGATGCTGGCCATTGCCCCGGCAGACTTCCAGTACCAGGACACCTACTTCGTGGTCGCGCATTTCCACTATGTGCTGGTGCCAGGGGCGATCTTCGGGATCTTCGCCTCGGCCTACTACTGGTTGCCGAAATGGACCGGCCACATGTACGACGAAACCCTCGGCAAGCTGCATTTCTGGCTGTCATTCATCGGCATGAACACGGCCTTCTTCCCGATGCACTTCGTGGGGCTGGCGGGCATGCCTCGGCGGATTCCGGATTACAACCTGCAATTCGCCGACTTCAACATGGTGTCGTCGATCGGTGCGTTCATGTTCGGCGCCACACAGATCTTCTTCCTGTTCATCGTGATCAAGACCATTCGCGGCGGCCCGCCAGCACCGGCCAAACCGTGGGATGGGGCCGAAGGCCTGGAGTGGAGCATCCCGTCACCGGCGCCGTATCACACCTTCACCACGCCACCGGAAGTGAAATGAACACCTGTCCTTCTGTGGCAGCGAGCTTGTGTGGCGAGGGAGCTTGCTCCCGCTGGGTCGCGAAGCGGCCCCAAAAGCCTGGTGTCTGCTTCGCAGCCAAGCGGGAGCAAGCTCCCTCGCCACAAGGCCGCGTTCCGACGGGGTTATGCGTTGAGGTCGTAAACCATGGCTGACTCGATTTCGATGAAGAAACTGGTCACCCGCCTGTTATTGGTGGTGGTAGCGATGTTTGTCTTCGGTTTTGCCCTGGTGCCCATCTACGACGTGATGTGCAAGGCGTTCGGCATCAATGGCAAGACCGCCGGGCAGTATGAGGGCGAGCAAACGGTCGACACCTCGCGACAGGTACGTGTGCAGTTTCTGTCGATGAACAACGCCGACATGCCGTGGGAGTTCTATCCAAAGGGCGATGATCTGGTGGCCTATCCGGGGGCGGTGAACGAGATGATCTTCATCGCGCGTAACCCCACTGACCGCCCGATGAGCGCCCAGGCCGTCCCGAGCATCGCGCCCAGCACCGCGGCGGCGTATTTCCACAAGACCGAATGTTTTTGCTTTACCCAGCAAGTGCTGCAGCCCGGTCAACGGATCGAGATGCCGGTACGTTTCATCGTTGACCGTGATATGCCCAAGGATGTGAAGCACCTGACGCTGTCCTACACGCTGTTCGATATCACCGCCCGACATCCACCGGTAGTCGTTGCACACACTGGCGGTTGAGCGTGCCCGATAAGGAGAACAATAAATGGCAACTCATGAACATTATTACGTTCCCGCCCAGAGCAAGTGGCCGATCATTGCCACGCTCGGCATGCTCACCACCGTGTTCGGCCTGGGCACCTGGTTCAACGACCTGAAAGCCGCGCGGCCGGAATCCCATGGCCCGCTGATCTTTTTCGTCGGCGGCCTGCTGTTGGCCTACATGCTGTTCGGCTGGTTCGGCACGGTGATCAAGGAAAGTCGCGGCGGACTGTACAGCCCGCAGATGGATCGCTCGTTCCGCTGGGGCATGAGCTGGTTTATTTTCTCGGAAGTGATGTTCTTCATCGCTTTTTTTGGCGCGCTGTTTTACGTGCGTCACGTCTCCGGCCCGGCTTTGGGCGGGGAAGGCACCAAGGGCATCGCCCATATGCTCTGGCCGAACTTCCAGTTCACCTGGCCGCTGCTGCACAACCCGGATTCCAAACTCTTCCCGCCGCCCAAGGAAGTCATCAGTCCCTGGGGCCTGCCGCTGCTCAATACCGTGTTGCTGGTGAGCTCCAGCGTGACCGTGACCATCGCCCACCACGCCTTGAAAAAAGGCCATCGCGGCGCGCTGAAACTCTGGCTGGCGATCACCGTGCTGCTCGGCTGCGCGTTCCTGACCTTCCAGGCCGAAGAGTACATGCACGCCTACCACGAACTGGGCCTGACCCTGGGTTCGGGCATCTATGGCGCGACGTTCTTCATGCTCACAGGCTTCCACGGTGCCCACGTGACCATCGGCACCATCATCCTGTTCGTGATGCTGATGCGGATCATGCGCGGGCACTTCGATGCCGATCACCAGTTCGGCTTCGAGGCGGCGAGTTGGTATTGGCACTTCGTGGACGTGGTGTGGATCGGGCTGTTCGTTTTCGTCTACGTGCTCTAGGCCTTACCACGGCGCATGCGACACCAACTGGCCGCTGAAAAAACCCCAGGCGATCAAGCCGACGGTAATGGCGGCCAGTGCGACACGGACACTCAAGGCAATGACGAGGCGGTTTGAGCTGCTGTCGTCCTTGACCAGAAAAAACAGGCCGCTGAACAGGCTGACAACCGTGGCAATCAGCATCAGGACGATGGCTGCTTTGAGCATGGGTAAGACTCCGGGGGGACAAGCGATGCACTTGAGTATAGCTATCGCGATGACCGACTTTTTGGCGACGCCATGAAGCGCTTCCGGCCGGGCATCTTGCCGACGCTGGTGGTGGCGCTGTTGTTGCCGCTGTTGGTGTCCCTGGGCTTCTGGCAACTGAGCCGGGGCGCCGAGAAAAGCGCGCTGCTGCAAAGCTACACCGAGCGCCGGGCCGCCGAGCCGATGGCCAGCACCGAGCTGCAACATACCGCAGACACGGCCTTTCGCCGGGTACGTCTGCACGGCCGGTTCGATGCCGCCCACAGTCTGCTGCTGGATAACCGGCAGCGCGACGGCAAGGTCGGGATCGAGTTGCTGCAACCGTTTCAGGATCAGGCAACAGGGCTCTGGCTGCTGGTCAATCGCGGCTGGCTGCCATGGCCGGACCGACGCACACCCCCACAATTCACCACCCCTGCCGATGCCTTGAGCCTCGACGCCTGGGTGTATATCTCTCCCGGCGCAACCTTCCAGCTCCATGCCGACCCCGACTCAACGACCTGGCCTCAACTGGTGACGGCAGTTAACCCGACAAAACTCTGGTCAACCCTCGGCCGCGAAGGCTTTGCCTACGAATTACGTGAGGAAAGCGGCCCCGCGTCCTACCGGGCCGACTGGCCCGTCGTCGCCATGGGCCCGGAAAAACACATCGCTTATGCCGTGCAGTGGTTCGCCATGGCGATTGCCCTGTTCGGCCTTTATCTCTACCTCGGCTGGCAAAACGCAAAGGAGAAACACCATGGGAGCGGCCATGAATCCACCCAGCATGTCTGAGTCGAAAACGCCGGCGAGTCGGCGCAAGGGTCGCTTGCAGTTGCTGTTGATCCTGCTCGGGGTGATCGGTCCGATGATCCTCGCCACCGGCATGTACAAACTGCAGTTCTGGGTGCCGGAGGGCCGCAGTTATCACGGCGAACTGATCGGCAACGGCCAGACCCGTGCCGACATTGGCGTGCAGGCGCAAGAGGACCGCTGGCAGATGCTGGTCACCGCGCCCAAGGATTGCGCGGTGGACTGCCAGCAACTGGTGTATCTGGCGCGGCAAATCCAGATTGGCCTCGGTCGCGACGCCTCTCGCGCCAGCCACGCACTCGCTACGGCCCAACCCTTGACGTCCGAGTACGACGCCAAGCTGACCCGGGAATATCCACAGCTGCAACGCTATCCGCTGGACTTGAGCACCTTCAGCAAGGCCACAGGCGACAAGGCTGCTCCGCAACTGTGGATCATCGATCCACACGGCAATCTGGTGTTGCGCTACGACCCGTCGGTCAAGGGCAAGGACTTGCTCAACGACCTGCGCCAACTGCTGAAACTGTCGAACATCGGATAAGGGCATCGTCATGGCCAAACCTGGATTTCGCCTCGCGCTGTTTGCCACCTTGCTGGCACTGATTGTGGTGTTGCTCGGCGCCTATACCCGCTTGACCCACGCCGGCCTCGGCTGCCCGGACTGGCCCGGCTGCTACGGTTTTATCAGCGTGCCGAAAAGCGAAGCCCAACTGGCCCATGCCGAATTGCATTTCCCTGATGCGCCAGTAGAGGCCCACAAGGGCTGGAACGAGATGATCCATCGCTACTTTGCCGGCACCCTCGGCATGCTTATTTCGGTGCTGGCCGCACGCGCCTGGATCAATCGCCGGCATCCGGGACAACCGCTGAAGCTGCCGTTGTTCCTGCTGGCGGTGGTGTTCGGCCAAGCGGCATTCGGCATGTGGACGGTGACGCTCAAGCTCTGGCCGCAGGTGGTCACCGGACATTTGCTGGGCGGCTTTGCCACGCTGAGCCTGTTGTTTCTACTGACCTTGCGCCTGTCCGGCGTGCTGCCGGCGCTGACGGTGCCACGGCGCTTGCAGCACTGGGCGACGGCCGGGTTGCTGCTGGTGATCCTGCAAATCGCCCTCGGCGGCTGGGTCAGTTCCAACTACGCCGCCGTGGCCTGCATCGACTTCCCGACCTGCCACGGTCAATGGCTACCCCCCGCCGACTTCGCCAACGGCTTTCACCTGACCCAACATATCGGCCCGAATTACCTCGGCGGGCAACTGGACAGCGATGCCCGCACCGCGATTCACCTGACTCACCGCATCGGCGCATTGCTGGTGACACTCGTGCTATTGGGTCTGGCGTGGCAACTGAAGGCGGTCGGCATGACACGCCTGGCCGGCCTGGTACTGACTGCCCTCGCCGCACAAATCAGCCTCGGTATCAGCAACGTGCTGTTTCATCTGCCGCTGCCAGTGGCCGTCGCGCACAACGCCGGGGGTGCTGCGCTGCTGCTGACGATGGTGTTGGTCAATTATCACGCCCGAACCAGCCTGGTTCGGGTCAAGCAGCCGACTCGCTGGCGCTTCAGTCCGCGTAAACAAACAGCCGGGCCCATAACAATAAAAGGAGAGATGCCATGGCGATTCTGATCGGCGAACGTCCCAGTCAGGCGATTTGGCGTGACTACCTGGAGCTGACCAAACCGAAAGTGGTGGTGCTGATGCTCATCACCTCGCTGGTGGGGATGTTCCTCGCGACCCGCGCCGGCGTGCCGTGGACCGTATTGCTGTTCGGCAATCTGGGGATCGCCTTGTGCGCGGGCGGTGCGGCTGCGGTCAACCATGTGGTGGACCGGCGCATCGACGCGGTGATGGCCCGCACGCATAAACGACCTCTGGCCGAAGGCCGGGTTTCACCGGCCGCCGCGCTGACCTTTGCCCTGGTGCTGGCGGTGCTCGGCCAGGCCTTGCTGCTGGCCTTCACCAATCCGCTGACGGCCTGGCTGACCCTCGCCTCCTTGCTGGGCTATGCCGTGGTGTACACCGGTTTCCTCAAGCGCGCGACGCCGCAGAACATCGTCATTGGCGGACTGGCCGGCGCCGCTCCGCCCTTGCTCGGCTGGACTGCCGCCACAGGTCACGTCAGTGCCGAACCACTATTGCTGGTCCTGATCATCTTCGCCTGGACCCCGCCACACTTCTGGGCCCTGGCCATTCACCGCAAAGAGGAATACGCCAAGGCCGATATTCCGATGCTGCCGGTGACCCACGGCGAGCATTACACCAAGGTGCATATCCTGCTTTACACCGGCGCGCTGCTGGCCGTCAGCCTGATGCCGTACGTGATTCACATGAGTGGCCTGCTCTACCTGATTTGCGCCATCGGCCTGGGCGCCAGATTTCTGCAATGGTCGGTGGTGCTGTACCGTGGCACTCGGCCGCACGCGGCGATCAACACCTTCAAGTACTCTATTTACTACTTGTTCCTGCTGTTCATCGCCCTGCTCGTTGATCACTACTTATTGTTGAACCTATGACTCGAACCCAGAAAACCGTCTTCATCCTCGTCGCCCTGATCGCACTGGTCCTGGGCCTGACCATCAATAAAGTGCTGTCGGGCAAAGGCCAGGGCGACCCGACGGCGCTGATCGATGCGGGGATCATCCTGCTGCCTCAAAGCCGCAGCCTGCCGAGCGTGACGATGACTAACCAGGACGGTCAACCGGTCACGATCAACGAGTTGAAAGGCAAATGGAGCCTGCTGTTCTTTGGCTATACCTTCTGCCCGGACATCTGCCCGACCACCCTCGCCCAATTGCGCCAGATCAAAAGCGAACTGCCACCCGAGGCGGTGGCCAAGTTGCAAATCATACTGGTCAGCGTCGACCCGAATCGCGACACGCCCAAGCAGCTCAAGCAATACCTGGGCTACTTCGATCCACAGTTCATCGGCCTGACCCCGGCATCGATCGAAGAACTGCAAAAAGTTGCCAATGCGGTGAGCATTCCGTTCATTCCGGCGGACACCAGCAAGCCCAACTACACCGTCGACCACAGCGGCAACCTGGCGGTGATCGGGCCGGACGGGACACAGCGCGGTTTTATCCGGGCGCCGTTGAACAATGCGAAGCTGGTGGCGCAGTTGCCGGTGATGTTGAACCGCAAATAACCACCACAAGCCGGCTCTACAGGGTCGGTATTTCTGGCACAAAAAAGGGGACGCATCTGGCGTCCCCTTTTTTGTACTTTCAGCCAATCAGAACGCTGGCACCACCGCACCTTTGTACTTCTCGAGAATGAATGCTTTCACTTCCGGGCTGTGCAGTGCAGCAACCAGTTTCTTCATCGCATCGCTGTCCTTGTCGTCCGGGCGGGCAACGAGGATGTTCACGTATGGCGAGTCGCTGCCTTCGATGACCAGCGCATCCTTGGAGGGGTCGAGCTTGGCCTCCAGCGCGTAGTTGGTGTTGATCAGGGCCAGGTCGACCTGGGTCAGCACGCGCGGGATGGTCGCGGCCTCCAGTTCACGGAATTTCAGGTCCTTGGTGTTCTCGGTGATGTCCTTGACGGTCGACAGGATGTTGTTCGAATCCTTCAACTTGATCAGGCCCGCCTTCGCCAGCAACAGCAAGGCGCGGCCGCCGTTGGTGGCGTCATTCGGGATCACCACGTTCGCGCCGCCTGGCAGCTCTTCCAGTTTCTTGTACTTGCTGGAGTAAGCGCCCAGCGGCTCGAGGTGCACACCGGCTACCGAAACCAGGTTAGTGCCCTTGGCCTTGTTGAATTCATCGAGGTACGGCTGGTGCTGGAAGAAGTTGGCATCCAGGCGTTTTTCCGCGACCTGCACGTTCGGCTGGATGTAGTCGGTGAAGACTTTGACCTTAAGGTCCACGCCTTCTTTGGCCAGGGTCGGTTTAACGAATTCGAGGATTTCCGCGTGGGGAACCGGGGTTGCCGCGACCGTCAGGGTCTCGGCAGCGTGAGCGGAAAAGGCTGCAACGGCAGCGAATGCGACCAGTAGTTTTTTCATTCAGCTAACTCCTTGTGAGTACTCGCTTGCGACGCCTGAACCAGCGCCTGCCAGCAAATGGCCGGCTCATTGATCATTTACGAGAAAAGTGGACAACCAGCTTGTCGCCGACGGTCTGCAGTACCTGAACCAGTACCAGCAGCAAGATCACGGTGACTATCATCACGTCAGTCTGAAAACGCTGGTAACCGAAACGAATCGCCAGGTCACCCAGCCCGCCCGCGCCGACCACACCCGCCATCGCCGTGTAGGACACCAGTGTAATGGCTGTCACCGTAATCGCCGCGAAGATGCCCGGACGGGCTTCAGGCAGCAACGCATTGGTGATGATCTGCCGCGTCGTCGCACCCATGGACTGGGTCGCTTCGATGATGCCGCGATCGACTTCACGCAACGCGGTTTCCACCAGACGGGCAAAGAACGGCGTGGCGCCCACCACCAGTGGCGGAATCGCACCGGCGACACCGAGGGACGTTCCGGTGATCAACACGGTGAACGGAATCATCACGATCAGCAAAATGATGAACGGCAGCGAACGCAGGATGTTCACCACCAGCGACAACATCGCGTAGATGCCTTTGGCTTCCAGCAACTGACGCGGACTGCAGAGGAACAGCAACACACCCAGTGGCAGACCCAGCAGCACGGTGAACAACAGCGAACCACCGAGCATCAGCAAGGTGTCGCCCGTGGCCAGCCAGATTTCGAACCAGTCGATATTGGCGAAGAAACTTGTCAGGGCTTCCATTAACGCAGCACCTCCATGTGAACGTCGGCAGCGGTGAAGCGGGCGAAGGCCGCTTCCATGTCACCACCGGTCACAGCCAGGGTCAGTTGCCCGTAAGGAATGTCTTTGATGCGATCGATACGACCGGCCAGGATGCTGTAGTCCACGCCCGTTTCGCGAGCAACGGTACCCAGCAGTGGCGCGTAGGTCGCTTCGCCCTGGAACGTCAGACGCACGATGCGGCCCGGCACATGAGCGAAGTCGTCACGCTGTTCGCTTTCGTCGATTTGTTCATCTTCTTGCACGAAACGCTTGGTGGTCGGGTGCTTCGGGTGCAGGAACACCTCGGCCACGGAGCCTTGCTCGACGATCACACCAGCGTCCATCACCGCCACCTGGTCGCAGACACGACGGATCACATCCATCTCGTGGGTAATCAGCACGATGGTCAGCTTCAGCTCACGATTGATCTCGGCCAGCAATTGCAGGACCGAGGCCGTGGTCTGTGGGTCCAGGGCGCTGGTGGCTTCGTCGCACAGCAGGATTTTCGGCTTGGTCGCCAAGGCGCGGGCAATGCCGACACGCTGCTTTTGACCACCAGACAATTGCGCCGGGTATTTTTTGGCGTGGTCGGACAAACCGACCCGGGCCAGCAATTCGGCCACACGTTGATCGATGTCAGCACGCGACAGTTCACCGGCCAGGGTCAGTGGCAGCGCGACGTTGTCGGCAACGGTCTTGGAGGCCAGCAGATTGAAGTGCTGGAAAATCATCCCGACTTGCTGGCGGAAACGGCGCAAACCATTGGCATCGAGCGCAGTAACTTCTTCGCCGTCAACGATGATCTTGCCGCCGCTGGAGTTTTCCAGGCGATTGATCAGGCGCAACAGGGTACTTTTTCCCGCACCGGAATGGCCGATCAGGCCAAAGACCTGACCGTTCTCAATCGTCAGACTGGTCGGATGCAGGGCGGGAATTTCCTTACCGGCGACGCGGTAGGTTTTATGGACGTTTTGGAACTCGATCACGTAGCGAACCTTGTGGGGCGCGTTAGAAAAGGATCAGCGGTTAGCCGGGCGCGCATTTTAGCCTGTCCGTATAGAGGTTCTTAGCATTTATTTCGCATTCGACCAGTCATTTGGCAATAACGCGATCGAAGGTCAGATAAAAGGAACGGCTAAAAACGTCATCAGTCATTACTTAGGCCACTCGAAAACAGCCCGAGGAGATATGCCTGATGAGTACCAAGAAGCCTGCCGCCAACAAGAGCGCACTGGCCGGGACCGATACCCTGGACCGCAGCAATACCAACGCCAAACTCGATAGCCTGGAAAAATTCCGCTCCGACGCCACCGGCCAGGCCTTGCGCACCAATCAGGGCGTGAAGGTGGCGGACAATCAGAACAGCCTGAAGGCCGGGGCTCGCGGACCTTCGCTGCTAGAAGATTTCATCATGCGTGAAAAAATCACGCACTTTGACCATGAACGGATTCCCGAGCGCATCGTTCACGCTCGGGGCACGGGTGCCCATGGCTACTTTCAGTCCTACGAGAACCATAGCGTGCTGACCAAGGCGGGTTTCCTGCAGGACCCAAGCCAAAAAACCCCGGTATTCGTGCGTTTTTCCACCGTGCAAGGCCCTCGTGGCTCAGGCGACACGGTGCGGGACGTACGAGGCTTCGCGGTGAAGTTTTTCACCGACGAAGGCAACTTCGATCTGGTGGGCAACAACATGCCGGTGTTTTTCATTCAGGACGCCATCAAGTTTCCTGACTTCGTGCATGCAGTGAAGCCTGAACCGCATAACGAGATTCCCACCGGCGGTTCGGCCCACGATACGTTCTGGGACTTTGTCTCGTTGCAGCCGGAATCGGCACACATGGTGATCTGGGCCATGTCCGACCGGGCGATCCCGAAAAGCCTGCGCAGCATGCAGGGTTTCGGTGTGCACACCTTCCGCCTGATCAATGCCGAAGGAAAATCACGCTTCGTCAAATTCCACTGGCGCCCTACGGCCGGGACTTGTTCGCTGGTGTGGGATGAAGCGCAGAAACTGGCGGGCAAAGACACCGACTACCATCGTCGCGACCTCTGGGAATCCATCGAGATGGGGGATTACCCGGAATGGGAGCTCGGTGTACAGGTCATCGAGGAAGAAAACGAACATGCCTTCGATTTCGACATTCTCGACCCCACCAAGCTGATTCCGGAAGAACTGGTGCCCATCACACCACAGGGCAAAATGGTGCTCAACCGCAACCCGGACAACTTCTTTGCCGAAACCGAACAGGTTGCTTTCTGTCCGGGCCACATTGTGCCGGGCATCGATTTCTCCAACGATCCGCTGCTGCAAGGCCGTCTGTTTTCCTACACCGATACCCAGATCAGCCGACTCGGCGGACCGAATTTTCACGAGATCCCTATCAACCGTCCGGTCTCTGCGTTCCACAACGGCCAGCGGGATGCGTTACACCGCACGACGATTGATAAGGGCCGCGCATCCTACGAACCAAACTCAATCGATGGCGGCTGGCCGAAAGAAACACCACCTGCCGCGCGGGACGGTGGCTTCGAGACATATGCCGAACGCATCGATGCCAACAAGATTCGTCAGCGCAGCGAGTCGTTCAGCGACCATTTCTCTCAGGCACGGCTGTTTTTCCACAGCATGAGCAAGCATGAGCAGGAGCACATCATCTCGGCGTACAGCTTCGAGCTGGGCAAGGTTGAACGGGAGTTCATCCGCGCACGGCAAGTGAACGAAATCCTCGCCAACATCGACCTGGATCTGGCCAAGCGTGTGGCGCAGAACCTCGGCTTGCCGGCACCCAAGGCCGGAACGGTCGATGTGCCGAACATTTCTCTGGAGCGTTCGCCGGCCCTGAGCCAGGCCAATCTGCTACCGGGCAATATCAAGACGCGAAAAGTCGCCATCCTTGCAGCCAACGGTGTCGATGGCGCAGCGATTGATGCCATGAAGAAAGCGCTGGAAGCCGAAGGCGCGCACGCCAAACTGCTTGGCCCGACTTCCGCCCCCGTGACGACCGCCGATGGCAAGACATTAACGGTGGATGCGTCCATGGAAGGCTTGCCTTCAGTGGCATTCGACGCCGTGTTCGTGCCCGGAGGCGCCGCATCGATCAAGGCCTTGAGCACGGACGGCGTCGCCCTGCATTACCTGCTCGAAGCCTACAAACACTTGAAAGCGATCGCGCTGCATGGCGAGGCGAAGCAATTGCTGGATGTGATGAAACTGGAGGCGGATGCGGGGTTGATCGTCGGTGCGGATGCCAAGCTGATCAAGCCGTTTTTTGCGGCCATCGGGCAGCATCGGGTGTGGGACAGGGAGCCGAAGGCCAAGGCTGTTCCGGCCTGAAATTTTTTAGCGATTGAAAGGCCGCCATCGCGAGCAAGCTCGCACAGTTGATTTGCAGTGAACACAAATCGAACGTGGGAGCGAGCCTGCTCGCGATGCTTTTAAGGTTTTTTGCGAGGGCTGAGCACCATCTGCGCCGGAACACTGCGCAGGATCTGTCGCTCAAGCTTCAGGTCAAACTCCGGATCGAGCTTCTTCACACGCTTGCTCAGTAAATTAGCCAACCACGGATAATCTTCAGTGCGCGGAGCCTGAATGCTCACATCGCACTGAAAATTCACCACATCGGCGGCGATCGCGTCCAGTTGTCGGCGCAATTTGCCCATATCGTTGATATTCAGCGCAACCGTGGTGCTTTCAGCCGTCGGGTCGATAACCTTGGCTTTTGGCTGGGCTTCGGCCGCCTTGAGAGCTGCTTCAGCCTTTTCCAGCTCAGCCTTGCGCGCTTGGGCGATGGCGCCATTGACCCCACCGGTCAGCGCCGGCGCCTTGGGCATCAGCGCGCGGGCGCGACTCAGGGCGGTGGCTGCGGCGTTGACATCGCCTTTTTGCAGCACGATCTGACTGCGCATCAAGTAGGCTTCTGCCAGTTGACGCTGGTATTGCTCAAGGGATTGATCGTTGGGCGATTCGGCTTGCAAGGCAGCCAGTTGATCTTCCGCCGTGGCCAGTTCGCTGCTGGCCAGACTTTGCTCAAGCTGTGCAATGGCCGCGGCCCGCGCATCGGGGGCTTCGGTGGCCGCCGGTGGCGTGCTTTGGCAAGCGCCCAGCAGCACAGAAAATGCGACAAGGAGCAGATAACGGGAGGCGAACGACTTCATTCCTGCGACTCTCTATTTGCGCAAAAAACGAGCAAGTCTACACCCCTCGACGGGGCAGAACAAAACTCAGCAGAAACAGCGCGGCGGCTGCCACCACAATTGACGGGCCGGCCGGTGTGTCCTTGAACCAGGACAACGCCAATCCGCCACACACGGCGAGTATGCCCAGCAGGCTCGCACCCAGTGCCATCTGCTCCGGTGAGCGGGCGTGACGTTGTGCCGCAGCCGCCGGGATGATCAGCAACGAAGTGATCAGCAACACACCAACGATTTTCATCGCCACGGCAATCACCACAGCGATCAACAGCATCAGCGCCATGCGCAATCCGGCTACGGGCAAGCCCTCGACCCTGGCCAACTCTTCGTGCACGGTAATGGCCAGCAACGGTCGCCACAAGGCAACCAGCAGCGCCAGAACAGCCGCGCTACCACCCAAAATCCAGGCCAGATCGGTCGGGCTGATCGCCAGCAGGTCGCCGAACAGATACGCCATCAGGTCGATCCGCACTTCGTGCATGAAGCTTAGTACCACCAGGCCCAGAGAGAGCGTGCTGGGTGCGAGAATTCCCAAAAGCGTGTCAGACGCCAGCGGCTGACGCTGTTGCAAGGTCACCAACAATACCGCCAACAACAAGCAACCCACGGTCACTGCAACGGTCGGGCTGACATCCAGCAAAAAGCCCAACGCCACGCCCAGCAATGCCGCATGAGATAGGGTGTCGCCAAAATAAGCCATGCGTCGCCAGACCACGAAGGAACCCAGAGGTCCCGCAACCACCGCCAGGGCCAGACCTGCAAGCAGGGCGTAGAGCAGAAAATCAGCCATGCTTGCAGCTATCTCCATGGACATGGGTATGGCCCGATCCGGGCGCCTTGACCACCGAGCCATGCAGATCGTGGGCGTGGTCGTGATGGTGGTGATAAATCGCCAGGCTTTGTGCGTTTTTTCCGAACAGCTCGACGAACGCCGGATCGCCGCTGACCTGCTCAGGGTGACCGGAGCAACAAACATGGCGATTGAGGCAAACCACCTGGTCGGTGGTGCTCATCACCAGATGCAGGTCGTGCGACACCATCAACACACCGCAACCGTGACGGTCACGCAGACGGGTAATCAAACTGTAGAGTTCGGCCTGACCGGCCACATCGACACCTTGCACCGGTTCGTCGAGCACCAGCAGTTCCGGTTCGCGCAACAAGGCCCGGGCCAACAGGACACGCTGCATTTCACCACCGGAAACACTTTGCACCGGACTGTCGATCACCTGTTCGGCACCGACTTCCTTAAGTGCCGCCAGGGCCATCGCACGGTCCACACCCGGCACCAGACGCAAGAAGCGCAGGACCGAGAGCGGCAGCGTCGGATCAACGTGAAGTTTTTGCGGCATGTAGCCGATGCGCAGCTTCGGTTTGCGCCAGACGCTGCCGCTGTCGGGTTTCAACAGACCGAGCACGGCGCGCACCAACGTCGTCTTGCCCGCGCCATTGGGGCCGATCAAAGTGACGATCTGCCCCGGTTCGACGCTCAACTCGATGTTATCCAGCACACTTTGCCCGGCGAACGTGACGGCAACCTGCTCGAGGCGGATCAGCGCTTTGCTCATCAAGCCCCCTGACAACCAGAGCAGAGACCAATCACTTCGACGGTCTGGCCTTCGACGACGAACCCGACCTCTTGGGCGCTGGCGATGATCGCGTCGCTGATGGATTTCTGTTCGAGCTCAATGGCCGCGTGACAATCACGGCAAATCAGAAACTGGCCCTGATGCGCGTGCTCCGGATGATTGCAGCCGATGAAGGCGTTGAGCGAAGAGATTCGGTGAACCAGGCCGTTGTCCAATAGAAAATCCAGCGCGCGATACACGGTCGGCGGTGCGGCGCGGCGGCCGTCCTGCTCGCTCAGCACGGCGAGAATGTCATACGCGCCCAACGGTTTGTGGCTTTGCCACACCAGCTCAAGCACCCGTCGGCGCAAGGCAGTCAAGCGCAGGCCCTGGCGCGCGCACAGCGCATCGGCCTCGGACAAAGCGCTGTGAACGCAATGAGAGTGGTCGTGGGGACGGCTGGCAATCGGTGTTTTAGACATGAGCGGCGACGCGTATGGTAAGAGACGTTATTATGTTACCCGTTCTCGCCTCTTCGAGTGGTCATCGTGTCCCGACTTTTTTCTTTTTTTGTCGCATTTGTCGCCAGTTTTCTGCTGGTCGGTTCGGCCCACGCCGAAGTCAAAGTCCTCACCAGCATCAAACCGCTGCAATTGATTGCCGCTGCGGTGCAGGACGGCGTGGCGATTCCGGAAGTGCTGTTGCCGCCGGGCGCCTCACCGCATAACTATGCCTTGCGCCCTTCCGACGTACGGAAAGTGCAATCGGTGGACTTGCTGTACTGGATCGGTCCGGACATGGAAGGTTTCCTGCCCCGCGTGCTCAATGGCCGGACGTTGCCGAGCGTCGCCGTGCAGGATCTGTCGGGCATGAAATTGCGCCGTTTCGCCGAAGATAGCCACTCCCACGCCGAAGAAGCCGACGAGCATGACCACGATCATCGCCCGGGTAGCCTGGACGCGCATTTGTGGCTGTCGCCGATCAACGCCCGCGTCATCGCGACGAAAATGGCGGCTGACCTCAGCGCAGCCGATCCCGACAACGCCGCGCGCTATCAAAGCAATCTCAAGGCGTTCGATGAACGTCTCGATGCGCTGGATCTGCGCCTGAAGAAACGGCTGGCAGGCATTGAAGGCAAACCTTACTTCGTGTTCCACGAAGCCTTCGATTACTTCGAGGACGCCTACGGGCTCAAGCACACCGGCGTTTTCAGTGTTGCAGCTGAGGTGCAACCTGGCGCCCAGCATGTCGCGGCGATGCGCGCGCGGCTGCAGGAAGTGGGCAAGACCTGTGTATTCAGCGAGCCGCCACTGCGTCCGCGCCTGGCGGAAACCCTGGTAGCCGGCTTGCCGGTGAAACTGGCGGAACTGGATGCGCTGGGCGGGTACACGCCAGCGACGGCCCAGGGGTACGAGCAGGTATTGGAAAAGTTGGGCAATGATCTGGCAGGGTGCCTGGAGTCGCTTTAACCGACTCAAAACCTATGGTGAGGGGGCATGCCCCCTCACCACAACTTAGAGCGCGAAAGGCAACGGCGTATTGACCTTCTGCCGCTGCGCCAGCCGCAGCTGAAACTCCATCGGATCATGAATCAACACGTCCTGCCCGGCGAACGACTCCGCAGCGATCAGGCGTGACAGCCAGAACCGTACGCACGCCACCCGCAGCATGGTCGGCCATAGCTCGGCTTCGGCAGCAGTGAATGGCCGCAGGGCCGCATAAGCCCCCAACAAGGCCCGGGCGCGAGGCCCATCGATCAACCCCTCTTCGTCCGAACACCAGTCATTCAAGGCAATCGCCACATCGTAGAGCATCGGCCCCGAGCAGGCGTTGTAGAAGTCGATCAACCCGGTCAGGTGCGTCCCTTCGAACATCGCGTTGTCGCGGAACAGATCGGCGTGGATGTTGGCTCGTGGCAGCGCCAGAATTTTCTCTTTTTGCTGAGCGATTTCTTCCAGCGCCCGTTGCAGCAGATCTTTCTGCCCGGCATCGAGGTGCGACAGAAACTGAGTGCCCTCTTCCAGCATCCAGTCGAGGCCGCGATCGGTTTTTCGCTTGATCATGTTGGCTTGGGTCGCCAGGTGCAGATGGCCGAGCAACTCGCCGACTTGCGCGCAATGTTGCGCGTTGGCTTCCTTGATGTGCTTGCCGGCCAGGCGCGGCTGCAACAGCGCTGGCTTGCCGGCCAGTTCGCGCAAGGCAACGCCATCGGTGGTGCGCAAGGCGTAAGGCACCGGCAGATCGGCTTCGTGCAGCACGTCGAGCAGTTCGATGAAGAACGGCATCTCCTGAACCGGACCACGCTCGACCAGGGTCAGGACGAATTCACCCTGCTCCAGGCTGATGAAGAAATTGGTGTTTTCGCTACCGGCGGCAATCCCCTGGAAATCAAGCAGGCGGCCGAGGCCATAAGGGGCGAGAAAAGCTTCCAGCTCGGGCCGAGCCAGGGGAGTGAACACAGACATGTTTGAACTGCCAGTACGGGCGCCGCCAGTGAGCCAGCGCCGATTGAAATTAAGAAACTATTTCCACTCAAAGATCTTCCACGCCGGTATCAGCATATCCGGCTGATCCGAGCGGATGTAGTTTGCATCGGTGCCGTCGGCGCGTACAAGAAAGTACGGTTTACCCACCTTCGGCGTGACCTTGATCGCGTACAGGAAACCGTTTTGGCGGTACTCCTGAATAATTTTGTCCCCTTCCGTGTGGATCGTGACTTGCGGTTCCGATGTCGGTGCATCATCCGCCGCCATGGCGGCTAACGGTGCAATTGCAAACAAGCCAGCCAGCAACAGGCGATTTAGTGTGCACATGATAACCTTGTCCCTTTGTCGTCAACGGTCCCGCTATTCTAGCGCCTGACCCGCCGAAAAGGTTGATCCTGCTCATGAACCAAGCCCCCCTCGTCCTGGTCGACGGTTCTTCGTACCTGTACCGCGCCTTTCACGCGCTGCCGCCACTGACCACGTCCAAAGGCCTGCCGACCGGTGCGGTCAAGGGCGTACTGAACATGCTCAAGAGTCTGCGCAAGCAATATCCGGACAGCCCGTTCGCCGTGGTGTTCGACGCCAAGGGTGGGACATTTCGCGATGACATGTACGCCGAATACAAGGCCAACCGTCCGAGCATGCCCGACGACATGCGCGTACAGATTGAGCCGCTGCATCAGAGCGTGATCGCTCTGGGCTTCCCGCTCCTGTGCGTTGAAGGCGTCGAAGCCGATGACGTGATCGGCACCCTGGCCCGCAGCAGCGCGGCCGCCGATCGCCCGGTGATCATCTCCACCGGCGACAAGGACATGGCGCAACTGGTCGACGGGCACATTACCTTGGTCAACACCATGACCGGTAGCAGCATGGACGTAGAGGGCGTGAAGGAGAAATTCGGCGTCGCTCCCGAGCAGATCATCGATTATCTGGCGCTCATGGGCGATTCTTCCGACAACATTCCGGGGGTTCCGGGCATCGGCCCGAAAACCGCTTCCGGCTTGCTGGTCGGTGTGAATGGTGGGCTGACCGAGCTCTACGCGCAGCTCGATATTGTGCCGACCCTACCGATCCGCGGCGCCAAGAACCTGCCGGCCAAACTCGAAGAGCACAAGGAAATGGCGTTCCTGTCCTATCAGTTGGCGACCATCAAGGTCGATGTGCCGCTGGACATCGGCCTCGATGACCTGCGAATGGGGGCCGAAGATCCGGAAAAACTCTACGAGCTCTACACCCTGCTGGAATTCAAGAGCTGGTTGAACGATCTGCAACGCGATGCCAAACGCATCGAGCTGAGCGCTGCCGCCGAGCCAGCGCCGGTCGTCGATCTGTTCAGCGCCGCCGAGGCCGAAGCGCCAGCGGTCAGCTCTGAAACCCGCTACGAAACCGTTCTTGATCAAGCACGGTTCGATGCCTGGCTGGAGAAACTGCACAACGCCAAACTGTTCGCCTTCGACACCGAGACCACCGGCATCGACGCGCAACAGGCGCAACTGGTGGGCCTGTCGTTCGCCGTGCAGGCCAACGAAGCGGCCTACATCCCGCTGACCCACTCCTACATCGGTGTGCCCGAGCAACTGGACCGCGACACCGTCCTGCGCGCCCTCAAACCGATTCTGGAAGACCCGAACAAACTCAAGGTCGGCCAGCACGCCAAGTTCGACATGAATATCCTGGCCAACTGCGCCATCGGCGGTGACCCGGCAAACGGCATCACGGTGCGCGGCATTGCCTTCGACACCATGCTGGAATCCTACGTACTCAACTCCACCGCGACTCGCCATGACATGGACAGCCTGGCGCTGAAGTACCTGGATCACACCACCGTGAGTTTCCAGGACATCGCTGGTAAGGGTGCCAAGCAGCTGACGTTCGACCAGATTGCCCTTGAGCAGGCCGGCCCTTACGCCGCCGAGGACGCCGACATCACTTTGCGTCTGCACCAGGCACTGTTCGAGAAGCTCAACGCCATCCCGAGCCTGGCCAGCGTGCTGACCGATATCGAAATACCGTTGGTGCCCGTGCTGGCGCGTATCGAACGCCAGGGTGCCTTTGTCGATGCCGCGCTGCTGGGCGTACAGAGCATTGAATTGGGCGACAAGATGGTGGCGCTGGAGCGCGAAGCCTTCGAGATTGCCGGCGAGGAGTTCAACCTCGGTTCGCCCAAGCAGCTCGGGACCATCCTCTACGAGAAGCTCGGTCTGCCGGTGCTGAAGAAGACCGCCAAGGGCCAGCCATCCACTGCTGAAGAAGTACTGGCCAAACTGGCCGAGGATGACTATCGCCTGCCGAAAGTGCTGATGGAATACCGTTCCATGAGCAAGCTGAAGAGCACCTACACCGACCGCTTGCCGGAGCAGATCAACCCGCGTACCGGGCGCATCCACACGTCTTACCATCAGGCCGTGGCATCCACTGGACGCCTGTCCTCCAGCGATCCGAACCTGCAGAACATTCCGGTGCGCACCGCTGAAGGGCGTCGCATCCGCCAGGCTTTCGTGGCCCCGGCCGGTTACAAGTTACTGGCGGCCGACTATTCGCAAATCGAGTTGCGGATCATGGCTCACCTGTCCCGTGATGAAGGCTTGATGAACGCTTTCCGTCACAATCTGGACGTGCACACCGCGACCGCCGCCGAGGTGTTCAAGGTCGAACTGGCCGACGTCACTTCCGACCAGCGCCGTAGCGCCAAGGCGATCAACTTCGGTCTGATCTACGGCATGGGCGCGCAAAAGCTCGGCAAGGACATTGGCGTGGACACCAAGACCGCCAAGGCCTACATCGATACTTACTTCGCCCGTTACCCCGGCGTTCGCCAATACATGGACCGCACCCGTGCGCAGGCGGCGGACCAAGGGTATGTGGAGACGTTCTTCGGGCGACGGCTGTACCTGCCGGAGATCAACTCCAACAAACCGCAGGAGCGCGCCGCCGCTGAACGCACGGCGATCAACGCACCGATGCAAGGCACGGCGGCGGACATCATCAAGAAAGCCATGGTCGCGGTGGATAACTGGCTGGCCACATCCGGCCTCGATGCCAAAGTCATCCTGCAGGTGCACGATGAATTGGTGCTTGAGGTGCGTGAAGACCTGGTCGATCAGGTCAGCAATGAAATTCGCCTGCACATGAGCGGCGCGGCGAAGCTGGACGTTCCGTTGCTGGTGGAAGTGGGCGTAGGCAACAACTGGGATGAGGCTCACTGAGCCGTCTGACGAGACACTGCTCTCCTGCTGCGGCGTAGTGCCGCAGCAGAGCAAGCGAAGGGTGTTTATTCCGGAAGGCGCTTAGGGTTATTCCAAAGGCATTCGAAAAAATTCTGAACTAATCGGCCAAAACACCACTCAGAGATACTGAATGGCTGGTGAAGCCCTTCGATGCTCCTATGTTGTGTTAAGTGTTGGCAGATATCTGGACCCCGCCCTAGCGGTCTAGAACTTGAACCCCGGACCTTCCCCCTCCCCATAGAAGTCCGGGGTTTTTTTTGCCTGTAGCTTTACTCGGTCACCTCGGCGCCCTTGTCCGCCAGCTCCATCCAGTCCGCCAATACAGTGTAGGCGTCTTCCAGGCCCATGCGTTTTGGCGCCGAAAAAAGCTGAATCGTCACGGCATCGCCCCAACCCTTGCGGATTTCCGACTGCACTTTGAGCAGCGTGTTCTTGGCTGCCCCGTAGGTGAGCTTGTCCGCTTTGGTCAGCAGGATATGCATGGGCATGCCGCTGGCCACGGCCCAATCGAGCATCAGCAGGTCGAAGTCGGTCATTGGATGACGGATATCCATCATCAGAATCAGCCCCTTCAGGCTTTCGCGACTGCCCAGGTACGCTTCCAGGTGACGCTGCCAGTGTTGCTTGAGCGGAATGGGTACTTTTGCGTATCCGTAGCCTGGCAGGTCGACCAGACGGCGTTCATCGTCTAGCTTGAAGAAGTTCAACAACTGTGTGCGACCCGGCGTTTTCGAGGTCCGCGCCAGGCTTGCGTGAGTCAGGGTGTTAAGCGCACTGGACTTGCCGGCGTTGGAACGACCGGCGAAGGCCACTTCAAAGCCTTCGTCATCCGGACATTGGTCGACTTTGGCGGCGCTGAGCATGAAGGTGGACTGTTGGCACAGACCGAGAATGGGATTCTTGAGTTGCATGGGATTTCCGATGTGGGCGGCGCCGGGAATGGGCGCGGCAAGCGGTGTCGCTTCCGTTTCACTGACGCCAGTATATAATGCCGCAGATTTTGTGTGCGCTTTGTCCCAGCGTAGGATGAAGTTCATGAGAGCGACAGACCTTGATTGCGCATCAGAACGCAACACGCTCTCAACCCTGAAAAGGTCGTTTTATGACGAAATGGCTGCTAGTTGCCGGTGTCTTGATGCCACTTTACAGCGCTCAGGCTACACAGGATCCGGAAGCTGTGTACAACCGTGTTTGTGGTGCCTGTCATTCCGGCCAACTACCCATGGCGCCCCGCAAGGGCGATCAGGCAGCTTGGACGCCGAGGTTGGCGAAAGGTATGGGGACGCTGGTGCAACACGTGACCCAGGGTTTCAAGGCGATGCCGCCGCGTGGTTTGTGCATGGACTGCAGTGCCGAGGATTACCAGGCCATCATCCACTGGATGAGCGAGTGATCCCGGTCCATAACTCTTTAACCCTTAGCCGTAGTTGGATTAGCTGATGAACAAATTGATCGTGAGTCTGCTGTTGACCGTGGGGATCTCCGGCATTGCCCATGCTGCAGGTGAGCCAGCAAAACCTGGTGACGCCGCCGCAGGCCAGGCAAAAGCCGCCGTATGTGGTGCCTGTCATGGCCCGGATGGCAACAGCATGGCGCCTAACTTTCCAAAACTGGCCGGCCAGGGTGAACGCTACCTGACCAAGCAATTGCACGACATCAAGTCGGGCAAGCGCACCGTTCTGGAAATGACGGGCCTGCTGACCAACCTGAGCGATCAGGACCTGGCCGATATCGCAGCCTATTTCTCCAGCCAGAAAGGCAGTGTCGGTGCCGCCGATGAGAAACTGGTCAAGCGCGGCGAGAATCTGTTCCGCGGCGGCGACCTGGCTAAAGGCCTGCCAGCCTGCACCGGTTGCCACTCGCCAAATGGCGCGGGCAATGCGGCAGCCGGCTTCCCGCACCTGGGCGGCCAACACGCTCAATACGTCGCCAAGCAACTGACCGAATTCCGCAAGGAAGAAGGTGGTCGCACCAACGATGGCGATACCAAACCGATGCAGAGCATTGCCAAAAAGCTGAGCGACGAAGACATCGCCGCAGTGTCCAGCTACATTCAGGGCCTGCACTAAGGCCGGTGAATCGGGCGCTGCGCAGGGTCTGCATCGACTGCAACGTTAACGCTCGATTAATCCGTCGCGGCAAGTATAAAAAGGGTGGCTTTGGCCGCCCTTTTTTGTGGCCGCTGCCGTTACACTACAGAACTCAAGCCCGCCAGGACCTGTCTGAAAACAGGTCGCGCGTGGCGATAAATTTGTCCAGGAGTAAAGCATGCGTAATCTGATCATCAGCGCCGCACTCGTCGCTGCCAGCCTGTTCGGCATGACTGCCCAGGCCGCCGAAGCCCCCGCTGCCCCTTATGTCGAACTGACTAATCCGGTTCCGGTTGCCGTGCCTGGCAAGATCGAAGTGGTGGAGCTGTTCTGGTACGGCTGCCCGCATTGCTACGCCTTCGAGCCGGTGATCAACCCGTGGGTCGAAAAACTGCCGTCCGATGTGAATTTCGTGCGTATCCCGGCCATGTTCGGCGGCCCATGGGATGCCCACGGTCAAATGTTCCTGACCCTTGAAGCCATGGGCGTTGAGCACAAGGTGCACGCTGCGGTGTTCAATGCCATCCAGAAAGAACACAAGAAGCTCGTCGACAAGAATGACATGGCCGACTTCCTGGCCACGCAAGGCGTAGACAAGGAAAAGTTCCTGGCCACTTTCGACTCCTTCGCCATCAAGGGCCAGATCGTCAAGGCCCGCGAACTGGCCAAGAAATATGAAATCTCCGGCGTTCCAACCATGATCGTCAATGGCAAATATCGCTTTGACGTGGGCTCTGCCGGTGGTGCCGAACAAGCCCTGCAACTGGCCGATAAACTGGTAGACAAAGAGCGAGCGGCTAACAAGGCTGCCGCCAACTAAGCGCGGTACTCACCATGCGCCGCTGGGGAACTGAACGCGTCGTTGGCCTGCATGATCCGCAGGTCAACGAGCACCATCTGAAGTCTACGGGCTTGCCCGCAGACAGCCGTCTACGCTTGCTCAGCTTCAATATCCAGGTCGGCATCAGTACCGAGCGCTACCGGCATTACCTGACCCGGGGCTGGCAACATCTGTTGCCGCACCCCGGGCGTGCCGACAATCTGCAAAAAATCGGCAACCTACTCGGCGATTTCGACCTGGTCGCCTTGCAGGAAGCCGATGGCGGCAGCCTGCGTTCAGGCTACGTCAATCAAGTCGAACATCTGGCCCAGCTCGGCGCCTTCCCCTACTGGTATCAACAACTCAATCGAAACCTCGGTCGCCTCGGCCAGCACAGCAATGGCGTGCTAAGCCGGCTGCGCCCGTGGGCGATTGAGGATCATCCGCTGCCGGGGCCCAAGGGTCGCGGGGCGATTCTGGTGCGTTTTGGCGAAGGTCCGGAGGCGCTGGTGGTGATCATGATGCATCTGGCACTGGGCGCCCGCGCCCGCAGCCTGCAACTGGCCTATATCCGCGACCTGATCGGGGACTATAAACACCAGGTGCTGATGGGTGATATGAACACCCACGCCAGCGATTTGCTGCAAAACTCGCCATTGCGTGACCTCGGCCTGCTGGCCCCGCAACTGGAAGCGACCTTCCCCAGCTGGCGCCCGCAACGCTGCCTGGACCATATTCTGCTCAGCCCCAGCCTGACCCTTGAAAAGGTCGAGGTGCTGGCCCAACCCATTTCCGATCACCTGCCGGTCGCGGTAGAGATTCGTCTGCCGGGTTCGCTCACGGCCGATGCATTGCCCGCGTTGAGTCCTGCCCCTCGCGGATCCCTTGAATGAGCGACGAAACACAGCGCTGGAAAGAGAAATACCTCAAAAGCATCGAACAACAGGAAAAGCTCGAACGTCGCTGGGACGCCCGGCTCGACTTGCTTCGTCGCGGCCTGGTACGAAGCACCCTGGCGGCGGAAGGCACCGACCGCGCCGTCGATCAGTGCATGAAGGAAATGCGCGAAGTGGTGCGCACCGATGACATGGACGCCGGCCTGGCCGCCCTGCTCCCGCGCCTGGAAAAAGCCGTGCTCGATTCCGAGCAGCGCCGGGAGACACGCGTCAACCAGACCAGCGCCGCGCTGACCGCCCTGGTGACTCAACTGCAAAAGTTGCCGCTGCCCCGAGAAGTCCGGCGCCCCCTGAAGAGTTTCGCCAGACAACTGGATAGCCGGGTCAGCCAGGCCCGCGAAATCCCTTTGCTCCTCAGTGAACTCAGCGGCCTGCAAGGTAAAGCCTTGAGTCAATTGGAGACCCCGGCAGAACCTGATCGCCCAGGCCTGCTGCAGCGGCTGTTCGGCCACCGTGAAGCCGATGAAGCGGCGGCCGCCCCAGAGCACGCCCCCATCGCATCGCCTGCCGAGGCCGTCCCGGCGCCAGTTTCCGTCGCACCTCCCGCCGCTGCGGAACTCACACCAGCTGTCGATGAGCCGCACGAGGCGCTTTGCGCGCCGCCCCAAGCCATTACCGCTGCACGGGCAATCAAGGCCTTACCCGCAACGCAAGAAGCACCTGCGGCCACCGCCGCTGTTGCGCCAGCCCCTGGATCTCAACAGGCGCCCGCCTTGCCTTCCGAGGCACAGGCCCAAGCGGACTCAGCGTTACCCGAGACACCGGTGACTCTCGCCGTCGCCCCAGCAGCTGAGGCTGAACAGGCGGTCAACCCAGACGAGCTGACCCCGACGGTGTTTCTCGACACCCTGCCGCTCCCCGCGCCCATGGCCCAAGCCTTGGCGGCCATCGATCCCGAACAATCCGAGGACGACATTCTCTATGCCCTGCCGGACTCGCCCGAGCCATCGTACAGCTCGGTCGCCAAACACATCGAAGACACACTGCTGGGCCTGCTCGATGACCTGACGCTACCCGAGCGTCACCGTCCGCAAGCCGAATCGATGCGCGATCGCCTGAAAAATGGTTTGAACTGGTACGAGTTACTGCCGATCCTCGACGATTTCGCCACCTTGATGCTGGCGATCTCCGATAGCGGCCAGCACGAATTCGAGGCTTACCTGCAAAGACTCAACGAACGACTCGAATCGTTCCAGAGCAATCTGCAGGCTGCCAGCGCCGGTCATGCCGACAACCGTTCTGCGGCGCAAGCCATGGACACGCAGATCCGCGAACAAGTCGACGGCTTGCAAAGCAGCATGCATGAAGCGGCCGACCTGGATGACCTCAAGCGAGTTCTGGAAAACCATCTCGAAGGCCTGCTGGGCACCATGGACCAGCACCGCAAGCAACGCGATGAGCGTGAGCAAGAGGTGGCGGGCCGCCTGCAAAGTCTGGCCGAACGGGTGGCCCACATGGAGCAGGAAGCCCAAGGCTTTCGCGA
This sequence comes from Pseudomonas sp. TE12234, assembly GCF_054061835.1. Classification (NCBI taxonomy): domain Bacteria; kingdom Pseudomonadati; phylum Pseudomonadota; class Gammaproteobacteria; order Pseudomonadales; family Pseudomonadaceae; genus Pseudomonas; species Pseudomonas sp. TE12234. The sequence continues at coordinate 59,187 of NZ_JBSSEP010000001.1, forward strand.
ACACCTGGAAGAACAACGCCAGAAAGCCTTGATCGACCCACTGACCGGCCTGCCCAACCGCGCCGCCTGGAGCGAACGCCTGGACCAGGAAATCAGCCAGTGGCAGCGCCACGGCAACACGCTGATGCTGGCGATGCTGGACCTCGATCACTTCAAGCGCATCAATGATAACTACGGCCACCTGGCGGGCGACAAAGTACTGAAACTCATCGCCAGCGTGCTGCGCAAGCGCTTGCGCAGCACGGACTTCATTGCACGCTTCGGCGGAGAAGAGTTTGTCCTGTTGATGCCATCCACCGTGCCGGCAGCCGGCATGAAGCTGCTGGAACTCCTGCGCGCCTCCATCGAAGCCTGCCCTTTCCATTTCAAGGGTGAACGGGTAACGATCACTATTTCCATGGGACTGACCGCGTTCAGGCCGGGAGAACATAGCGATTTAGTGCTCAAAAGAGCCGATCAGGCGCTCTACCGCGCCAAAAACGCAGGGCGAAACCGGGTGGAACTGGGCTGACGGACAATTGTTCCATATCATTTAAAAAACGCCCGATGGGTCTCCGTGCGCAAGGCAGTACGTTACACTGTTGCATTACTGTCTTGCGTGTATCGCCCTCCGCCATGAAATACTTTGCTCTTATCGTGTCGCTGATCCTGTTGGCCGGTTGTGCCAGCGGTCCTCGCTTCGACACCAGCCACCCTTCCGCCAACCACGACAGCCGAGTTCAGTTCGTGGTGTTGCATTACACCAATGCATCCCAGGAGCGCTCGCTTCAACTGCTCACCCGCGGGGAAGTCAGTAGCCACTACCTGATCGGCGACGACAAGAACGCGACCATCTTCAAACTGATGGATGAAAACCAGCGTGCCTGGCACGCCGGTGACAGCCAATGGCAAGGACGAACCTGGCTGAACTCCAGCTCCATCGGCATCGAAATCGTCAATCCTGGCTTCAAGGACACGCCAACCGGACGCCTCTGGTATCCCTATAGCGAAGCGCAGGTCCAGTCACTGATCGTCCTGCTCAAGGACATCATCAAGCGCCACGCCATCAGTCCTCGCAGCATCATCGGCCACAGCGACATCGCCCCGCTGCGCAAACTTGATCCCGGTCCGCTGTTTCCATGGAAGCGCCTGGCAAACGAAGGCATCGGTATCTGGCCGAACGAGCAGGCGGTAGCGCGGCAACAAGCTCAATTCGAAGCACAACTGCCGAGCATCAGCTGGTTTCAGACTCAACTCGCGCGCTTCGGTTATGACACCCCGCAAACCGGCGAACTGGATGTAGCAACCCGTCACGTGATTGCCGCCTTTCAAATGCACTTCAGACCGTCGCGCTTCGATGGCACCCCGGACGCGCAAACGGCAGCACTGCTGCAAGTGCTCAATCAGACAAAATAATGACGCCCGCCCGACGGTCAACGCGGTTTCTCAAACAGCAGCTATAACTCATTGGTAATCCTTCGGATATTCCATAATGGCCGCTGCTCGAGATACGTTCCGTAGCTGGTTCTATCGCCCCTGGTTTCTGGCGATGCTGGCTGCTGTCTTGAGCGCCTCCCTATTGCTGGCCGGCAGCTACTTTGTCGCCATCCAACAGGTCGAACAAAACGAAAGCCGCGAAATGAATGCCCAGGGCGCACGCTTTCTGGCCCGCCTGGAGCAACTGTTCGGGCAACTGCGAGAAAGCCTCGATGACCTGGAGGCGCAGCCATTGCGAACGTGCAATGACGAGATGATCGCAACCCTGCAGCAGGTCAGCTTCAATTACCGCTTTGTGTATGACGCCGCCTATATGGACGCGACGCGGATCTGCTCAAGCCGCCCACGCCAGGATGGCTTGCCGTTGACGCGGCCACCGGACATCAGGGGCCCCACCTACAGTTACTGGTTGAACACCACCACCGAACCCGATGAAAACCGTGCGGCGCTAATGCTCGGCCGTGGCAATTTTCGTGTGGCCACCTCTCGCGGCCACTTGACCGACATGGTCGACCTGTCACCGGGCAGCAGCCTGTTGGTGGTTCTCGACCATGGCACCAGGGTGATTCCGGTATTGGGCGCCTCCCAGGTCTGGTCGCTGACTGAACAATGGCCCCCCACCACCCGAGAAGCACTGCAAGTCACCCCATCACGCCTGATTTACCGCATGCCCACTGCCAACCCTGAATTCCAGCTGGTATTGATCAGCCCCCGCACCGGCAACCATATACCGCCGATGTGGTGGTGGTTATTACCGGTCAGCCTGGTGCTGGCCGCCTTTGTCGGCTTTCTGGTGTTTCTGCTGGTTCGCCAGCGGCAGTCGCTGGACGCCGAACTGACCGGCGCCATTCGCCGCGGCGAGCTGCAGGTGCTGTATCAGCCAATTTTCGATCTCGACAGTCGCAACTGCGTCGGGGCCGAGGCCTTGCTGCGTTGGCGCCGGCCGGACGGCAGCCTGACCAGTCCCGACCTGTTCATTCCGATGGCGGAGAACACCGGCCAGATTCGGCAGATGACCGACTTCGTCCTGCAACGGCTGCTTGAGCAGCTCGGTCAATTGCTGCGAGCCAATCCGCAGCTATACATCTCGGTCAACCTGGCGGCATGTGATGTCATGGTCCCGCGTATCGGTCAGGTCATGGCGCGGCTGCTCACCCTGCATCGGGTCGCAGCCAGGCAAATTGCCTTTGAAGTCACGGAACGGGGACTGATCGATGTCGAGGTGGCGCGGGAAAACCTGCAAGCCTTGCGGGACGTCGGGCATCAGGTACTGATCGATGATTTTGGCACCGGTTATTGCAGCCTTGCCTACCTGCAAACCCTACCGGTGGATTGCCTGAAAATCGACAAGGCCTTTATTGATGCGCTGGGTCATGACGCGGCGAGCAGCGGCGTGGCCCCGCACATCATTCACATGGCCCAGTCACTGCACTTGAAGGTCATCGCCGAGGGCATCGAGCATGAATCCCAGGCCGCGTTGCTGAGCAGTGAAGGCGTGAAATTCGGTCAGGGCTGGTTGTTCGCCCATGCGCTGAGTTCGGTACAGTTCATCGAACTGATCACTCGCGGTCGCCGGCTGTCCAAGCGACGCCTCGACGATGAAGCGTAAAGGCCGCTACACCGCGAGCGCCATATAGAACTGCGTGCCCTGCCCGGGTCGCGAATAAACCCCCATCCGCCCGCCGTGCAACTGAACGATCTCCTTGCACAGTGCCAGACCCAGTCCGGCCCCGCCTTTCTTGCGGCCAACCTGCACAAAGGGCTCGAAGATGCGCCCCTGCTGCCCGTAGGCGATGCCTTCGCCATTATCTTCGACGCTGATGATCACCCGCTCGCCGTGGCGTCGGGCCTGCAACCGGATGAGACCACCCGGGGCGGTGTGGCGAAGCGCATTGTCGATCAGGTTGTCGAGCACACGGTCCAGTTGCGGCTGATCGGCCTGCAGGTGTGGCAATGGCCCCTGCATTTCCACCAACAGCTCAATGCCCTTCTGTTCGGCACCTTCGGCAAATCGTAACCGCGCCTGTTCCAGCAAATCCTCGATGGAACAGGGCGCGAGCGTCAGTTTCTGCAGGCCATTCTGGTAACGGGAGAAATTCAGCAGATCGTTGATCAACTGCATCAGGCGCTGCATCTCTTCATTCACCGTGTCCAGCAAATCGGCTTCACGGGATTCCGCAGGGAAATGCGTGCGCTCGCGGAACAGGCCGAACGCCATGTGCATGCCGGTGACCGGGGTGCGCAGCTCATGGGAAGCGCGCAGCACAAACTCACTGCGTACACGCTCGAAGGCGCGCTGCTCGGTGACGTCATGCAACACCATCACCGCACCGAGAATATGGCCCTGGGTATGGCTGACCGGTGTCAGGCTGTAGGTCAGCAGACGCGACTCGCCATCGACCTCGACACTCAGATCCTCCGGCGCCCGCTCCAGCGTGCCGCCGCGCAGAACCAGTTGCAGCTGCTCATCGAGCTCGGGCCGCCCCAGTGCGGTGCCCAACCCTTGGCCAAGGCGATCGGTGTCCCAACCCAACTGACGCTGCGCTACCGGGTTGAGGTGCTCCAGGCGCCCCTGGCGATCAATCATCAGCAACCCGTCATCGATGCTGTCGAGCACGGCCTGCAACCGCTGCTGACCCGCCAGCAACTCATCGACGTTAGTGGCCTGATGCTCACGCAGCGCCTCGGCCATGATCCCGAAACGCTTGGTCAACTGGTTCAACTCGACCGCCGAGGAAATCGGCAACGTGACGTCAAATTTGCCTTGGCCGATATTGTCCGCCGCCTGCGCCAGAGCCTCGATGGGCTCGCCAAAGCGCCGGGCGATGGCGTGAGCCGTCACGAAACCGATGATCAGCACCGCAAGCCCGACCAACCCCAGCAACCCGGCGATCAGCAGCGCCCGCTCACGGGACGAACGCTCGGTTTCGCTGATGTTATCCAGCGCATGCTTGTGCTCATTGAGCAAACCCGTGCGCAGCGCATTGAATTTTTCAGTGAGCTCCTGGTTGCCACTCAGCACATGTTTCGGCTCACCGGCCGCTTCATACGCCTGGATAAAGTTCAAGTAATCAGCCTTGGCCTTTCTGAAGCCGTCCTCGTTGCCCTCGACCGGCTGCTCTCCGGCGATGCCTTGTTCCAACAGCTCAAGGTAATGCTGTTTGGACGCCTCGAAGGCCGCTGCGTCGTGATTTTCACTGAGCATGATGATCAGTTGATCACCCAGTGTCTGACGCAGTTTCAGCCCCAAGTCGAGGGTGACGAAGTTGTTGCGTACCAGTGCTTCCTGGCTACCGGCCATTTGCATCACGCTGACCAGCCCGAGCAGAAGCCCGAGCAGCGCCACGGTGATCAGCGCGGAAATGCTCAGGAACAGCCGGGTCCGCAACTTCATCGCCAGTCTCATTGGCGGCTCACAAGTTGTACTGTTTGCGTTTGCGGTACAGGGTCGAAGCGTCGATTCCCAGGGTTTTCGCCGCTTGATCCAGCGTGCCGGCGGTGGCCAGCACGGCGCCGATGTGGGCCTTCTCCAGTTCATCCAGGCTCAGTGCCGCGCCGATGCGGGGTGCATTGTTGACCGGCGTTTCGGCCATCCCCAGGTGGCTGATCTCGACTCGCTCCTGCGGGCAAATAATGCTCGCCCGTTCCACCACGTTACGCAGCTCTCGAATGTTCCCCGGCCAGCGGTAGCCCAGCAACGCCTCGCGAGCCTCGTCGCTGAAGCCCCGGGCCGGGCGCGCGTATTCCTTGACGAACCGGGCGAGAAACCGGTCGGCCAGGTTCAAAATGTCTTCTCTGCGTTCGCGCAGCGGTGGCAGGTGCAGGGTGATGACGTTCAGACGATAGAGCAGGTCTTCACGGAAGCGGCCATCGCGAACCATGTCTTCGAGGTTCTGGTTGGTGGCCGCGAGGATACGGACATCGGCGCGACGGGTGACCGGATCGCCCACGCGCTCGTATTCCTTGTCCTGAATGAATCGCAGCAACTTGGGTTGCAAAACCAAGGGAAAATCGCCGATTTCATCAAGAAACAGCGTGCCGCCGTCGGCCTGATTGACACGCCCCAAGGTGCTCTCGCTGGCCCCGGTGAACGCGCCGCGACTGTGACCGAACAGCTCGCTTTCCATGAGTTCGGCTGTCAGCGACGGGCAGTTGATGGTGATGCAGGATTTTTTCGCCCGTTTGCTCCAGCCGTGAATAGCCTGGGACAGCTCGCCCTTACCGGTGCCGGATTCGCCAAGAATCAAGATATTGGCGTCGGTCACCGCAACCTGGCGGGCGGTTTCCAACACCACCTTCATCGCCGGGCTGTGGGAATCCAGACCGTCCCTGGGTTTGCGCACCTCGCCTTCCAGGGCTTCCAGGCGCGCCGACAATTGCCGTACTTCCAGCTGTTTGGCGGTTGCCAGACGCAATTGATCCGGACTGCAAGGTTTGACCAGATAGTCGGCAGCGCCCGCCTGAATGGCATCCACGGCCGTGTCCACGGCCGAGTGAGCGGTGACGATCACCACGCGCATCCAGGGCGCCTGAATCCGCATCTGCGCCAACACATCCAGACCGTTGTCTTCACCCAGGCGCAAATCGAGGAAACACAGGTCGAAGACCTGACGTTGCAACAACGCGTCCGCCTGCGCAGCACTGTTGGCGGTCGCCACGCTGTAGCCCTCGTCTTCCAGGCAATAGCGAAAGGTACGCAGGATGGCAGACTCATCATCCACCAGAAGAATACGGCCTTGGTGCTCCGTGGCAGATTCCATTTTCCTACGCTCCTTAATGAATGATCTTGGTTAGTCCCGGAAAAATCGGGCAAGTTGCATGGTTTATTCTGATGCATTCCTTTCATGGCAGGGTAGCTCTCTCCTGACACGATGCCTTGTGTCCATTTCTGACACCTGCGCCCTTCTCTCAATTCAAAAATATTGCGACATCTGTCGAAACGATCGTGCATTACGCACGACGGCGCAAAGGGCCATCGTGCAGGATGCGTCCACAGCACTGCGTGCGTATTTATTAACTTATTGATTTATATCGATTTTTTTATAAAAAAAAGCTGGCATGCAGACTGCAACTACCTGAGTAATGACAGGGCAATAACAAACGCCCTCAACGAAACGACCCCCAGCGTGGGAGGAGCCTCAGGATGAATCGCCAACGTGCCGCCCAAAAGCGTTTCTCGCCACTGCATCTTCAGCAAGGTCTGTTCGCTGTACTGGCACTGCTGATCACTTTGATCGCCGGCCAGCAATTCCTTCGTTGGGAGCAGAGCCAGCAGCAAGCGCCGTCGCGCATTTACTTCGAGCATCCGACCCAAACCCACTTCACTGCCGCGAGCAGTGCCATGGCCGACAGCGCGCAGATGCGCATGATGGATGTCGACCAGGCCCGTCCCGACGATGAGATGCCTCGTCAGGAACGCTGGGTGTTTTAACACCACAATTTTGGTGCGCCAGGCGCGCCGAAACGAGCAACACCTCTAAATAGAACCGTAAGGAGAATCACCATGTTGAGCTGGGCAATCACATTCCTGATCATTGCCATTGTCGCTGCCGTACTGGGCTTCGGTGGTATCGCGGGCACCGCCACGGGTATCGCCAAGATTCTCTTTGTCGTGTTCCTGGTGATGTTCATTGCGTCCTTCTTCTTTGGCCGTCGCGGTCGAGGCTGAACATGAGCGCCGGGTTAAGGACACTGGCGGCCGCCCCGCTGTTGGGCGGCTGTACCAGCGTAATGGCTGCCAATGACGGACACCGCTTTCGCCGGAAACCGGATCAGGGTATGCAGGATTTGTTGATGGAACACCTGAATAAAGATCCGCACCGATACCGAATTTGAAACATGAAAGGGGCTAAATGCCTCTTCCACTGCGCCCACCTGAGGAAGGTCGGTGCATGACCAAGGGGCCGGGACGTTCTGCCTGTTTCAGGGGCGGAGTGACCTACGGGTACAGGGAGTGCCTGCGCGAGGGCCGGGTCAGGTAAAAGCTGCGACGCAAGTTCGCCAGTCAAGCATGGCTCGACGGACTTGCGGAGAGCTTGTACGCGCAAAGCGTCGAGCTAGAGCGATTGAGTGATGCACATGCCCTCCCCCGAAAATCCTGTCTTTGATTTACGCAAACTACTTTCCCCGCTGTTTAGCGAGCGACCGTATATCGAGAAAAACGGCTTTTATCTGGCCGTGAGTTTTCTTCCTGCCCTGTCGTATTTTCCCGAATTTTGTCGTCTATTCTGTTGATCAAGAAACGAACAATCTGCGCTGTGATGGCCGGTTCACGGCACTTATGCCTGCCGAAATGTCGTAATCGAACCGACTGGGACGCGAGTTTCAGTAAAAAAACCTCATGCCGATTCGGCATAGGGTAGGCGTTTACGGCATTAGACGCCGCTTCCTTGCATCTGAATAGTTGCGCCTTTTTTCGCCTGCCAGAGAGCCACTAACAAGCGCTCCGGGGCTCCTTATACGGGGGTAGATGCACAAGACTTTTTCGCCACAAGCGTTCCAGTTCATGCATCTGCTCGAGTCAAACTGAAGTAAGGGTAAAGATATGAAGAAGGCAAAGCTTAGCCTCGCCTGGCAGATCCTCATCGGTCTGGTATTGGGGATAGCAATCGGTGCACTGCTCAACCATTTCAGTGCCGAAAAAGCCTGGTGGGTCAGCAACGTCCTGCAACCGGCAGGCGATATCTTTATCCGTCTGATCAAGATGATCGTGATCCCGATCGTGATCTCCTCGCTGATCGTCGGCATCGCAGGCGTCGGCGACGCGAAGAAACTCGGGCGCATCGGCCTGAAGACCATCGTCTACTTCGAAATCGTCACCACCATCGCCATTGTGGTCGGCCTGCTGCTGGCCAACCTGTTCCATCCAGGCTCGGGCATCGACATGAGCACCCTGGGTACTGTGGATATCTCCAAGTACCAGGCGACCGCGGCCGAGGTTCAGCATGAACACGCGTTCATCGAAACCATCCTCAACCTGATCCCGTCGAACATCTTCGCGGCAATGGCCCGCGGTGAAATGCTGCCGATCATCTTCTTCTCCGTGCTGTTCGGACTCGGTCTGTCGAGCCTGCAAGCGGACCTGCGCGAACCGCTGGTGAAGATGTTCCAGGGCGTGTCGGAAAGCATGTTCAAGGTCACTCACATGATCATGAACTACGCCCCGATCGGCGTGTTCGCACTGATCGCAGTGACTGTGGCCAACTTCGGCTTCGCTTCGCTGCTGCCACTGGCGAAACTGGTGATCCTGGTTTACGTCGCCATCGCCTTCTTCGCCTTCGTGGTGCTGGGCCTGATCGCTCGCCTGTTCGGCTTCTCGGTGATCAAGCTGATGCGCATCTTCAAGGACGAGCTGGTACTGGCCTACTCCACCGCCTCCTCCGAAACCGTGCTGCCGCGCGTTATCGAGAAGATGGAAGCCTACGGCGCACCGAAGGCCATTTGCAGCTTCGTAGTGCCGACCGGGTACTCGTTCAACCTCGACGGTTCGACCCTGTACCAGAGCATCGCGGCGATCTTCATTGCCCAGCTGTACGGCATCGACCTGTCGATCAGCCAGCAACTGCTGCTGGTCCTGACCTTGATGGTGACCTCCAAAGGCATCGCCGGCGTACCGGGCGTGTCTTTCGTGGTGCTGCTGGCGACCCTGGGCAGTGTCGGTATCCCACTGGAAGGCCTGGCGTTCATCGCCGGTGTCGACCGCGTCATGGACATGGCCCGTACCGCACTGAACGTGATCGGCAATGCCCTGGCCGTGCTGGTCATCGCTCGCTGGGAAGGCATGTACGACGACGCCAAGGGCCAACGCTACTGGAACTCCCTGCCGCACTGGCGCAGCAAAGAGAAGCTGCCGGCTGGCGAGATTTCCCGCAACTAACGCATGCCCCCTGTAAGAGCAATCGGTCGACGCTCGACTGCTCGCGATGGCAACAGGAGCACCGCGCTCATCCGGAATGCCCGCGTCATCGTTGACGTTCATCGCGAGCAGGCTCGCTCCTACAGGGATCCAGGCAAGCCGTATTAAACAAACCCCGGAGAAATCCGGGGTTTGTCGTTTCTGGCCACCCCGCTATCATTCGCGCATCTTTTGGGGGATTTGACCGATGCTAAATGGCCTATGGCTTGGCTTCTTCATCGTGGCGGCCGTGTCGGCACTGGCGCAGTGGCTGATAGGCGGCAACGCCGGGATTTTCGCGGCGATGGTGGAAAGCATATTCGCCATGGCCAAGTTATCGGTCGAGGTCATGGTGCTGCTGTTCGGTACCCTGACCCTCTGGCTGGGCTTTCTGCGGATCGCCGAGAAAGCCGGGATCGTCGAATGGCTGGCCAGGGCCCTTGGCCCGCTGTTTCTGCGCTTGATGCCGGAAGTCCCGCCCGGCCACCCCGCCATCGGCCTTATCACCCTTAACTTCGCCGCCAACGGCCTGGGCCTCGACAACGCCGCCACACCCATCGGCCTCAAGGCCATGAAAGCCCTGCAGGAGCTCAACCCCAGCGCAACGGTCGCCAGCAATGCGCAGATCCTGTTCCTGGTGCTCAACGCTTCTTCTCTGACCCTGCTGCCGGTGACGATCTTCATGTACCGCGCCCAGCAAGGCGCGCCCGACCCGACCCTGGTGTTTCTGCCGATTCTGTTGGCCACCAGTTGCTCGACCATCGTCGGCTTTCTATCCGTGGCGTTCATGCAACGTCTGCGTGTCTGGGACCCGGTGGTGCTGGCCTATCTGATTCCCGGCGCCCTCGCCCTCGGTGGCTTCATGGCGCTGCTGGCTACGCTTTCGGCCACTGCGCTGGCCGGTCTGTCGTCGATCCTCGGCAACCTGACGCTATTCGGGCTGATCATGTTGTTTCTGGTGATTGGCGCACTGCGTAAAGTGAAGGTTTACGAGGCCTTCGTCGAAGGTGCCAAAGAAGGTTTTGACGTGGCGAAAAACCTGCTGCCGTATCTGGTGGCAATGCTGTGCGCGGTAGGTGTTTTGCGCGCATCCGGGGCCCTGGATTTCGGCCTCGACGGGATTCGTCATCTGGTGCAATGGGCGGGCCTCGATACGCGTTTTGTCGATGCGCTGCCAACCGCGATGGTCAAGCCGTTCTCTGGCAGCGCCGCCCGGGCGATGCTGATCGAAACCATGAAAACCTCCGGCGTGGACAGCTTCCCGGCGCTGGTCGCGGCGACGGTTCAGGGCAGTACCGAAACAACGTTCTATGTGCTAGCGGTGTACTTCGGCTCGGTCGGCATCCAGCGCGCGCGGCATGCAGTGGGGTGTGCATTGCTGGCGGAGCTGGCGGGGGTCTTGGGCGCCATTGGCGTTTGCTACTGGTTCTTCGGCTAACTGAGCCCCTGTAGGAACGAGCCTGCTCGCGATCAACCCGAGCGCACCGAGGGGTGTCTGGTGCCCAGCGTCATCGTTCACCATCATCGCGAGCAGGCTCGCTCCTACAAAGGGTCTGTGTAGACTTCAAAGTCGCGCTGGCGGCGCGAGTTTCTGCCCTTGCTCAACCGCCCAAACCACCACCTGCGCCGTCAGTTGATCGGTGGCCTGACCGAACCCGGTCACTACCGCCGGCACCTTCACATCGCTCAGCGGCTGGCGCACTTCGAAGCGTTTACTCGCGAGGATCCGTTGGTCAGCGCCACGCACCAGCAAGGCGTCCAGGCGCACCACCACGCTGGCGCCCGAGCCCTGATACTCGGTCTGAAACGCCTGCAGGCTGCCACCCAGCTCCAGGTCTGCCTGGAAATTGCTGTCGTCGGTGCTCAGCAGCGTCACGCGGCCATCACGCTGGAATCCATCGAGCAGGCGATTGCGCAACAGCACCGGCGCCGGATCGCTCCAGCGCGAGGCCTTGTAGCTGATGATCACATCGCCTTGAGGGATCACAGCAATGTTCGGGCTATTCAACGCTTCGCTGGCCTGGGGTTTGTTCAGGCGCAACGACCAGCGCTGCGGCGTCCCATGGCTGGTTGCCGTGCTGGATTGGGCCGAAGGTAACCGATAGACATCAAACGGCTCGGACTTGGGCAGGATCGAGCACGAACTGATCAGAGTGAACCCGGCGAGGAGGGCAAAGTGAATCAGCTTCATGGGGTAAATTCCTTGTTCTTGTCACTGCCCAACAGGTAGCCGCTGGGGTTGGACTCCAGACGCTGGGAGATGGCGCGCAGCGAGCTCAGGGTTTCACGCAACTCCCGCACCGCCGGGGCCAGCCCATTGAGACCCTGCATGCCGCTATTGAGCGAGTCCTGATTGGTGGCCAGCAGTTTGTTGATGGTCGCGCTGCTCTGTTCCAGCGACTTCATGGCTTGCTCGGCGCTGCCGAACATCTGCTTGCCCTGATCATTGAGCAAACCGTTGGCGTTGCGCATCAGCGCCGACGTCTGCTCCATCATGGTGCTGGCCTGCTGGCCGACCGAGGCCAATTGCTTGATCGCCTGACCCAGGTCGCCGCGCTGATCGGCGATGGTGCCGGTGGTTTGTTCCAGATGCTCCAGGGTCTTGCTGATGCGCTCGATGTTTTCTTCGGAAAACATCTGGTTGGCGTTGTGCATCAGCATGTTCACCCCGGACATCAGGTCATTGCTGTCGTTCAGCAAACGGGCGATGGGCGAGGGCGCTGCGATGATGGTCGGCAGGCTGCCATCCTTGCCCTTTAACGCCGGGCTTTGTGGCGTGCCGCCACTGAGCTGGATGATCGACGTCCCGGTGACACCCGTCAGCGCCAGTTTGGCCTGAGTGTCTTCCTTGACCGGAGTGTCGCCACCCAGGCGAATCCGCGCCAGCACCCGGCGCGGGTCTTTCGGGTCCAGGCGCAGCGACACCACGTCGCCGACCTTGATCCCGCTGTACTGCACGGAACTGCCCTTGGACAGGCCGCTGACCGCCTCGTTGAACACGACTTCGTAATCCTTGAACTCAGTGTCGACGCTGGACTTGGCCAGCCACAGGCCGAAGAGCAGGGCGCCAGTCACCACAATCACGGTGAACAGGCCGATCAATACATGATGGGCTCGGGTTTCCATGTCAGACCTCGTTGAACTGTTTAGCGGCACTCAACGCCGCGCGGCCGCGAGGGCCATGGAAGTATTCGTGAATCCACGCGTCGTCGGTTTCCGAAACCTTGTCGATGGCGTCCGCCACCAGCACTTTCTTCTGCGCCAGCACCGCCACCCGGTCAGTGATGGTGTAGAGCGTATCGAGGTCGTGAGTCACCAGAAACACGCTCAGGCCCAAGGCATCGCGCAAGGTCAGGATCAGTTGATCGAAGGCCGCGGCGCCAATCGGATCGAGGCCGGCGGTGGGCTCGTCGAGAAACAGGATGTCCGGGTCCAGCGCCAGGGCCCGCGCCAGCGCCGCGCGCTTGATCATGCCGCCAGACAGGGAGGCGGGATACTTGTCTGCCGCCGACAGCGGCAACCCGGCCAGCGCCAGTTTCACCGCCGCCAGATGCTCGGCGTCATTGCGGCTCAAGCCGGCGTGTTCGATCAGGGGCAGCGCAACGTTCTCGGTCACCGTCAACGAAGAAAACAACGCGCCTTTCTGGAACAGCACGCCGAACCGCCGTTCGACCATCGAGCGCTCGTGCTCGGACAGCGTCGGCAGGTTCTTGCCAAAGACCTTCACCATGCCCTCGCTGGGCTGCCGCAAACCGACAATGCTGCGCAGCAGCACCGACTTGCCACTGCCGGAACCGCCGACCACGGCAAGGATCTCGCCCTTGTACAAATCCAGATCGAGGTTCTCGTGCACGCTCTGTCGACCAAAGCGATTGCACAGCCCACGGACTTCGATCACCGCCTCGGTGGGCGCTCGGGGTAAACGGCTCACCAGCCCATCTCCATGAAAAACAGCGCGGCCACAGCGTCGAGCACGATCACCACGAAGATCGATTGCACCACGCTCGAGGTGGTGTGCGCGCCGACAGACTCGGCGCTGCCGCTGACCTTGAAGCCTTCCAGGCAACCAATGGCGGCGATCAGGAACGCAAAGATCGGCGCTTTGACGATCCCAACCACAAAGTGCTGAACGCCGATGTCCGATTGCAGCAGCGATAAAAACATCGCCGGCGAAATACCCAGCGACACCGCGCAGACCACTCCACCGCCGACAATCCCCGACAGCATCGCCAGAAAGGTCAGCATCGGCAGTGAGACCAGCAGCGCCAGGACCCGCGGCACCACCAGCAACTCCATCGGGTCGAGGCCCAGCGTGCGGATCGCGTCGATTTCTTCGTTGGCCTTCATCGAACCGATCTGCGCAGTGAACGCACTGGCGGTGCGCCCGGCCATCAAGATCGCGGTGAGCAACACGGCGAATTCGCGCAGAAAGGAGAACGCCACCAAGTCCACCGTAAACACTGTGGCGCCGAAATTGGCCAACACCGTCGCCCCGAGAAACGCCACAACGGCGCCCACCAGAAAGGTCAGCAGGGCAACGATGGGCGCCGCGTCGAGGCCGGTCTGCTCGATGTGCGCCACCATCGGCGTGATGCGCCAGCGCTTGGGGCGAAACAGGTTGCGGGCGATGGTTTCCAGGATCAGGCCGACGAAACCAAGCAGCTGCAGGGTGTCTTGCCAGACCGCGTCCACCGCACGGCCAATACGGTTCAGCAGTTGAACGCCGACGTTGATTTCCGGTTCCTTGAGCGGCACACAGAAATCCGTCAGCGAGCGGTAGATCGTTTGCAGCAACGCGCGGTCGGCAGAAGAGAGGGTGCAATCGGGGTGTTCGGCTGATCGGCCCAGGCGCTCGGAGCCCAGCAGCTCCACCAACAGCGAGGCACCTGCCGTATCGAGGGCGCCGAGACCATTGAGGTCGATGCGGGTGTTGTCGTCGTATTGACCTTCGAGCTTTTCGCTCAGCAGTTTGAGGTCCGCATAATGGGCGAGCGTCCAGTCCCCTGTAACCCTTATCCGGGGCGGGGTGTGCGAGGTATCCAGTTGGGCATTGCCCGCCGCAGTGTTGCTGGTCATAAGCTCCGTGCTTTTTCGGCTGTTACGCAGACCTACGTAATAGCACGAACCGCATTACTTTTCTTTGATCGCTGTGCTGTCAGTGACCTTGAAGCGCAGCACGCCGATCAGTTGGCCGTCCTCGGTCAGCACCCGGACCTGCCAGTTGCCTGCGGGGCTTGCGGGGAAGTTCTGCTTATGGGTCCAGGCGCGGTAACCTTCCTTGCGACCGCCATGAATATCCAGAGGGATGCGATCGACTTCTTTACCGTCGAACTGCCAGACGTGATAAATCCGTTCGTCCAGGCCACGGGGAGCGTTGATTGCGGTGTAGGCGTACAGACCGCCACCACGAATCTGCTCAGCGCTGACCTCTTCAAGGCTGTCACCGGGGGTGCGGTCCTGCATTTGCGTGCTGATGGCCACGTCGGTCATCCACAGGGTTGCTGGCGGCACCCACGATCGCAGTACCCAGCCAACGCCGCCGATCCCCACGGTAATGCTCAGAATCGCCAAGGCGTTGCGCACGGTCCGAATCGGAAAAATCGAAGCGAGGCTCGGGAACGACAATACGACGGCGATACCCAGCGCCAGTTTGAAACTCTGGGACGTGGTCAGGTGCATGATCACGGGGAGGGCGGTGAGCAGGGCGGCGAACAGCGTCAGCGTGTGCAACGCCAGGAAGGCCCATCGCCGTGGTGCCAGCCATTTGTAGTAGAGCGGGTCAGTGATGGAAATCAGCGCCGCGATGCCCAGCATCCCGGTGAAGAATAATTGGCCGCTGTTCCATGTGGTGGTGATGAAAAAGAACGGCAGGACGAAAAACAGGCTTTCCTGGTGGATCATCTGCGTCGCATAACGCAGCAGAGGCTGGGGAATTTCCCGTTTGAAGACCTTGGTGAACAGCTTGGTCAGGCTGTTTTCCAGCATCAACCAGCCCCAGCTCACCAGCATGATGGTGGTGATCCAGCTCGCCAGACCTTGCTGACGGTCCACCAGAATGAAACTGCAGACGCCGGAGATAAAACCACCGAGCGCAATGACCCCGGGGTAGCGCTTCATCAGTTCGAGAATGCGCTGTATGAAAAGGGTCAGGGTAGGCATTCGGCGGTTCACAGTAGTCGTAGGAAAAATCCCCGACAGGTTACCGCCGGCAGGGCAGTGTGGCGAGAGGCCATTAACTTCTGTAGGCACCGGCCTGCAAACGGCCCCGCGTTTATCCAGCCGGCACCCGTTATCGTTGACGACCATCGCTGGCAAGCCGGGCTCCAGAGGAGTCGGTTAGTGTTTGCGGTGGATGCGCCAGGCCAATAGTCCAAGTACCAGAAACGCCAACATGCCGCCGATTGCCCACAGCACCTGGTCATAACTCAACAACGGCTTCTCGATCCGCAGATACCCCGGTTGCATGAGCAACTCGCGCATCGCCTTGTTCGCTTCCTCCAGCGTCACGCCCTGAAACTCTCTGGCCGGATCGACGAAACGACCGTCCTCATAGTCCCCAAGGGCGCCCCAATAGTAATCGGCCAACGCGCTGTTGCCTTGCACGGCCCAGGCCTGGCGGGCGATGGCAGCCTGTTTGAGGCGGTTGAAGGTCTCGGCATTGAGACCGTCCTTGAGCAGCCCGGCTTTCAAGTCCTCCAGGACCTGTTGCGCCTCGGCCACGTCGTCGCGCTCCAGATCGGCGTTCAGGCTCATGAAGCCCACGCCACCAAATACCTCGCGCTCGGCCCACGGACCATAGGACAAGCCGTGCGCCAGGCGTAACTGACGATAGAGCGCCCAGTCCAGATAGTCCTTGAGCAGGTCGAAAGTTACATCGTGCTCATCTTCCTGAACCGGCTCCGGCACCAACCAGTGCAGTTTGGCGCCGCCACCGATAAAGCCCTGGGTCAGGACGCGCACATGGGCAGCGCTGGACTGGATCTGCGGCAGAGCCGGGTGATCGGTGGGGTTGATCGCTTCGAGCGCGCCGTAGGTGCGCTCCAGATAAGCCGGCAGCAATCGGTCCAGGTCGCCGACGACGATCAGCGTCATGTTGTTCGGTGCGTACCAGTCCTTGCGCACCTTCTCCAATTGTTCGCGGGTCAACTGATCAACTTCTGCGCGCTCCTGGCACTTGAGGCCCAGTTCCACTGCCAGTTGATTACTGGCGGTGTGGCCCAGGTCCTGGCGATCCAGCCAGCGCTGCAGGTGAGAGTAGTGGCCCCCGTCTTCGCGCTCGACCACTTGCTTGGCGGCGTTGATGGCGTTGTCGTCGAAGCGGGTCTGGGTCAACAGCGCCAGCAGCAGGTCGAGTACCTGGCGCTGGTTTTTCGCCGGGGCCTCGATCACAAACGTGGTGTCGGCATTGCTGGTGTAGGCGTTCCATTCGCCACCCAATGCCTGCATGCGCTCTTCCAGGCCACCTTCGCCGCTGGCGTCGATGCCACTGAACAGCAAGTGTTCAAGCAGGTGCGGCAGTTCCTTATCGGCGCAGCTGAAGTCATCCAGGCCAACGCCAACCACCAGCCGAATCGCCACATGACCGCGATCCATACCGGGCTTGAGCAGCAATTGCAGACCGTTGCGCAGGGCATAGCCCTCGACCTGGAAACGATCCAGGGCAAACGAAGGGAGTGAGCCAAGCAACAGACAGACGAACAACAGACAACGCATAACGAGCTTCCCGGCAACCCATCGGAGATCCGTTTCATCCTTCAGTCCGCCATCGCGGGCAAGCCCGCTCCCACAGGAACATCGCAGACCTGTGGGAGCGGGCTTGCCCGCGATGGCGGCCTTGGAGCTGAATCAATAGTACTGACTGACCATGCTGCCAGACGTTCAAGGCGAATGTGTAATGTCGGTCAAATCATCGACCGCCAGCGCACCGGTTTCGGCCGTTTCCAACACCACATAGGCACTGCTGCAGAACAGTGAGTTCAGACGCTTCATGTCGGCGATCAACTCCAGGTGCAGCGAACTGGTCTCGAGACTCTGCACGATCTTACGTTGCAAACGGCTGACATGCGCATGGGCCATGCGGCGCTCCTGAGCGCGAAAGCGACGTTTCTCGCGCAACAACTGGCGGGCACTTTCCTTGTCGGCACTGAGGAACACCGACAATCCCAGACGCAGGTTGGAGATCAACTGGCTGTGCAGCCCTGCCAACTCTTCCAGGCCGACCTCGGAAAACGACCGACGCTGGGACGTTTTCTGCTGCTGCACTTTACGCAGCATGCGTTCGATCAAGTCGCTGGCGAGCTTGAGGTTGATCGCCAGCTCGATAATTTCCGCCCAGCGCCGGCTGTCCTGATCACTGAGGTCTTCCCGGGGCATTTGCGCCAGATACAGCTTGATCGCACTGTAGAGCGCCTCGACATCATCGGTCAGACGCCGCACTTCCTGGGTCACGGCGGTTTGCTTGCCCTGCAGCACATCGAGCATGGCCTCGAGCATGTTGTCGATCAGATCCCCCATGCGCAGGGTTTCCCGGGCGGCGTTGGCCAGCGCCAGGCTGGGCGTGACCAACGCCGTCGGATCCAGGTGCCGGGGTTTGGCCATGCCGTTGGCTTGCGGGCGCTCCGGCAGTACCCACGCACAGAACCTGGCCATAGGCTCGACACTGGGCAGCAGGATCAGGCAGCGCGCGGTGTTGTAAAGCAGATGGAAGCCAATGACCATTTCCTGCGGGCTGAAATCCAGACTATCGAGCCAGTGCACCAGCGGGTCGAGCACAGGAATGATCAGCAACAGGCCGATCAGCTTGTACAACAGGCTGCCCAGCGCCACCTGGCGGCCGGCGGAGTTCTGCATGCTGGTACTGAGGAACGCGAGAATGCCGCTGCCGATATTGGCGCCGATCACCAGGCCGATCGCTACCGGCAGGCTGATCACGCTGGCGCCGGCCAGGGTTGCGGTCAGCAGCACCGCCGCCAGGCTGGAGTAGGAAATCATCGCGAACATCGCGCCGACCAGGGCATCGAGCAGGATATCGCCGGTCAGGGAGGCAAAGATCACCTTCACCCCTTGGGCGTGGGTGATGGGTGAGGCGGCTTCGACGATCAGTTGCAAGGCCAGAATGATCAAACCCAGGCCAATGGCCACACGGCCCATCTGACCCAGGCGGGTCTGTTTGCGCGACAGGAAAAAAATCACCCCGAGAAAGATCAGCAGCGGCGACAGCCATGAGAGATCGAAGGTCAGCACCCGCGCCATCAGCGCGGTACCGACATCGGCGCCCAGCATGGTCGCCAGCGCCGGGGTCAACGCCATCAGGCCCTGACCGACAAAGGAGGTGACGAGCATGGCGGTGGCGTTGCTGCTCTGGACCATGGCCGTCACCACAATCCCCGCGATAAACGCCAGCCAGCGCTTGGACATGTTCTGGCCAATCACGTGGCGCAGGTTGGAACCGTAAACCCGCAGGATGCCGGTTCGGACGATGTGCGTGCCCCAGATCAACAGGGCCACGGCAGATAATAAATTGAGCAGGGTGAGCATACAGGCCCCCTGTGGTGGTAGCGCCCCAAAGGAGCAAGTTGACGGTGCCGCGCTTTTTTCTACGTTTTGTACTTAAGCTGTAGTTGGCTAACGGTCTGGGCGCCAGCATCGCATAGCTAAAGTAGCGATTGAAACAAAACCGTCATGAAACCTGACCTTCCAGCCACCCAAAACAAATGTGGGAGCGAGCCTGCTCGCGATTGGGCCCTCACATTCAACATTGATGTTGAATGATGGACCGCTATCGCGAGCAGGCTCGCTCCCACAGGGCGTTGCGTATTTGCGGGTTACTGGCCCGGAATGTCCTTGCGCAGTTTCACCGGGTCACGCTGCTGTTTCTTTCTTGCAATCGCAGTGCGCATCTTGATGTTGATCGCTTCCACCGCCAGCGAGAACGCCATGGCGAAATAGACGTAGCCTTTTGGCACGTGCACGTCGAAGGATTCGGCAATCAGCACCGTACCGACCACCAACAGGAACGACAGCGCCAGCATCTTCAGCGAAGGGTGCTTGTCGATGAACTCGCTGATGGTGCCGGAAGCCCACATCATCACCAATACGGCCACGATGATGGCCGCGACCATGACCGGTACGTAGGAGACCATGCCGACCGCGGTGATTACCGAGTCCAGGGAGAACACGATGTCAATGATCGCAATCTGGATGATGGTGTAGAGGAAATTGCCGCCCGCGCCACTCGGCTCGTCGTTGGTTTCGTCTTCGCCTTCCAGCGCGTGGTACATCTCCTGCGAGCTTTTCCACAGCAGAAACAGGCCACCGAAGAACAGGATCAGGTCTCGCCCGGAAATACCCTGGTCGAACACGACGAACAGGTCGGCGGTGAGGCGCATGACCCAAGTGATCGACAGCAACAACAGAATCCGCGTGACCATGGCCAGCGCCAGCCCGAAAATCCGGGTGCGCGCCTGCATGTGCTTGGGCATGCGGCTGACCAGGATCGAAATCATGATGATGTTATCGATACCCAAGACGATTTCCAGGGCGGTCAGGGTAAAGAAGGCAACCCAGATTTCAGGGTTGGTCAGCCATTCCATGTGTATTCCTTTGAGCGAGTGTTAAACCACGAAGGGCCCGGGCTTCAAACCACAAAGCCTGGACCCGAAGTGGTGAGTCTTGGGCTTATAGCGTGCTGAACAGCGGGAAAATCCCCATCAGCAATGCGGCAACCAGTATGCACATGCACACCAGCACTGCCCATTTCAGGGTGAAGCGCTGATGGTCACCGAAATCGATACCGGCCAGGGCCACCAACAGGTAGGTCGATGGTACCAGCGGGCTCAGCAAGTGGACGGGCTGACCGACGATCGAGGCACGTGCCATTTCCACTGCGGTAATACCGTAGTGGCTGGCGGCTTCGGCAAGTACCGGTAACACGCCGTAATAAAATGCATCGTTCGACATGAAGAACGTGAACGGCATGCTCGCCAGCGCCGTGATCACGGCCAGGTAAGGGCCGAGGAAATCAGGGATCACTGCCAACAGGCTTTTCGACATGGCATCGACCATACCGGTGCCCGACAGGATGCCGGTGAAAATACCGGCGGCAAAGATCAGCCCGACCACCGCCAGAACGCTGCCGGCGTGGGCCGCGACACGATCTTTCTGCTGTTGCAGGCACGGATAGTTGACGATCATCGCAATACTGAACGCCACCATGAACAGCACGGGCAGCGGCAGCAGGCCGGCGATCAGGGTGCACATCAACACCAGGGTCAGGGCGCCGTTGAACCAGATCAGGTTCGGACGACGGGCATCCGGGAACTGCGAAACACTGATTTCGCTGTGGTCGATTTCGTCGCCGACCAGGTGCAGCTCACCCAGACGCGCCCGTTCTCGCTTGCCGTAGAAGTAGGCAATGACGAGGATCGCCAGCACACCGGCAGCCATCGCCGGAATCATCGGCACGAAGATCGCCGACGGATCCACATGCAATGCACTGGCCGCGCGAGCGGTCGGGCCACCCCACGGGGTCATGTTCATCACGCCACCGGCGAGGATGATCAGGCCGGCCATGATCCGCGGGCTCATGCCGATACGGCTGTAGAGCGGCAGCATGGCGGCCACGCAAATCATATAAGTGGTCGCGCCGTCACCATCGAGGGAGACGACGAGCGCCAGTACGGCGGTGCCGACCGAAACTTTCAACGGGTCGCCCTTGACCAGCTTGAGGATCTTGCGCACGGCCGGGTCGAAAAGACCCGAATCGATCATCAGGGCGAAGTACAGAATGGCGAACATCAGCATCACGCCGGTCGGCGCAAGCTTGGTGATGCCTTCGAGCATCATCGGGCCGATTTTCGGGGCAAAGCCGCCGAACAGGGCGAAGACGATCGGGATGATGATCAGGGCGATCAGCGCGGACAGGCGCTTGGTCATGATCAGGAACATGAACGTGATGACCATGGCGAAGCCAAGGAAAGTCAGCATGGGAATACTCCAGGCGTAGCGCGGCTAGGGAAAGGGCGGATCGGGCGGGATCAGCGCAGAACGGCAAGCACGAGGCGTACGGACGGAGTTGGAGCGAAGCGGCGGATAGAAGAGGACATCAGGATCACCATTGTTGTTGTTAAATGGGCCGGGCGAGCAATCGAACGCTCGTGTTGGCCAACCGGTCTGTTGCCGGCAGTGGGGGCGATCCTAATCGGGGAAGCTTTCAGCCAGCTTTCGCCGATGAAAGCTTTGACCGGATGCATAACCGGTCGTCGGACGCTATCTGGACCGACAACCGCTTGCCGAGGCTGCATTCGAACGAGCATTTGCCGGGCGAGCCTGAAGAAAGCATCTGATCAGAAAATAGACAGATCCAGTGGGCGAATCGCGCCCATCCAGATGGCGTGCTCGCTGTGGTCCAGCAGATCGTCGCCGGTGTCCGGGTGCAGGAACACCACCAGACCCTTGCGGTTGAGCGCCAGCCACGGCAACACATCGCTGATGAGCTCAGGTCCGAAGGCCAGCTGGCAACTCCAGTCCGGATGCGGGCCGACCGGGCGTTCGTGGACGCGGCCCATCTTCAGCGCAAACAATTGTGCTGCCTGTTCACACAACGCCCGAGCCTGATCGATGGTGCTGGCATCGAAGTAAACATGGGCGTGATAGCCCTTGATCCTTTGCATTTGAATCCCTCCAAAACCCGGTCGAACCCTCACCGTTTCCAACGGGTCACACGCCATATACGCAGAAAACAACGGAGCCCGGCCATGAAAAATGCCGAAACCCCGGCGGTGAAGGTGGTGCTTTATGGTGCCATGAGTAGCCTCGGCAGCGCGCTGATGGCTGAAATGTTGCGCCGCCAACATGAAGTGATCGCCATTCTCGATGACCTGACGGCACTCGCGCCACGTCCGGGCTTGCGCACCAAGACGGGCGACCTGTTTGACGCCGATCGGGTCAAGCAAAGCGTGGCGGGCAGCTCAGCTGTCATCTGCTTGTTGGACGCGCCAGGATTACCCTTCAACAGCGAATATGTAGAAAAGACCATCGTACCGGGCCCCGTCGAGCAGGTGCTGGCGGTGGATGCGTTAATCGATGGTATGCGGACGGCGGGCGTTGCACGGTTGTTTCTGGTGGGTGACTTCGAGGTGCTGGACGATCCCGAGATCGATGACGGCCTGCAACGTCACGCGGCCGAAGAAATACGCGAAGCGCTGCAAAGCAGTGCATTGCAGTGGACACTGGTAAACGCCCCGCGGGGCGTGCCCGGACTGACCATCGAACATTTCAGTCAGGTCAGCAGCAGCCTGGAGCCAGGTCTGGCAGAGCCATTGAAACGTCTGACCCGGACTGCCGTGGGAATCGCCGATGAATTGCGTTTAAACCTGCACGTCGGCGAGCACGTCAACTTCATCGCGACTGAACCCTAAACCGCAATCGAGGGCAGGGCCAGACCATTGAGCGATTGCGCACTGCTGGCCTGCTCGGCCATCAACCAGTCGACAAACTGTTGAATCAACGCGCCGCGCCGCTTGCGTTGCGGCAGGACCACGTAATAGCCCAGCCGGGATATCACCGTCTCGGCGATGGGACGGCACAACAGACCTTGCGCCAGCAAGTTATCCACAAGGTGGCGCCAGCCGATGGCCACGCCCTGACCGCCAATCGCGGCCTGGATCAGCAGGGTGTAGTTGTCGAAACGCAACTGGCCAGGCGCCGGGGGAGAGGTAATCCCCAAGGCGCGAAACACGCCGCTCCAATCAAACCAGTGGCTGCTGTTTTCACCGCGAAGGTGCAACAACGGAAATTCCAGCAGCGCCTGGGCGGGCAAGGGCAGGGGACGCTCACTCAGCAACTGCGGGCTGCACACCGGGAAAACTTCCTCACTGAACAGCCAATGGCTTTCGCCCTGTTTGAAGCGGCCATCACCGAACAGCACCGCCACGTCGATATCGGTACGTAGCATATTATGGCTGCGCTCACTGGTCACCAGGCTGACGTCCACCTGCGGATGGGCGGCGTGAAAGCGATGCAGGCGCGGCATCAGCCAGTACGCCGCGAATGCGAAATCAGTCGCGACTTGCAGCACCTCATGCTGTTGTTGTGCACTTATCGCGTTTAATCCGGCATCGATTTGCTGCAAACCGAGCTGAACTTGCTCGAAAAGAATCATCCCGGCCTCGGTCAGTTCGATCCCGCGATAAATGCGATCGAACAGGCGTGTCGCCAGTTGTTCTTCCAACCGTTTGATCTGCTGACTGATGGCCGGTTGCGTGGTGCCGAGTTCAACAGCGGCGGCAGTGAAACTGCGTTGGCGGGCCGCGGACTCGAATGCGCGAAGCAAGTCCAGGGACAGGTCACCCAGGGCGTCATACATAAGCTGTGCTTATCCTAGTCATTGCCGTACAGGGGCTTTACCGCAATGTGCATGGGTTACATGCTCGATCGCAGCACTCTCGCATAAACATCCACTATGGAATGCCGCGATCACATGAAGCGCAAGAACATTCTTTTCATCATGGCCGATCAGATGGCCGCGCCAATGTTGCCGTTCTACGGTCCTTCGCCGATCAAACTGCCTAATCTCAGTCGCCTCGCCGCCCAAGGCGTGGTATTCGACGCCGCGTACTGCAACAGCCCTCTGTGCGCGCCATCGCGCTTTACCCTGGTCAGCGGTCAGTTGCCGAGCAAGATTGGCGCCTACGACAACGCAGCGGATTTCCCGGCCGACGTACCGACCTATGCCCACTACCTGCGTCGCCTCGGCTACCGCACCGCGCTGTCGGGCAAGATGCATTTCTGCGGCCCGGACCAATTGCACGGCTATGAAGAACGTCTGACCAGCGATATCTATCCAGCCGACTATGGCTGGGCAGTGAATTGGGACGAGCCGGATGTGCGCCCGTCCTGGTATCACAACATGTCTTCGGTGCTGCAAGCCGGACCCTGCGTACGCACCAATCAACTCGATTTTGACGAAGAAGTGGTGTTTAAGGCCCAGCAGTATTTGTTCGATCACATCCGCGAAGACGGCGACCGGCCGTTCTGCCTGACCGTTTCGATGACTCACCCCCATGATCCGTACACCATCCCCAAGGCATTCTGGGATCTGTACGACGATGCCGATATCCCGTTGCCTGCGACGCCGGATCAACACGAGCTCGATCCGCATTCGCAACGCTTGCTCAAGGTCTACGACCTGTGGGACAAGCCGCTGCCTGTGGATAAGATCCGCGATGCCCGCCGCGCCTATTTCGGCGCGTGCAGCTATATCGATAGCAACGTCGGCAAACTCCTGCAAACACTCGAAGATACCGGGCTCATCGATGACACCATCATCGTGTTCTCTGGCGACCACGGCGACATGCTCGGTGAGCGTGGCCTCTGGTACAAAATGCACTGGTATGAAATGGCGGCTCGCGTGCCCCTGTTGATAAGTGCCCCGGGGCAATTCGGCGCCGGTCGGGTCAGCGCCTCAGTGTCCACTGCCGACCTGCTGCCGACCTTCGTCGAACTGGCGGGCGGTTCGCTGGAACCGGGCTTGCCGCTCGATGGCCGTTCACTGGTTCCGCACCTGCAAGGGCAGGGCGGTCACGACGAAGTGTTCGGCGAGTACATGGCCGAAGGCACCATCAGCCCGTTGATGATGATTCGCCGCGGCGCCTACAAATTCATCTACAGCGAAGACGACCCTTGCCTACTCTTCGATGTGCACAATGACCCGCGCGAGCTGGAAGAACTCAGCCAGTCTCCGCAACATCGCCTGCTGTTCGACGATTTTCTCGCCGAAGCGCGGGCCCGATGGGACATCCCCGCGATCCACCAACAGGTGCTCGCGAGCCAGAGACGCCGGCGTTTCGTCGCCGATGCGCTGACCATCGGCAAGCTGAAGAGCTGGGATCACCAGCCGCTGGTGGACGCCAGTCAGCAGTACATGCGCAACCACATCGACCTTGATGATCTGGAGCGTAAAGCACGTTATCCACAACCCTGCCAAAACCAATAATGTTAAGGGGAAGTCCATGCAAAGGTTATCCACAATACTGACGGTCGGGCTCCTGGCTCTGGGCAGCACTTCGGCGTTTGCCGATCAGAGCTGCGATACGGTGAAAATGGCCGATCCCGGCTGGAGCGACATCGCCGCGACCAACGCCATCACCGGGTTTCTGCTGGACGGCATGGGCTACAAGGCCAAGGTCGACACCCTGGCGGTGCCGATCACCTATGGCGGACTCAAGGATGGCCAGGTCGATGTGTTCCTGGGTAACTGGATGCCGGCGCAGCAGGGTTTCTACGACAAATTCGTCGCCACCGGCGATGTCACGCAACTGTCGAAGAACCTCGATGGCACGGAATTCACCCTCGCCGTCCCGGACTACGTGTGGGATGCGGGTGTGCATAACTTTGCCGACCTGAACAAGTTCGCCGACAAGTTCGACAAGAAGATCTACGGCATCGGCTCCGGCGCGCCCGCGAATGCCTCGTTGCAGGAAATCATCAAGAAGAACGACTTCGACATGGGTCAGTGGAAACTGGTCGAATCCAGCGAACAGGCGATGCTCGCCGAAGTGTCTCGTGCCGTGAAAAAACAGAAGTTCGTGACCTTCCTCGGCTGGACCCCGCACCCGATGAACGTGCAGCTGAAAATGCATTACCTCAAGGGCGGGGAGAAGTATTTCGGCGATACCGGCAGCGTCCACACCCTGACCCGCAAAGGTTATGCACAGGCCTGTCCGAACGTTGGCAAGCTGCTGACCAACCTGAGTTTCACCCAGGAGATGGAAAACAGCATCATGGCCGAGGTGGTGAACAAGAAAATCAGCAATGCCGACGCGGCCAAGGCATGGATCAAGGCCAACCCGGCGGTGCTGGACAAGTGGCTCGATGGCGTGAAAACCGTGGATGGCAAGGATGCGTTGCCGGCGGTGAAAGCCAGGCTCTGATAATGACCTGTGGCGAGGGAGCTTGCTCCCTGTCCGGTCAACTCGGTGAATCTGTCTTATCGAGTCGTCCGGGCTTGCGTCTGCTACGCAGCCGAGCGGGAGCAAGCTCCCTCGCCACAGAAATAGCCCTGCCACAATTTCGTTGTCGTCCTGCTACCCTTGCGAAAATCCCCAACCGAGAGGACCCATGGCCCTTCCCAGTCGCCATTCACTCTTTCCCTTTCTCGCCTGGTTACCCCGGCAAACCCGCGCCAGCGTTGGTCGTGATCTGATTGTCGGGCTCAGTGGCGCCATTCTCGCGCTGCCGCAATCCATCGCCTACGCGCTGATTGCCGGCCTGCCACCGGAATACGGACTGTACGCGGCGATCATTCCGGTGCTGATTGCTTGTTTGTGGGGTTCGTCGTGGCATTTGATCTGTGGTCCTACGGCGGCCATCTCCATTGTCCTGTACGCCAGCGTCAGTCCTCTGGCCGTTCCCGCGACGCAGGACTACGTCACCTTGATCCTGCTGCTGACGTTCCTGGCCGGGGTTTTCCAGTGGCTGCTGGGTTTGTTGCGGTTTGGCGCACTGGTGAATTTCGTCTCTCACTCTGTGGTGCTGGGCTTCACGCTGGGCGCGGCCGTGGTGATTGCCGTCGGCCAGTTGCCCAATCTGCTGGGGCTGGACTTGCCGAGCCAGGCCACTGCCCTGGACAGCTTCATCAATTTATTCAGGCATCTCGACAAGGTGGATAAACCATCTCTGGCACTGGGCCTGGCCACCGTCGTGATCGGCGCGATCCTGAAACTGTTGTTGCCGCGTTGGCCGACCCTGTTGATCACGCTGATGCTGGGCGCGCTGCTGGTTTGGCTCTGGCCAGCAATGTTCGGTCATGTGCAACTGGTCAGCGCCTTCACTGGAAAGTTACCGCCGTTCAGCCCGTTGCCGCTGGACCTCGACCTGGTCCTGCGCCTGCTGCCCAGTGCCGTGGCCGTGGGCATGCTCGGGCTGGTGACCAGCCTGTCGATTGCCCGCTCGCTGTCCGCACGGTCACAGCAGTTGCTCGATGCCAATCAGGAAGTTCGCGCCCAAGGCTTATCCAACATCATCGGTGCGTTCTTTTCCGGATCGCTGTCAGCCGGCTCCTTTACCCGCTCAGGGCTGAGCTATGAAGCCGGCGCCTGCTCACCATTGGCGGGGGTATTTTCGGCGTTGTGGGTGGCACTGTTCGCGATCTTCGGCGCCAGCCTGATCGCACACATTCCAATCCCGGCCATGGCTGGCAGCATCCTGTTGATCGCCTGGGGATTGGTCGACCATCGCGGCATTCGCGCCTTGCTGCGGGTCAGCCATGCCGAATTCGTGGTGATGGCCCTGACTTGCGTCGCGACCTTGCTGCTGGAATTGCAGACGGCCATCTATGCCGGCGTGCTGGCGTCGCTGTTCTTCTACCTCAAACGCACCTCACAACCGCGGGTACAACATATACGCAATGGTGATGAGGACATTCTGCGGGTCGGCGGTTCGATCTTTTTCGGCGCCAGCCATTACCTGCAAGTGCGCCTGCAACTGATGCACGGTGCGCGGGTGGTGATCGAGGCGCAGCAGATCAACTTCATCGACTATTCGGGCGTGGAAATGCTGCATCAGGAAGCGCGCCGACTGCTGCGCCAGAATCGCAGCCTGACCCTGCGCCAGGCGCGGCCGCAGGTGGTGGAGGAGTTACGCAAGCTCGAAGGCGCGGAGAAATGCCCGATTCGGTTTGAAGACTGAAACACCGCAAGGGAAACACACTGAACCCTGTGGCGAGGGAGCAAGCTCCCTCGCCACAAAGGCCTAGAGGGCCAACTGCCGACGCAGCTCGGCCAACACCGGTGCCGTATCCGGGCGCACGCCGCGCCACAGGAAAAAAGCCTCAGCCGCCTGTTCGGCGAGCATGCCCAAGCCATCCATCGCCACTGCGGCACCGTGTTCGCTGGCCCAACGGCAGAACGAGGTTGGTTCCTTGCCGTACATCATGTCGTAGCACACCGTTTTGCCCGGCTCGATCAGGCTGGCGGCGATCGGTGGGACTTCGCCCGACAGGCTGGCGGACGTCGCGTTGATGATCAGGTCCACCGACTCCTGCAACCAGTCATAACCGCTGGCCGATACCGGACCCAGGTCGCAGAACAGCTCTGCCAGCAACTCGGCCTTGTCCACTGTGCGGTTGGCGATGATCACCGACGCCGGTTGCTCCGCCAACAAAGGCTCCAATGCACCGCGCACCGCGCCGCCAGCACCGAGCAGCAGGATGCGTTTGCCCTTGAGGCTGAACCCGGCATTGACCGTCAGGTCGCGCACCAGGCCGGCACCGTCAGTGTTATCGCCCAGCAGACTGCCATCGGCCAGTTTGCTCAGGGTATTCACCGCCCCGGCCCGTTGGGCCCGCGCCGTCAGGCTGTCGGCGAGACGAAAGGCCTCTTCCTTGAACGGCACAGTGACATTCGCCCCACGACCTTCGAGGAAAAACGCCCGGGCACAGCCGGAAAAATCGTCGAGCGGCGCCAGCGAAGTGCTGTAGTCGAGTTTCTGGGCGGTCTGCTCGGCAAACAAGCGATGGATCAGCGGCGACTTGCTGTGACCAATCGGGTTGCCGAATACGACATAACGGTCCATCAGGATTCCTCGTTCAGGCCTTGGCCAACCAATCGCGGTCTTGCAGGAAGTATTCGGTCAGGCGCGCTTCTTCGCTGCCCGGTTCGGCCTTCCAGTCATAACCCCAGCGCACTTGCGGCGGCAGGGACATGAGGATCGACTCGGTACGCCCGCCCGATTGCAGGCCGAACAAGGTGCCACGGTCGTAAACCAGGTTGAACTCGACGTAGCGCCCACGGCGGAACTCCTGGAATTCGCGCTGTTTGGCGGTGAACGCATCGTTCTTGCGGCGTTGCACGATCGGCAGATAAGCCTCGATATAGGCATCGCCGATGGCGCGCATGAAAGCGAAACTGGTGTCGAAGTCCCACTCGTTCAGATCATCGAAAAACAGGCCACCGATGCCCCGTGGCTCGTGGCGATGCTTGATGTGGAAGTAGCTGTCGCACCAGGCCTTGTAGCGCGAATAGACATCCGGACCGAACGGCGCGCAGGCCTGCTCGGCAATGCGGTGCCAGTGCACGCAGTCTTCTTCGTTACCGTAGTAAGGGGTCAGGTCGAAGCCGCCGCCGAACCACCAGACCGGCTCTTCGCCTTCTTTTTCGGCGATGAAAAAGCGCACGTTGGCGTGGGAAGTTGGCACATGCGGGTTGTGCGGGTGGATCACCAGGGACACGCCCAGGGCTTCGAAACCGCGCCCGGCCAGTTCCGGCCGATGGGCACTGGCGGACGGTGGCAGACCGTTGCCGAAGACGTGGGAAAAATTGACGCCGCCCTTTTCGATCACCGCGCCGTTTTCGATCACCCGCGTACGTCCACCGCCACCGGCGGGCCGGGTCCAGGCGTCTTCGACGAAGCGCGTGCCACCGTCTTCGGCTTCCAGGGCAGCGCAAATGCGGTCTTGCAGGTCGAGCAGGTAGGCTTTTACGGCCTCGGTGCGGGTAGTCATGGCATCACCTTGGATCGGGCAAAGCTACGCGGCGCTCCATTGGAGCTCAGCCGGCGCAAATGGGCGCGTAGCATACCACCGCCGATGCGCTCGTCGCAGTTGACGAAGATCAAGCTTAGGAGTCCGATAGGACGCTTTGGTAGAAACGATCTCAGGAGAGTGCAGATGGCAAAGCGTATCCAGTTCCGTGCCCACGGTGGCCCCGAAGTGCTCGAGTATGTGGATTACCAACCCGCCGAGCCCGGCCCGCAGCAGGTCCGCGTGAGCAACAAGGCCATCGGCCTGAACTTCATCGATACCTATTACCGCAGCGGCCTCTATTCGCCACCATCCCTGCCATCGGGTGTGGGTGCCGAAGGGGCGGGCGTGGTCGAGGCGGTCGGCAGCGAAGTCACCCGATTCAAGGTCGGTGATCGCGTGGCCTATGGCAGCGGGCCATTGGGTGCCTACAGTGACGTTCATGTATTGCCCGAAGCCAACCTGGTGCATCTGCCGGACGCCATCAGCTTCGAACAAGCCGCCGGGGTCATGCTCAAAGGCCTGACCGTGCAATACCTGTTGCGTCAGACCTACGAACTCAAGGGCGGCGAAACCATCTTGTTCCACGCGGCGGCCGGTGGCGTGGGTTCACTGGCTTGCCAATGGGCCAAGGCACTGGGTGTGAAGTTGATCGGCACTGTGAGTTCAGCGGAGAAAGCCGCGCTGGCCAAGGCCAACGGCGCTTGGGCGACCATCGACTACAGCCATGAAAACGTCGCACAGCGCGTACTGGAATTGACTGACGGCAAAAAGGTCCCGGTGGTGTATGACGGCGTCGGCAAGGACACCTGGCTGACTTCGCTCGACAGCGTGGCGCCCCGGGGGCTGGTGGTGAGTTTCGGCAATGCGTCCGGTGCGGTAGACGGGGTGAACCTGGGGATTCTGGCGGCAAAGGGTTCGCTGTACGTGACCCGCCCGACACTGGCGACCTACGCCAACAACGCCGAAAACCTGCAAAGAATGGCCGATGAACTGTTCGAGATGATCATCAGCGGCAAGCTGAAGGTCGATATCAGCCAGCGTTACCCACTGGCTGAAGCGGCGAAGGCCCAGACCGAGTTGTCGGCGCGGCGCACAACGGGGTCAGTGGTGTTGTTGCCTTAACATTTTCAGCGCCTGCCTCGGCCTCATCGCGAGCAAGCCCGCTCCCACAAGGACTGGCTGTGAACACATATTTTGTGAACACCAGGAGCCACTGTGGTAACGGGCTTGCCCGCGATTGAGGTCACCCTCGGCCTTAACCCGCGCGCATCACCTGGCCGGTTGCCAGATCACGAATCACGCTCGGGTTCTTGCGCCCTCCCAGATTCCCGCCCAGCACCAGATCAAGCTGCCCCCGGAAATACTGCTCCACGCGAATCCGCGTGCGCGCCGCCGGCCGGCCCTGTGGGTTGGCGGACGTCGATACCAGCGGCCCGACCAGTGAGCACAAGTCCCGCACCAGCGGGTGATCGCTGACCCGCAGGGCCACGGTTTCATGCACGCCGGTAATCCACTGCGGCAACATGTTCTGATGCGGCACCAGCCAGGTGTTCGGCCCCGGCCAGGTACTGGCCATGCGATCCATCCACAACTCCGGGAAGTCGTCGAAAAGGAAGTCGAACTGACGGATGTTGTCGGCGACCAGAATCAGGCCTTTATCCACAGACCGGCCCTTGAGCAGCAACAGCCGCTCCACGGCCTCTTCGTCCCACGGGTCGCAACCCAGACCCCAGACAGCTTCGGTTGGGTAGGCAATCACCGCCCCGGCGCGAATTGCTTGCGCGGCTTGTTGCACACGCCAACTGTTGACCATGAAAAACACTCCAGAATAAGGCTCTGCGCAGTTTACCGATCTTGTTTATAAAACCTAGCTCACCCGTGCAAACCAGCGGCCGTTTTCGCAGACTGCGCGGCCCTCCATCTCCAGCTCCGTCAACGCCCCCAGCACTTTGGGCAAGGCCCAGCCGCTGGCATCGGCCAGCGCTTCACTGGAGAGCGGGGCGGCGTGAAGCAGGGTCAGCAATGGGTGGGGCGCCGCCATCTCGGGCGCTTCTGTGGAAAACGGCAGCTGCTGCCAGCCGCGCAAGGCTTCGAGAATATGCTCGATGGTTTCCACCAGCACGGCGCCGTCGCGGATCAGCTGATGGCAACCGCGGGCGCCGGGGTGATGGATCGATCCCGGAATCGCATACACCTCGCGCCCCTGTTCCGCCGCCAGCCTCGCGGTGATCAACGAACCGCTGGCAACGCTGGCCTCCACCACCAGCACACCGAGGGACAAACCGCTGATGATCCGGTTGCGTCGCGGGAAGTTGCTGGCGGTCGGTCCGGCGTCCAGCGGGAACTCCGACAGTACCGCGCTACCCGAGGCGATCATCGCATCAGCCAGCCGTCGATTGCGCTGTGGATAAAATTTTTCAAGACCCGTGCCAAGCACGCCGACCGTTTGACCGCCAATGTCCAACGCCGCCTGATGAGCGGCCGCGTCGATGCCCAGGGCCAGACCGCTGGTAACGACAAACCCGGCGCCGGCCAGGCTGCGGGAAAAAGCCGCGGCGGTGTCCATGCCCGGCCGTGACGCACGCCGACTACCCACCATCGCCAACTGCGGTTTTTCCAGAATGCCGGGGTCGCCAGCGACAAATAACAGCGGCGGCGCATCGCTGATTTGCGCCAGCAGTGAAGGGTAGTCGGGTTGGTCCCACATCAGTAAATGCTGGCCAGGACGCTCTAGCCAAGCCAAAGCGTGACTCGCGCCATCGCGGATTTCAGCGCATCGCCTGGCCTCGGAACAGGCCAGCGGCAAACCCAGCGCACGCCAGGCACTGGCGGGTGCGCTGATGGCTTTGGACGCCGAACCGAAAGCCTCCAGCAGTTTTTTGAAACGCGCCGGACCCAATTCAGGTAGACGGTGCAGACGTAAACGAGCTTCCAGTTCCGCAGGGGAAACCGGTGTAAAGGCAGGCATCGACATGGATCATCCTTGATCGTTATGAGCACCCGTACAAACGGGAATAAGCTGTGGATAACTCTGTTGGTAACTTGTGAAGCACGCTTACGGATTTCGTACCTTGTCCATCACCGCCAGCGAGCGCGATGCCTTGAGTACCAGCCCGTAGCTGAGCTTGTCGTAGGTGCGGAAGACCATCAGCAGTCCGGCGCGTTCATCGGGGATTTTCAGCGGCTGGCCGGTGATCCGGTCGCGCACGGTTTCGCCGGTCTTCATCACTTCCAGGACATTGCCTTCGGCCAAGCCATCGCGTTGGCCCTTGTTCAGGGTGACCACGTCGAGCGCGCCGATCTGGGTGACGCCGCGCGGCACATCGATAATCAAGCCGTTGATTTCGTTTTTGGGGGCACTGGGCATGAAGGTCGAATTGATCGGGCGTTCCTCACCGCTGAACAAACGATCACCGAGGCGCACCTCCTGGGTCGTGTGTTGCAGCGCCAGCGTGGCGACGTCGCCTTCAATGGCGAGGATTTCGCCGCTGCCGATGTCATCGGCGTTGATCCCCAGAAACGCCTGGGTCAGCGGATCGGTGTAGACCTTGCCCTGGCGGAAGATGCCGTAGACCGACTGCGCCGGGTCGAATTGCCCGCGAGCAAAGATGCGATCGCCAACGCCGCTGAGCACCCGCTCGGCGTCCCCGGCCACGATGTAGGGTGCCTGGTCGAAATCCTCGACCTTGTCGACGATACGGTTGCTCAGCAGAAAGCTGTTGATCGACTTCAGTGGAATGCTCGGAATGGCCTCTGCGACCGGGCTGCTGCGCACCCGTGGCGAGAGTTTGATGGTGCCTCGGGAAGGACCGCGATCGAGGGTCAACCGTGGCTGGCCGTCGACGTAGACGAGGGATAGCAAGTCGCCGGGATAAATCAGATCGGGATTTTCGATCCGGGGATTGGCCTGCCAGAGCTCGGGCCACTGCCATGGCTCACGGAGGAATTTTGCCGAGATATCCCAGAGCGTGTCCCCTGCAACCACTGTGTATTGCTGTGGAAAACCTTCCCTGAGCTGCACTTGCCCATGCGCCCAACCTGCCGAGGCCAGAAGGAGCAAGGCGAGTAGTGATTTCCTCATGCGGTGAATCCCTTTATTATGTGCGTTCGCGTGAAACGCCAGAGCCGTCAGTGGCTCGCTCCCGGCTTGCTTATGAAAAGAAGGGAGCTACGTTTTACATAGATAGCCTGCATCTTCTGACTCGCCAGGCCATCGACCCGACCTTACTTCACACGTGCAGTCATCAAGCTTATGGCCATTTTAAACATCCTCGAATTCCCTGATCCGCGCCTGCGCACTATCGCCAAACCAGTGGCCGTAGTGGACGACGAAGTGCGTCAGTTGGTCGATGACATGTTTGAAACAATGTATGAAGCACCGGGCATCGGCCTCGCCGCGACCCAGGTCAACGTGCACAAACGTATTGTCG
Organism: Pseudomonas sp. TE12234; assembly: GCF_054061835.1. Classification (NCBI taxonomy): domain Bacteria; kingdom Pseudomonadati; phylum Pseudomonadota; class Gammaproteobacteria; order Pseudomonadales; family Pseudomonadaceae; genus Pseudomonas; species Pseudomonas sp. TE12234. The sequence goes on from NZ_JBSSEP010000001.1 coordinate 93,508, forward strand.
TGATGGACCTCTCCGAAGATCGCACCGAACCGCGCGTGTTCATCAACCCTGAGCTCGAGCCCCTGACCGACGACATGGGTCAGTATCAGGAAGGCTGCCTATCGGTGCCGGGCTTCTACGAAAACGTCGATCGTCCGCAACGAGTCAAGGTCAAGGCCTTGGACCGCGACGGCCAACCTTACGAACTGATCGCCGAAGAACTGCTCGCGGTGTGCATCCAGCACGAATGCGACCACCTGAACGGCAAATTGTTCGTTGACTACCTGTCGACGCTCAAACGCGACCGGATCAAGAAGAAGCTGGAAAAGCTCCACCGCCAGAACGCTTGATGCCCTCCTTCAAAGGCTTGCTGCGGCAAGCCTTTTTCTTTTCAAGATGCTTTGCACTAGAGAGCCCTTCATGACTGAGCCACTGCGCATCGTCTTTGCCGGCACCCCGGAATTCGCCGCTGAACACCTCAAGGCCCTGTTGAACAGCCCTTACGAGATCGTTGCGGTCTACACCCAACCGGATCGTCCGGCAGGTCGTGGGCAGAAGCTGATGCCGAGCCCGGTCAAGCAGCTTGCTCTGGAAAACAATCTCCCGGTGCTGCAACCGCCAACGCTGCGCAACGAAGACGCTCAGGCTGAACTGGCCGCACTGAAACCGGACCTGATGGTGGTGGTGGCCTACGGCCTGATCCTGCCGCAAGTGGTGCTGGATATTCCGCGTCTGGGCTGCATCAACAGCCACGCCTCGCTGCTGCCACGCTGGCGCGGTGCGGCGCCGATCCAGCGCGCCGTGCAAGCGGGCGACGCCGAAAGCGGCGTGACCGTGATGCGCATGGAAGCGGGGCTCGACACCGGGCCGATGCTGCTCAAGGTCATCACGCCGATCAGCACCGAAGACACCGGCGGCAGCCTGCACGATCGCCTGGCCGAAATGGGGCCGCCTGCGGTGATTCAAGCCATTGCCGGCCTTGCTGCCGGCACGCTGGAAGGCGAAGTGCAGGACGACAACCTCGCCACCTATGCACACAAATTGAACAAGGACGAAGCCCGCATCGACTGGACCCGTCCGGCGATTGAGCTGGAACGCCTGGTTCGAGCCTTCAACCCATGGCCGATCACCCACAGCACCTTGAACGGCGAAGCGCTGAAAGTGTTGGCCGCGAGCCTCGCGCAAGGGAAGGGCACACCGGGTGAAATCCTTAGCGCCAGCAAGGACGGGCTGATCGTCGCCTGTGGTGAGCAGGCGCTGTGCCTGACACGCCTGCAATTGCCCGGCGGCAAAGCACTGAACTTCAGCGACTTGTTCAACAGCCGTCGTGAGAAATTCGCGGTGGGCACCGTCCTTGGTCATACGGCGGACGCTCAATGAACCCGCGTCTGGCCGCCGCCAAGGCACTGGCTGCTGTTCTAAGCGGCAAAGCCTCACTCAACAGTTCGCTGCCCACGCAAATGGACAAGGTCGAAGATCGCGATCGCGGTTTCACCCAGGACCTGGCGTTCGGCACCGCGCGCTGGCAGCCGCGGTTGTCGGCACTGGCGGCCAAACTGTTGCAGAAGCCTTTCAAGGCAGCGGACGCCGATGTTGAAGCCTTGTTGCTGGTCGGCCTCTACCAGTTGCTCTACACCCGTGTGCCGGCCCACGCCGCCATCGGTGAGACCGTCGGTTGCGCCGACAAGCTGAAAAAACCCTGGGCCAAAGCCTTGCTCAACGCCGTGCTACGCCGCGCCCAACGGGAAAGCGAAGCGCTGCTGGCGGAGCTGGAACACGACCCGGTGGTGCGCACCGCTCACCCGCGCTGGCTGCAAAAGTCCCTGAAGGCGTTCTGGCCGGAACAATGGGAAGCCATTTGCGCAGCGAACAACGCGCACCCGCCGATGATCCTTCGCGTGAATCGTCGCCATCACACCCGCGACGCCTACCTCGGCTTGCTGAGCGAGGCCGGCATTGCCGCCAGTGCGTGCCTTTACAGCCGTGACGGCATCATCCTCGACGCCGCCACCGACGTGCGCAGCCTGCCCGGTTTCGCCGAAGGCTGGATCAGCGTGCAGGATGAAGCGGCGCAACTGGCCGCCGATCTGCTTGACCTCGCACCCGGTCAACGGGTGCTGGACGCCTGCTGTGCACCGGGGGGCAAAACCTGCCACATCCTTGAAGCCGAGCCGGCATTGGCAGGCGTGGTGGCCGTGGATCTGGAAGCCAAACGCCTGGTCCGCGTGCGTGAAAACCTCGAACGCCTTGGCCTGAGCGCCGAGCTGATCGCTGCAGACGGTCGCGACACCGCCACCTGGTGGGATGGCAAGCCGTTCCAGCGCATCCTGCTCGACGCCCCGTGTTCGGCCACTGGCGTGATTCGTCGTCATCCGGACATCAAGCTCACCCGCCAACCCGATGACATCGCCGCGCTGGCACTGCTGCAAGGCGAGCTGCTGGATGCCCTGTGGAAAACCCTGGAGGTCGGCGGCATTTTGCTCTACGCCACCTGCTCCACGCTGCCGACCGAGAACACCGAAGTCATCGAAGCGTTCCTTGCCCGCACGCCGGGCGCCCGTGAACTGGACCTCGCGACCGCAGCCGGGATAAAGCAACCTCATGGTCGCCAATTGCTCGCTCAGGAAGGCGGACACGACGGCTTCTATTACGCCAAGCTGATCAAGATCGCCGCCGCGCGCGGTTAACCGGATTCAATGGAGTGACTGGATGAAAATCATCATCCTCGGTGCGGGGCAGGTCGGCGGTTCGCTGGCGGAACATCTGGCCAGCGAAGCCAACGACATCACGGTGGTCGACACCGACGGCGAGCGTCTGCGCGATCTCGGTGATCGCCTGGACATCCGCACGGTCCAGGGTCGCGGCTCACTGCCGACGGTACTGCGCCAGGCTGGAGCGGACGACGCCGACATGCTGGTGGCCGTGACCAACAGTGACGAAACCAACATGGTCGCCTGCCAGGTCGCCCACACCCTGTTCCACACCCCCACCAAAATCGCCCGCGTGCGCGAAGCGGCGTACCTCACGCGCTCCGAACTGTTCGATAACGAAGCGATTCCGGTGGACGTGCTGATCAGCCCGGAACAAGTGGTCACCAACTACATCAAACGCCTGATTCAGCATCCGGGCGCGTTGCAGGTGATCGACTTCGCTGAAGGCAAGGCACAACTGGTCGCGGTGCGGGCCTATTACGGCGGGCCACTGGTGGGTCAACAACTGCGGCAATTGCGCGAGCACATGCCGAATGTCGAAACCCGCGTGGCGGCCATTTTCCGTCGCGATCGCCCGATCCTGCCCCAAGGCGACACGGTGATCGAAGCGGACGACGAAGTGTTTTTCATCGCGGCCAAAGCGAACATTCGCGCGGTGATGAGTGAAATGCGCCGTCTCGACGAGACCTACAAACGCATCGTCATCGCCGGCGGCGGGCAGATCGGTGAGCGACTGGCCGAAGCCATCGAAAGCCGTTACCAGGTGAAGATCATCGAGATGAATCCGGCACGCTGCCGCCATCTCTCGGACACCCTCGACAGCACCGTCGTGCTGCAGGGCAGCGCCTCCGACCGCGACCTGTTGATGGAAGAAAACATCGCTGATGCGGACATCTTCCTGGCCCTGACCAACGATGACGAAGCCAACATCATGTCGTCGCTGCTGGCCAAACGCCTGGGCGCGAAGAAGGTGATGACCATCATCAACAACCCGGCGTATGTGGATCTGATCCAGGGCGGCGATATCGACATCGCCATCAGTCCGCAACTGGCAACCATCGGCACCTTGCTGGCCCACGTGCGCCGCGGCGACATCGTCAGCGTGCACTCACTGCGCCGGGGCGCCGCCGAAGCCATCGAGGCGATTGCCCACGGCGATGCGAAATCGAGCAAGGTCATCGGCAAAGCCATCGAGAACATCGGCCTGCCGCCGGGCGCTACCATCGGGGCGATCATCCGCGACGAAGAAGTGATCATTGCCCACGATGACACGGTGATCGCGGCGGGGGACCATGTGATTTTGTTCCTTGTGGATAAGAAGCATATTCGTGATGTGGAAAAACTGTTCCATGTGGGGCTGAGCTTTTTCTGAGGTTTTGCAGCGGCTGTACGGGCCCCGATCGCTGGCAAGCCAGCTTGTATGTTTAGACTTGAAGGGGTGGGTGGGACTAAAGCTCGTCATCTGACTCTTGCCAGTACAGACCGTGGGAGACTTCGTCCCACCCCTTCACCTAATGCGCCGATAAGGAATGCATCGGCTCGGACCGACGATAGAAACAAGCCAGCGCAACGGTGAACCCCGTCAAGTATCTAAACCCTAGCTCGGAGGGTGTGCCATGACAATCCTGAATTCGCAGGTGGTCGTCGGTGTGGATGTGGCGAAGGAGGAGATCGTTATCTATCGATCCGACCTGGAAAAGACCCTAAATATCGCAAACAAGCGATCAACCCTGAAGCAATGGCTAAAGACGCTGCCAGCGCACAGCGCTATCGCGCTAGAAGCGACCAATATCTATCACCTTGATACAACGGAAATGGCCCATGAAATGGGCCATGACGTGTACGTCATTGATGGCAGTCGCCTCAACAAATACCGCGATGGAATAGGCCTGAGGGCGAAAACAGACACGTTGGACGCCGAACTGCTGGCGCGTTACTTGAGCCGGGAATCCGACAGACTGAGGATCTGGAATCCGCCACCGAAGGCTTACACACAGATGAAAAGCCTGCTTCGCCGCCGGGCTCAGTTGGTCCAGGCCTGTGTTGCACTCAAGCAAAGCTGGAAAAAACGAATCCCTGCTTAAAGAGCACTTCAACCAGCTTCTGGCCGCCATTGCCCAATTCGAAAAAATGATTCAGAAAACGCTCAAGGAAATTGCCGCGCAAGGTGGAATTGAGGATCAGGTGAAGCGTTGCCAGGCCATCGAGGGCGTAGGACTCCTGACGGCCACCGCAGCGGCCACTGCTTTTTTGCGTGGGGAGTTTGCCAACAGCGACGAGTACGTCGCCTTCCTCGGCATGGATCCGCGGGTGAGGCAGTCAGGACAAAAGGATCAAAAGCGCCGGCTCTCCAAACGAGGGGACTCGGAGTTCCGGCGCTTGTTTCACAACAGCGCTATGGCCGCCAGCCGCTCGCCGACCTGGAAGCCGTACTACGAAAGCTATCTGGCCAGAGGCCTAAAAGGCACTCAGGCCTTGGTTATCCTGGCACGCAAGTTGATCAGAGTGATGTTTTCCCTGATGAAAAACCAGAGCGAATACAAGCCGAATTCTATGTTTGGGGGTTCCCCCCAAACATAGAATCTCCCACAATTTTTTCGATTGTTCACAAACGTCATGTACATCTGAGAACCCTGTGGGAGCTGGCTTGCCAGCGATGGCGGTTTCAAAGATACAAATAACGTCCCCTGACACTCCTCATGCAAGGAATCCACCCATGATCGAATCCCTGGAAAAAATGCTCGCCAAGGGTGTGGATAACTCATTGCTGCGCTTCGGCCTGGGCAAGGGTTACCTGGATCTGGGGGAGAACGCCAAGGCTGTGGAACATTTCCAGCGTTGCGTTGAGATTGATCCGAAGTATTCGGCAGCGTGGAAGTTATTGGGCAAGGCTCACCTGGCGCTGGAGAACCATCCCGCCGCACGTCGGGCCTGGGAGCAGGGCCTGGAAGCCGCCAAAGCCCATGGCGATAAACAGGCCGAGAAGGAAATGACGGTGTTCCTGAAAAAGCTGGATCGTCACGCGCACTGATCAGAGATAACGCAAACCAATGCCTTCGGCATCCACTTGCACCACTTCCATGCGCACACGCGGCGCGCCTGTGGGCAAGTCCTGCACCTGCCCGTAAACCACCGCGCCCCTGGGTAGAGCCGACAATGCCGGATGCTTGACGTAGACCCCTGTGGTCGACAGGTTGCGCGTCTGGCCCAGGCATTCACCAACGGTTTCGTGACTGATCTTGATGCGAAATGATTTACGGTGTTCGGACATCTACTGCGCCCTTATGAACGTGTTGTGGATAACTTGTAGGAGCGAGCCTGCTCGCGATGGTCGTGAACGATGACGCGGAAAGTCTGATTCCCCGTGGTGCCCTCAGGTCCATCGCGAGCAGGCTCGCTCCTACAGTTATCCACAGACTGTGCCAATTGTTTCAATACCAGCGCTCTTCACCTGGCGGGCGCTTCTTGAAGCGTTTCATGCTCCACATGTACTGGCTCGGATACGCCCGCACATAGCGCTCGACCACCTTGCTCATGGCGGCACAGGATTCCTCGGTGTCTGTGCTGTACATGGCCTCTGGCGCGGCTTCGAGGATCACTTTGTAGCCCGAACCGTCTGGCAGACGCAGGGCGTGCAGGAACACGCCGACCGCTTTGCCGCCCGCGAGCATGTTCGGCACGAATTTGCTGGTCAATGCCTGGGTGGCGAAGAACGGCACGAAGATCCCGGCGGATTCTGCCGGTTCCGGGTCGGCGGGGATGCCCACTGCACCGCCTTTGCGCACTTCCTTGATGACGCTGAGGATGCCTTCCTTGGTGGAAGCGGCCACTTTGTTGCCCAGTTGCACCCGCTGCTTTTGCAGTAATTCATCCACCGCCTTCAATTTCGGCGGACGGTAGAAAATGATCGGTTTGCACTGGCTGCAATAAAAGTGGTTGAGCACTTCCCAGTTGCCCAGGTGGCTGGTGATGCCGACCACGCCTTTGCCGGAGGCCAGGGCGTCTTTCAAAATATCGAGGCCTTCAACTTCGCGCACCAGGTCGATGGAGCGCTGGGCTGGCCAGATCCAGGCGCAGGCGCTTTCTGTCAGGGACTTGCCGATGTCTTTCAGACTCTGGCCCACCAGACGCTCACGTTCGGCGGGGTCCATTTCCGGAAAACATTTGGCCAGGTTGATCCGCACCACGTCGCGTGAACGGTTAGGGGTTTTCCACATCACCCAGCCAATTGCCGAGCCGACAGCCTGCACCGCCCGCCACGGGAGCAGGGCAAACAGCCGCAGAGCGCCTACCAGCAAGGCGCCTTTAAACTTATCCACAGGTCACTCCTGATCTTGTGCTGTGCGCGAGGCGGCTATTCTAACCGCCGTTCGCCAGCTGCGCGTAGCGGTCGCAATCGCGGGTGTGATCCATGACCATGCCCGAAGCCTGCATCAGCGCGTAGCAAATGGTCGGGCCTACGAAGGTGAAGCCGGCCTTTTTCAGGCCTTTGCTCATCTCCACCGCCTCGGGTGTGATGGCCGGGACTTCGGTGCGATCCTTGAAATGATTGACCTTCGGAACACCGCCGACATATGACCAGAGAAGCTCGACAGGGTCTTCCAGCGCCAGCCAGGCCTGGGCGTTGCGCCGGGCCGCGTTGAGCTTGAGGCGATTGCGAATGATGCCCGGATCGAGCATCAAATCATCGATTTCAGCATCACTCATCTGGGCCACGCGCTGCACGTCAAAGCCATACAGCACCCGGCGATAGTGTTCGCGTTTGCGCAATACGGTGATCCAGGAAAGCCCGGCCTGGAACCCTTCGAGCAAAAGCAACTCGAACAATCCCTGCGCATCGCGTAGCGGCGTGCCCCACTCCTGATCGTGATAAGCCATGTACAGCGGATCTTCGGAACACCAAAAGCAGCGTGGCATAAGGCTCCAGGGGGCGTGCGCAGCAACGAATCGGGTATACTCCCGCTCTTTAAATCGCAGCCCAAGAAACAGGTGAATTTCGTGAGCCAGCCTACGCCAGCCGTGCGTACCTTCCAAGACTTGATCCTCGCCCTCCAGCAATACTGGGCCGAGCAAGGTTGTGTGGTACTTCAGCCCTACGATATGGAAGTAGGCGCCGGCACTTTCCACACCGCAACATTCCTGCGCGCCATTGGCCCGGAAACCTGGAACGCCGCCTATGTGCAGCCAAGTCGCCGCCCGACTGACGGCCGCTATGGCGAAAACCCGAACCGACTGCAGCACTACTACCAGTTCCAGGTAGTCCTGAAGCCGAACCCGGACAACTTCCAGGAGCTGTACCTGGGCTCCCTCAAGCACGTGGGCCTGGACCCATTGGTGCACGACATCCGCTTCGTCGAAGATAACTGGGAATCGCCGACCCTCGGCGCCTGGGGTCTGGGCTGGGAAGTCTGGCTCAACGGCATGGAAGTGACGCAGTTCACTTACTTCCAGCAAGCGGGCGGTATCGAGTGCTACCCGGTGACGGGCGAGATCACTTACGGCCTGGAACGTCTGGCCATGTACCTGCAAGGCGTGGACTCGGTCTACGACCTGGTCTGGGCTGACGGTCCGTTCGGCAAAGTGACCTACGGCGACGTGTTCCACCAGAACGAAGTGGAGCAGTCGACCTACAACTTCGAACACGCCAACGTCGAGAAGCTGTTCGAGCTGTTCGATTTTTATGAAAGCGAAGCCAAGCGCCTGATCGAACTCGACCAGCCGCTGCCGTTGCCGAGCTACGAAATGGTGTTGAAGGCCTCCCATACCTTCAACCTGCTGGATGCGCGCCGGGCAATCTCGGTAACCGCGCGTCAGCAATACATTCTGCGTGTGCGCACCCTGGCGCGTTCCGTGGCGCAAGCCTACCTGCTGGCTCGCGCCAAGCTGGGCTTCCCGATGGCAACCCCGGACCTGCGTGATGAAGTACTGGCCAAGCTGGAGGCTGCACAATGAGTGCTCTGGATTTTCTGGTTGAACTGGGCACTGAAGAACTGCCACCCAAAGCCCTGAACACCCTGGCCGAAGCGTTTCTGGCCGGTATCGACAAGGGCCTGCAAGCGGCCGGCCTGAACTACGAGACCAAAACCGTTTATGCCGCGCCGCGTCGTCTGGCCGTGCTGATCACCTCGCTGGCCACTCAGCAGCCCGATCGCAGCATCAACCTCGATGGCCCGCCACGTCAGGCTGCGTTCGATGCCGAAGGCAATCCGACCCAAGCGGCACTGGGCTTTGCCAAGAAGTGCGGCGTCGACCTGAGCGAAATCGATCAGAGCGGCCCGAAACTGCGCTACAGCCAAAACATCGCCGGCAAGCCGACCGCGAGCCTGCTGCCGACCATCGTCGAAGATTCCCTGAATGACCTGCCGATTCCCAAGCGTATGCGCTGGGGTGCTCGCAAGGAAGAATTCGTTCGCCCGACCCAATGGCTGGTAATGCTGCTCGGTGACCAGGTCATCGACTGCACCATCCTCGCCCAGAAGGCCGGCCGCGACTCCCGTGGTCACCGCTTCCATCACCCGCAAAACGTGCGCATCGGTTCGCCGTCCAGCTACCTGGCTGACCTGCGCGCCGCTTACGTCCTGGCTGACGCAAACGAGCGTCGCGACATCATCAGCAAGCGCACCGAAGAGCTGGCAACCCGTCAGGAAGGCACCGCGATCGTGCCGCCGGACCTGCTCGACGAAGTGACCGCGCTGGTTGAATGGCCGGTGCCGCTGGTGTGCTCGTTCGAAGAGCGCTTCCTTGAAGTGCCGCAAGAAGCCTTGATCACCACCATGCAGGACAACCAGAAGTATTTCTGCCTGCTGGATGCCGACGGCAAGTTGCTGCCACGTTTCATTACCGTGGCCAACATCGAGAGCAAAGACCCGCAGCAGATCATCGCCGGTAACGAAAAAGTGGTTCGCCCACGCCTGACCGACGCCGAGTTCTTCTTCAAGCAAGACAAGAAGCAGAAACTCGAAGACTTCAACCTGCGCCTGCAAAACGTGGTGTTCCAGGAAAAACTCGGCAGCGTCTATGACAAGGCCGAACGTGTTTCCAAACTGGCTGCGTTCATCGCTCAGCGCATCGGCGGCAACGCCGCGTGGGCTGCCCGCGCAGGCCTGCTGTCCAAGTGCGACCTGGCGACCGAAATGGTCGGCGAGTTCCCGGAGATGCAGGGTGTCGCCGGCTACTATTACGCCCTCAACGATGGCGAGCCGGAAGACGTTGCACTGGCGCTGAACGAGCAATACATGCCTCGCGGTGCCGGCGCCGAGCTGCCGACCACCCTGACCGGTGCGGCCGTGGCCATCGCTGACAAACTGGATACCCTGGTCGGTATTTTCGGCATCGGTATGCTGCCAACCGGCAGTAAAGATCCGTATGCCTTGCGCCGTGCCGCATTGGGCGTATTGCGCATCCTGATCGACAAGAAACTCGACCTCGACCTGACCGACGCCGTGGCTTTCGCCGTGAATGCGTTCGGTGCCAAGGTCAAGGCTAGCGGCCTGAACGACGTGGTACTGGAGTTCATCTTCGACCGTCTGCGTGCTCGTTATGAGGACGAAGGTGTCGACGTCGCGACCTACCTGTCGGTGCGCGCCCTGAAGCCGGGTTCGGCCCTGGACTTCGACCAGCGCGTACAAGCGGTGGAAGCCTTCCGCAAGTTACCGGAAGCCGCTGCCCTGGCTGCAGTGAACAAACGCGTTTCGAATCTGCTGAGCAAAGTGGAAGGCTCCGTGCCGACCGTCGTGGAAGCCAAGTACTTCGACAATGCCAACGAGTTCTCCCTGTACTCGGCGATCCAGCAGGCAGACCAGGCTGTTCAACCGATGGCTGCAGCGCGTCAGTACAGCGAATCCCTGGCACGCCTGGCCGCCTTGCGCGAGCCGGTGGATGCGTTCTTCGAAGCCGTGATGGTCAACGCGGAAGACGCGAAAGTTCGCGCCAACCGTTATGCGTTGCTGGCGCGTCTGCGGGGACTGTTCCTCGGCGTCGCCGATATTTCATTGCTGGGCTGAGGGACTGCTGTTGAAACTGCTGATACTCGATCGGGACGGGGTGATCAATTACGACTCCGACGCTTACATCAAGTCAGTGGAGGAGTGGATACCGCTCCCCGGTTCGATCGAAGCCATCGCGCAGTTGAGCAAGGCCGGCTGGACGGTAGCGGTGGCTACCAACCAGTCCGGCATCGCTCGCGGCTATTACGACATCGCTACCCTGGACGCCATGCACGAGCGCTTGCGCTCGCTGGTGGCGGAGCAGGGCGGCGAAGTCGGCTTGATCGTCTACTGCCCGCATGGGCCGGACGAAGGCTGCGATTGCCGCAAGCCAAAACCCGGGATGTTGAAAAACATCGCCGCACATTACAACGTATCGCTGACTAATCTATGGTTCGTCGGCGATAGTCTCGGTGACCTGGAAGCCGCCAAAGCCGTCGATTCTCAGCCAGTTTTAGTTAAGACCGGAAAGGGCGAAAAGACTTTGGGCAAGAGCCTGCCGGTGGGCACTTTGATTTTCGACGATCTGGCGGCGATTGCCGCAGAACTTATCAACAATTAGAGCGCTCTCGAACTCCTGACCAGGGAATGTTCGGGAGTGCGCTTGAACAGTCGGGCAGTGCCCGTAACGGTAAACGTCGCCATGTCGATACTGCAGGCCATCAGAACCTTCCTCTTTTACCTGCTGCTGGGCACCAGCTCCTTGCTGTGGTGCAGCCTGAGCTTTTTTATCGCGCCATTTCTGCCGTTCAAGGCGCGCTATCGCTTCATCAACGTTTATTGGTGTCGCTGCGCCTTGTGGCTGAGCAAGGTGTTTCTGGGTATCAGCTACGAGGTGAAGGGCGCCGAGAACGTACCAGACCGGCCCTGCGTGATTCAGTCGAACCACCAGAGCACCTGGGAGACGTTCTTTCTCTCGGCCTACTTCGAACCCTTGAGCCAGGTGCTCAAGCGTGAGTTGCTCTATGTGCCGTTCTTCGGCTGGGCCATGGCCATGCTGCGTCCGATTGCCATCGACCGGGACAACCCTAAAGCCGCCCTCAAGCATGTAGCGAAGAAAGGCGACGAGCTGCTCAAGGACAATGTCTGGGTGCTGATCTTCCCCGAAGGTACACGTGTCCCTTACGGCACCATCGGCAAATTCTCCCGCGGCGGATCCGCTTTGGCGGTGAATGCTGATCTGCCAGTGCTGCCCATTGCGCACAATGCCGGCAAGTTCTGGCCGAAAACCGGTTGGGCGAAAAAGCAGGGTGTCATCACCGTGATCATCGGAGCCCCCATGTATGCAGAAGGCAATGGACCTCGATCCATTGCCGATTTGAATGATCGGGTCCAGGCCTGGAACGAGCAGATGCAAAGGGAAATGGGCTCGCTGCCACCCGCTCCACAAGCGCCATTGGCCAATGACCAGGTGACTGTCTGACCTTCTGTGGATAACCTGTGTACCGTTTGTTCAAAAAGCGTCGAATATTGTTTTTAACTTACTGATTTATATAGATATTTTAAAAACGCCAAAAAAACCGAAAACCGTGCATAAGTTTTTTTCGGGCGCAAAAAAACCGGCTGATATAGCCGGTTTTTTTATGCCTGCGAGATGGCTGTTTCAATCATTTGGTTCTGCAACAAAAAAGGCCAACGCATGACGTTGGCCTTTTTCGTTTGACAAGTTAAACGAGGATCAGAAGTCCAGGTTGGAAACCGCCAGGGCGTTGCTTTCGATGAAGTCACGGCGAGGTTCGACCGCATCACCCATCAGGGTGTTGAAGATCTGATCTGCACCAATGGCGTCTTCGATCGTGACTTTGAGCATACGGCGCGAGCTTGGGTCCATGGTGGTTTCCCACAGCTGATCCGGGTTCATCTCGCCCAGACCTTTGTATCGCTGGATGGTGTGGCGCTTGGTGCTTTCGGCCATCAGCCACTCAAGGGCTTCCTTGAACTCGGTAACCTGCTTCTTGCGCTCACCACGCTGGATGTACGCGCCCTCGTCCAGCAAGGTGCTCAGTTGGGCCCCCAGGGAAACAACGGTCTTGTAGTCGTTGCTGCCGAAGAAGTCGCGGTTGAAGGTGACGTAGTTCGACAGGCCGTGGGAGATCAGCTCGACCTCAGGCAGCCATACGTTACGCTCACGGTCTTCGCGCAGGCTGGCCTTGTAGACCAGGCCGGACTTCTCGACGGTACGCAGACGCACTTCGTACTGGGCCAGCCAATCCTGCATCGCTGCGTGATCGGACAGTTGCTCCAGGCTGACGGCAGGCAGGTAGATGAAGTGCTCGGTCAGTTCCTGTGGATACAGGCGCGAAAGACGCTTGAGGGTCTTCATCACCAGGCGGAAGTCGTTCACCAGGCGCTCAAGGGCTTCGCCGGAGATACCCGGCGCTTCCTCGTTCAAGTGCAGGCTCGCATCTTCCAGGGCCGACTGCGTCATGTACTCTTCCATGGCGTCGTCGTCTTTGATGTATTGCTCTTGCTTGCCTTTCTTGACCTTGTACAGCGGCGGCTGAGCGATATAGATGTAGCCACGCTCGATCAGCTCCGGCAACTGACGGAAGAAGAAGGTCAGCAGCAGGGTACGGATGTGCGAACCGTCGACGTCAGCGTCGGTCATGATGATGATGTTGTGATAGCGCAGCTTGTCGATGTTGTACTCATCGCGACCGATGCCGCAACCCAACGCAGTGATCAAGGTGCCCACTTCCTGGGAAGAGATCATCTTGTCGAAACGCGCTTTTTCGACGTTCAGGATCTTGCCCTTCAGGGGCAGAATCGCCTGGGTCTTGCGGTTACGACCCTGCTTGGCGGAGCCGCCAGCAGAGTCACCTTCCACGAGGTACAGTTCAGACAGGGCAGGGTCCTTTTCCTGGCAGTCAGCCAGTTTGCCCGGCAAGCCCGCAATATCCAGCGCGCCTTTACGACGGGTCATCTCACGAGCCTTGCGCGCCGCTTCACGGGCACGGGCGGCGTCGATCATCTTGCCGACCACGAGTTTGGCTTCGTTCGGGTTTTCCAGCAGGAAGTCGGAGAAGTACTTGCCCATTTCCTGTTCGACCGCTGTCTTCACTTCGGAAGACACCAGCTTGTCTTTGGTCTGGGAGCTGAACTTCGGATCAGGCACTTTCACCGAAATGATCGCGGTCAGGCCTTCACGGGCATCGTCGCCAGTGGTGGCAACTTTATGCTTCTTCGCCAGGCCTTCGGCTTCAATGTAGGTGTTCAGGTTACGCGTCAGTGCGGAGCGGAAACCCACCAGGTGAGTACCGCCATCGCGCTGTGGAATGTTGTTGGTGAAGCACAACAGGTTCTCGTTGAAGCTGTCGTTCCACTGCAGGGCGATTTCCACGCCAATGCCGTCTTCACGCTGGATGTTGAAGTGGAACACCTGGTTGACCGGCGTCTTGTTGGTGTTCAGGTATTCAACGAACGCCCGCAGACCACCTTCGTACTTGAACAGTTCTTCCTTGCCGCTGCGCTCATCCTTGAGGACGATGCCGACACCGGAGTTGAGGAAGGACAGTTCACGAATCCGCTTGGCCAGGATGTCCCAACTGAAGTGGATGTTCTTGAAGGTTTCGCTGGAAGCCTTGAAGTGGATCTGGGTACCGGTGGTTTCACTGTCACCGACAATTTTCATCGGTTCCTGCGGAACGCCATGCACGTAAGTCTGTTCCCAGATCTTGCCGCTGCGACGTACCGTCAGGACCAGTTGTTCGGACAATGCGTTTACAACCGACACACCTACACCGTGCAGACCGCCGGATACTTTGTAGGAGTTGTCATCGAACTTACCGCCGGCGTGCAGCACGGTCATGATGACCTCGGCTGCCGAAACGCCTTCTTCTTTGTGCACGTCTACCGGGATGCCACGGCCGTTGTCGCGAACGGTGATGGATTCATCCGGATGGATGATGATACTGATGTCGTCGCAGTGGCCGGCCAGCGCTTCGTCGATCGAGTTATCGACCACCTCGAACACCATGTGGTGCAGACCGCTGCCATCGTCGGTGTCACCAATGTACATACCGGGACGTTTGCGTACGGCATCCAGGCCTTTCAGCACTTTAATGCTCGTTGAGTCGTACGTATTTTCTTCGCTCAATGCCTTCACTCCCGATGGTCGTGGGTCTGGGTGATACGGCCCTGTTCCACGTGGAACAGAGCGACTGGCGTTTCCGTCTGCCAGCCTTCCCTCAATAATTCGTGATCTACACAGGTGATAAACACCTGGCAGCGTAAGTCTTCCAGCAAGCGGCAAAGCGCGCGGCGGTGTTGCTCGTCCAGTTCGGACGGCAAGTCATCCACCAGATAAATACACTGACCGCGACGGGCCTGGCTGACCAGGTGCCCTTGGGCAATCCGCAATGCACAGACAACCAGCTTTTGCTGGCCGCGGGACAATATATCCGCGGCATTATGAGCGCCCAATCTGAGGCGCAAATCAGCGCGTTGTGGTCCGGCCTGGGTATGCCCTATTTGCTGATCCCGCTGAAGGGACCCGGCAAGCACAGAGCTCAGCTCACGGTCCTTATCCCAACCTCGGTAATAGCTGAGCGTTAAGCCCTCGAGCTCAACCAGTTCACTCAAGGTCTGTTCAAAGACTGGTTTCAAGGCTTTGATGTAAGCGCGGCGGTATTCATCAATTTCAGCGCTGGCCTGGCACAGTTCCCTGTCCCAAACCGCTTGCGAAACGGCGTCAAGTGTACCATGCCGCAGCCAAGAGTTTCTCTGACGCAGGGCCTTCTGCAAGCGCTGCCAGGTGGACATGAAACGAGGTTCCACGTGGAACACGCCCCAGTCGAGAAACTGTCGACGAATCTTAGGCGCGCCTTCCAGCAAGCGAAAACTGTCGGGGTTGATCAACTGCAAAGGCAGGATCTCTGCCAGTTGCGCCGCGCTACGGGCATTCTGGCCGTCGATGCGGATCTGGAACTCCCCTTGGCGATCGCGAGAGATACCCAACGCGCTGTGCCCACCCTCGGCAAGCTCTACCTGCCCGAACACCGTGCAAGCCAATTGCTCGTACTGAATGACTGGTAACAGACGGGTGCTGCGAAACGAACGGGCAAGCCCCAGCAGGTGTATGGCTTCCAGAACACTGGTTTTGCCGCTGCCGTTGGCGCCGTAAAGAATGTTGATTCGGGGGGAGGGGGAGAAGGTCACCGGGTGCAGATTACGCACCGCGGTGACCGAGACGCGACTTAAGGACATCTAGCTTCTGCTGAGCATGATTACAGACGCATCGGCATGACAACGTAGGCCGAATCGTCGTTGTCGGACTCTTGCACCAGCGCGCTGCTGTTGGAGTCGGACAGGATCAGACGAACCTGCTCGGTGGTCATCACGCCCAGTACGTCGAGCAAGTAGCTGACGTTGAAGCCGATCTCAAGGGAGCCGCCGTTGTATTCAACGCCGACTTCTTCTTCCGCCTCTTCCTGCTCCGGGTTGTTCGCCTGGATCTTCAGTTGACCATTGGCCAGTTGCAGGCGGATGCCACGGTATTTCTCGTTGGACAGAATCGCGGTACGGCTGAAGGCTTCGCGCAATGCCTGGCGGTCGCCGAGTACCAGCTTGTCACCGCCTTTCGGCAGAACGCGCTCGTAATCCGGGAATTTACCGTCGACCAGTTTGGAGGTGAAGGTGAACTCGCCGGTGGTGGCACGAATGTGATGCTGACCCAGGACAATGCTGACGATGCCGTCCGGCTCGGTCAGGAGGCGGGCAAGTTCAAGAATACCTTTGCGCGGTACGATGACCTGATGGCGATCCGGCTGACCGATATCGGCCTGCATCGAGCACATGGCCAGACGATGGCCGTCAGTGGCGACAGCGCGAATGACACCGGCAGAAACTTCAAGCAGCATGCCGTTCAGGTAGTAACGCACGTCCTGCTGGGCCATGGCGAAACTGGTGCGCTCGATGAGGCGACGCAGTTTGCTTTGCTCCAGGCTGCAGGTCAGCGAACCCGGGCCTTCTTCAACCGTCGGGAAATCATTGGCCGGCAGGGTCGACAGGGTAAAGCGGCTACGTCCGGCCTTTACCACCAGCTTCTGCTCGTCGACCTTGATATCGATCACCGCATCGTTCGGCAGGCTTTTGCAAATATCCATCAGTTTGCGCGCAGGCACGGTGATGGAACCTGGTTCGACAGGCTCTTCGAGTTGAACACGACCGACCAGCTCGACTTCCAGGTCGGTACCGGTCAGCGACAGTTGCTGGCCTTCGACAACCAGCAGCACGTTGGAGAGCACCGGCAAGGTCTGGCGGCGCTCGACGACGCCTGCGACCAGTTGCAGGGGTTTCAACAGGGCTTCGCGTTGAATGGTGAAATGCATGGTCTAGTCCCTTGCCTTAATAAGCTGCGCTGGTGTTCATCAAGTGGTCAGTGTACGCAGCAGGTTCTTGTAGTCCTCGCGGATGTCCGCGTCGGATTCCTTAAGTTCGTTGATCTTGCGGCAGGCGTGCAACACCGTCGTGTGATCGCGACCGCCAAACACATCGCCAATTTCCGGCAGGCTGTGGTTGGTCAGCTCCTTGGACAACGCCATGGCGACCTGACGCGGACGGGCGACCGAACGCGAACGGCGTTTGGACAGCAAGTCAGAGATCTTGATCTTGTAGTACTCGGCGACAGTGCGCTGAATGTTATCCACAGAGACCAGTTTATCTTGCAGCGCCAGCAAGTCTTTCAGGGATTCACGAATCAACTCGATGGTGATGTCGCGCCCCATGAAGTGCGAGTGGGCAATCACGCGTTTTAGCGCGCCTTCCAGCTCCCGTACGTTGGAGCGAATGCGCTGGGCAATGAAGAACGCCGCATCATGGGGCAGTTCGACCTTGGCCTGGTCGGCCTTTTTCATCAGGATCGCCACACGGGTTTCCAGCTCGGGAGGCTCGACGGCTACCGTCAGGCCCCAGCCGAAGCGGGATTTCAGGCGCTCTTCAAGGCCTTCGATTTCCTTCGGGTAGCGGTCACTGGTGAGAATGACCTGCTGACCACCTTCAAGCAGTGCGTTGAAGGTGTGGAAAAACTCTTCCTGGGAACGTTCCTTGCGGGCGAAGAACTGAATGTCGTCGATCAGCAAGGCGTCCACCGAACGGTAGAAACGCTTGAACTCGTTGATCGCGTTCAGTTGCAGGGCCTTGACCATGTCGGCCACGAAGCGTTCGGAATGCAGATACACGACCTTGGCATTCGGGTTCTTCTTTAATAGGTGGTTACCCACAGCGTGCATCAAGTGGGTTTTACCCAAACCCACACCACCATAAAGGAAGAGCGGGTTGTAACCGTGCTTGGGGTTGTCCGCCACTTGCCAGGCCGCAGCCCGGGCCAGTTGGTTGGACTTGCCCTCAACGAAGTTTTCGAAGGTAAAGGTACGGTTCAGGTAGCTGGTGTGCTTGAGCGCGCCCTCAACCTGCACGGTGCGTTGTTCAGAACGAACCGGTGCCTGCTGGGAGCTGGCGCCAGCCATCGGATCGAAGCTGTCGCGCGAAGGCTCTTCTTCAGTGACCTCGGCCACTTTTTGCGTGGCACGCTTGGTTGGAGCCGCCGCCGGTGGTGGTGCGCTGACCGGTGCAGCCGCAGCCTGAGCCTGGGAGGCCGCAGCCGCCAGCGGAGCATTCGGCGCGGCACGCGGCGCCGAGCTGCGTTTGCTGCCTATTAATAAGGAAAGCGCTGGCGCCATGCCATTGCCATGCTCGTCCAGCAACTCCAGGACGCGGCTCAGGTATTTTTCGTTGACCCAGTCCAGCACAAAACGATTGGGTGCATAGACACGCAACTCGTCGCCTTCAGCTTCGACCTGTAGTGGACGGATCCAAGTGTTGAATTGTTGGGCAGGCAGCTCATCGCGCAAAAGCTCCACGCACTGCTGCCAAAGTTCCACTGACACGGATATCCCCTAAGTTGAAAGCCGGTGAGGCAAAAACAAGCGGCCATTGTAGCGACCAGACGCCGACTTATCCACATGAAGGTTGATCACCAGCCAAGAAGAATCAACGTTTTATACGCAAAAAAGACGACCAATGGTCTGTGAATAAGCTCTGTGGATAACCGGGTCTGAGCTCATTGCACAACTGGGGGTGAAAGTCGGTGGATAACCTGCCTGTGGATAAGACACTCTTTCGCCCACAGGTTATCCGACAGTGCAGCACAGGCTGAACACGGTTTTCCACTGTAGTTGTCATTCTCTGTACATCACGTGTTAAAAGGCCTGAAGCCAGTTATCCACAGATGACCGCGCCGCTAGCTTTTATAAGCTTTACAAAAAAGCTTTAAATACTTTCCTTCTTTAATTTTATGTTTGGCGAAGGAAGGTCGCACTGCAAAACGTCCGAAGATCTATTTATAAGAAACGTTGGTTGGAAATTGACCTAGAGGCTTGCTTTCTCTAGAATCCCCGGTCTCTTAAAACGGGGGCCATTCCGGCCCGTTGTGGACGAACCAGGTAACACGACAATGAAACGTACTTTCCAACCAAGCACTATCAAACGCGCTCGTACCCACGGTTTCCGTGCTCGCATGGCTACCAAGAACGGTCGTGCCGTCCTGTCGCGTCGTCGCGCCAAAGGTCGTGCGCGTCTGGCAGTTTGATAATCCGGCACTGGAGGTGAGTCAGGACTTCAGTCGGGAAAAGCGTCTGCTTACTCCCCGGCATTTCAAGGCAGTCTTTGACTCCCCTACCGGCAAGGTTCCGGGGAAAAATCTCCTGCTCCTTGCGCGCAACAACGATCTTGATCACCCCCGTCTCGGGCTGGTTATCGGGAAAAAGAGCGTAAAGCTCTCCGTCGAGCGCAATCGCCTCAAACGTCTGATGCGCGAATCGTTTCGCCTGCACCAGGATTCACTGGTCGGTTGGGACATTGTTATCGTCGCGCGCAAAGGTTTAGGTGACGTAGAAAACCCCGAATTGATTCAGCATTTCGGCAAGCTCTGGAAACGACTGGCACGCAGCACGCCGGTACCAGCAGTGAAAACCGAAACTGTAGGGGTAGACAGTCCAGATGCGTAAACTGGCACTCGTTCCGATCCAGTTTTACCGCTATGCCATTAGTCCCCTGATGGCCAATCACTGTCGTTTCTACCCCAGTTGTTCCTGCTACGCGTTAGAAGCCATCGAAAATCATGGCCTCCTGCGCGGTGGCTGGTTGACCTTTCGTCGTTTAGGTCGCTGTCATCCGTGGAATCCCGGTGGTTATGACCCGGTTCCACCTATCCCTACCTCCCGTTCTTCTTCGATGGCCGAGTAATCATGGATATCAAACGCACGATCCTGATCGTCGCCCTGGCAATCGTGTCCTACGTTATGGTTCTTAAATGGAACCAGGACTATGGCCAGGCTGCCCTGCCGACTCAGAATGTTGCTTCCAGTACTTCCGCACCGGGCCTCCCGGATACGGCAACTGGCAATAAAGCGTCCGTCAGTGACGACATTCCGCGCGCCGCAAACGATACCAGCGCACCTGCCGAAACTCCGGTAGCTGCAAGCACCGACCTCATCCAGATCAAAACGGATGTGCTCGATCTGGCTATCGATCCACAAGGTGGTGATGTTGCGCAGCTGAAATTGCCGCTGTATCCACGTCGCCAGGACCATCCGGAAATTCCATTCCAGCTGTTCGATAACGGCAACGAGCGGACTTATCTGGCTCAGAGTGGCTTGATCGGAAGCAACGGCCCGGACGCAAGTCCTGCCGGTCGTCCGGTTTACTCCTCGGAGAAGAAGATCTATCAACTGGCTGATGGTCAGGACCAATTGGTCGTGGACCTGAAGTTCAGCAAGGACGGCGTCAATTACATCAAGCGTTTCACCCTGAAGCGTGGCCTGTATGACGTAACCGTTTCCTACCTGATCGACAACGAAAGCACTCAGCCGTGGTCCGGTGCAATGTTCGCGCAATTGAAGCGTGACGCCAGCGCCGATCCGTCTTCCAGCACCGCCACCGGTACCGCGACTTACCTGGGTGCTGCCCTGTGGACAAGTTCCGAGCCGTACAAGAAAGTGTCCATGAAGGACATGGACAAAGGACAGCTGAAAGAAAACGTTACCGGCGGTTGGGTAGCCTGGCTGCAACACTACTTCGTGACTGCCTGGATTCCGGCCAAGGGCGAAAACAACGTCGTCCAGACCCGTAAAGACAGCAAAGGCAACTACATCATTGGCTACACCGGTCCATCCTTGACCGTTGCGCCAGGTGCCAAGGCTGAAACCAGCGCTGTTTTGTATGCAGGTCCGAAAAGCCAGGCTGTGCTGAAACAATTGTCCCCAGGTCTGGAACTGACCGTTGACTACGGCATTCTGTGGTTCATCGCTCAACCGATCTTCTGGCTGCTGCAACACATCCACGCCATTGTGGGTAACTGGGGCTTCTCGATCATTTTCCTGACCATGCTGATCAAGGGGCTTTTCTTCCCGTTGTCGGCCGCCAGCTACAAATCCATGGCGCGCATGCGTGCAGTGGCCCCAAGACTGGCCGCGCTGAAAGAGCAACATGGCGATGACCGGCAGAAAATGTCGCAGGCCATGATGGAGCTGTACAAGAAAGAGAAGATCAATCCGCTGGGTGGTTGCTTGCCAATCCTCGTGCAGATGCCGGTTTTCCTATCGCTGTACTGGGTTCTGCTGGAAAGCGTCGAAATGCGTCAGGCTCCGTTCATCCTGTGGATTACAGACCTGTCGATCAAGGATCCGTTCTTCATTCTGCCGATCATCATGGGTGCAACCATGTTCATCCAGCAGCAGTTGAACCCGACACCGCCGGATCCGATGCAGGCCAAAGTGATGAAGCTGATGCCAATCATCTTCACCTTCTTCTTCCTGTGGTTCCCGGCTGGTCTGGTGCTGTACTGGGTAGTGAACAACTGCCTGTCCATCGCCCAACAGTGGTACATCACTCGTAAGATCGAAGCAGCTACCAAAGCGGCTGCCTGACTTACACTGTGGATAACCACTCAAGACGCCCCCTAGTGGGGCGTTTTGCTATCTGTCACTTTTGTCTGGATACCGGTTTATGAGCGCTCCTCGTGAAACCATCGCCGCCGTCGCCACCGCCCAAGGTCGCGGAGGCGTTGGCATCGTCCGCATTTCCGGGCCGTTGGCCAGCGCTGCGGCCAAGGCCTTCAGTGGTCGTGAGCTCAAGCCAAGATTTGCTCATTACGGGCCGTTCCTCGGCGCCAACGACGAGGTGCTGGACCAAGGCATCGTGCTGTATTTCCCGGGCCCCAACTCGTTCACCGGCGAAGATGTCCTGGAATTGCAGGGGCACGGTGGCCCTATTGTTCTGGATATGCTGCTCAAGCGCTGCCTGGAATTGGGCTGTCGCCTCGCCCGGCCGGGTGAATTCAGCGAGCGCGCTTTCCTGAACGACAAACTCGACCTGGCCCAGGCCGAAGCGATTGCTGACTTGATCGAAGCCAGTTCGGCCCAGGCGGCCCGAAATGCGCTGCGTTCCCTGCAGGGGGCATTCTCGGCGCGTGTGCATAACCTCACGGAACAACTGATCGGCTTGCGGATTTATGTCGAAGCCGCCATCGACTTCCCTGAAGAAGAAATCGATTTCCTCGCCGATGGCCACGTGTTGAGCATGCTCGACAAGGTACGCGACGAGTTATCCACCGTAATGCGCGAAGCCGGGCAGGGCGCGTTGTTACGTGATGGCATGACCGTTGTCATTGCCGGCCGACCGAATGCCGGCAAATCCAGTCTGCTCAATGCCCTGGCTGGTCGTGAAGCGGCAATCGTGACTGAAATTGCCGGCACTACCCGCGACGTACTGCGCGAACATATCCACATCGATGGCATGCCCCTGCATGTCGTCGACACCGCGGGACTTCGTGACACCGATGATCATGTGGAAAAGATCGGTGTAGAGCGGGCATTGAAAGCCATTGGCGAGGCAGATCGAGTGTTGCTGGTCGTCGATGCCACGGCCCCCGAAGCAGTGGATCCCTTCGCACTGTGGCCGGAATTCCTCGAAACCCGCCCCGATCCGGCAAAGGTCACACTGATCCGGAACAAGGCAGACCTCACGGGTGAAACGATCGCCATGGATGTCAGTGACGATGGCCATGTCACCATCAGCCTGAGCGCCAAGTCCGCAGGCGCAGGGCTGGAGCTGCTGCGCGATCACCTCAAGGCCTGCATGGGTTATGAACAGACCTCGGAAAGCAGCTTCAGCGCGCGCCGGCGTCATCTTGAGGCATTGCGACACGCCAGCGCTTCCCTTGAGCACGGTCGCGCTCAACTGACATTGGCGGGTGCTGGAGAATTGCTCGCCGAAGATTTGCGCCTGGCTCAGCAATTTTTGGGCGAAATCACCGGCGCCTTCAGCTCCGATGACTTGTTGGGCCGGATCTTCTCCAGCTTCTGCATCGGTAAATAACCCCCCTCGTTGTCCACAGACAGGCCATTCGTGCCTGTCTGTTCTCCCTCTTTTCCACACCAGCCTGCTATGCCGAGCGGAGTTTTTTCCGCGCTGGCGGATTTTCTGTGCCCTGGATTTGCTCAATCAGCTGTTTTCTGTGGATTAAGCCCTGTGAATAACCTCCGCTAAGGGCAGTTGATAACAAGGCCCGAAAACTGAAGATAACCGCCTCTGTGGATAACCACTACTTTAATCCACAGGCTTACACCGGTTATCCAAGGACCTCATTGGCACATGACCACAGGGTTTTGAATCGCTGTACACATCGAAAATAAAGGGCTGCGTCGATCTATCCACAGAAAGGCAGGTCAGTAGAAATAAACATAAAAACAAAGATTTAATAAATTTCTCTCTTTTTAATTTCTATAACTCCGACTTCTCCACAGCTGGTTAATTTTTGTGCAAAGGGTTCTTTAGGAAGGGGGAAGTCCCTATACTTGTCGACCAGGTCCAAAAACCTGAGCTCAAACTATTCCTGAATTACCTACTTAAGCAGGCACGAGGTGCGTGGTGGATTTCCCTTCCCGTTTTGAAGTGATCGTCATCGGCGGCGGTCATGCCGGTACCGAGGCAGCACTGGCCTCAGCACGTATGGGGGTGAAAACCCTGTTGCTGACGCATAACGTGGAAACCCTCGGTGCCATGAGCTGCAACCCCGCTATTGGCGGCATTGGCAAAAGCCATCTGGTCAAGGAAATCGACGCCCTGGGCGGTGCGATGGCCCTGGCCACCGATAAAGGTGGTATTCAATTTCGCGTATTGAACAGCCGCAAAGGCCCAGCCGTGCGCGCCACTCGCGCTCAGGCCGATCGGATTCTCTACAAGGCTGCTGTCCGCGAAATTCTGGAAAACCAGCCGAACCTGTGGATATTTCAACAGGCTGCAGATGATCTGATCGTCGAGCAGGAGCAAGTACGCGGCGTAGTGACCCAGATGGGTCTGCGTTTCCTGGCGGATTCAGTGGTTTTGACCACGGGTACGTTCCTGGGTGGACTTATCCACATCGGTCTGCAGAATTTTTCTGGTGGTCGCGCCGGTGATCCACCGTCCATCGCCCTAGCTCACCGTCTACGTGAACTGCCGCTGCGCGTCGGTCGCCTGAAAACCGGTACGCCGCCGCGTATTGACGCCCGCTCTGTGGATTTCTCGGTGATGACCGAGCAAGCCGGCGATACGCCAATCCCGGTGATGTCGTTCATGGGCAACAAGGAACAGCATCCACGCCAAGTCAGTTGCTGGATTACCCACACGAACGCCCGCACCCACGAAATCATTGCCGCGAACCTCGACCGTTCGCCGATGTATTCCGCTGCTGGTGAGATCGAAGGCATCGGCCCTCGTTATTGCCCGTCGATCGAAGACAAGATCCATCGCTTTGCCGACAAGGAAAGCCATCAGGTTTTCATCGAACCGGAAGGTCTGACGACAAACGAGCTGTACCCGAACGGGATATCCACATCCTTGCCGTTCGACGTCCAGCTGCAGATCGTGCAATCGATCCGTGGCATGGAAAATGCGCACATCGTGCGTCCGGGCTACGCCATCGAGTACGACTACTTTGATCCGCGGGACCTGAAATACAGCCTGGAAACCAAGGTGATCGGCGGTCTCTTCTTCGCCGGACAGATCAATGGCACCACCGGTTACGAAGAAGCCGGCGCCCAGGGTTTGTTGGCCGGGACCAACGCAGCACTGCGTGCGCAGGGCAAAGATGCCTGGTGCCCGCGTCGCGATGAAGCCTACATCGGCGTGTTGGTCGACGACCTGATTACCCTCGGTACTCAAGAACCGTATCGGATGTTCACTTCTCGTGCTGAATACCGTTTGATCCTGCGCGAAGACAACGCCGACCTGCGCTTGACCGAAAAAGGTCGCGAGCTGGGTCTGGTGGATGACATCCGCTGGGCGGCTTTCTGCAAAAAGCGCGAAAGCATCGAACTGGAAGAGCAGCGCCTGAAAAGCACCTGGGTACGCCCGGGTACCGAGCAAGGTGCTGCGATTGCCGAAAAATTCGGCACGCCGCTGACCCACGAATACAACTTGCTGAATCTCTTGAGTCGTCCAGAAATCGACTACGCTGGTCTGATCGCAGTGACCGGTGGGGGCGCAGACGATCCACAGGTCGCCGAACAGGTCGAAATCAAGACCAAGTACGCCGGCTACATCGATCGCCAACAGGATGAAATCGCTCGTCTGCGGGCCAGTGAAGACACCAGACTGCCTGTGGATATCGATTACACGAACATTTCCGGTCTCTCTAAAGAGATCCAGAGCAAGCTCGGTGCGACTCGCCCGGAAACCTTGGGTCAGGCCTCGCGTATTCCGGGCGTTACGCCGGCAGCCATTTCGCTGTTGATGATTCATTTGAAAAAACGCGGCGCGGGCCGTCAGTTGGAGCAAAGCGCTTGAGTTCGTTGGTCACCTCGCAACATGCAGAAGAGTTATCCACAGGTGCTCGCCAGCTCGGTGTTGCTCTGACCGAAACCCAGCATGCGCAGTTGCTGGGTTATCTGGCCCTGTTGATCAAATGGAACAAGGCTTACAACCTGACCGCCGTGCGCGATCCAGACGAGATGGTGTCCCGTCACTTGCTCGATAGTCTGAGCGTGATGTCGTTCATCGAAAACGGTCGCTGGCTCGACGTGGGCAGCGGCGGCGGCATGCCGGGGATTCCATTGGCGATCCTGTTTCCAGAGTCCCAGGTGACCTGCCTGGACAGCAACGGCAAGAAAACCCGCTTCCTGACCCAGGTCAAACTCGAACTCAAACTGGATAACCTGCAAGTTATCCACAGTCGTGTCGAAGCCTTCCAGCCTGCTCAGCCATTCAACGGGATCATTTCCCGGGCGTTCAGCAGCATGGAGAACTTCACCAACTGGACTCGCCACCTCGGCGACACCGATACACGTTGGCTGGCAATGAAGGGCGTTCATCCCGCCGATGAGCTGGTAGCATTGCCGGCAGACTTCCACCTCGATAGCGAACACGCCCTGGCCGTACCCGGTTGCCAAGGCCAACGCCATCTGCTGATACTGCGCCGCACGGCATGATTGGGAACACAAGCAAGAATGGCTAAGGTATTCGCGATAGCGAACCAAAAGGGTGGTGTGGGCAAGACCACCACCTGCATCAACCTCGCGGCATCCCTGGTAGCGACCAAGCGCCGGGTGTTGCTGATCGATCTCGATCCACAAGGCAACGCCACCATGGGGAGCGGTGTGGATAAACACGGTCTGGAAAACTCGGTCTACGACCTGTTGATCGGCGAGTGCGACCTGGCTCAGGCCATGCACTTCTCCGAACATGGTGGTTACCAGTTATTGCCGGCCAACCGCGACCTGACCGCCGCTGAAGTGGTTCTGTTGGAAATGCAGATGAAGGAAAGCCGCCTGCGCAGCGCGTTGGCGCCGATTCGCGAGAATTACGACTACATCCTGATCGACTGTCCGCCGTCGCTGTCGATGCTGACGCTGAACGCACTTGTCGCGGCCGATGGGGTCATTATCCCCATGCAGTGCGAGTACTTCGCACTGGAAGGGTTGAGCGACCTTGTGGATAACATCAAGCGTATCGCCGAATTGCTGAACCCTGACCTCAAGGTCGAAGGTCTGCTGCGCACGATGTACGACCCGCGCCTGAGCCTGATGAACGACGTGTCGGCGCAGCTCAAGGAACACTTCGGTGAGCAACTCTACGACACCGTCATTCCACGCAACATCCGTCTGGCCGAAGCTCCTAGCTACGGCATGCCGGCGCTGGCGTACGACAAATCATCCCGTGGCGCTGTTGCCTACCTGGCTCTGGCCGGCGAGATGGTTCGTCGTCAACGCAAAAACTCACGTATCGCCGCTGCCCAGCCAACTTAAGGAATCCCCATGGCCGTCAAGAAACGAGGTCTCGGACGTGGACTGGATGCACTGCTGAGTGGTCCGACCGTCAGCGCGCTGGAAGAACAAGCGATACAAGCCGATCAGCGCGAGCTGCAACATCTGCCGCTGGATTTGCTCCAGCGCGGCAAGTACCAGCCTCGCCGCGATATGGATGCTCAGGCGCTCGAGGAGCTGGCGCAGTCGATCAAGGCCCAGGGCGTCATGCAGCCGATTGTGGTTCGTCCGATCGGTGGTGGCCGCTTCGAAATCATCGCCGGTGAACGCCGTTGGCGCGCGAGCCAACAGGCCGGTCAGGAAACGATCCCGGCAATGGTCCGCGATGTACCGGATGAAACCGCGATTGCCATCGCGCTGATCGAGAACATCCAGCGCGAAGACCTTAACCCGATCGAAGAAGCGGTGGCCCTGCAGCGTTTGCAGCAGGAATTCCAGCTGACCCAGCAACAAGTGGCCGAAGCTGTGGGTAAGTCCCGAGTGACGGTGGCCAATTTATTGCGCCTGATTTCATTGCCGGAAGTTATCAAGACGATGCTTTCTCACGGCGACCTAGAAATGGGTCATGCCCGTGCTTTGCTCGGTTTGCCGGATAATCAACAAGTTGAGGGGGCGCGACATGTTGTCGCACGCGGGCTCACTGTGCGCCAAACTGAGGCACTGGTTCGCCAGTGGTTGAGTGGTAAACCGGAGCCTGTTGAACCGGTAAAACCAGACCCGGATATCGCTCGACTGGAGCAGCGTCTGGCCGAGCGCCTAGGCTCTGCGGTGCAGATCCGCCACGGTAAGAAGGGTAAAGGGCAGTTGGTAATTGGCTACAACTCCCTGGATGAGCTACAAGGTGTACTCGCTCATATTCGCTGAAACATTTCCTCATGTAGCGCGCAGTCGGAAATCACTACCTGATAGTTGAATAGGGGCTGAACCGCCCCTATACTCTGCGCGCATTTTGTCGGCACAAATTATGCCAAGTTGTTGCATTTCGGCAGCCGACCATTGGAGAGCAATAGTGATGGAAACCCGCACGCCAAACCGCTTGCCGTTCCATCGTCTGGCAGTATTTCCGGTGTTAATGGCTCAATTTGTCATTTTGCTGATTGCCGCTTTGGCGCTCTGGCAATGGTATGGAGTCGTTGCCGGGTACTCGGGACTTTGCGGAGGCCTGATAGCCTTGCTGCCCAATGTTTATTTCGCTCACAGGGCATTTCGGTTTTCCGGCGCCCGAGCAGCTCAAGCCATCGTCCGGTCTTTTTATGCCGGCGAGGCGGGCAAACTGATTTTGACGGCAGTGCTCTTTGCATTGACGTTTGCAGGTGTGAAGCCATTGGCGCCGCTAGCTGTATTCGGCGTCTTCGTGTTGACCCAACTGGTCAGCTGGTTCGCGCCCCTGCTGATGAGAACAAGACTTTCGAGACCTTAGGGCGTTTGAGGCAACCATGGCAGAAACAACCGCTTCGGGCTATATCCAGCACCACTTGCAGAACCTGACTTTCGGTCAGCACCCTACCGGCGGCTGGGGCTTTGCCCACACCGCAGCAGAAGCCAAGGAAATGGGCTTCTGGGCTTTCCACGTCGATACTCTCGGCTGGTCGGTCGCACTGGGTCTGATTTTCGTTCTTCTTTTCCGCATGGCGGCAAAGAAAGCGACTTCCGGTCAACCAGGGGCTTTGCAGAACTTCGTTGAAGTATTGGTCGAATTCGTCGATGGCAGCGTGAAAGACAGCTTCCATGGCCGTAGCCCGGTGATTGCGCCGCTGGCACTGACCATCTTCGTCTGGGTGTTCCTGATGAACGCCGTCGACCTGGTACCGGTCGACTGGATTCCTCAGCTGGCCATCCTGATTTCCGGCGACCACCACATCCCGTTCCGCGCCGTGTCGACCACCGACCCGAACGCGACCCTGGGTATGGCGTTCTCGGTTTTCGCACTGATCATTTTCTATAGCATCAAGGTCAAGGGCCTCGGCGGCTTCATCGGCGAGCTGACCCTGCACCCGTTCGGCAGCAAGAACATCTTCGTTCAAGCCCTGCTGATCCCGGTGAACTTCCTGCTGGAATTCGTGACCCTGATCGCAAAACCGATCTCCCTGGCTCTGCGTCTGTTCGGCAACATGTACGCCGGCGAGCTGGTGTTCATTTTGATCGCCGTGATGTTCGGCAGCGGTCTGCTCTGGCTTAGTGGCCTGGGCGTAGTTCTGCAGTGGGCGTGGGCTGTGTTCCACATCCTGATCATCACCCTGCAGGCGTTCATCTTCATGATGCTGACCATCGTTTACCTGTCGATGGCGCACGAAGAAAACCATTAAGACCAGTCTCGACTAGTCTGATGTCCCTCCCGGTCAAACGGGAGGGTGCTCCTCACGGGGCATCTGAAACGATTTGTTTTACCGCTTTAATCTAAAAAACCTAAACCATACGACGTAAAAGTCGGGAGGAAAGATGGAAACTGTAGTTGGTCTAACCGCTATCGCTGTTGCACTGTTGATCGGCCTGGGCGCACTGGGTACCGCAATTGGTTTCGGCCTGCTGGGCGGCAAGTTCCTGGAAGGCGCAGCGCGTCAGCCAGAAATGGTTCCAATGCTGCAAGTTAAAATGTTCATCGTTGCCGGTCTGCTCGACGCCGTAACCATGATCGGTGTTGGTATCGCTCTGTTCTTCACCTTTGCGAACCCGTTCGTTGGTCAGATCGCTGGCTAATTACTCGGATCTTCCGAGTAATTTGATGTGATGGACAACGTAACTGCGAGGTGTTGGCGTGAACATTAATGCGACCCTGATTGGCCAGTCCGTTGCGTTCCTGATTTTTGTACTGTTCTGCATGAAGTTCGTATGGCCTCCGGTCATCACGGCGCTGCACGAACGTCAAAAGAAGATCGCGGATGGACTGGACGCTGCCAGCCGAGCAGCTCGCGACCTGGAGTTGGCCCAAGAGAAAGCGGGTCAACAACTGCGCGAAGCGAAAGCTCAGGCAGCTGAAATCATCGAGCAAGCCAAGAAGCGCGGTTCTCAGATCGTCGACGAAGCCCGTGAACAGGCTCGCGTCGAAGCTGACCGTGTGAAGGCTCAGGCTCAGGCCGAGATCGAACAGGAACTGAATAGCGTCAAAGACGCGCTGCGCGCCCAAGTGGGTAGCCTGGCCGTTGGCGGTGCCGCGAAGATCCTGGGTGCCACAATCGATCAAAACGCGCACGCAGAGCTGGTTAACCAACTGGCTGCTGAAATCTAAGCGAGGGCGATCATGGCAGAACTGACCACGTTGGCCCGACCTTACGCTAAGGCGGCCTTCGAGCACGCTCAGGCCCACCAGCAACTGGCCAATTGGTCAGCCATGCTCGGCCTGGCAGCAGCGGTGTCGCAAGACGACACCATGCTGCGCGTGCTCAAGGCCCCGCGACTGACGAGCGCAGAAAAGGCCGCCACGTTCATTGACGTGTGCGGCGACAAGTTCGATGCCAAGGCACAGAATTTCATCCACGTCGTTGCCGAAAACGACCGTCTCCCGCTGTTGCCGGAGATTGCCGCCCTGTTTGACCTGTACAAGGCCGAGCAGGAGAAGTCGGTAGATGTGGAAGTGACCAGTGCATTTGCATTGAACCAAGAACAGCAAGACAAACTCGCCAAGGTTCTCAGTGCACGACTCAACCGGGAAGTGCGCCTGCAAGTCGAGGAAGACAGTTCCCTTATTGGGGGTGTTGTCATCCGCGCCGGCGACCTGGTTATCGATGGCTCGATTCGCGGCAAAATCGCGAAACTTGCCGAAGCATTGAAATCTTGAGTTTGAAGGGGCAGCAGAGCAATGCAGCAACTCAATCCTTCCGAAATAAGTGAAATTATCAAGGGCCGCATCGACAAACTCGATGTGACCTCCCAAGCCCGTAACGAAGGCACTGTCGTCAGCGTATCTGACGGTATCGTGCGGATTCACGGTCTGGCCGACGTTATGTCCGGCGAGATGATCGAGTTTCCGGGCGGCGTCTACGGTATGGCCCTCAACCTGGAGCAAGACTCTGTAGGTGCCGTTATTTTGGGCGCATACCAGTCTCTGGCTGAAGGCATGAGCGCCAAGTGCACAGGCCGCATCCTGGAAGTTCCGGTTGGTAAGGAACTGCTGGGTCGCGTAGTCGATGCACTGGGTAACCCGGTTGACGGCAAAGGTCCGCTGAACAACACCCAGACCGATGCGGTCGAGAAAGTTGCTCCAGGCGTGATCTGGCGTAAGTCGGTAGACCAGCCTGTACAGACTGGCTACAAGGCTGTCGATGCCATGATCCCTGTCGGCCGTGGCCAGCGTGAGCTGATCATCGGTGACCGTCAGATCGGTAAAACCGCTCTGGCGATCGACGCGATCATCAACCAGAAAGACAGCGGCATTTTCTGCGTCTACGTAGCCATCGGTCAGAAGCAATCGACCATCGCCAACGTGGTTCGCAAGCTGGAAGAAAACGGCGCACTGAAAAACACGATCATCGTGGCTGCAAGTGCTTCGGAATCTCCTGCGCTGCAATACCTGGCACCGTACGCCGGTTGCACCATGGGTGAATTCTTCCGCGACCGCGGTGAAGACGCGCTGATCGTTTATGACGATCTGTCCAAGCAGGCAGTGGCTTACCGCCAGATCTCCCTGCTGCTGCGCCGTCCACCAGGCCGTGAAGCTTACCCAGGCGACGTGTTCTATCTCCACTCCCGTCTGCTGGAGCGCGCATCCCGCGTTTCGGAAGAGTATGTAGAGAAGTTCACCAACGGCGCAGTGACCGGCAAAACCGGTTCCCTGACCGCACTGCCGATCATCGAAACCCAGGCTGGCGACGTTTCCGCGTTCGTTCCGACCAACGTGATTTCCATCACCGACGGTCAGATCTTCCTGGAATCGGCCATGTTCAACTCGGGCATCCGCCCTGCAGTGAACGCCGGTGTTTCGGTATCCCGTGTGGGTGGTGCCGCTCAGACCAAGATCATCAAGAAGCTGTCCGGTGGTATCCGTACCGCTCTGGCTCAGTACCGTGAACTGGCGGCATTCGCCCAGTTTGCTTCTGACCTGGACGAAGCGACCCGTAAGCAACTTGAGCATGGTCAGCGCGTTACCGAGCTGATGAAGCAGAAGCAATACGCGCCAATGTCGATCGCCGACATGTCGCTGTCGCTGTATGCCGCTGAGCGTGGGTTCCTGACTGACGTAGAAATCACCAAAGTCGGCAGCTTCGAGCAAGCGCTGATTGCTTACTTCAACCGCGATCACGCCGACCTCATGGCGAAGATCAACGTGAAGGGTGACTTCAATGACGAAATCGATAGCGGCCTGAAAGCCGGTATCGAGAAGTTCAAGGCCACCCAAACCTGGTAAGCCGCAGCGGGAGCCGCAAGGCTCCCGCTTGCTAACCTGATAGGTGTTACATGGCAGGCGCAAAAGAGATTCGCAGTAAGATTGCGAGCATCAAAAGCACGCAAAAAATTACCAGCGCCATGGAAAAAGTGGCGGTCAGCAAAATGCGCAGGGCACAAATGCGCATGGCTGCTACCCGTCCTTATGCGGAGCGCATCCGCCAGGTTATTGGTCATCTGGCCAACGCTAACCCGGAGTATCGCCACCCGTTCATGATCGACCGTGAAGTAAAGCGCGTCGGTTATGTCGTGGTGAGCAGTGACCGTGGTCTGTGTGGTGGCTTGAACACCAACCTGTTCAAGGCTTTGGTCAAGGACATGGCGGTAAACCGCGAAAACGGTGTCGAGATCGATCTGTGCGTGATTGGTAGCAAGGGTGCGGCTTTCTTCCGCAACTTCGGCGGTAACGTCGTTGCAGCTATCAGCCACTTGGGTGAAGAGCCGTCGATCAATGATCTGATCGGCAGCGTCAAGGTGATGCTGGATGCCTATCTGGACGGCCGTATTGACCGTTTGTCCGTGGTATCCAACAAGTTCATCAACACCATGACACAACACCCTACCGTGGAGCAGTTGGTTCCGCTGGTGGCAACCCCGGATCAAGCACTCAAGCACCACTGGGACTATCTCTACGAACCTGATGCCAAAGAGCTGCTTGACGGCTTGATGGTGCGTTACGTGGAGGCGCAGGTGTACCAGGCGGTGGTCGAGAACAACGCAGCTGAGCAAGCTGCGCGGATGATCGCGATGAAGAACGCTACCGACAACGCCGGTGATTTGATCAGCGAATTGCAGCTGGTCTACAACAAGGCGCGTCAGGCTGCGATCACCCAAGAGATCTCGGAAATCGTCGGCGGCGCTGCCGCGGTTTAACGGTTCAAATTTTCAGAGGATCCAGCTATGAGTAGCGGACGTATCGTTCAAATCATCGGCGCCGTTATCGACGTGGAATTTCCACGCGACAGCGTACCGAGCATCTACAACGCGCTGAAAGTACAAGGCGCGGAAACTACCCTGGAAGTCCAGCAGCAGCTGGGTGACGGCGTAGTTCGTACCATTGCGATGGGTACCACCGAAGGCTTGAAGCGCGGTCTAAACGTTGTCGATTCCGGCGCTGCCATCTCCGTACCGGTCGGTAAAGCGACCCTGGGCCGGATCATGGACGTTCTGGGTAACCCGATCGACGAAGCTGGCCCGATCGACACCGAAGAGCGCTGGGGTATTCACCGCGCTGCTCCATCCTTCGCGGAACAAGCAGGCGGCAACGACCTGCTGGAAACCGGTATCAAGGTTATCGACCTGGTTTGCCCGTTCGCCAAGGGCGGTAAAGTCGGTCTGTTCGGTGGTGCCGGTGTAGGCAAAACCGTAAACATGATGGAACTGATCCGTAACATCGCCATCGAGCACAGCGGTTATTCCGTGTTCGCCGGTGTGGGTGAGCGTACTCGTGAGGGTAACGACTTCTACCACGAGATGAAGGATTCCAACGTTCTGGACAAAGTGGCACTGGTTTACGGTCAGATGAACGAGCCGCCGGGAAACCGTCTGCGCGTAGCACTGACCGGCCTGACCATGGCCGAGAAGTTCCGTGACGAAGGTAACGACGTTCTGCTGTTCGTCGACAACATCTATCGTTACACCCTGGCCGGTACTGAAGTATCCGCACTGCTGGGCCGTATGCCTTCCGCAGTAGGTTACCAGCCGACCCTGGCTGAAGAGATGGGCGTGCTGCAAGAGCGCATCACTTCGACCAAGCAAGGTTCGATTACGTCGATCCAGGCCGTATACGTACCAGCGGACGACTTGACTGACCCGTCGCCAGCGACCACCTTCGCCCACTTGGACGCCACCGTCGTTCTGTCCCGTGACATCGCTTCCCTGGGTATCTACCCAGCGGTAGACCCACTGGATTCGACTTCGCGCCAGCTGGACCCGAACGTGATCGGCAACGATCACTACGAAACCGCTCGCGGTGTACAGTATGTTCTTCAGCGCTACAAAGAACTGAAGGACATCATCGCGATCCTGGGTATGGACGAGCTGTCGGAAGCCGACAAGCAGTTGGTAAACCGTGCTCGTAAGATCCAGCGTTTCTTGTCGCAGCCGTTCTTCGTGGCTGAAGTCTTCACCGGTGCTTCGGGTAAATACGTTTCCCTGAAAGACACCATTGCTGGCTTCAAAGGCATCCTCAACGGTGACTACGACCACCTGCCAGAACAAGCGTTCTACATGGTTGGCGGCATCGAAGAAGCGATCGAGAAAGCCAAGAAACTGTAATCCCGGCGCCCGGCAACGGGCGCTAATTTAGGTTGAGGCAATCAGATGGCTATGACAGTCCATTGCGATATCGTCAGCGCGGAAGGGGAAATTTTTTCCGGTCTGGTCGAGATGGTGATTGCGCACGGTGCACTGGGTGATCTTGGTATCGCTCTGGGTCACGCGCCGCTGATCACTAACCTGAAACCAGGCCCGATCCGCCTGGTCAAGCAGGGCGGGGAAGAGGAGGTGTATTACATCTCCGGTGGTTTCCTCGAGGTTCAGCCGAACATGGTCAAGGTCCTTGCCGATACTGTGCAACGTGCTGCCGACCTGGACGAAGCCTCCGCTAAGGAAGCCGTTAAGGCTGCCGAGAAGGCATTGCATGAGCGTGGCGCGGAATTCGATTACGGTTCTGCTTCCGTACGTCTGGCCGAGGCTACAGCTCAGCTGCGCACCGTCCAGCAGATCCGCAAGAAGTTCGGCCGCTAAGGCAGCGCTTGTTGTGTGATTGATTAAAAAGGGTAGCCTCGGCTACCCTTTTTTCTTTTCTGATGTCCACCACTATGGTCGCAGCCGCTGACCACCCAGGATTAGTAGCCAGTCATGTCTCTTGAAATCGTTATTCTCGCTGCCGGTCAAGGCACGCGCATGCGTTCGGCCTTGCCGAAAGTCCTGCACCCGATTGCTGGCAATTCGATGCTCGGTCATGTTATCCACAGCGCCCGTCAACTTGATCCACAACGCATTCACGTGGTCATTGGTCATGGTGCCGATGCTGTTCGTGAGCGTCTGGCGGCCGATGATCTGAATTTTGTCCTTCAGGACAAACAACTGGGCACCGGACATGCCGTGGCCCAGGCCGTACCCTTCATCAAATCCGACACGGTGCTGATTCTTTATGGGGACGTGCCACTGATTGAAGTGGAAACCCTGCAACGCCTGCTCAAGAAAGTTGCGCCACAGCAGTTGGGTTTGCTGACCGTTAATCTTGACGATCCGACCGGTTATGGCCGCATCGTGCGTGACGCCGCGGGCAATGTCACCGCTATCGTCGAGCAAAAAGACGCCAACGAAGCCGAGCGCGCAATCACCGAAGGCAATACCGGTATTCTGGCCCTGCCATTCCAGAGCCTTGGCGGCTGGATGAGCCGGCTCTCCAACAATAATGCCCAAGGCGAGTATTACCTGACTGACGTGATTGCCATGGCGGTGAGCGACGGCTTGGTGGTGGCCACCGAACAACCCCATGACGCGATGGAAGTGCAGGGCGCCAACGACCGCAAGCAGCTATCGGAACTTGAGCGTCACTATCAATTGCGTGCCGGTCGCCGTTTGATGGCGCAGGGCGTGACGCTGCGCGACCCGGCTCGTTTCGATGTCCGTGGTGAAGTTACTGTTGGTCGAGACGTGTTGATCGATATCAACGTCATCCTCGAAGGCAAGGTCGTCATTGAAGATGACGTTGTCATCGGTCCTAACTGCGTGATCAAGGACAGTACCTTGCGCAAAGGCGTGGTGGTCAAGGCCAACAGCCACATCGAAGGCGCCATTCTGGGTGAAGGCAGCGATGCCGGGCCGTTCGCACGTTTGCGTCCAGGTACGGTGCTGGAGGCTCGCGCGCATGTGGGTAACTTTGTTGAGCTGAAAAATGCCCACTTGGGCGAAGGTGCCAAGGCTGGTCATCTGACTTACCTGGGAGACGCCGAAGTGGGCGCTCGTACCAACATTGGCGCCGGCACTATCACCTGCAATTACGATGGTGTGAATAAATGGAAAACGGTATTGGGTGAAGATGTGTTCATTGGCTCCAACAATTCGTTGGTGGCACCTGTGGATATCTCTTCCGGAGCAACCACTGCGGCTGGTTCGACCATTACCCTGAATGTGGATAAGGCGCAGTTGGCTGTGGGTCGTGCCCGCCAAAAGAATATCGATGGCTGGAAACGGCCTGAGAAAATCAAGAAGAGCTGAGTTATCCACATTGATGATCGTCTGAAGTTATTCACATGCAATCAGTCGCGTTGTGGGCAAGTCTCGCTCCCGCCGGAGCGGGATTTGCCGCGCTGTTTTTATCCACAGCACCTCTTTATCACACCAGGGTTGACGAAGTTTCGTTAATAGGTTTTATTGGTTTCGTTATCTTTCGAAACGAAACTTAATCAGTCATGTCGAAACGCAACACACCTCAACGCCGCCACAACATTCTTGCCTTGCTCAATGAGCAGGGTGAAGTCAGTGTGGATGAGTTGGCCAAGCGCTTCGAAACCTCTGAAGTTACGATTCGCAAGGATTTGGCAGCCCTTGAAAGCAACGGCCTGCTGCTTCGTCGTTATGGTGGCGCCATCACCATGCCCCAGGAACTGGTGGCCGATCACGGTCAGTCGGTCTCCAAGTACAAGCAGGCCATTGCCCGCGCTGCAGTGGTGCGGATTCGCGAACATGCGCGAATCATCGTCGACAGCGGTAGCACCACTGCGGCAATGATCCCGGAGCTCGGTCAACAACCGGGCCTTGTGGTGATGACCAACTCCCTGCATGTCGCCAACGCCTTGAGCGAACTAGAACATGAGCCGGTGCTGTTGATGACGGGCGGCACCTGGGATCCGCACTCCGAATCCTTTCAGGGTCAGGTGGCCGAGCAGGTACTACGCTCTTACGACTTTGATCAGCTGTTTATTGGTGCCGATGGCATCGATCTGGTCCGCGGTACAACCACCTTCAATGAATTGCTTGGGCTGAGCCGGGTCATGGCAGAAGTGGCCCGCGAAGTGGTCGTTATGGTGGAGGCCGATAAAATTGGCCGCAAAATCCCCAACCTGGAACTGCCCTGGAGCAGCGTCCATACCCTCATTACCGATGATCGCCTGCCACTTGAGGCACGAAATCAGATACAGGCGCGTGGAATCACATTGATCTGCGCGACTGTCAGTCAGGAGAAATAGCATGTGTGGAATTGTCGGCGCCGTCGCAGAACGTAACATCACCGCCATCCTGGTCGAAGGCCTGAAGCGTCTGGAATACCGTGGGTATGACAGCGCCGGTGTGGCGGTCTACACCAATGACGCAAAACTGGAACGCCTGCGTCGCCCGGGCAAAGTCAGTGAGCTGGATCTGGCCCTGGCTGAAGCGCCGCTGGTTGGTCGTTTGGGTATCGCCCACACACGTTGGGCGACTCATGGCGCCCCGTGTGAGCGTAATGCGCACCCGCATTTTTCCGGCGACCTGGCGGTGGTGCACAACGGCATCATCGAAAACCACGAAGCCCTGCGTGAACAGCTCAAAGCCTTGGGTTACACCTTCACTTCGGACACCGACACCGAGGTCATCGCCCACCTGCTGGACCACAAACTCAAGGACCTGGAAGACCTGACCGCAGCCCTCAAGGCAACGGTCAAAGAGTTGCACGGTGCGTACGGCCTGGCAGTGATCAGTGCTCGGCAGCCAGATCGCCTGGTCGCTGCCCGTAGTGGCAGCCCATTGGTGATCGGTCTGGGGCTGGGTGAAAACTTCCTCGCGTCCGACCAGTTGGCGTTACGCCAGGTCACCGACCGCTTCATGTACCTGGAAGAAGGCGATATCGCCGAAATTCGTCGCGACAGCGTGCATATCTGGGACGTTGACGGCAAGGCGGTCGAGCGCGAAGCCGTGCAGTACCGTGATGGCGCAGAAGCGGCCGATAAGGGTGAGTTCCGTCATTTCATGCTCAAGGAAATCCATGAGCAACCGTCTGTAGTACAGCGAACCCTGGAAGGGCGCCTGAGCCAGACTCAAGTCCTGGTGCAGGCCTTCGGTCCACAAGCGGCCGAGCTGTTCGCCAAAGTACGCAATGTACAGATCGTCGCCTGCGGCACCAGTTATCACGCAGGCATGGTCGCTCGTTACTGGCTGGAAGAGCTGGCTGGCATTCCGTGCCAGGTCGAAGTTGCCAGTGAATTCCGCTACCGCAAGGTAGTGGTACAGCCCGACACACTGTTCGTGACCATCTCCCAATCCGGCGAAACCGCCGACACTCTGGCCGCGCTGCGCAACGCCAAGGAATTGGGATTCCTCGCCAGCCTGGCAATCTGTAACGTCGGCATCAGCTCGCTGGTGCGAGAATCCGATCTGACCTTGCTGACCCAGGCCGGTCGCGAAATCGGCGTGGCCTCGACCAAAGCTTTCACCACGCAATTGGTTGGATTGCTGTTGCTGACCCTGTCTCTGGGCCAGGTGCGCGGCACGCTGAGCAAAGGCGTTGAAGCAACGCTGGTCGAAGAGTTGCGTCGCTTGCCAACCCGCCTCGGTGAAGCGCTGGCCATGGACAGCACCGTGGAGAAAATCGCTGAGTTGTTCGCCGAAAAAAATCACACCCTGTTCCTCGGACGTGGTGCGCAATTCCCGGTAGCGATGGAAGGGGCGCTCAAGCTCAAGGAGATTTCCTACATTCACGCCGAGGCTTATCCGGCTGGCGAGCTGAAGCACGGTCCGTTGGCGCTTGTGGATAACGACATGCCAGTCGTCACCGTTGCGCCGAACAATGAGCTGCTGGAAAAACTGAAGTCCAACCTTCAGGAAGTCCGCGCCCGTGGTGGCGAGCTGATCGTCTTCGCCGACGAGCAGGCTGGCATGACCAACGGTGAAGGCACGCACGTTGTGCACATGCCGCACATCCACGACATCCTGTCGCCGATCCTCTACACCATCCCGCTGCAACTGCTGTCGTACTATGTGGCTGTGCTGAAAGGCACCGACGTTGACCAGCCACGCAACCTGGCGAAATCGGTGACTGTGGAATAAGTTATCCACATCTGATCCAACCCTTGGTTTTGAACAATAAAGATTGACACCAGACAATAAAGTTTGACACGTCGTAACATAGATTGACACAAACCCGAAACCCCCGTAATTACGGGGGTTTTCCTTTTCCAGGCTTTATCCATTGGTCTGGATTCATCGCTTCAGTTTGTGACGGGTGTAGGCTAGGAGTCCCTCTAGGTGATCGCCACGGCGGTCACTTTCTCCTACTGTCTTTTTCCGGCGTGAGGTGAAGCTGTACGCATGGACTGAGGAGGCGTGGGTTGCGAGGTCGTAGGTTTGCATCACAGCAGGACATTGAACGGCACGTTGCAAATGGATTTGGCGCAGGCGCCGGTGTCAGCTACGTGCCATGGCTTCGGGTTCAGGACGTGCCTTCGAGAGGACGCTCTCACAAGATCCAAGGGGTAAAGGTAGATCGGACCCACCATCTCTTTTCCGATCTTGAACGGTTCTACTTTCTTGTTTGCGAATTCTCTGAAGATGTGGTGGATATTCGGGAGCAGTACCCACTGTTTCCCGTTGAGCGTGCACAAGCGATAGCGACCGCGATAGGTGTAAGGTATCCGAGATACCCTAAAACCACATTGCCGTATGTGATGACCACCGATTTCCTTTTAACAGTCAGAGAGCCAGACGGGAACTTTAAATCTGTTGCCAGAACGGTAAAATATCGTTCGGACTTGGTTGGTAAAGGCAGCAAGCGCACGCTTGAAAAGCTTGATGTTGAAAAGCGCTTTTGGAATAGCCAAGGTGTTGACTGGCGCATTATTACCGATGA
This sequence comes from Pseudomonas sp. TE12234, assembly GCF_054061835.1. Taxonomy (NCBI): domain Bacteria; kingdom Pseudomonadati; phylum Pseudomonadota; class Gammaproteobacteria; order Pseudomonadales; family Pseudomonadaceae; genus Pseudomonas; species Pseudomonas sp. TE12234. The sequence continues at coordinate 133,697 of NZ_JBSSEP010000001.1, forward strand.
ATTTTTCACTCCTGATTTGATAAAAAATCTCGGACTGCTCCGGAAATACTCAAAGCTGCATCGAGATTTGATGAAGGTTCCGCTGCATATCAAATTTATTGAATGTTTAGAGAGCAGTAGGGAGTATCCGTGGACCTTGGCTACCTGCTTGCGCAAGATCGCGAATCACTTATCCATTTCGTATATTGATGCACAAGGTATCTTTTTTCATCTAATTTGGACCAAAGCGCTCAAGGTTGATTTGGTTAGCGCTCCTTTATTCCTCACCGCACCGGTGCCTACGTTTGAAGTCTTCAAAATACCGGTTCAGGCATCCATGAAGGAGAATCTGTCATGACTGTTTTCGTCAATGGTGTTTTTGAGCCTGTCACTGAGTTGTCGGCAATCAATACGATAGTCAGGGCTATTCACATTGATGAGAAGAATGATGCGGTAGTTTTGATTGATTTAGCTGACGCCCCCCGGCAGCCGTATGCTGTAGGCTTGGAGGAGCTTCGTCGTTCTCTGGAATCTGGTGATACAAAGTCGGTGGCCATCACCACGCCCGAGTTTATGCTGGTACTAGAGGAGGATCTGGATGAGAAGGCCAAGCAAGCTAGGGACGAGAAGTGGGCCATCATCGCTCCATTACTAGATCCTGATTATCCGGGGCAAATTTTTGTTCGAGGTGAATTGGGTCGGTTGGTCAGCAGCAGAGCTTCGGAGCTTGGCGTTCAGCGGAAAAGTATTTATCGGATTCTTTACCGTTATTGGGTTTACGGCCAAGTGCGCAATGCATTGCTGAAAAACTATACGGCGGTAGGTGTTGCCAACAGGGTTTACGACCCGAGCAGGCCTCCAGGGCGAAAGCCCAGGTTCCAAGGAGTCCTCATTCCGCCTACCAAGATGCTTAACGCAGTGGATAAGCGATGCATTCGAGTTGGGTACGCTCTTTATGTGAATGACAAGAAATCCTCCATTTCGAGCGCTTATGATGAAATGCTACGGAAATTTTATTCTGTCCGCGACATTTCTAAAAAGGGTGGAGAGGAGCTTAGGCTTCTGCCAACTTCAGAAATGCCCAATTTCAGGCAGTTTAAATATTGGGGGCAAATATTCTTTGATGAAGTCGAGACAGAGCGTGGGCGTCAAGGCTTGAAGAAATGGCTCAAAGACAGTCGTCCCCTATCTGGTACTGTAAGGGATTGGCTTCGCGGCCCCTGTCATCAGTTTGAAATCGATGCGACCATTGCCGATATTTACTTGGTTAACAGTTACTCCCGGCGGATGCTCATAGGTCGGCCAGTTGTTTATATTGTTGTCGATAGTTTCTCCGGGATGATTGTCGGACTTTATGTAGGGCTGGAAGGTCCTAGTTGGAATGGGGCTCGGCAGGCGTTGTTCAATGCGTTTACCTCCAAGGTCGATTTCTGTGCGCGAAACGGCATTGAAATCAAATCGGCGGACTGGGACTGTCATCATTTGCCTCACCAGATATACGCAGACAGAGGTGAAATGCTGTCGCTGGCGGCAGAGGGGCTTTCGAGAGGCCTGGGTATAGAGATGGGCACCGCGCCGCCTTACCGTCCTGACTGGAAACCGATGGTCGAAAGTCGATTTGGTATTTTGAATGATCTCACCGGAATCAGATGGCTTCCTGGTGGAGTGGCTGCACGCGACAAGGAGCGGGGTGAGCGAGATTACCGGCTCGATGCAACGCTAAATCTGAGGGAGTTCACGCAGATCATCATCAAGTGCATTCTCCATTACAACCGGCATCATCGCCAGCCTGATCGGCTTACACAGGCAATGATCAATGACGGGGTAGAGCCCACGCCCCTCGGGATATGGACCTGGGCCTCCGAGAACCAAATGATCGTACCCAACAACCGACCAGATGAACTCGTCTATCTACACCTGTTGCCCCGTGAGCGCGCAACCGTTCAGAAGGGTGGGCTGGTATTCCGCGGCATGCACTATGTCTGCGAGATGGCTGTCGAGAAGAACTGGTTTGCCAAGGCCCGCAGTCGTGGCGTTTGGTCGATCGAGTGTCGGTACGATCCGAATTCCGCAGTGCATATCTGGATACAAGATGATTCCAAGCAGTTCATCCGCTGTGACCTGCGTCGGTCAGATGCCAAATACGCGGACTACCGCTCGGACGAGATCTATGACCTGCTCGAAGCGTATCGCCAAACACCGCCTCAGCACCGGCACGCTGAGCTGGAAAGCCGTGTGCAGCTCAGCGACGAAGTAGATCAAATCGTTAGTAATGCACTTGCAGAGCGGAAGCTTGAGCCTGCTCCTGCCACCAAAGCGGAGGCTACGGGGAACATTCGCGAAAATCGCACCGAAGAAAGGTCACGGGAGCGAGAAACCTCGTTTGTCCCGGATGGAGTTCGGGCGGAGTCTGTTGCTCCTGCGTCTGAATCTACCCCGAAATCACATGATTCGTATGCCGGCCCGCGCACTGCGCAGGTTATCGATTTGCTCAAAAAAATCCGCCCAGGACAGAAGCAATGAAAGGCGCACAGACGTTTGCAAATTATTCCAAGCAGGATATTCGGGAATATACTGGGAACCCGCTAATCGAAGCCCTTCCTCCGATACTGTCGGAGGTGACGGCCATGGATCTGATATCGAATTTTCCCCAGCCGGTGGACCCGAATGAGCTGAACCTTGAAAGCGCGACCCGACTTCATTGTATTGACCGGTTGAAAACGGTGGTCCAACCGTTTCTATTGCATCTGGAGCTGGAGGCCCAGTTCTCACTGCTTATCCGCCGAGGCTATGTAGGCCGCAACCCTACCTCAGCCTCGACAGTTCGGCATCTGCACTCCCTATCGGGGGCTCAGCGCTATCACGACGCCTTTAAGTCTACTGCTGAGACTTTTACCGTAGTCGGCTTGAGTGGTATCGGGAAGTCGACAGCTCTGCATGCCATCTTGAGTCTCTATCCGCAGACGATTCGGCATGAACGCTATGAGGGCAAGCAGTTCGTCCAGACCCAAATCACATGGCTCAAACTCGACTGTCCACGGGATGGATCGTTGGCTGGGTTCTGCCAGCAATTCTTTTATGCGGTAGGTGAGGCCTTGGGTGACAAGGACTACCACAAGCGCTATAGGCACCGGAATATTAATGATGCATTGCAGCAGATGGAGCAGGTGGCCAGTACGTTTTACATCGGCGCGCTGTTGATTGACGAGCTTCAAAACCTCCACCTGGCGAAAACGGGTGGCAAAGAAAGCATGCTGAATTTCTTTCTGCATCTGGTAAACAACATTGGTATTCCTGTCGTTTTCAGCGGCACGAATTCGATGATCAGTCTGTTTTCAGAGGTCATGCGTACCGCCCGCCGAGTCTGCGGTTCAGGGACGCTCGAATTTAAGCGCTTCGAGAAGGACGATGATGAATGGCAGATACTGGTAGAAAACCTCTGGAGCTATCAGTGGTGCAAGCAGACGACGGCGCTCACCGATGAGATTTTCGACACGCTGTACGAGCACACGCAGGGCGTCACAGATTTTCTCGTGAAGCTGCTGGTGCTGAGCCAGCGATATGCAATTCAGAGTGGCTCGGAGTGTGTATCTGCCGACATCATCGAAAAGGTGAGCAACTCGAAGATGCAGATACTCAGGCCAGCCCTGTCAGCTCTACGAAGTCGAGATCCGAAACGGATGCGACAGTTCGAAGATCTCTTGCCGTTAGAAGAACAGTTGAACGACATGATGGCGTTGGACGGATTGTGTCGAGCGGACCGCCTTACTCTGCTTCGAAGCGTCGTACCCCGCGTCAGCCCGGCGGCCCCGCCTCCAGTAGCTACTGAGAAAACCCCGCAGGCACCCGCCGCAGTTGCAGTAGACGTGTCAGCAGCAAAAGCGCTGAGTGAAAACGATAATCCAATAGGTGCGCTACAGGCAGCAGGTTGGTTGAACAACGACCTCTTTGAGTTCTCGCCGATGTATCGCAAAGAGTGAGATGGAGGTGGTGAAGTGGATGGTCATCTCCATTTCTTCCCCACAGGATTTCCTGACGAGACGCTTCATAGCTTGATTTCTCGCTATGCGCGTCTTTGCGGATTTCGCTGCTCTCAGGCAGCCTTCGCCGGCATGAAATCTGCTCCGACCTTTTCGCAGAATGTGGCTCTTCCAAGTCGGCTGGCTGATCTGGCAGATGTGCTACCCAACGGCACCGAGCTATCGATAGCCGAGCTTATCGAGCACCATACGCTGCTACCTTACTATGCGCCTTTCCTAAGCCGCAGCCAGCTAGATCAGGCTCGGACGTCCATGGCAGGTGATGGCAGAGCGTTGATGCTCACCGTGGGGGTTAACGCGAGCCGTATTGGCTTCGCCTCCAGGGTTAGGTGCTGCGCGGAGTGTATTGCCCAGGATCAGTCTGAATGGGGCGTTGCTTACTGGCACAGGGTTCACCTGCTTCCAGGCGTGCTGGTGTGTCCGTATCACGGCACATTGCTCAGGATCCTGGATCATCGCTGGTCCAGTCGCAACTCTCGATACCTCAATCTACCCAGCGACGACAGTGTACAAGCGCACACTGTCTCGCTTGATATCCCGTCGCGGTACCTACTCGCGCTAAAGGACATAGCGCTGCGCTCACAGCAGGTGCTCGAATCTGGTGTTAGTGCGCTACCGGCATGCGCGGTGCGCTACGCGCTTGTTCAAGGCGCAGCGAAGCTCGGCCTTGCATCTGAAACCGATCGTTTGCACCTGCAGTTGCTCGCAAAACACATTGGCGAGAGTTTCGCTGCGTTCCCATCTGAATGGGAGTTTCGGGTACTCGGCGAGTCTCGAGAGGATATGCCAGCCGAATGGGTCATCAAGCTGCTCCGTAAGCCCAGAGCTTCTCACCATCCGCTCAAATTCATACTGCTGGCCAGCGCACTGAGGGTCGAGATGGCCAGGCTGCTGCATGTCGGCTGTGTTGAGCCGGATTCGGCGTCTATTTCGAAACCTCACATTCGGCTACCCGAGAGCGTCCCATCCTTAGCTGCCAGTAATGGCCAGGAGGGCTCGGTTGCCGCTGTGTGGAAGCACGCTATGATGGGAACCGATGTGCGAACGATTGCAGCCATCGCTGGCGTTTCATTGGCATACGTTTATCGGTCCATCCGCAATGTTGCAGGCGGGCCGGCGGTCTGGAGGGAGGCTAGGTTTCAGGCAGAGCTCCGCGAAAAGCGTGCTGTCTTTGAAGCAGACTACTGCAACTACAAGGCACACGCTTGTCGAGGATATGCGTGGTTGTACCGTTGTGATAGGCATTGGCTTTCGCAATGTACTTCGAGCTCAAGTGCCCGTCGAGCACCTCGCACGAACAGCGCTCAGATGTTTGCCGCTCTCGATTCGAGGCTAGCTCGTGACATACTGCTCTGCGCCAATGCACTTAGCGCTTTACCTGGAAAGCCTGTCCGCATCTCACGTACCAGGATTGGCCGAGAGCTCCATGTGCTTTCTCGTTTCGACAAGCAACTATTGAAGCTACCCCTCTGTAGGACAGCGCTCGAAAAGGCCTGTGAGTCAGCCGAAGCCTTCCGCGATCGGCGCTTGCAGTGGGCGAGGTGCAAACTGCTTTCGGAAGGAAGGCCCTTTTCGAAGTCTTCACTTTACCGGGTAGCGAGCATCAGGCCCTCGACGCAAACAGCCGATAGTTGCGAACGTTTAATCCCATCCGCATCTTCATATGTTGATACCGGTTGTTCTAATTAATAGAACAACACCGCGTTATGGTACAACCGCAAAAAGCTGTAACCCACGACTCTATTGGGTTAGCGGTATTGACCTTTCCAGCAATCAGATCCTATTTTTCACCGCAACCGCAGAGCAGCTCAAATTAACCCTATCAATACGTGTCGAGTATCTATGTGATGCTCGACGTCGCAATGCTCAGGTAAATGCCTCAGTGCTACTGGGTACACGGTCTTCGCATCGTGGTTTTTACAAAAAAAACTAACCTTGGTACAAACTTGGGTGTGATACAAATATATCTAGTACCATTTGCATGTCATTTTTAACCATAGATTGTAATTCGGAAAAGATGTCTGATCTTCTATTCTTCCCAATGTCAATGCCGGACGAGATGCTGCATTCTCGTATCACCCGATATCACTTCCTATCAGGCAATAGGACCGCGGCAGAGACGTACCGCGATCTATTTGATACGACACCTTTTTGCATGAGCACCATCGTACCAAAGCAGATCGAGACCCTGGCCGGTAGGCTGCCGGGTCAATCGGAGTCCAATTTCTCAGAGCTGATCAGCGCTAACACCACTTTTCCGGCGTACAGACCATTTCTGGGCGTCAGACTAGGGCCTCAGCACGCAGGACCGCCCACTATTGATGGGGTGGTGCGCGTACCCCGTAGAGAGGAGTCCACCCATGGTATGGCTAAGCTTTGCCCCTCCTGCGTCCAGGAAGACCTGATCGAGCAGGGTTATGCCTACTGGCATCGATCACACCATATACCAGGGGTCGCCGTCTGCTGGCGGCATGGAGACTCACTTGTCCATGCGTGCCCCAAATGCTCGCATCCCTTCTATCGAAAACTAAAGTTACTCCCAAACCTGACTGAACCGTGCGCTTGCGGTTGGAGTCCCCTCCAGTCGTCAACAACGCTAAAAGGTTCTCATCTGGAAAAAAGAGTTGCACTATTCGCATACGAAATTCTCAACCGAAATATGCCGCCGATAGGTAGTGCAGTATTAAGTTCTTGCTATGTGCGACAGTGTAAAAAGCGTGGCTATGTATTCGGACATAACGCAGGGATCGCGAAGTTGTTTGCGAGCATTCAAGACTCCTTCGGTGACGAACTTTTGTCAAAGATTGACCCGGCCTATCACAAAGGTAAACATGAACAATGGATTAGGTTGAAATCCGACAAAGGTCAACTCAACATGCCTCTCGCTAGACATTTAATTATTGCCCTTCATTTGTTCAAAAACGCAGATATGTTCGAGACTGCACTGAGGAACGAATCAATTTTACTAAGCGCTTCAAGCCCTATTCGTCAAGGAGAGGCTGAAGATAGCCAGGGCAGCAAAAGAGCTACCTATCGCAAAAAAATTGAAATGCTTTTGGCCCTTCGTTCCGACGCTGATATGGATTATCTATGGAAAGAAGCCTATAGGCCCACTAAATGGATTAAAGAGAACGATAATGCATGGCTGATGGCAAAGTTTCGGGCACCCAAAAAAGTTGTGGCTGCTGTCGAAATGGCTGTTGACCCACGAGATGCCGATTATGCAGCGCTCATCCAAGCCGGCGTGGATGATTTATACCGGTGTACGACGAATCTGAAGCGGGTCAACATGCGTAATTTGCAAACGCTGCTTCCAAGATCGTTGCCCCATGAGATAAGCCTGCGCACACAGAAATTCCCCCAGACTTATCAGCTGATCAAACTTCATCAGGAGTCTGTCTGGCATTTCCGATTGAGAATCTTGGTGTGGACTGTCGCTGAGTTGATCAAGATGAAGCTCCCAGTGAGATACGAGACGGTGAGGTTGACGTCGGTAGTGGCAGCCAAGGTGTTCAAGGCGTTTACCAGCTTTTTTGAGTGGGACTTGGAAAGCTTCTCCAAAACAGGTGTAGAGGCAGAGGCCTTGCTGAAGTCTACTGGCGTTTCAAGAAATTGGGAGGGGCCACCGATGCCGATCAGTTTTTAGGGCTATCGTATCAGCGGACACCTCCCTGAAGTTATCCACCTCAGGGAGGTTTTTCTAAGCTGCTGGGCGTCAATTGTCTCGGGGCATGATGGTTTCCCCTCGAAATGGGCTCGCTGAAAAGTGTCCGCCATATTCCCGCACACCCGTCGCCATGTGTTCGGTCCATACAGGGTCGCGTAAAAGTCCTGAACACTACTTCTTTCAGATAGCTGAAACTCACCATTGGCCACAGGTGCCTCATCCTGAACAGGAGACTGTGGGTAGATCCTTACCCTGTCTGTTTTGGGAGTTGTATGGATTTAGCAGGCGATAGTGGCGAATTGATCTTTGCTTGGGATCCAATGTTACTATCGGCACCCGGACGATACCGCATCTTCTGACGGTGTTTCGCTTTGACGTATTGATTTCATACGGCTATGGTTTGATTTTCTTACGAGCAGCGCGCAATGGATATCAAGACGCAAATCGAGACCTTGCTAAATGCTTTTTGGGACAGGCGAGCGCAGGACATCATCGACGACCCCTTGTCGACAGATCAACTGGGGGCTCCTCTGGACTCCATCTCTGCTGTCGACGCGTTTGTTGGTATCGACAAGCTGGTCCAGCGCAAGCTGCCCGTTGAGCTGATCATCCGCCATGGCGGTTATAGCTCGAAGGAGCAGTTCGTCACTGACGTTACCGATAAGGTGCTCCGGCATCTCAAAGAGGTGCCGAAATGAGCGATGTCATGTCTTCGGACCGCAATGATATGGGTGATCGCCTGCGGCAGGCTCGCGAGTATGTAGGGCTCTCGCAAGAAGAAGTCGCAACGGCCTTGGGGTTGTCTCGTCCATCGATCACTAACATCGAGCTGGGTGCCAGAAAGGTCGAGGCGACCGAGCTCGGGAAGCTGGCGAAGCTATATCGCCGAACATTGGAATACCTTTTGACGGGCATTGAGCCTGCTCCCAGCGGGCCGGAGCAACTGGCGTTCCTGGCAAGGGCGGTGAAGGGCTTATCCGACAAAGATCTGGAAGAAGTCGCACGCTTTGCTGAATTTCTGAAGCAATCTGTGCGTAACCGCGGGGAGTAAATCATGGCCGCACGCGACATCGCGATGGCGACAGCCAAGGTGGCTGCCGAGGTCTTCACGTCCTCTCGCGCCATGGAGCGCATCGAGCAAGACGGCTACACACGTATTGATCCCTTTCGCATTGCAGCAGACGAGGGCATTTCGGTTTTGTTGCGCCCTATGGAAAAGCTTCTCGGCGCTTTCATGCGTGAGGATTGCCCTGGGATTCTGGTGAACTCGGCTCGCCCCGCCGGCCTGATCCACATGACCTGCGCTCATGAATTAGGGCATTACTTCATGGGACATCAGAGCGCGCTGGATGAAACCATCGACTATGGTGGCCAGGCCGCCGTAATGGAACAGGAGGCTGAAACCTTCGGCTACCACCTGTTGGTGCCGCGGCCTCTGCTGTCCATCATCTGCAAGCGCAAGGGCTGGAACAAGGCGTCGCTGAGTAACCCTCACGTGCTCTACCAGATGTCCCTTCGACTGGGCGTGAGCTATTCCGCAGCGGCCTGGTCTCTGGTCCGGCACAAGATCCTTTCATACGACGCGGTTCAGGAGCTGTTGAAAGTACAGCCTGCCTCGATCAAGCAGTCACTGCTTCAGGGACAACTGCCGGATGCCACGAAGGACGTGTGGCTATTCGACGAATCCGATCAATCCTCGGTTCTGGAGCCTCGTCCGGAAGATCACTTGGTGGTGCGCCTCAAGAGCCACGCATCCGCTGGCTACCTGTGGCGGGCGGACTCGGTGGAGCAGGTGACCGAACAAGGTTTTACACTGGCTCCGTTGACGACCGCGCGCCCTATGGATCCGCAGGCCGTTGTGTTCGGTGCTGAACCCACGCTGGACTATGTGCTCTCGGCGCAGCGGATGGATGTTGAACAACCCCACCCGGTAACGCTTTCCGAAGTTCGGCCATGGATGGGCAAGCAGGCCGGCGATGCCTCTTTTCATTCCAAGACTCATTTCGAGCCGATCGCTGAAGGGCTTTCTCGCGAATCGAAGCGCGCGCTGATTCGAGAGGTCACTGGCTCGTGATAACAGTCGAGTGTCTGGTCGACAGCTCCCCGGTCAAAGCAAGAAACCAGGGGAATCGTCCGACGTGCGTGGCCTTCGCCGTGACCGATTTGAATCGTCAATTTGCTGATGATGATCTTGGGCCCGAGTATTTCTACCGCGCGACGATCCAGAGGATTCCCGGATGGCAACCCGGTGACGGGGTGCAGGCCGCTGCAGCGGCTGAAGCTTCGAAGGTTGGTCATGCCAGGGAAGCCGATTTTCCTTATCGGGCAGATGAGCCCGCTGTTCCCCTTGAGGCCCTGCCTGACGCGCTTGAGTTGTTTGGTCACCCCATCCGCTTTTTCAATGCCGCCGTCGATGAACTGATCGATAGTATTCGCATGGGCGTGCCTGTTGGATTGGCCTTGCGGCTTACCTACGAGTTCTATGCGCCTGTCGATGGAATCATCCCGTTCAGTCATTCGGTCGTTCCCGGGGCGATGCAGCACGCAGTGGTGACTGTGGGACTGGGCGTTGACGCTCTCGGCGAGGCTTGGTTTTTAATCCGCAACAGCTGGGGGGAAGAGTGGGGCCAGCAGGGTCACGCCTGGATCCCGGCTGAATATATCGCTGTGCATGCGACGTGCGCATTTGGAGTGGAACATGGCAGTCCTGATTCAGCATGACCGAGTAGTGTCCGCCTGGCTGGCCGCGGCCCGCCATCTGGCGACGTGCCCAGATTACGTTGCCAGAAACCTGGTGTTGGAGATCGCTTCGCCCGGCGCTCTGGAAGCGCAGGACAGAGATGTCATTGGTGCGGTCGATACTGCGATCCGGCGGCGCTGGCCGAAGCTTAGTGTGCAGACGGTAGCGGGCACCATCTTCCCGAACGAGATGTATCGCAGGGATGGGCGTCCCGCATTCTATGAGTCTTACCTGAACGCGATGGCTCGCGGGATGAAGGGTGGGACGTGGGGAACCTATGCTCACAGGATGATGCGCAGGGTCAGCCGGGACGGCAAGACGGCCTTTAATCCATTGGAGGTGATCGTCCGCAAACTTCAGGCCTCCAAAGCTGGCCGCTGCTATCAGGCGGTATACGAGCTGGGTGTGGTGGATGTCGAATATGACATTGAAGACGACGGATTCGGCTTCGAATTGCCGTTGTACGACCCTGCGACTGACGGGAATAAGCCGATGAATATGCCGTGCCTAAGCCATCTCAGTTTCAAGGTCACCGGCGACAAGCTGGACCTGACGGCGGTGTACCGATCTCATTGGTACGGCCAGAGGGCGCTGGGAAACCTGATCGGGCTGAGCAATCTGCATAAGTTTGTCAGCGATGAGTCCGAATTCGAGCGGGGCGTTCTGACCTGCATTGCCACCCACGCGTTCCTGGATGTGGAATCGCTGGGCGGCGCGGCAGAAGCCAAGCAAATGCTCGCGGCGTTTCCTGATTAGAACAGCGAACCCTGGCGTTTCGAACTGAATGTCTCAACCGGGATGTTGTACAGGGCACTCATTCCGTTGCGGAAGTCCTTGATGCCTCCGTAGCTTGGATGTCGGATGGCAACAACTTCGACATCGAACCGGCTCGCGTAGCTGTAGGCATCCCCGCCAATGGCGACGACCCGGCGCACGCCCAGCCACTTGATCAATGTCTCGTTGAGCAGGTCAACCTTCTGCAGCTCTCGTGCGGTGAATTTGCGATTGGTAAACGGGTTGCCTGGCTCGTGTGGGTGAAACGGGAACACGTTCCACAGTAGCGGCGGTAGCGCGAGCGCCCTGAGCACCGACCAGATTTCGGATGCCGTGCGCTCGACCACTGCCGGGCCGACCGTTGCTTGTTTGAAGTTGGAGCCAGGGTAACGTTGCATCATTTCTGGCAGGTGGTATTCGTCGGTCAGCGCAAGCCCGGTCCGCCGCCCGCCGCGATACCCCAGATCTCGTCCCATCCAGATGGTGTCGACACCGATATCGGTCGCGGCCTTGAGGTAGCCACGCAGATTTCGCCGGCGTGCGGCGACGGCATCGCTGCGGTCATGGACGGGGCATTTGTCAGCGTAGGGATTGAACACGTTGTCCAGCTTCAGCTCAGACAGGGCATTCACAAAGGCGGTAGGGTTCATGGCTGCTCTTTCTTTTCTAAAGGTTCAAAGTGCATGGTGTGCTCGAGCACGTTGATATGTACGGTGCCACCCCGGTGCTTCTGCAATTCGCGAAAGATCTGAAACCCGGTGAGGATCGCTTTTTCCCATTGCCACAGCTTGCACGCCTCGACCTCGTAGCCTTCGACCATGCTTTTGATTTGTTTTAGCACGCTGTAATCCAGCGCGCCTGGCTCGGCGTCGATAAAAAACTTGCGGCTCTTGGCATGGTTGAAGATCCAGGTCGCGATGCCTTCCTCGATGATCATCGCGCGGGCACCGTCTTCGTTCTCGTCCTTCTTCGAATCGGACTTACGCTTGCGTTTGAGCAGTGCGCGCAGTACCGGCGACCAGCCCAAGAAGGCAGCGTACGCCAGATGGAAAACGTCGTGGAAGCGGTAGTCGTCCGGCTCGTTGCTGTTGTCCGTGAGTCGATCGCCGATGAACACCCCTCTCAGGCTCTGCACAACGTAGCCGTTCTCCGGAGTGCCCCGCTCATTGAATTCCATGGCTAATTCGGCGGGGAATTGTTCATGATCTGGGCACTTGAGATCAAACGGTGGGGGATAAACGGCTTCGTTGTCTGGCCACCGGCTGAGGATCTTGTCGATATTGCTTCGTGCCACATCCTCGAATCTCAACTCGAAACTAGCACAGGCGATGGCCAGTTCAGCAAGATGAATCCCCAAGTTCTGGCTGCGCGACGGGGGGGGCATGGCTCGCATGGATGCAAACGAAACCTCGGCCAGAACACCTGCGCGGTTCGCCAGTCTGGCGAGCTGGGAGGAGCGGTCGACATTATCGGGACTCCTGCGCATCTCCATGAGGCTGTCGATGTGCCGAAAGGTCACCGGCAGGATTGGAGCCAGCTCGCTCTCCCCATACTGGGAGCGCAGATAGGAAATGCAGCTGGCACCTATTTCATCCGGGCCGACATCCACGGCTGTAGCAATGTTGATCAGATACCACAGCGCGTCACCCAGCTCCTCGGCAGCCAGTTCGCTGATTGATGCTGCCAGGCGGTCGCGGCCGACCTTTTTGACTGCGGAGAGCAGACCGCCGACTTCGCCGAAGTATCCAAACTTCAGCTTCAGATAGCCCCCCTCGTCAATATGAAAGCGATTGGTACCGCCGGCCTTCAGTCGATATTGAGGGATCGATAGCGAGGGTAGCTGCGGAATCGGTGCTGGCATGGAAGGTCCCTTACCATTAGTTAGATGCCGCAGAGAGCATCTCGATGAGCCTGAATCATCTCGGATCGCATCTGCCTTGCGCAACGGACAATTTTTTCCCTGTCAGCCCCATGCGCACCCATCGCCAGTGCACGCGTCCTGACGGACTTGGTGACATCGTAATGCGGATAGAGCGTCTTGGACTGGAACCAGCTGCGTCTCAGCCCGAGTCTGTCAGCGAAGGCGTGCAGCTCATCCAGCGAATCGGCAACCAGATGGCTCCATTCACCGCCGCGCCACTTGATTCCTTCTGCATCAACATAGACAGCCATGGTGCTCGCCTTGAAGGGAAAAATGTGCAAATATTTTGCACATAGTTAGCAAAAAACTCAATCGAAATGAACGCATCCGACCTTGGAAAAAGTATAAAAGCCGTGCGCAGACATAAGGGATATACCCTGAAATACCTGCATCAGAGCACTGGTGTTCACTACACTCAGATCTCCAAGATGGAGCGTGGTGGCTGTAAGCTGCTGAGCAAAAATCTGCTAAAAATTTGTGATTTTTTGCACATTTCGTATTCGCCCGATACCAAGCCCGCTCGATCCGAAAGCGTGACTAAGAAGGTCCAGGCGTTAATTCGCTCATGGCCGCAAAGCGAAGGGGTGATTCGCCACTTCCTGGAAGGGGTTGAAATGGCGCTTGAGGGTGGGCATTTAACCTAGGTCTCTGGCTTGAGCAGTGCTTGCAAGGCGCACGCCGATATCGTCGGCACGAAGTACTTTGAGGAGTCGATGGACCTCGAGAGGAAGTATCAGCCTCTACGCCATCATTCGCAGTCTGTGCTGACCCAAAGGATGCTTTTTGTGCCTTCCTGATGGGAGTGACCAGCGTCTCTCCCAGATGCCACTGGAACGCACGCTGACATGATTCCTTTGGAATGCTGCCTAGCTGCTGCTGGGCTAACGCCAGGAAGCTGGCCGGCCTCGAAAGCCTCGATCAGGGATAGCCTTGAACCAGGCATCCACTTCAGCCCTGAAGGCTTCAGAGAACGTGTTTCGGTAGTTTCGTGAATGAGGGTAGAGATCGTCGCCTGCGAAGTGCCGTAGATGTTCAGGAATCTCCACTGCGCTCGCCCCCCAATAAACAAACTCTTTTCCGATCAAAACGTTGTCCGAATAGGTATCCCGGACAAGGTTCGCCTGGTTCAACTGTCCTCCCACGAAGCTGTGATGCGAGTCTTCCTGAATCCAGTTCTCGCCATCCCGATGGTACATGTTGTCACCATAGGCCAGACTTTTGCTCGCACGCAGGTTTGGTCGTTTGATCCGGAAGGCCTCGTGATCCCAATATTCCTGGAAGGAAAGCTTGTGGGAAACTCGCATCGCGAAGATGACCCTTCCCTCCAGGTTCAGAGCGACGCTGCCACAGCCGACGATAATATCCCCTACCTGGGCTGATCTCCTGATCTGTGGTTTGCAGGTGCCCAGCGTGCAGATGCCGTGAAACGGATTCGGCGCAAAGCCATAATCCCTCACGAGCTTATACGAAAAAACTTTTGGTACATTACTCATTGGCACTTAACCCGATCAATCTCACGTTCTGTGCTCGGGCTGCCGTCCGCGCGCTCCCAGACCTGTTCGCCCTGAATGACGTCGCTCAGGCGTGGGCTGTCGAACGTGAGTACAGAAGTGGCATGGTCGTCGAATACCTGAGGCAGTGATTCGACATTTTCGGCAATGGCCACCATGGTTTTGCCACTCGCCGCGGCATGTTCGGCAGCCCCTTGCAGGCACCCGTAACCTTCTTCCGGAATCAAAAAAATGCTGATGACGGCATTGTCGATGCAGCTTTGGATCTCTTCGGATACGGGCTGTGCTGCTTGGGCGGCTTCGACTTCCTCCTGCTCTGCCTCGGCCATGCAGACACCGAAGCCTTGCTCATTCAATTGTTGAGAGACGGCCTGGGCTTTCGATTCGAGCCCTATCGTGAAGACGATGCACGCTTTATCGCTACTCATGTTTGGAACTCCTCAACTGCATGTGTGGGTGATTGGATGGACTCAAGGGAAGAGAGCGCCGTGCTCAACGCTCTAAAGTGCATTGCACAGACGATGGCTATTCATCGTCGTCATTGCCTTCGCGAAAGCTGATCGTGTGATTCTCGAAGTCCGCCATCACATAACCTTTTCGTTTATCAACAAGCTGCCGGAAGATGCTGAATCCGTCCATGATCGCCTTTTCCCATTGCCACAATGCGCACCAGGCAACTTCGTAGCCTCTGACGAAATCCTGAATGGACTTCAGCAGGTCATAGTCGACGTGATCGACTTTCTCGAACAGTTCGCACTCAAGCCCGCGACCAAAGATGAACGTGGCCACACCTTCTTCGATGAGAATGGCCCGGGCGCCGTCCTGGTTTTCGTCAAGCTCAGGGTCGCATTTACGTTTCAGATGAAGGAGCGCCCGGAGTACGGGTGACCACCCCAGATGGACTGCGAACGCCAGGTGGAAGACATCGTGGAAGCGATAGTCATCACGCTCCTTCTTGTTGTCAGTCAGACGATCGCCAATGATGATCTTGTTGCACTTCTGAATGACGTACTGCTTCTCGCCTGCCGTCTCTTCAGCAATGTAGAACTCCAGCCGCGGAGGGAGTCGTTCATTTTTAGGCATGGCGGCATCGAAGCGCGGCGGGTAGGTCGTCTCCGCAGGCCATCGACTGAAGGTCTTCTTGAGGTTTTCAAGCGCAGCGGCGCCCATGTCCACATCTGCTGAGTCCGCAGCGGCGACCAGCGCCCGAAATATCTCCACCATATGGGCGGAGAGCTTATCGCGGTTGTGATCGAAGATTCCGGTCTTGAAGTCGTTGAGAAGGTCACCCACACAGCCGGCTAGAGCAAGCACCTGAGCACTGAATGACTCTTCCGGGACGGGCTGACCGTGGCGGTTCTGCACGTCTGCGAACCCCAGGGTGGGGTCCGCCGGCTTCACGCTGCTCCAATCAGCCAGCTTACGAAAAGCCAGTTGAGCGATGGTAGAGAGATCAATTTGGGCGCGCGTTGCGAGTGTTGAAAAATACCAGAGCGTGTCTCCAAGCTCCTCCAGGATGGTTGCGTTGTAGCGTTTGAAAGCCGCCCGATCGCGCTGTCGTTTCTTGAAAGCACTCAAGAGACTGCCGACCTCGCCGAATAGACCAAGAACCGTCAGCTCCAGCCCTTCATCAGGCAGCTTGTCGGTCGTTTTCGCGATTTGCTGGTACATGCTGATACTCATCCGACCGTCACGAATCTCGGTTGGCAGGATGACGAAATGTTCGGGTGTTTTGGATGGATCGAAGCGGTCGTTCGATGGGGGTGAAGTGTGCGCGTCCATGCAGGCTCCAGCTGATCTGATATCTCAGGTTCGACGGTCAACGGTGTGAAGTCGATTTGCCATCATCATGATAGATCCAATGTGAGCTGTTCAAGCCCTGGTCCTGGGATTCAGATGGAGCGTCGTGGTGCTGACGTGGGCAGAGATGAAGACATTGGTCATCACCCTGCGTCGAGAGCGGGCGGCATTTGCGGCCACCCACTGATATCGGAGGGGCGGCGCCTCCGAGCGCTGAGGTGCGGGTGGTTACGACTGACGGCGCATCTTGATCTGAAAGGGTTTGCCGAACGGATCTGTTGCCTGAAGCAGCACAATCTCAGGGGAAACGGACTCGAGGCTATATTCGTCCGACATGCCGCTAGGGTAGGAGTCGCTCAGTTGTGGAGCAGGCTTTCCCGACAGCTTTTCTACCAGATCTGGGCTGAAATCCATTCCTGCGACCTCGATGGACTTGGTCGACGAGTGCATAGCTTGCATTGTGATAGTCATCCGCTTGCCGTCAGCTGACCAGTTGCCTGCACCCACTACGTTGTAGCTGAATTTATAGCCTTGCTCCTTGAGCTTGCCCTCTATCGTGACAACTCCGGAAACGTTGTATTTTCCCTCATGGAATACGTTGGTGCGGCCTTTAAAACTTAGGATTCCGCCGGTTATCGGGTAGGAGTAATCGCTATCCCACCGCCCGACGACATCCGAATTGAAGTTGGTGATCGGGTTGAAGATAAAATAGACGGCAACAATGCCTGCCAGGCTACTAAAGAAAGACATAGTGGAGGCCACGACTTTCATGGTGGGGGGCAGCCTTTTGAAACGAGCAATAAGCATGGGTAGTGTTCTTCTGAACATCAGGAATGATCTACGGGTATGTAAGAGCCCAGTTGCTGAGCTTTATATGCAAGTTGTCGGCAAGGCTACAGTTTTCTGTAGGCCAAAATGTTTGATTGTTTAGCTTGCGAGTGATGGCGGAAGCCTGCGTCAGGCCAGGGGACTAGAGACTTGTGCTTACAGCCTCGATATACGCGAGCCGAGTCCATATAGGACCGTCGTATATTCTTTCAATCCCCGAGTTGAAATATAGGTTTGAGACTCTGGCATTCGGTGCATAGCTGAATTTTTCAGCCTACGACGATGGTGCTCATATTCATATCTTCAATCGCCCGGGTAAAGTATATGCTCCATCATTGCGTTCACCCGGCTCATTTTTAAAATCAAAGGCCCGCTGTGATGAATCTTAATGAATTCAGAAATACGACACGTAGCCAGCATTACGTTTCTCAAGCGGAGCAGCGAATGAACTCCTGCTCAGCAGATCCTCAATCGAAGAAGGCGAACACCTATCGATTTTCCATTGTTGATAGGAAGGATCCTGCAGTTCGCTCGGATGGAAAAAGCCAGATCGGAAGAGCTCTCGAGTTTCCGGATCTGTTTACCCTGGTACGGGTTGGCGACAAGGAGAGATTGAATTTTGAACACTTATTCGGTCGGTACGAAAGCCGCCACCCTGAACTGGTAGCTAGCTTGCTGAAGATGATCAACGACGTCAGATCACACGCGGTTACTCGTGAAACCATCGACTTGACCAAGGTCGGGGGGTTCGATTTCGCGAAATTTCTCGGCTACGTCAAATTCATCTATACCTATAAGACGATGAATTGGCTGAGAAATCCCCATAAAATCAAGGAGGTACTGAAGAACTTCAGTCCCTTCCTCGACCACTCACTTGATAAGCCTGGTGCATTGGCGTTGTATCTAGCACTAACTGACAAGAACTCTTCTGAAGAAGCGTATATTTGCAATACCTATGACATTTCTTCGGGCGAGTACAAGCAATGGATTCGGCTGTTGCTGCTATTCCTCTATACCGAAGACGGCGAAACCCCCAGTCTGGATGGGTTTGTGGAGGAGTTCTTCATTGCGAAAGAATTCTCTACAACTGTCTTCGTTAGCGTATTTGATGAGCTATGCGCGCTGCTGACGGACACAGGAGTGGTCAAGGAGTCTACTGCTCATGGTCCAGCCACCTATATGAACGTGTCCAAGAACTGCGTAATCGCAATTCAGCATACGTTCGTTGAGGGCGAGTTTTTGGACAAACTGATGGGGGAGCGTGCCGGAGATCTGCGTTTACGTGAGCAGCTCAAGGCTAAAATAGCCACCACGGTGAATGGCGTTCTCAGTGTCAACGACTATCGGATCCTCCAAGGTTATAACCAAATTTGCGTCAAGGCTGCTGCGGTAGAGGTCTTTTGCGCGACTCCGGATATTCACGGCGTGAAGGTTCTGAAAAGCGAAAAGGCTGAGAAGTAGGGTCCTACTCATGTCGACAGGTCGTGAGTTCTATCGCACATGTTTTGCCGCAGTTTAGGCAAGGATATGGCCTGAACCACTCTAGGTCGAAGGGCAGCTTTTTGAATCTCAGGTGGAGCAGCGAGGAGTCGTGGAGGTTGTCGGCGCTGATGCGATTTTGACCCAGACTGCTGATTTTGACTGACCCACATGCTGCCTCGGAAATCACACGCAAGGTCATCATTTTTTGAGTACTCGGGTGGGGCAGCGAATTCCGGTAGCCTGGTTCAAAATTGCATCAGCGCCAACAGCGGGGGCGTTGTGACAATTTTTATTGTTTCGTCACAACGGTCTGCATTGAGTAAAGGTTTTTACGGTTGCTTCCTTGACTTGGGGGAAGCAACCCGTTGTGACGCTATTACCCTGCGCTGTGATTCGCAGCATGGGATCCCTTCTGCCAGCCACGCTACTTTTGCGGCGTCGCGACATCGTTTTGGTAGGCCGTTTAACCGGTGAGCCAGGTTAATTCGTCACCCCCCGATTTCTTTCGTTCGGTTGGACGTCTGTCGATTGATCACGATCTGATCATCCACATGCTGGCCGTCGGCTACACAGACCGTGACCTTGGGTAGCCAGATGGCGCTTAGCTGGATGCAGAGCTGCTTTCGAATGTCCGAAGAAAAAATCCTTTACATAATTTTTCAGGCGTGTATTAATTCGTTCGCAGCCCGAACTAAATAGGGCGATGAGACAAAAGAGATTTTTCAGGAAGGGAGTATTCAAGATGAATGGGGTATTGGCCGAGTCGGCACTTGGACGTCGGGTGAATTACCAGACTGTGATGGAGTGCATCGTTCGCCAAGGTCCGACGTCCCGCGCCCAAGTCGCCAAGTTGACGGGGCTGTCCAAACAGACCGTATCGGAATTGGTCTCCATGTTGGAGGAGTCAGGCTGGGTACGTGAAGTGGGGAGTGTCCAGGGCAAATTGGGGCGCACGGCAATTACCTACGAATTGAATCCCAAAGCAGGCTATGTCGCCGTCTGTGATCTGGGTGGAACCCATCTGAAGCTGGGGATCGCAGATGTTTCAGGCCTATTGATCGAGGAATCCCGTTCTCCGCTGAAGGACGGTGGTGCCCAGGTGGTAGGGCAGCTGTCGCAGGGTATTAACGACTTATTGAAAAAGCACGGTATTGAACGCAGCAAATTACTGCAGGTTGTCGTCGGGGTGCCAGGGGTCGTTGATCGCAAAACTCGGCGAGTACATCACTCTCCGAATTTGCCGGCATTGCCTGGGGCAGACCTTGAAGAAGCACTGTATCGAGCATTAGGTGTGCCGGTGTTGCTGGAAAACGAAGTTAATCTGGCAGCAGTCGGGGAGTTGTGGCGGGGCCGCGGGCAAGCCAGCGACAGTTTCATATTTGTCGCGATGGGAACCGGCATCGGGATGGGGGTCATTCTGGACGGAAAATTGTGGCGCGGTGCCCGAGGGGGTGCGGGTGAAATTGGCTACATGCCAGTGCTGAACGAAGATGCTGATCCGGAGGTGAAACGGCACGGTCCATTAGAAATGGTGTCGAGTGGTCAAGCAATTTTGCGTTTTTACCGAGAGCTTAGTGGTACTCATGTTGACGAAGTACCTGAAGTATTTAACCGTGCTGCCGCAGGCGATGACGTTGCCCAACAGGTTATCGACCAAGTAGCGCGAGGCTGCGCCAAGGCGATAGGGGCAACCGCCACCGTACTGGATCCACAACTTTGTCTGCTAGGCGGCAGCGTTGGCGGACGCCCCGAAATGCTGGAGCGGGTCCGCTATTGGCTGACGGACATGATGGATGAACCACTGCCGCTAGAAGCCTGTGACTTAGGCAAAAAAGCCGGGCTACTTGGAGCCGTGGCAATTGCACTGCAGGAAGTTAACGGTCGGTACTTTTCCCCGCAACTACCAAATTACGTGCATGACAATGAGTTGTATCTTAGTAGAACAGCTATCCCGTAGAAAACTTTAATAAAAAGTGCATTAACCGGCTTGTCTGCGAGCCGACTATTCCTCCCGCAACCATGAGAGATAACATGACAACGGTACGAATTGGTATTAACCCGATTACTTGGACAAATGACGATGTTCCAGAGTTAGGGGGCGATACGCCGCTGGAAGTCTGTCTAAGTGAAACAAAATTGGCAGGCTATGCGGGCTCGGAATTAGGCGGAAAGTTTCCGCGTAAAGCGGAAGTGCTTCGTCCTATTGTTAAAGCACACGGGCTGGAAATTGTTTCGGGCTGGTATGACGGAAGAATTGCAGAAAACGATGTGGATGAAGAGTTCGACGCCATTTTGCCGCACCTGACGTTGCTCAAGGAAATGGGTAGCAAAGTGGTTGTTTATGCAGACACCAGTTACGGCCGCCACGGTGCTATCCATGACCCCGCCTCCATTCGTCCTGAATTGCCAGGGGGCGACTGGGTCAGCTACGGCAAGAAAGTGACTCAGCTGGCAGAAAAGATGGCTGATTTTGGCGTGCAGATGGGATACCACCACCACATGGGGACCGTCGTTCAAACCGATTATGAGATAGATCAGCTGATGCAACACACCGGTGAGGCGGTAGGCTTGCTCTTCGATACGGGGCATTGTTTGTATGCCGGGGGTGATCCTTATGCACTGGTTCGCCGTCATGCCAAACGTATCAACCATGTTCATTTGAAGGATGTTCGAAAAGCCGAGCTAGAAAAAGCCTTGAAAGAAGACTTGAGCTTCATGGGCGCGGTGATGAA
Organism: Pseudomonas sp. TE12234; assembly: GCF_054061835.1. Lineage (NCBI taxonomy): Bacteria > Pseudomonadati > Pseudomonadota > Gammaproteobacteria > Pseudomonadales > Pseudomonadaceae > Pseudomonas > Pseudomonas sp. TE12234. The sequence goes on from NZ_JBSSEP010000001.1 coordinate 155,171, forward strand.
TGGAATTTTCACGGTGACGGGCGACGGTGTGATTGATTACGCGGATATCTTGAAAGTCCTGGCGGAGAACAATTACAGCGGCTGGCTGGTCGTTGAAGCCGAGCAGGATCCGAATAAAGCAAATCCGCTGGTGTATGCAACGATGGGTTACAAGAATACCAAGCAGTTGGCAGAACGTGCAGGCTTCACTGTCAAATCCTGAATTTCCAAATCGGTTTCACCATTAGGAAAGAGATACGTCTATGCAAAAGAAATTGCGTGTTGGTGTCTTAGGGGCTGGGTTAATTGCTCAACTCGAACATATTCCGAATATCCTGAAGTTGAGCGGGCTGTTTGAACTGGTCGGTATTGCGGATGCTTCGGCGACCGTACGCCAGTTCTTCCACGACAAGCATTTGCCCGTGTATGAATCGCATCAACAATTGTTGAGCCAGGGCGAGCCGGAAGCGATCTTTGTGTGTTCGCCGGATTGCTACCACGCCGACATGGTGATCGATGCGCTTAATGCCGGCTGCCATGTATTCACTGAAAAGCCCATCTGCTACAGCCTGGAGGACGTCGCCCGGATCAAACAGGCACGTGATGCCAATCGTCGGGTTCTGCAGGTTGGCTACATGAAGCGCTTTGATCCTTCTTACCTACTGCTGCGCGACATGTTGCCCGAAGACGGCGCCAAGCTGCGCATGGTCAGTGTGGAAGTGTGCGATCCGGACTCCTGGCCGTTCCGTGAACATCAGGGCGAACTGGTATTCGCCAACGATATTCCTCAAGCGCTCAAAGACGAGTTCAAGACCCGGCAGCGTGAGCAAGTGGTCCAGGCACTGGGCGGGCAGCCCGATGAAAACAGCTTCCGTGGTTTTACGGGAGCGTACTGCTCAAGTCTGGTGCATGACATCAACGTTGTTCACGGGCTGCTGCAAAAAATGAATGTTTCCACGGTCGGCGTTGAAGCGGCCACCTTCTTTGCCAACGGCGACGGCGGGCAGGCCACGGTGCGGCTGAATACGCAAACCAGCCTATGGCAAATGATGCACCTGACCGTGCCACAGGTGGCGGAGTATCACGAGCGCATCTCGCTGTATTTTGATGACGCCGTCTATCACCTGGAATTCCCATCACCTTACCTGAACCACTTCCCCACTCGCTTGACCGTGTGGAAGGCCGATGGTCAGCACTCACAGAAAACCGAGCACCGGGCCAACTACAAGGAAGCCTTTGTCGAGGAGATCAAATATTTCTGGGAAACCATTGTCAACGAGAGCACTCCGCTCAACACCCTCGAAGATGCCGAGCGCGACACACGTCTACTGTCCGCAATGGGACGCACCGCACTAAACAACTCAACACGTTCGATGTGAGAGGTGAGTATGCGCAAGCTGAAAATTGCAGTGATCGGTGCCGGTGTCATTGGGAAAATGCACATCCAGAATCTGGTAAAAGGCGTGGACGGCGCAGAACTGGTGGCGGTGGCCTCTCCATCGATCGGCAAGCACAAGGAATGGCTGACTAACGCAGGCGTCAGAAATCAATTCGCGGATTACAAGGAAATGCTGGCGAGTGTGGAGGTTGATGCGGTGTGCATCTGCTCCGCCACCACCGCTCACCTGGAAATCGTCAAATACGTCGCCGGGCTTGGCAAGGCGATGTTCTGCGAAAAACCGCTGGATGTTGACTATCGCCAGAGCAAGGAAATTGCGGCCATCGTCAAAGAAGCCGGCGTACCGTTCCAGGTGGGCTTCAATCGACGTTTTGACGCGCAGTTTCGTCAATTGCACCAGGTGGTCAGTGGTGGCGAAATCGGCAACCCTCAGGTGGTCAAAATCACCTCTCGCGAAGCCGAGCTTCCGCCGCGTGGCGCACTCAAGTCGGCAGGCAATGTCTTTATCGACATTCACGTGCATGACTTTGATATGGCGCAGTACCTGATGGGCGACACCATCGAACGGGTCTATGCGGAGGGTGGGGCCATTGTTGACCCGTCGCGCGCGGATGAAGAAGGTTTTGTCGACACGACTGTCATTACGATGAAATTCGCCAACGGCGGCGTGGGTGTGATTGATTGCTCGCTCGGTGCAGTTTATGGTCACGATCAATTGGCAGAGGTGCTGGGCTCCAAGGGGCTCGCGAAAATCCACAACCTCACGCCGACAACTGTAGAAATCTTCAAGGAAGAGGGCGTCAAGACAGAGAATCCTTATTTCTCTTGTCTTGATCGTTACCCGCTATCTTATGCCAGCGAACTCGCTGCCTTTGCCCATAGCGTGCTGAATAATAAACCTGTGCTAGTGGGCGCTAAAGAATCCCTGCAAGCCGAAAGAGTAGCATTGGCAGCAGATATTTCTTTAAAAGAACAACGTCCGGTATTTGTTAGGGAAGTCAACTGAAAGTTCGGAAGTCAACAATAAACATAAGAAGACAGTCCACTTTAGGAGATTCACCATGATGTCGCGGATCAAACATAAGTTGTTCCAAGGTGTTGTAACTGCTGTTTTAACTTCGGCAGTCATGATTCCATCCATTTCCAATGCTGCAGACGAACCCGTGCGCATTGCCTTTGTTACACACGGGCAAGCCGGTGACTCTTATTGGAATGCCTTGAAGAAAGGCATGGAGGATGCGGCCAAGGAAACCGGCGCAAAAGTATCTTACCAGGCCCCTGAAGCCTTTGACCCGATCGCCATGTCTCGCATGATCGATGCAGCCGTCGCCGCCAAGGTCAATGGACTGGTCGTATCGGTGCCTGATGCGAATGCCCTGCAAAAGTCGATCAAGGCTGCCGATGCTTCCGGTATTCCAGTGATTGTCGTCGACTCAGGTGAAGACGACGTAAAAAAGGTGGGTGCAAAGTTTTATGTAGGTAGCGCTGCCGAGTACTCCGCCGGGAAGATGGCCGGTGAGCGTTACAAGGCGGCAGGGGTGAAAAACCCGATCTGTCTGAATCACGAAGTCGGTAACGTGGCTATCGATGACCGTTGCCGTGGATTTAAGGACGGTATGGGAGGTAATGCTCCGGTAGTGGCCATGACGCTGGACCCGACCGACATCACCTCGCGAGTTGGCGCCTATCTGGCCAGCCACCCGGAGGTCGATGGCATCCTGGCGACCAGTTCCAGCGTAGCGAACGTATTGATTGTCGACTTGCGCAAGAAAGGAACGCTAACCAAGTACAAGTTCGGCAGCTTTGATGTGTCCCCTGAGTTGCTCGACGGTGTGGCCAAAGGCGACGTGTTCTTTGCGCTGGATGCACAACAATACATGATGGGTTACTTACCCGTTGTCATGCTCACCAAGCAAGCCAAGTATGGTCTGCTGCCATTAAACAATGTGTACACCGGTCCACTGTTCGTGAGTAACAAGACAGACGCAGAAAAAGTATTGACGCTCAGTAAACTAGGCTACCGCTAGTCTCACTATCAACCCGGCCACATAATGGGTGATGCAGTGGAATAAACGCAAAAACAGCGACTTCCGAAGTTATGAATTCGCTCTTTGTGTGGCCGAAATATACGGGGCATGAAATGAAAACAACAATAAAAATCGGCATCGTAGGCTTGGGTCGTATTGGTAAGAACCATGCGCGCAATCTGGCACAACGGGTACGTGGGACTGAGCTGATCGCGGGTTCCAGTCCGGTTGCCGCTGAACGTGAGTGGGCCGGGAAAGAGCTGGGTATCACGCGACTTTATGAAAACATGGAGTCGCTACTGGCGGACAAGGACGTTGATGCTGTGTGGCTTGCCACCCCGACATCATTGCATGCCGAGCAAATTGTCTCGGCACTCGAAGCCGGTAAACACGTATTTTGTGAAAAACCATTGGCACTCACCGAAGCAGAGTGCGAGCGGGTCCTGGCGGCGGCCGACAAGTACTCTTCGCAAACGGTCATGATCGGGTTCATGCGTCGCTACGATCCGGCGTATGTAGAAGCCAAGCGTCTGTTGAACAAAGGCGATCTGGGCCGACTGTTCCGCCTGCATTGCGCTTCGCTGGATGCGATTGATACCAATGGCTTCTTTGTAGATTTTGCGCCGACTTCGGGCGGTCTGTTCCTGGACTGCAGTATTCACGACATCGACGTCGCCCTTTGGATGACTGACGGTGCAAAACCCGTGTCGGTTTCCGCTACCGGTATCCGCGCCATGTACCCTGGCCTGGCCGCCTGCAATGACGTCGATACCGCCACTGCCACCGTTCTATTCGAGAACGACATTCTCGCGACTTTTCATGCCTCGCGCACTTCCCATCACGGCGATGAAACCTCGTTGCAGTTGGTGGGGACCGATGCTTCCCTGGCACTTGGCGTCGGGGGAACCCCGGTTTCAGAAGTCAGTGTGCAGAAGGGCAATGCCAACCACTCCGACAGGGTCGTGGATTTCTTTGGCCGCTTTGAGCAAGCCTTTGTCCTGGAAGCACAAGCCTTTATCGATGCCGTCAGCAGTGGCGACACCCTGAGGGACCGCTTGTTAGAGGCACAAGCCGCCACCCGTATTGGCGTTGCCATGCGGGAAGCGTTGGAACAACAAAAAATCGTTAACTTCGATAACTGATCAGTATCCGGGATTTCATTGGTCGCACTGTCGAGCGCATCAAGCCCACTGGCCCGCGCTCGATAGGCATCCTTGTATCAATGACTTCCTAGTTTATTTGGAAATAGTAATTTCTAGACCAAATGGAGAAGAAAATGAATGCCACAAGTGTTGAAGTGCCCAAAAGCATCCAGATAACAAAGAAGGGTGTTGGCAGCGATTCAAAACGGTTAACTAAACAATCAATTTTTGCGCGTGTTATGCATCGCCCGGAATCGGGTGCGGTATCGGGTCTGGTGTTTGTTTATGTGTTCTTTCTCTTGTTTGCGAATGGCAGTGGAATGTTTGGCGCCGAAGGGATGCTGAATATTTTCAAAGTGGCCGCCGAGCTTGGGATTTTGGCGGTTTCGGTTTCCTTGCTGATGATTGCAGGTGAGTTTGATCTGTCGATCGGGTCCATGATTGCACTTTCGGGGCTTATGATCGGCGTTGGCGTTACCAAGTTGGGGTTGTCATTACCGGTCGCGGTGATGATGGCGTTTGTATTCAGTTTGATGATCGGCGCGTTTAACGGTTATTTGGTGGTTCGCACCAAATTGCCATCGTTCATTGTGACCTTGGCGACAATGTTCATCTTGCGCGGTGTCGCCGTAGCGGTAACGCGTCTATTGACCGGTAAAACGCAAATTTCTTATGTCGTGAATGAGCTCAATGAAAACTCCTGGGTAGTGTCTATTTTTTCTGGACACCTCTTTGGCGGGCTGTTCCAGTACCTCGCGGAACACGGTGTGATCACGATGCGGCCGGATGGACTGGCGTCAGTGCCCGGTATTCCGGTGTCGATCCTGTGGTGGGTAGTTGTTACGGCGCTGGCAACCTGGGTATTGCTGCGCACTCGTCTGGGCAACTGGATCTTCGCTACGGGCGGGGATGCCAATGCTGCACGCAACATGGGCGTTCCGGTTGATAGAGTAAAAATATACCTGTTCATGTTCTCGGCATTGATGGCGACTTTGTTTGCCACCATACAAGTTTTGGAGTCGGGGTCTGCCGACACCATGCGCGGTATTCAGAAAGAGTTTGAGGCCATTATTGCCGCGGTTATTGGTGGTTCTTTATTGACCGGGGGATATGGTTCTGCGGTGGGCTCCATGGTTGGCGCCTTGATTTTCGGTACTGTTCAAGTTGGCATGTTCTACACCGGCATCGATACGGATTGGTTCAAGGTTTTCCTGGGGCTGATGGTTTTGATTGCTGTGTTGTTTAACGATTACATCCGCAAGATGGCAACCAGCAGCCGATAAGTTACTACAGGAGATTTAAAATGCTTCCAGTAATTGAACTTGCCAATGTCAGAAAAACCTTCGGTTCCGTGGTTGCCCTTCAAGGTGTGTCATTTGATGTTTGCCCAGGCGAAGTGCATTGCTTGCTTGGGGATAACGGTGCGGGTAAGTCCACCCTGATCAAGGTGTTGTCTGGTGTGCATCAGCCCAGTGCTGGCGGCATTCGTATCAACGGCAAGGATGTCTTGTTCAAGAGCCCGCGCGATGCCTATCAAGCCGGTGTCGCAACCGTGTTCCAGGACTTGGCGATGCTGCCGTTGATGAGTATCAGCCGTAACTTCTTCCTGGGGCGTGAACCGACCAAGGGCCAAGGTTTGATGCGGCGTTTTGATGCGAAGTACGCCGATCAAGTAACCCGTGAAGAAATGGTGCGGATCGGCATCGATATTCGGGATCCGGCGCAGGCGGTTGGAACCCTGTCGGGCGGCGAGCGGCAGGGGTTGGCCATCGCTCGAGCGACCTATTTCGGCGCCAAAGTCTTGATCCTAGATGAGCCGACATCTGCGTTGGGTGTCCACCAGGCCAGCATGGTCTTGAAATATATAGCCAAGGCCAGAAACGACGGCATTGGCGTGGTGTTTATTACGCACAACATCAACCACGCCTACCCGATTGGCGATCGATTCACCCTGCTCAATCGAGGCACAAACCACGGTACTTACAAGAAAACCGATATTTCTCGCGACGAAATCTTGCGCGTGATGGCCGGTGGTGAGGACTTGGACACGCTCGTGGAGACGCCGGGCGTTGTGATTTGAATGATCAAGATTACGAGGGCTGAACATGGGAAGTTTGACGAAGTTTGCAAATGATCGCCCTATAGACCTCATTTGCCTCGGGCGTTTGCTGGTCGACCTTTATGCCACCAACATTGGTGCACGTCTGGAAGATGTCAGCCACTTCGCCAAATACCTGGGAGGGTCTTCGGGTAACGTGGCGTTTGGCACAGCGAGGCTGGGCTTGAAGTCGGCGATGTTGAGCCGGGTGGGTGCCGAGCAGATGGGACAGTTCCTGGTCGATACCCTGGCGGCCGAAGGTTGCGATGTGTCGCAACTTAAGCGCGACCCAGAACATCTGACAGGCCTGGTGTTACTCGGTATCAAGGACCGTGAGAGCTTCCCGCTATTGTTCTATCGCGACCATTGCGCCGATATGGCGCTATCGGTAGATGATATTGACGAATCCTTTATCGCCTCCAGCAAGGCGCTGGCCATTACAGGCACGCACTTCTCGCAACCAGGGGTGCACGCCGCTGCCAGCCTTGCCCTCGACTTTGCTCGTCGCAACAACGTGCGCACGGTATTGGATATCGACTACCGTCCGGTTCTTTGGGGGCTTACCGCAAAGGGGGATGGTGAAACCCGGTTTATCGCCGACTGCAGCGTCACCCAACATCTGCAAGCCATTCTGCCGAAGTTCGACCTGATCGTCGGCACCGAGGAGGAGTTTCGTATTGCGGGAGGCATGGATGATCTGATCGCCTGTCTACGGGTGGTGCGACAGGTATCTGACGCCACACTGGTGGTGAAGCTCGGTGCACTGGGGTGCGTGGTGATCGAGGGTACAATCCCTGACCGAATAGAGGATGCCGGTATTCAGCGGGGCGTCCAGGTGGAGGTGCTCAACGTACTAGGTGCCGGGGATGCCTTTCTGTCCGGCTTCCTGTCAGGTTGGTTGCGCGGCAGGGACTACGTGGACTGCTGCCGCTATGCCAATGCCTGCGGTGCACTGGTAGTGAGCCGCCATGGTTGTGCGCCGGCGATGCCGACGCAGGCGGAGCTGAGTTATTTCCTCAAAACCCAACCGATGCGGCCGGCCGCGGACAAGACCCTCAACCATCTGCACCGGGTGACAGTAGCGCGTCCACAGTGGGAGGAACTGTTGGTATTGGCTTTCGATCACCGCATCCAGTTGCTCGAATTGGCTCGGCAGGCCGGTTTGCCCGAGTCGAGCATCGGCAAACTCAAGCAACTGCTTGTCGAGACCGTGGCCGAAGTGGAACAGCAATACGGCCTGGCCGGCAAGGTCGGGATTCTGGCGGACGACCTCTATGGCCAGGATGCCCTGAACGATGCGACAGGGCGTGGCTGGTGGCTCGGTCGTCCGGTCGAGTTGCCGTTGTCCAATCCGCTTCAGTTCGAGTGGGGACGTTCAATTGGCTCGCATCTGCTCAGCTGGCCCAAGGAACATGTGATCAAGTGCCTGGTGCCCTACCACCCGGATGACGCGATAGAAAACCGCCAAGAGCAGGAGGCCCAACTACTGGCGCTCTACCAGGCTGCCCAGGTGTCCGGTCACGAGTTGTTGCTGGAAGTGATTCCGCCACGGGATCTGCCGCAGTCGCCGGATACCGTTTACCGCGCATTGCAGCGTCTTTATGACCTGGGTATCGCTCCCGAATGGTGGAAGCTGGAGCAACTCTCTGCGCCGATGTGGCAGCAGATTGATGCGTTGATTCATCAACGCGATCCGTACTGCCGTGGCGTGGTGCTTCTGGGGCTCAATGCCCCGGCCGACAGATTGCGAGAGGGCTTCCGCGCCGCGCGGGCCTCCAAGACCTGTCGCGGTTTCACGGTTGGCCGCACCATTTTCTACGAACCCAGCCGCAAATGGTTCCAGGGGGAACTCGACGATGAGGGGGTCAAGCGTGAAGTCGCGGCCAACTTCGTGGAGTTGATTCAAGCCTGGCGTGAAGAGTCCGGGAGGGCTGCCTGATGTCCACTATTCGATTGACCATGGCCCAGGCATTGGTGCGTTATCTTGCCGCTCAACGGGTCGAGATTGACGGCGAGCAACTGCCGCTGTTCGCAGGCTGTTTTGCCATCTTCGGCCACGGCAACGTGGCGGGTGTCGGCGAAGCGCTCTACCAGCAGCGCGAAGATTTTCCTACCTATCGTGCACACAATGAGCAGGGTATGGCGCATGCCGCGATTGCCTACGCTAAGGCGCACTTTCGCAAGCGCATGATGGCGGTGACCACCAGTATTGGCCCGGGTGCCACCAATCTGGTCACGGCTGCCGCGCTGGCTCACGTGAATCGGCTACCGGTGCTGCTGTTGCCTGGCGACGTGTTTGTTTCGCGGGCACCGGACCCGGTGCTGCAGCAAATTGAAGACAGCGCCGATGGAAGCGTGTCGGCCAACGACAGTTTGCGACCGGTGTCGCGCTACTTCGACCGCATCATTCGCCCCGAGCAACTGCTGACTGCCTTGCCGCGTGCGATCTCGATTTTGACTGACCCGGCCCAGTGCGGCCCAGTGACACTGGCCTTGCCGCAGGACGTGCAAACCGAGGCCTATGATTACCCGGTTGAATTTTTCAACGAGCGGCTAGTGCGCATCCGCTGCCTGACGGCTGCTGAGGCTGAGCTGGCCGAGGCTATCCAGGCGATTCGTCAGGCCCGCAAGCCAGTGATCGTATCCGGTGGGGGGGTGCTGTACGCCGGCGCCGGTGCCGCATTACGTACTTTTGCCGAAGTCTTCGGCGTGCCGGTCTGTGAAACCCAGGCGGGTAAGAGCGCCTTGCCATGGGACCATCCGTTGCAACTGGGGGCGGTCGGTGTGACCGGTTCACCAGCGGCCAACGAGCTGGCGAGCGAGGCTGACCTGGTGTTGGCCGTCGGTACCCGTTTACAGGACTTCACGACGGGCTCACACAGCCTGTTCAGCCAGGCCCGGTTACTGTCGATCAACGTCAACACCTTTGACGCGCTGAAATGGCGTGGTCAAGGTCTGGTGGCGGACGCTCGCTGGGCATTGGACCAACTGACTCGAGAACTGGGCAACGACTGGCAGGCCGAGGCGCAATGGACCGAGCGTGCGCGTCGGTTGGCGCACGGTTGGCGCGAAACAGTTCAAGGCGTCACCAGCCGGTGTGAAGCGCCGGGCGCCGGTTACCTTCCCTATGATGCCGAAGTGATTGGTGCGGTCCAGCGCTCGCACCCGGACTCTGCTCGGCACGACATCGTGGTGTGTGCCGCTGGCACGCTGCCTGCCGAACTGCACAAGTTGTGGCGTGCAGGTGCAGCAGGCGCCTACCACATGGAGTACGGCTACTCCTGCATGGGCTATGAAGTGGCGGGGGGGCTGGGGGTGAAGATGGCCCGCCCGGAACGGGAAATCATCGTGATGGTGGGCGATGGGTCCTACCTGATGATGAACTCGGAATTGGCGACGTCCGTGATGCTGGGTCAAAAGCTGATCGTGGTGTTGCTGGACAACCGAGGTTACGGCTGCATCAACCGTTTGCAGCAGGCCTGTGGTGGCGAGCCCTTCAATAACATGCTGGAAAACTGCCTGACCGGTCCCCAGGGGGTGCCTGAAATCGACTTCGCGAAACACGCTCAAGCGCTGGGCGCCAAGGCCGAACATGTGACCGGTATCGCCGGGCTGGAAACGGCCATGGTTCGAGCCAGGCAAAGCGATCGCAGTTATGTGATTGTTATCGATACCGATGCACGGCGTACTACCCAGGAAGGTGGCTGCTGGTGGGAAGTCGCGGTACCGCAAGTATCGCAGCGCTCGCAAGTGCAAGAGGCGCGTGCCGCCTATGAGTCGGCCAGAAAGGTGCAGCGCATCTAAGGGGGGAACAACATGAGCCTATTAGTCAAAGCGGCCAAGAGTGGGCGCGAGCGGGTCAAAGTGACTCCGGAGTCGGCAGGTTGGGGGCATGTCGGCTTTGAAGTCCGGCAATTGGCTGCCGGTGAGTCGATCAGCCTGCATGAAACGGAACGCGAGACCTGTGCGGTTTTGCTGTGTGGCGTGGTGTCGCTGAGCGCGGGCGATCTGCACTGCAAGGAGATAGGCGGGCGTACGGGGCCGTTTGACGAGCAGGCACCCTATGCGCTGTATTTGCCGCCCAGGCTGACAGCACAGGTCATCGCCCACAGCAACGCGGAGATCGCGCTGTGCACCGCGCCGGCCAAAGGCAAGCTGCCAGCACGGTTGATTGAGCCCGCCAGCATCCGGCGTTCGGTTCGGGGTGTTGGCGCCAATACCCGGTACATCACCGATATCCTGCCGGCCGACCAGCCAGCGGAGTCGTTGCTGGTGGTGGAAGTACGCACGCCGCAAAGCCACAGTTCGAGCTACCCACCGCACAAGCACGATACCGATGCGATACCCCATGAAAGCGTGCTCGAGGAGACCTATTACCACCGAATCAGCCCGGCGCAGGGTTTCGTCTTTCAGCGCGTGTACACCGACGACCGCAGCCTGGATCAGGCCATGGCGGTCGAAGACGGCGACGTGGTTATGGTTCCACGCGGTTACCACCCCGTCGTGGTGCCCTACGGCTATGAAAGCTATTACTTGAATGTTATGGCGGGTCCGACCCGCCAGTGGTGTTTCAAGAACGATCCGATGCACGAATGGCTGACTACTCAAGGCCCAGGGCAACCGGGCACGGCCCCGGAGCGCTAATTCGTCCGTCCCTTCACTTCGAACCAAAGGTCTTCAACCATGAGTAGCATCCATCATCTGATTAACGGCGAGCACGTTGCCATCGCCGGTCGTACTGCGCCCGTGTACAACCCGTCGACCGGTGAGGTGATCCACCAGGTTTCGCTTGCCGATCGCGCAACGGTTCAACAGGCGATAGCCGTTGCGACGGCGGCCTTTCCCGCATGGCGTCAAACCCCTGCCGCCAAGCGCGCCCAGATCATGTTTCGTTTCAAGCAACTGCTTGAGCAAAACGAGGCCACGATCGCCCGGATGATCAGCGAAGAGCACGGCAAGACACTGGAAGACGCAGCGGGCGAACTCAAGCGCGGTATTGAGAACGTGGAATTCGCCTGCTCCGCCCCGGAAATCCTCAAGGGTGAATACAGCCGCAATGTAGGTCCGAATATCGATGCCTGGAGTGATTTCCAGCCAATCGGTGTGGTGGCCGGAATCACTCCGTTCAACTTCCCGGCCATGGTCCCACTGTGGATGTATCCGCTGGCCATCGTTTGCGGCAACTGCTTCATCCTCAAGCCTTCGGAACGTGATCCCAGCTCTACCTTGTATATCGCCGAGCTGTTGCTCGAAGCGGGCCTGCCCAAAGGTGTGATGAGCGTCGTCCACGGCGACAAGGAAGCAGTCGATGCCCTGATTGAAGCACCTGAAGTCAAAGCACTGAGTTTCGTCGGTTCGACACCGATCGCCGAATACATCTACGCAGAAGGCACCCGGCGTGGTAAGCGAGTGCAAGCGCTGGGCGGCGCGAAAAACCATGCCGTGTTGATGCCTGATGCTGACCTGAATAATGCCGTGAGCGCCTTGATGGGGGCTGCTTATGGTTCTTGCGGCGAGCGTTGCATGGCAATCTCGGTCGCGGTTTGTGTGGGTGACCAGATCGCTGATGCGCTGATCCAGCGGTTGGTGCCGCAGATCCAGGCGCTGAAAATTGGTGCGGGAACTTCCTGCGGTCTGGACATGGGCCCCCTGATCACCAGCGCCCATCGTGACAAAGTGAAGGGCTACGTCGACGAGGGTGTTCAAAGCGGGGCTGAACTGGTTGTCGATGGCCGCGGACTTCAGGTGGCCAACCAGGAAAATGGCTTCTTTCTTGGCGGTTGCCTGTTCGACCGTGTCACCCCGCAGATGCGGATCTACAAAGAAGAGATCTTCGGCCCGGTATTGTGCATAGTGCGAGTCGACAGCCTTGAACAAGCCATGCAACTGATCAACGAGCATGAATACGGGAATGGCACCTGCATCTTTACCCGTGATGGCGAGGCGGCCCGACTGTTCTGTGATGAAATCGAAGTCGGCATGGTTGGGGTGAACGTTCCATTACCGGTTCCCGTGGCTTATCACAGTTTCGGTGGATGGAAACGTTCGCTGTTTGGCGACCTTCACGCATACGGCCCCGATGGGGTTCGTTTCTATACACGCCGCAAGGCCATTACACAGCGCTGGCCGCAACGTGCCAGTCACGAGGCTGCGCAATTTGCATTCCCGAGTAACAATTGAGGCTGGTCAATAGAGGTGGAGCCGAGGGAGCTTTGGATTCGAAGTTCATGCATTGAGCTGGATAACCCTTGCAGCGGATTCGACTATTTCCAATGGCAGGTGACGTTGTGACAATCTTTATTGTTTGCAGCGGAGCCATTCTTTTTGAAATTTGGAGTTTTGTGACAAACTTTATTTTCAAAGAGCTAGTTCTGAAGTTCCCTGCAGGCCTCGGAATACGCGAGGCACTGTGACAATCTTTATTGTTTCGTCACAACCCTCTAAAAATCGCAGCCAATGGTTGCGATTTTTTTATCCGAATCGAGGACATGCCCATGGACCGCTTCCAGGAAATGCAGGTCTTCGCCGCCGTGGCTCAGGACCAGGGGTTTTCGGCGGCGGCGCGGCGTCTGGGCATGTCGGCAGCCAGTGTCACCCGCGCGGTGGCGGCGCTGGAGAAGCGTATTGGTACGCAGCTGCTGACGCGCACCACGCGCAGCGTGCACCTGAGCGAGGCAGGCCAGCGTTATCTTGAAGATTGTCGGAGAATTCTCGCTGAGGTCCAGGAAGCCGAGGATTCGGCGGCGGGCAGTCATGCCCAACCCCGTGGGCAATTGACGCTGACGGCGCCGGTGTTGTTTGGCGAGCTGTTCATCACACCGCTGATGGTGAATTTTCTGACGCAATTTCCCGACGTCACGATCAACGCATTGCTGGTTGATCGGATAGTGAGTGTGGTGGAGGAGGGCATCGATGTGGCCGTGCGCATCGGTGAGCTACCCGACAGCAATCAGCACGCCATTCGAGTAGGTGAGGTGCGACGAGTGATTTGCGCGTCACCGCAGTTTCTTGCCATTCACGGAAGGCCAAGACATCCGCAAGACCTGGCGAAAGCGCCAATCATCGCCACATCGTCGATAGGCCAACAAAGAAGCTGGCCATTCCTGGTCGATGGCGAGGCGCTGAATGTCCGTCCTGAACCACGGCTGGTGGTGACGGCGAATCAGGCGGCCATTACCGCTGCTAGCCTTGGCCTGGGCTTCACTCGGGTTTTGTCTTATCAGGTGGCGGGCAAGGTCGCGGCTGGAGAGCTGGAGATCATCCTGGCCGACTTCGAAATGCCGGCTTTGCCCATTCATGTGATGTATCAGGGAGGGCGCAATGCCCCGGCACGCGTCCGCAGCTTTGTGGACTTTACCGTGAAGGCGCTCAGGGAAAACCCCGCACTGAGCGGCTGATGGTTTATTGCGTTGGTTGAAATAATGGATTGCATTTGCTGGTTATTCTGTTGTTTTGGTGACTGGTAGAAGATGACTGCCTCCTGCGCTGATCCACCGAACAGCGCTTTTCACCCTGCGGAGTCGACCATGCAAGCCATCAAACTCTACAACTTTCCCCGTTCCGGCCACGCGCACCGTGTGGAGCTGATGCTTTCGCTACTGCAATTACCAACCGAGTTGATCTTCGTCGACCTGGCCAAGGGCGAACACAAGCAACCGCAATACCTGGCACTCAATGCTTTTGGTCAGGTGCCGGTGCTGGATGACCAAGGCGTGGTATTGGCCGATTCCAACGCGATCCTGGTTTATCTGGCACAGAAATACGGCAAGGGTCGTTGGTTGCCAACCGATCCGGTGGGTGCCGCCAAGGTGCAGCGTTGGTTGTCGGTGGCTGCCGGGCCGATTGCTTTTGGTCCGGCCAGGGCCAGGTTGATCACTGTATTTGGCGCACCTTACAACGCTGAAGAAACGATCGCGTACGCCCATACCGTGCTGAAGGTGATCGATCATGAATTGGCCAATACGCCTTGGCTGGCTGGCAGCGAGCCGACCATCGCTGACGTGGCAGCCTACAGCTACCTCGCCCATGCACCTGAAGGCAATGTATCGCTGGACGACTACGCCAACATCCGCGCCTGGCTGGCACGGGTAGAAGCCTTGCCAGGATTTGTCGGCATGCCGCGCACCGTTGCGGGCCTGCAAAAAACTGCCTGATGCTAGCGGCCCGACACTGTTGGGCCCTTCACGCTGCGCCGAGAGTGCAGGGGAGTAGCCGTAATGGACCGTTCACCGTGGCATGCTGGCGAAAAAGAGTTGCAGGCTCATGTGGGTGTCGCTGAGCGAATGGAGGTGTTGGGGCGTCGGGTAATTCGCACCGAGATGCCCGACCAGCACCGTACGTTCTATCAGCAACTGCCGTTCATGCTTTACGGCGCGGTGGATGCAAATGGCAATCCGTGGGCCAGCGTGCTGGAAGGAGCACCGGGCTTCGCCCATTCACCTGAACCAGGGTTGTTGCAATTCAGCAGCTTGCCGGCTGCCGATGATCCGGCGCAATTGGCTGATGGAGCGGCGATCGGTCTGCTGGGTATCGAACTTCACACCCGGCGTCGCAACCGTATCAATGGTCGTATCGGCGCAATGTCCTCGAACGGCTTTAACGTGTCGGTGCAGCAGTCTTACGGCAACTGTCCGCAATACATTCAACTACGGCAGTTTCGATCCGTGCCATTGGCAGATCCGGCAACCCGACTCGCGCAGCATTACAGCGAGCTGGATGAGGCGGCCAAGGCGATGATTGCCGAGGCAGATACCTTCTTTGTCGCCAGTTATGTGGACGTCGAGGGTGAGCGTTCGGTGGATGTTTCCCATCGCGGCGGTCAATCCGGTTTTGTACAAGTAGAAGGTAATCGCCTGACCATCCCGGATTTCGCCGGCAATCTTTTTTTCAACACGTTGGGCAACCTTCTGGCCAATCCCAGGGCTGGTTTGTTGTTCATCGATTTCAATTCCGGTGACCTGCTGCAACTCAGCGGTCGCACCGAAATCATCCTTGAAGGTCCACAGGTCGAAGCCTTTCAGGGTGCCGAGCGCTTGTGGAAGTTCCACGTGGAACATGTGGTGCGTCGACCCGCCGCCTTGGCTTTGCGCTGGCGTTTCGACGGTGTTTCACCCACCAGTTTGCTGACGGGTACTTGGGCACAGGCCAAGGCCCGCCTGCAAGCTCGGGCCCTTGGCGATAGCTGGCGGCCGTTGCGGGTAGTGAAGATCGAACCGGAAAGCCACAACATTCGCTCGATCTACCTGGAGCCCGCCGACGGTGCCGGTTTGCCGTTGTTCCACGCCGGGCAGCATCTGCCCTTGCGGTTCAACATTGATGGCGAAGTGCATATCCGCACGTATAGCCTGTCGAGCGCACCGTCCGATGATTTCTTCCGCATCAGTGTCAAACGTGACGGACGTGTGTCTTCACACCTGCACGAACAGGTTCACGTCGGTGATCTTTTGGAAGCGCGTGCACCTCAAGGGCATTTCACTGTGGCCCCTCATGAGCGCCGTCCGCTGGTGTTGATGGCCGCCGGAGTTGGCATTACGCCGCTTTTGTCGATGCTGCGTGAGGTGGTTTATCAAGGTTTGCGCACCCGCCGTATTCGGCCGACCTGGTTCTTGCAGAGTTCGCGTACGTTGGGCGATCAAGTGTTTCGTCGTGAACTGGACCGCTTGCTTGATGACGCTGGTGATGCCGTCAGGGTAGTGCGGCTGCTCAGTCAACCAGAGCCTTCGGCGCGTGAGGGTGAAGATTTCGACCTGACCGGACGAATTGACGTCGCGCTACTCAAGGATCTGCTTGAGGTCGAGGACTACGATCTTCTGGATTTCGTCCTGTGTGGTCCGGGAAGTTTTACCCAGGCGATGTACGACGGATTGCGCGAGCTGGACATCCGCGATGCAAGGATTCACGCCGAAACCTTCGGGCCCTCCACATTGCGTCGGCAACCAGACCCTGACGCCGTGGTTATCGAACAACCGCCAGCCGCCACCACGTCGGTGCCGGTGGTGTTCCAGCGCTCCGCCAAAGAGGCTCACTGGCAACCCGATGGCAGCAGTCTTCTGGAACTGGCGGAAAGTCGCGGACTACGCCCGGAATTCAGCTGCCGAGGGGGTTCCTGCGGGACCTGCAAGACTCGCCTGATCAGCGGCCAGGTGCATTATCCACAGCCACCCGCCGAAGTACCGGAGCAAGGACAGGTGCTGATTTGTTGTGCAATTCCGGCTCAGGGCGAGCAGCCTCTGGTGCTGGATATCTGAAGAATCGTCATAAGCCATCATTGCCCGGAGTGCGATGGCTCAGTAGGGTAGAGCGCAGAACGAAAGGGCCGTCACTGGCCCTTTCTGCATTTTCAGGGATAGGCGCCTTAATGGTTATTCTTGCTCGCTGGATCGTCCTGCTGACATCGCTGGCGCTGTTCAGCGGTTGCGAAGAACAGGATGCTCCGCCACTCGATCAGCAGCTCTATGTCTGGCAACGACAATGGACACCTGATCATGACGTCGCTCTGAGGGACAGCCGCGCAGACTTTTCCACTTTGCGGGTGTTGGCGCTACAAGCCTTTCCCCAGGCCGGCTGGAGTCGGGCACGGATTGATCCTGCATTGCTCAAGCGAGACGGGCGGCCACTGATTGCGGTGATTCGCCTTGATGGTCAGCTCAAGTCGTTGGATCAGGATGAGGTCACGACACAGATTCAACAGGTGATCAGCGATTGGCAGGCGTTGGGACTGAGCCTCTCCGGTGTGGAAATCGACCACGATGCAGGTAACGCCCGGCTACCGGCGTACCGTGAGTTTCTGCAGCATTTGCGCGCCAATCTGCCAGCCTCTTTGCCGCTGAGCATCACCGCGTTGCCGGCGTGGCTCGACAGTCGCGAATTGCCTGCATTGTTATCCACAGTTGATAGCAGCGTGCTGCAAGTGCATGCCGTCAGCGACCCGCGTCGTGGTCTGTTCGATCCGGCGCAGGCCCGGCACTGGGCGAAAGAATGGAGCCGTATCACTTCGAAGCCCTTCTATTTAGCGTTGCCGGCCTACGGCGTGGCGTTGTTGCCAAGTGCTGACGGTGCGCCAATCGTGGAAAGTGAGATACGCCTCGAACGTGAGGGCAAGCGTCAGGAATTGCTGGCCGACCCACGGCAACTCAGACAGCTTGGCGCCGAATTGCGTGCCGATCCGCCGGCACATCTGGCGGGCCTGATCTGGTTTCGCCTGCCTCTGGCCAACGACCGTCGCGCCTGGAGCCTGACGACCTTGCGCGCTGTAGTACATGGTGACGCGCTGAACAGTCGGTTGTCGCTGAAACTCTCGGCTCAGGAAGGCCTCTATGACATCGGCATCAGCAACGAGGGCAACCTCGACACAGCCTGGCCCGAGCGTGTGACGTTGGCGGTTCGAGGGTGTGAGGGGGCGGATGCGCTGGCCGGTTATGCGTTGCAACAAGGCCCGGATCTGCTTACCTTCACCCGCCTGCATGACGGTCGAATAGCGGCTGGCGGACAGCGTGCCATGGGTTGGGCTCGCTGCGCACATATTGATCAAGGAGGTTCGAATGTTTACCCGTAACTGGTCCCGCCATCTACTTTGCCTGAGTCTCAGCCTGCCGCTGGGTTCGGCGCTGGCGTGCGGGCCGGATTTCCCCATGCGCCTGCTCGACAATCGTAACCAGTCGCTGGCGGAACTGCCTGAGGGTAACTTCAATTTCGAGGTCAATCGCCTGGGGCATGCCATTGCCGGGTTGAAACACGTCACTCAAGCCGTCAACAGCATGGAAACAACCGACTATGCAGAACAGCGCAATCAGGCCGAGCAGGCAGGTTTGACGGCCGAGCAGCAGGCGCTGGTGCAACAGTTGCGTGCGTTGACCGATGCCCGCCAGGTTGAGGTTGGGGGCGAAAAGCTGCCGGCTGAGCTCAAGTTCTATCTGGCCGGTGCCGTGGCATTTGCTGGCGGCGATTTTGGATTGGCGGCGGAGTATTTTAAGAAGGTATTGGCGCTGCCGGCCGATCAACGATCGTTGCGCAGCACATGGGCCGCATACTCGCTGGGCCGGGCGTTGTTTGCCATCAGCTCGGAAGCGGGCGCCGATCCCGACGTGCTGGCGCAGTCGCGCCAGGCTTTCGAGCAAACCCGGCAACTGAGCATCGATGGTTTCAGCGATCCGCTGGAGTTGGGCGTTGCCAGTCTGGGTGAACAAGCCCGCGTTGCCCGGAAGGAGGGCGACTGGAACAGCGCCATCGAATTGTATGCCACGCAAAACCTCCAGGGTTCGGCGGTTGGCTACACCTCGCTGAAGCTGTTGATGGCTGATCTTGCAGCGATGCCGGACGTTCAACTGGCCGAACTGCTCAAGGGCAAAGCGGTACAACAACTGATCACGGCGTCCTTGATCAGTCGACTGGGTTGGTCATTCGGCGATCAGCCGCCCAACGAACAGAAATTGATCAAACTCCTTCAAAGCAGCACGCGCGGTACGCTCGATAACGCCGATCGCCTGGCGGCGGTCAATTATCAACAGGGTGACTACGCCAGCGCCAAGGCCTTCCTGGAACACGCCGGCGATGGCGGCCTGGCTTGGTGGCTGCGGGCCAAACTGGCGGTGCGCGAGGGTGATAAAAATGCTGCGGCTGCCGCTTATGCGAAGGCGGCCCAGGCCTTCCCGCAGAATGAATCCTGGGGTGAGCGCAGAACGCCGGACTACGATTACGAAACGCTCCAGCCCAAGTGTCGGGTCGAAGGCGAAAGCGCGATTCTGGCCTTGCAGCGCGGGGATTACCTGCAGGCTTTTGATCAGCTTTATCGAAGCAACGACATTTACTGGTTCGATGCGGCCACAGTCGCCGAGCGTGTGCTGACCGTCGACGAGCTCAAACATTACGTCGACACTCAGGTTCCGGCGCCACCGGCACTCAGTCAGCAGGATCGCGACAACTATGTACCGCTGCCGGTGGCCGCCAAGCTGCGCAATCTTTTGGGTCGACGCTTGCTGCGCGAAGGACATTACGAGCTAGCGCCCGCCTATTTCGATAACGACGGATTGCGCCACAAGGCCAGGTTGTATGGCCAGCAACGTCTGGCTGCCGATTCTGCATGGTGGCCGACGCGTCGTGCCGCTGCACTGTTCAACGCGGCATGGACCGCTCGCGAATGGGGAATGGATATCCTCGGCTATGAAATGGCCCCGGATTACGCCACGTTCGGTGGTAATTACAGTCTGGAAAACAGTGAACTGAAGGTCGGGCCGCTAGTGGCCGAGGACGAAGTGAAGCGCCAGCAGGCCAGCGCCGCTCAGCCCGATCAGCGATACCACTATCGTTTTGTCGCGACGGCATTGGCCAGTCGCGCTGCCGACAACTTGCCTCATACCAGCCAGGCGTTTGCTGCCGTGCTGTGTGAAGCGGCCGGGTGGAACAGCAGTCTTGAAGAGCAAAGCGCGCTCTATCAGCGTTATGTTCAACAAGGCCCGTTTGTGGAATGGGCCGCGGATTTCGGTCATCAATGCCCTTACCCGGACTTCCAGAACGCGGACAAGCGTTACGTAACGCAGGTCACCGACGCAACTCGTTCGGCGCTGCGACCGTATAAGGTGCTGCTGCAGATTGGCAGTGTGCTAGCGGTCGTGGTGGCGGCGCTATTGTTGATCAATCGCCGCCGCAAAACCCAGTAGGATTCAGGCCTGCTGAACAAAGGTCAGCCGCACCGCGAAACCGATCAACAGGCTGCCAAACAGCCACTGCTGCAGGCGTTGGGCGGATGGACTGCGTTGCAGCCATCGGCCCAAGGCCGCACCGACCAGCGCATAGGCACTGTCGAACAGCAAACCGACGGCCACCAACACCACGCCCAACGTCGCGAATTGTGCGAGCACCGGCCCGGCGTGCGGATTGATGAACTGTGGCAACAGCACGGAGCAGAACAACAACGCCTTGGGATTAAGCAGGTTGGTCAGCAGGCCGCGCTGTATCGCCTGCGCCCAGCGCGGTTGCCCGGTGGTTTGATGGGCGCCATTGAGGTTCGGCAGCAGGGTCGTGCGCAGGCACTGAACACCGATCCACAACAGGTACGCCGCACCGGCCAGACGCACCACGTCGAAGGTCCAGGGCGCCGCCTTGAACAGTGCCGCCAATCCCAATGCCGCCAGCGCCACATGGCAGGCCCGGGCGATGGCCAGGCCCACCGCCGTGGCCAGCGCAGCGCCTTTGCCCTGGCGAGCACCCGTCTGCAACAGCAGGATCATGTCGGGACCGGGCAATAAATACACCACCGCCAATGCCATGAAAAACAGCCACAGTCCTGCCATGTTGCACCCCATTCGTTGTCGATTCGGTAAGGCCAGTCTAGGGCGCAAGGGCGGGGCAGGTGGTTGCGTAGTTCGCTTCTAAAACGGCCAGCCTTGGCATAATCTGCCAGTCTTTGACCTTCGTACCATCGGGATCTGCCAAACCATGAAACTGGATGCCTACGACCGCAAGATTCTCGCCGCACTGCAACGGGACGGTCGCTTGAGCAATGTGCAATTGGCTGACGAAATCGGACTGTCTGCGTCGCCCTGTTTACGGCGGGTGCGGATGCTCGAAGAGGCCGGGGTGATTCGTGGCTATCAGGCCAATCTGGATCGCGATGAAGTCGGGCTTGGCTTGACCGTGTTCGTGGGGGTCAAGGTCGAGCGCCATAACGACGAGCAGGCAGAAGCCTTTCGACTGGCGGTGACGGCACTGCCCGAAGTGATTTCGGCGTTTCTGGTGTCAGGGGAATCGGATTTTCTGTTACAGGTGGTGGTGCCGGATTTGCGCGCCTATGACCGTTTCCTCACCGGATGCTTGTTGAAATTGCCGGGCGTGAGCGATATCCGCAGTAACTTTGCCATTCACACAGTGAAGACGCCGGGGGCGTTGCCCTTGGGGCATTTGCCGCTTTAGCCAAGGCGATCTTTTCGCGAGCAGACTCACCCCCACAGTTGGATGCCTTTCAATGTGGGAGCGCGAGCCTGCTCGTGAAAGCGATGGACCCGCCACAGAAAACTCAGGCGCCTTACATCTGCGTCGCCATCCCCTCCACATTCATCGCGGCCTGGCGCAACGCCTCGGAGCGCGTCGGGTGCGGATGACAGGTCAGGGCGATGTCTTCGGCGGACGCGCTGAACTCCATGGCCACGCAATATTCGCCAATCATTTCACTGACGCTCGGGCCCACCAGGTGCACGCCGAGGATTTCGTCCGTGCGCTCATCGGCCAGTACTTTGGCAAAGCCTTCGGTTTCGTGATTGATCTTCGCCCGGCTGTTGGCGGTGAAGGGGAATTTGCCGACTTTGAATGCACGACCTTCGGCCTTCAGTTGTTCTTCGGTCTTGCCGACGCTGGCCAGTTCGGGTTTGGTATAGATCACGTTGGGGATCAAGTCGTAATTGACCTCACCGGCCTTGCCAACGATCTGCTCGACGCAGGCCATGGCTTCGTCTTCGGCCTTGTGCGCGAGCATCGGGCCGGAGGTGACATCGCCAATCACCCAGACGCCGGCGGCTTCGGTGCGGTGGCCCTTGTTGGCGAGCATGCCGCGTTTGTCTGTACTGAGGCCGACGTTCTCCAGCCTCAGACCTTGTGTATAAGGTCGGCGTCCGATGGCCACCAGCACGTAATCGGCTTCAATCGACTCTGCGGTGCCACCTGCGGCGGGCTCGACGCTGAGTTGAACGCCAGCGGCGGAAGTGGTGGCGCGGGTCACTTTTGAACTCAACTTGAAACTGATCCCTTGTTTGCTCAATGAGCGCTGCAGGGTTTTGCCTGCCTCGCCGTCCACGCCCGGGCAGATCCGATCCAGGTATTCGACCACGGTCACTCGAGCCCCCAGACGCTGCCAGACCGAACCCAGCTCCAAACCAATCACTCCGGCGCCGATCACCACCAGGTGTTTCGGGACTTCCGTCAGTGACAGTGCGCCAGTGGAATCGAGAATGCGTTGGTTATCGATATCCACACCGGGCAGGGGAGTGGGTTCCGAACCGGTGGCGATGATGATGTCTTTGGCGCTCAGTTCGGTCTTGCCACCGCTGCTGTCCGTTACCGTGACTTTGCCCGGCCCGTCTATATGGCCCCATCCCTTGATCCAGTCGACCTTGTTTTTGCGAAAGAGAAACTCGATGCCTTTGGTCAGACCGGCCACGCTCTCGTCTTTCTGTTTCATCATCTGAGCCAGATTGAGCGTGGGTTTGACTTCGATCCCCAGGTTGGCGAATTCCGCACCCATCGCCGCGTCGTACAGTTCGGAGGCGTGCAGCAACGCCTTCGATGGCATGCAGCCAACGTTCAGGCAGGTGCCGCCCAGGGTGGCGCGTCCTTCTACGCACGCTGCTTTCAAACCCAGTTGGCCCGCGCGGATGGCTGCGTTGTAGCCACCGGGGCCACCGCCAAGTATCACGACGTCATAAGTGCTCATGGATTACTCCTGGATTGAAAGCAGATGGTGGAGGGGGAAAAGCAGTTCTAAAAAAATTACGATCGTAATATGAGCGTTTTAGTGCATTTCGGTCAAGGCTTCAGCCTAGGGACAGGTTGGGCATTTTTAGATAGAGCAAATATGTACGGAAATTTTGCCTGTTGCGTTATATCGTAACGAAATATGACGTGAGCAACGTAAACACTGGGGTGGTATGCAAGTCGATCTCGATGAAGAAGGAGCGCAGGCAGCCGGACTGCCGCGCTTTCAGCAGGCTGTTTTTCAGGGGCGACGATTGCGCCTGATCGCCAGCGGTCTGGGTGCGCTCGCGGCGATGGGCCTGGTATCAGGTTTTTTTGTCGGGCTGTTTGCGCCTCAATCCCTTTGGCCGGCCCTGCTGTTCAATCAGAGCGCTGCTTTGCTGGTGCTGGTTGCAGGCTTGCAATCCGCCTGGTGGGTGACCCAATGGCGCGTGTGCGCGATGAGTCCGCTGGCGCCGTTGGTGGTTGCCTCTGAAGAGACAGAAGCACCACTGGGCTGGTACGAGCGGCTGCGGGAACGGATCAGTCAGCAGTGGATGAATGTGCTCAGGCAAATCGGTGCTCCGACGCTGTGGTTGGGAGGTTGGGCATTGCTGGCATTGCTCAGCGTCGAACAAGCATGGAACCTTGATTTGGCGCCAGCCGCTCTGGGATTGTCCGCCACCGTCGGCGCTGCCCTGGCGCTGTTGCTGGCCTTCGGCTTGCTGGTGCTGGAGCGTCAGCTGACACAGGAAGGCAGTGCCCAATGGCCCGAAGCAGGCGCATTGGCGCAACTCACCCGTGTGGCAATCATCAGTTTGATACTCGGTGCGTTATGCCTGTTGTTTTGCAATGAAACCTCGGTCTGGCCGGTGCGCCTGGCCGTACTGATCGGCCTGCTGCCGGGGCTCGTGGCCTTCGAATTGTTGCTGCGTGCCGTGTTGTCATTGTTCAGTCCTCGTCGGGATCGACTCGAACCTGCATTGCTGGCGCGTAGCTTTGTTGCCGACTTGCTGCGCTGGCCACCGCAACCCTTGCTGGCCTTGCAGCACGAATTGCACAACCGCTTCGGCATCGACCTGCGACAGATCTGGGCCTTCACTTACATGCGTCGGGCGTTTTTGCCGGTGCTGGGTGTTGTCGCCATCGTCGGTTGGTCGCTGACCGGTGTTCACGAAATACCGTTGCAAGGGCGGGGGATCTACGAGCGTTTCGGCAAACCCGTGGCGGTGTTCGGCCCTGGATTACATGCAGGTTTACCCTGGCCGTTGGGCAGGGTGATAAGTGTCGAAAACGGCGTGGTTCATGAATTGGCCACCAGCGTGGGCGAAACGTCAGCCCCTGTGCAGGCCGACCCCGCTGAAGGTCCGGCGCCGATAACGGCCAACCGGTTATGGGACGCCAGCCATGTGAATGACAAATCCCAGGTGATTGCCAGCAGCCGTGCCGACAAACAGAGCTTCCAGATCGTCAACATGGACGTCCGTTTTGTCTATCGCATCGGTCTGGATGATCAGGCGGCGTTGGCGGCGACTTACAACAGCGCGGATGTGCCGACGCTGATCCGCAGCACCGCCAGCCGCATTCTGGTCCACGACTTCGCCTCGCGGACTCTTGACGGTTTGCTCGGTGAGGACCGGGTAGGGCTCGCCGAAGACATTGGCCGGGCGGTGCAGGCCGACCTGAAGAAACTCGACAGCGGCGTGGAAATTCTCGCCACGGTGGTCGAGGCGATTCATCCACCGGCAGGGGCGGCCAATGCTTATCACGGCGTACAAGCGGCGCAGATCGGCGCGCAAGCCCTGATCGCCCGTGAACGCGGCGCCGCCGCCGAAGCCACCAATCAGGCCCGGTTACAGGCCAGCATGGCCCGCGATCAAGCCACGGCGAATGCCCGGGAAATCAATGCGACGGCCAAGGCTGCCGACCTGAAATTCGCCGCCGAGAAAAAGGCTTATGCCAGTGCGGGCCAGGCCTTCGTGCTTGAGCAATACCTCGATCAACTTTCCCAGGGCCTGGCCAATGCCAGGTTGCTGGTCCTCGATCATCGCCTGGGCGGCAGCAGTAATGCGCCGACCATCGATCTCCGTACGTTCACGTTGCCGGCTGACCCTGCGTCGTCGCGTCAATCCCCTCAGCCAGGAGCCGCCCATTGAGCCAGTCACATACCCACGATCACGATGACCACAGTGGCCACGATCACGGTCATGGCGGGCACCACCACCACGGTCATCACCATCACCACCACGGCGATCCGCAAGAGGCCGGTCCATTCCCTTGGCGACGCATGGGGTGGGCTGCATTGCTGGTGGCGTTTGCGGTGGCGGCTGCGAGCCTGGTGCAAGTGCGTTCGGGTGAAGCGACGGTGATTACCCGTTTCGGCAACCCGTCGCGGGTCTTGCTTGAACCCGGTCTGGGGTGGCGTTGGCCGGCCCCGTTCGAAGCGGCGATCCCGGTTGATCTGCGTCTGCGCACCACGTCCAGCGGTTTGCAGGATGTCGGCACGCGCGACGGATTGCGCATCATTATCCAGGCCTACGTGGTCTGGCAGGTGCAGGGTGACCCTGACAATGTGCAGCGCTTTATGCGCGCGGTGCAAAATCAGCCAGACGAAGCGGCGCGACAGATCCGTACCTTTGTCGGCTCGGCACTGGAGACCACGGCCAGCAGTTTTGATCTCGCCAATCTGGTGAACACCGACGCCAGTCAAGTTCACATCGCTGATTTCGAGGCGCAACTGCGTAAGCAAATCGATCAGCAGTTGCTGACCACCTATGGCGTGCGGGTACTGCAAGTGGGTATCGAACGCCTGACCTTACCTTCGGTGACCCTGAGCGCGACGGTCGATCGCATGCGAGCCGAGCGTGAAACCATCGCCACCGAACGCACGGCCATCGGCAAGCGCGAAGCCGCGCAAATCCGCTCCGCAGCGGAACGTGATGCGCGAATCGTCCAGGCCGATGCGACCGTGAAAGCGGCTGACATCGAGGCGCAATCCCGGGTGGAAGCCGCGCAGATTTATGGCCGCGCCTATGCCGGTTCACCACAGCTGTACAACCTGCTGCGTTCGCTCGATACCTTGGGCACCGTGGTCACGCCGGGTACGAAGCTGATTCTGCGCACCGATGCCGCGCCTTTCCGGGTATTGGTTGATGGTCCGCCAACGCTCGATAACAAGTCCGGATCGCAGCCATGAGTTGGGTTCCACGTGGAACAAATGAGTTGAGCAGCCCCTGGATACAGGCCGGGCGCTTGGCATTTCTCGCGCTTTACGCGGTAACGGTTCTGGCCGCTCTGGCGTGGGCGTTCTCCAACGTGCGGCAAATAGATCCACAAAATCGTGCGGTGGTTTTGCACTTTGGCGCGCTGGATCGCATCCAGAATGCCGGCTTGCTGTTGGCCTGGCCTCGACCGATTGAGCAGGTGATTTTGCTGCCGGCGGCGGACCGGGTGATCGAGCGTCGCGTGGAAAATCTGCTGCGCACGGACGCCGCATTGCAGGCTGATCGCGTGGCCAGTTTCGCAACGCCAATCAGCGATGCGCTGGCAGGTTCCGGTTACCTGCTGACGGGTGATGCCGGTGTGGTGCAACTGGATGTGCGGGTGTTCTACAAGGTCATTGAGCCGTATGCCTTCGTGCTTCAAGGCGAGCATGTACTGCCGGCGCTGGACCGCGTCGTGACCCGCAGCGCGGTGGCGCTTACCGCTGCACGTGACCTGGACACTATTCTGGTCGCCCGCCCGGAATTGATCGGTGCGGATAATCAGGCCGCCGAGAGGCGTGAACGTCTGCGTGGTGATCTGGTGCAAGGTATCAATCAACGCCTGGCTGAATTATCGGCGACGGGGCAGGGACTGGGGATCGAAGTATCGCGGGTCGATGTGCAATCGAGTCTGCCGGACCCTGCGGTCAATGCCTTCAACGCCGTACTGACGGCCAGTCAACAAGCCGACAAAGCCGTGGCCAACGCCCGCACTGACGCCGAGAAGCTGACCCAGACCGCGAACGAACAAGCCGACCGCACACTGCAGGTCGCCCACGCTCAGGCCAGCGAACGACTGGCGAAAGCCTCGGCGGATACGGCCACGGTGTTGAGCCTGACCACCGCGCAACAACAGGGCACCGACCCGCAAATGTTGATGCGGATCTACCGCGAACGGATACCGAAGATTCTTGGCCAGGCAGGCTCGGTCACCACGGTTGATCCGAAAGACGATTCCCGCCTGATCATTCAGGGAGCTTCACAATGACCGCTCAAACTGCTGCGCCGAGCATGTTGTCCTCGGCAGAACAGCGCAGCGCTGCCCGTCAATTGACCCTCGCCATGCTTGCCCTCGGCTTGCTTGCGCTGGGACTCTTGTGGCGCTGGTTGTCGCCGCAACAGATCGGTGTCAGCCAGTTACTCCTGGGTTTTGCTTCCGTGCTGGTGGCCGTGCCCGTCATGCGTTCGGCCTGGTACAGCCTGAGGTATCCGAGTTTGCACGGGATCACCGATCAATTGATCGCCCTGGCCATGCTGGGTGCCTGGGCGACAGGCGATCTGCTGACGGCGGCGTTGCTGCCGATCATCATGATCTTCGGCCACGTATTGGAAGAACGCAGCGTCATTGGCTCGCAAGAAGCCATTCACGCCCTGGGCAAACTGACTCGCAGCCATGCACGCAAGGTTCAGGCGGATGGCTCCATCGTCGAGGTGGACAACGGTTCGCTGAAGGCGGGCGAT
The DNA here is from genome assembly GCF_054061835.1 of Pseudomonas sp. TE12234. Lineage (NCBI taxonomy): Bacteria > Pseudomonadati > Pseudomonadota > Gammaproteobacteria > Pseudomonadales > Pseudomonadaceae > Pseudomonas > Pseudomonas sp. TE12234. The sequence continues at coordinate 182,980 of NZ_JBSSEP010000001.1, forward strand.
CGGGTGGAGGTTCGTGCCGGTGACCGGGTGCCGGCGGATGGTCTCGTGTTGTCCGGTCAGGCGAGTCTGGACACCGCGTCCATTACTGGCGAATCGGTGCCGATCGAGGCCGGCGTCGGCATGCCGGTGTTCGGTGGTGCGATTAATCTTGATGGCTTGCTGCGCATCGAAGTGACCCGAACCGGCCGCGAATCGACTCTGGGTAAAGTCATCGCGCTGATGCAAAACGCCGAACGCTCCAAGCCGCCGATCACCCGGTTGCTGGAGCGTTATGCCGGAAGCTACATGGTGCTGGTATTGCTACTGGCCGCAGTGACCTGGTTCATCACCAACGATGCTCAAGCCATGCTGGCGGTGTTGGTGGCGGCTTGTCCTTGCGCGCTGGTGTTGTCGGCACCAGCGACGGCAATTGCCGGAGTGGCGGTGGCGGCGCGGCACGGCATTCTGATTCGCAGTTCGGCGTTCCTTGAGGAGCTGGCCGACCTGACATCCCTGGTGGTCGACAAGACCGGAACCCTGACTTTCGGCACCTTGCGCCTGCAAGCCATCGACAGCCCGCTGGAGGACCGCAGCCACGTCTTGAAACTCGCCGCCAGCCTCGGCTCCGCCAGCAGCCACCCGGTCAGTCGGGCGCTGGCCGGGCTGGTGACTCAAGATCATTTTTTGCTGCTGTCGAACATTCACGAGCGTCAGGGCTTGGGTGTGGTGGCCATGACGGAGCAAGGCGAAGCCGCACTGGGGCGACCGGAGTTGTTCGCCCAGTTGGGCATCGCCACCTCAAGCGTTCCAGACCACGACGGTCCGATTGCCGGGCTGGCGCTCAACGGTGAATTCCTCGCCTGGCTGTTGTTGGCCGACAGCGTTAAACCGGAAGCGAAATTTGCCTTGAATGAGTTGCGCGAACTTGGATTGGGTCGGCAGCTGTTACTGACCGGTGACCGTCAAAGTGTCGCTCACACACTCGCTCGGGATGTCGGCATCAGTGATGTCGAAGCGCAGGCCTTGCCCGAGGACAAACTGAATCGCGTGCTCAAGGAGATCGGCAACGGTTTCCGGCCGATGGTGGTGGGGGATGGCATCAACGATTCGCTGGCACTCAAGGCTGGCGTAGTGGGTATTGCGATGGGCGCAGGCGGGGCGGATATCGCGTTGGCGTCGGCTGATGTCGTACTGATCGGCAGCGACCTGCGTCGCCTCGGTACCTGCGTGCGTTTGAGTCGGCAATGCCGACAGACTTTGCAGGTCAACGTGATCATCGGCCTGGGTTGGACCCTGGCGATTGTGGCCTTTGCCGCGTTCGGCTGGCTCGGTGCGGCGGGCGCGATGATTGCGGCGTTGTTGCATAACCTCAGTACATTGTTGGTGCTGGGCAATGCAGGGCGGCTGCTGCGCTTTCAAGAACCGCTGCTCAAGTTAAAGGATGAGGAGTGAGTTCCATTCGGCGGCGGCTCTAGCGCGCAGGATGCAAGGTGGAAAGATTTCAGAACTGTGTGCGCTGTTCGCAGTCATTTAAAGTGAGGGCTCGGCATTTTGTGTATTCGCGGCAAGCGGTCTTTTGCCGCGAATCATAGAAAGCGGCTATTAGTTCGATAGCCAGCTATTTTTCCAAGATGGTCTACCCTCTGATCAGACGTCTGAAACAAGGGGGATTATCCATGCTCGCGCAACTTCCACCGGCCTTACAGAATCTGCAGTTACCGCTACGCCTGCGACTCTGGGACGGCCATGAATTCAATCTGGGGCCGACGCCCAGCGTCACGATTGTGGTCAAGGACCCACAAATGGTTACCCAGTTCACTCATCCCAGCCTGGACGCGCTCGGAGCAGCGTTTGTCGAGGGCAAACTGGAGCTGGAGGGTTCCATCAGCGACGTGATTCGCGTGTGCGATGAATGGAGTCAGGCGCTGATAGCAGAGGACGATGGCAGTCAGCCTGTACGTACCGTCCACGATAAGGAAACCGACGCCAAGGCGATTTCCTATCACTACGATCTGTCCAATGCGTTTTATCAGCTGTGGCTTGATAGCGACATGGCCTATTCCTGCGCTTATTTCGAGACCGGCAGCGAGAGTCTTGAGCAAGCCCAACAAGCAAAATTCCGCCATCTGTGCCGCAAGTTACGCCTGCAACCGGGTGAATATTTGCTGGATGTAGGCTGCGGCTGGGGCGGGCTGGCGCGGTATGCGGCTCGCGAATTCGGCGCGAAAGTGTTCGGTATCACGCTGAGCAAGGAGCAACTGGCCCTGGCCCGTGAACGCGTAAAAGAGGAAGGGCTGGAGGACCTGGTCGAACTGCAATTGCTCGACTACCGCGATTTGCCGCAAGACGGTCGTTTCGACAAGGTTGTCAGCGTCGGTATGTTCGAACACGTGGGTCACGCCAACCTGGCCGAGTACTGCAAAACCTTGTTCGGAGCGGTGAAGGAGGGTGGCCTGGTAATGAACCACGGGATCACGGCCAAGCACACCGATGGTCGTCCGGTGGGACGTGGCGCTGGGGATTTCATTGAGAAATACGTATTCCCCAATGGCGAACTGCCGCACCTGTCGATGATCTCTGCCGAGATCAGCGAGGCAGGACTCGAGATTGTTGATGTCGAGAGCTTGCGTCTGCACTACGCGCGCACCCTTGACCATTGGAGCGAACGCCTGGAAGACAACCTTGAAGCCGCCGCCAAACAGGTGCCGGATCAAGCGTTGCGGATCTGGCGGTTGTACCTGGCCGGCTGCGCCTACGCGTTCGCCAGGGGCTGGATCAATCTGCATCAGATCCTTGCAGTGAAGACCCATCCGGATGGCAGCCATGAACTGCCATGGACCCGTGACGACATCTACACGCCTTAAAGAATCGGCGAAATAAGCCGGGCAACCCGCATGCCGACCTGTTGCAGGCGGTGGGTTTCCCGGCTTTCTTCTTTGGCGATTTCGTGAGCCTGGGCGAAGTCATCGTTGAGCATCCGCTCCACCTCGGCAGCAAAGGCGCTATCGACCGTCAGTAGCATCACTTCGAAATTCAGCCGGAACGAACGGTTGTCCAGGTTGGCGCTGCCTATGGCGCTGATTTCGCTGTCGATCAAGACCACCTTCTGATGCAGGAAACCGGGTTGGTAGCGGAACACGCGCACCCCGGCACGCACGGCTTCGAAGGCATACAGGCTTGAGGCTGCGTAGACGATTCGGTGATCAGGTCGTGACGGCAGCAGAAGCCGCACATCCACCCCACGCAATACCGCCAGGCGCAAGGCGGCGAACACCGCTTCGTCCGGAATGAAATACGGGCTGGTGATCCACACCCGTTCGGTTGCCGCGTGGATAGCTTCGACGAAGAACAACGAACAGGTCTCGTAGGAATCCGCCGGCCCGCTGGCCAGCAATTGGCAAAGTACCCCGTCGTCCGGGTACACATCGGGCAGGATCAGGGGCGGTAGTTCGCGCGCAGCCCAGAACCAGTCTTCGGCAAAGGATTCCTGCATGCACGCCACCACCGGGCCGCGCACTCGCACATGGGTATCGCGCCAAGGCGCCAGGGGTGGTTTCTCGCCCATGTATTCGTCGCCGACGTTGTGCCCGCCGACGAAGCCCAGCACCCCGTCAACGACGACAATCTTGCGATGATTACGAAAGTTGACCTGAAAGCGGTTAAGCCAGCCGCTGCGGGTAGCGAAGGCTTTGACCTCGACGCCCCCCTCACGCAGCGACTGCACATAACTGTGGGGCAGGGTGTGACTGCCAATCCGGTCGTACAGCAAGTGAATCGCCACGCCTTCGGCGGCCTTCTGCAGCAGCAAATCACGCAGACGTTGCCCGAGGCGGTCGTCGTGAACGATGAAGAACTGGATCAGTACGGCTTCTTTCGCCTGACTGATGGCGTCGAATATCGCATCGAAAGTGGCGCGGCCGTTGATCAACAGTCGCACTTCATTGTTGGCCAGGCACGGCATGCGGCCCAGCCTTGGCATTGCTCTTAAAGAGGCGTAGGCGATTGAGGCGCGAGCGGTGAGTGCTTCTTCTATCCATGGCCGCCAGTTGAGCTCGGAGATGGCCTTGCGCATCTCTTCGTTGGCCTGGCGCCGGGCCTTGATGTAACCATCGAAAGTACTGCGGCCAAATACCAGATAAGGAACAAGCGTCAGGTAGGGTATAAAAACCAGCGACAGGGCCCATGCGATCGATCCCTGGGCGGTGCGAACGGTCAACACCGCGTGTATTGCCGCGATCATGCCCAGAAAATGCAGCAGGGCGATTGTGTAGCCAAAAATATGAGGGCCAAAATAATCCATGGGGGCAGCCTTGCTCCTGAAGATTCAATGCGTAACAGACCATGTTCCGGGCAGAATGTCGCTAATTAATTGACCCATGAACCGAAGACCGTGGCTGACGTCTAACGGCCACTATTGATCAGGAGTTTCACGATGAACGTTCGTCTGCTGGGTTTGGCCATGGCACTGGGTTTGGCACTTCCTGTGGCCGCTCAGGCGCAAATGCTTCAGCCAGGCTTGTGGGAGTTGACCTCAAGCAATATGAAAGTCGATGACCAGAACCTGCCGGATCTGCAATTGATCCTAGGTCAGCTTCAAAGTCAGATGACCCCTGAACAGCGCGCTCAGCTGGAAAAGCAGGGCATCACCATGGGCGGTAAGGGAATCCGCGCGTGCTTGACCCCGGAGCAGGTCAAGACTGACAACATTCCACTCACGGACCCGCAGTCGGGCTGCAAGCAGGAAATCACTGATCGCAATGGCAACCAGTGGAAATTCCGCTTCAGTTGTCCGAAGGCTCAAGGTGCGGGTGTCGCTACTTTCGTCAGTGATCGTGAGTTCACGACCAAGGTCAACGGTACCTTCAATGCCACCGGTATTCAGCAGAAGGGCAGTCTCGATACCCGCGCCGTATGGTTGGGTCAGGATTGCGGAACCGTAAAGCCAAGGGCCTAAGAGCTTCGCGGGCCAGCCTTGTTCCTGCAGACGTCACCGACTGACAGGAATGAGGCTGGCTTGCGAAGGGATTGCGTTCACACATGTCCACTTCCCGGTCGCCTTAACCATTCACAAGCTACTTCAACCTTCATCCTGCCGAAATCCTCACCGCTGCGACTGCGCACACTGACAAACCCACCGGCCTGCTCTTTCTCGCCAATCACGACCAGGTAGGGCACCGTTTGGCTGTGCTGGCGAATCTTGTAACCGACTTTTTCATGTCGCAGATCCGCCAAGGCGCGCACGCCCGTGCGTCGCAAGGTTTCGGTGACCGATTGTGCATAACTGGCCTGACTTTCATCGATGCTCACCACCATCACATGAGGGGGCAGGCGCCACTGTTGCAACTCTTGGTGACTGGACCAACACGTACCGTAGATCCTTTGCTGCAAGGTCCCGCTGATGTGATCAAGGGCGAATGCCTGCAGGACCTTGGTGGTGGGCACATGCGGGCCGGTCGTCAAATACTCGGAGTCACCCAGTCGGTAGACCGACAAGTGCTCAGGGTGCAGGGATGGAGAGGGTGTGTCACGGCGTCGTATCGAGTGGTTGGTCGCGGCCAGTGACTGCATGCGCGCTTCGATCAGGGGCAGATCGGTCGACGTCAGGGGGCGCTCAACGGCGAACTCGCAAAAGAATCCGTCACCCAGCACCGAGCCCGTCCGCATCTGTGCATGGGAATGGAGTTGCTTGACCGCCATCGCCAGCATCAACGAACAGGATCGTCGGAGGATCTCCAGCCCATCGGGCTCCTGCGGCGTCACAATACTGACCCTGGCGTTCGCCTTGATCATGAATTCGCAGTCCACTAACGCGCCGTCGACCCGTCCTGCTACTGCCGCATTGGCCAGCCCGGGACCAATACTCGCAGCAACCTCATGGACGGATAGCGGTTGATCGTATTCACGCAACGAACCATCGGGCAGGGTGATCTTGATCATGGTTTATTGTTCTCAAATGCTTCGATCACACGCGTAAACATTAGAGGCAAACGTTGTCGTTTGTCATGTAGACATTTGTCGGACCAGATCAGAGTGCCCGATGACCATGCTTAGAACGCGTTCTGCACGGTCATGGCTTGCTCAATGCGTTGTAGAGGGTATTGAGGTTGTGCTCGAACAAACCGGTAAACGTACTGGCCGGGCCGCTCGATGCGAGCGCATCGGAGTACAGGGTGCCGCCAATCTGCGCTCCACTTTCGTCGGCGATCTGCTTGAGCAGGCGGGCGTCCTTGATGTTTTCCATGAACACCGCCTTGACCCTGGCCTGACGAATCTGGGTGATCAGCGCAGCGACTTCGCTGGCCGACGGTTCGCGTTCGGTCGACAGGCCCTGAGGCGCGAGGAAGTCGATTCCATAAGCCTGACCGAGATAGCCGAAGGCGTCATGGGACGTGACGATCTTGCGATTGCCTGGAGGAAGCGAGCCGAGCTTGGCTTTGGCGTCGGCCAGCAATGCGTAGATCTGCTTCAGGTAGGCTTGGCTGTTGCGTTGGTAGTCGGCCTCGTTCGCGGGATCGGCGGCGATCAGCGCTTGGGTGATGTTGCTGATGTACAGCTCGCTGTTCGCCAGGTTGTGCCAGGCATGGGGGTCTGGAATGGTTTTGCCGTCCTCATCCAGTGAGCGCGGAATGACGCCGTGGCTGGCGCTGATCACCGGTGCTTTGGTTTCAGTGCTGGCCACCAGGCGATCCAGCCATGGTTCGAAACCCAAGCCATTCTTGATAATGAGTCTGGCCTTCAACAGCGCTTGCGCGTCATCTGGTGACGGTTCGTACGTGTGGGCATCGGCGTCCGGGCCGACCATGTTGGTGATCTGGATATGCTCGCCACCGACCTGATGGGTCATGTCGGCGAGGATGCTGAAACTGGTGACCACCTGAAGTTTTTCCGCGGCGGACAGCGACATCGACAGCATCAAACTGAACAGCACGAGTAAAGCGCGCATCGGGTAATACCTCATTGGGATGTGAGCAAAGGCGGGCGGCGCAGCAATCCGTGCACCGGTCCGAACACCACGGACACCAGATAGAAACCACCCGCCACCAGCACAATGGCGGGACCGCTGGGGAGTGAGTCATGGAACGACAGCAGCAGACCGAGCCACACCGAAAGGCTGCCGAGCAGCGCGGCAATGGCAATCGATACCGGCAGTTGACGGCTCCAAAAACGCGAAGCGGCGGCGGGCAGCATCATCAAGCCAACCACCATCAAGGCCCCGATCGCCTGGAAACCAATGACCAGGTTCAGCACCACCAGCGTCAGGAAGATGCCATGGGCCAGGGGGCCGAGACGGCTGACGGTTCGCAGGAAAAGCGGATCGAGGGTGTCCAGCACCAGCGGACGGTAGATCAGCAGCAAGGCGATCAGGCTGGAACCGCAGACCCACAACATGCCGGTTAAAGTCGGGGCATCGACCGCTAGCGCCGAACCAAAGAGCAGATGCAGCAGGTCCAGACGTTTACCGGCGATACCCAGGATCAATACGCCGCTGGCCAGAGAGATCGGGTAGATAGCGGCGAGGCTGGCGTCTTCGCGCAGACCGGTGCGGCGGGTGATCCATGCGGCGAGGCCCGCCATGCCAAGCCCTGCGGTGAGACCGCCGATGGTCAACGCGCCGAGGCTCAAACCGGCGAGCCAGAAGCCCAGTGCAGCGCCGGGCAAGATGCCATGGGCCACCGCATCACCAATCAGACTCATGCGTCGCCAGATCAGAAATACGCCCAGCGGGGCCGTGCTGCACGCCAGCGCCAATCCACCGAGCAATGCACGGCGCATGAAGACGAACTCGTGAAACGGTTGCCAAAGATCTGCGGCGGCGAACATCAGGCCACCTGCATTTGGGGTTGTTGATGAATCAAGTCCAAACTCGGCCCGAGGACGCATCCACTGCTTTTGATCAGCAGGGTTTGTGGCATGTGTTGGCGAACAGCGGCCAGGTCGTGGCACACGACGACCAAGGTTCGGCCCTCGGTATGCCAGGCATGAATGTGTTCCCAGAGAAGCGCCTGACCCGATTCATCGAGGGCAGCGTGAGGCTCATCGAGCAGCAGCAAGGGTGCGTCCGTGAGGCTCAAACGAGCAAGCAGGGCACGCTGCAGTTCGCCGCCGGACAGGGCCATCAACGGGCGCTGTTCCAAACCGACCAGGTGCCAACTTTCAAGTACGGCTTCGAGGCGTTGCCTGCGTGTCTCTGGCGATTGCTTGCTGCCCCAGAAACCCGCGGCCACCAGGGCCTGGAGGCTGATGGGAAATTGCCGGTCCAGGTGTTGTTGCTGTGGCAACAAAGAAAGTGCGCCTCGACGTTTAACCCCCAGCACCACATTGCCGGCCAGCGGCTTTTGCAAGCCAGCGATGACTTTCAGCAGACTGCTTTTACCTGAGCCGTTAGCCCCGATAACGGCGGTCAGGCTGCCCGAGGCTAACTCGAAATCCATCGGTGGCGTCAGCGGCTGACCGGGTACCCCCCATTGCAAGGCTTGGCAACGGATCATGCGACCTCCCAATTCCAGCGACTTTCAGCGACGGCATCGTGGGCGTGCAGGCTTTCTGCATGGACGACTCGAATGTGAAAGGCATTGATGCCCGGGGCGCGTTTCAAGGACTGATTCAATCGTCGCGCAGCGTCTTCACAGAACATCAGGTTCTGACCGTTGGCCAAGGCGAACGCCTGCTCGTCTGCGCGCTTGACCGCGGTTTGCACGGCGGTACCGAGGGCTGCTTCGGCGTCGTTGATGATTGCAATCAGTGGCAGCTCATCCAGGAAGTCATCCAGACGAAGATGCAATTGGGCGATGCTGCGTTGGCTGTGCGGCGTCGCCACGATGCCTTTTGTTGACCCGAGCCAAGCCAAAACATCGGCGTGTTGCAGAGAGGTGTTGGCGAAATCAGAGATGAACTGTTGCTGAATCAATTGCCGGGACAGTGCTGCTGAACAGGGACAGGTTGAGGAATAAGGCACGTCGATTTTTAGTTCCACGTGGAACATTGCGTTCTTCAAATGCGCTTCGATGGTCACGGGGTAGGTTTTCCAGCCAGCCAGCGGGCTAATCAACGCGGGTCTTTTGAGCAGTAAATCCGTGTGAATTTTTACGGATGCGCGGCTGGAAATCCCTGGATGGCTGTCGAGGAAGCGCTGTAACACTCGTCGTAGAACAGGCGGCGAGAGCGTTTCCTGTTCCAGTTGTTCCAGCGCCAGATAAAGACGCGACATGTGGATGCCGCGTGCTTCTCCATCGTCCAGGCTCACTCCGGCATCAGCCTTTGCCACCAGGCGTTGGCCATCGAACAAAACAGGAAGAGCAATGCCACACATGCCCACCCACTCCAGTGGCAGGGCTTGGCGTGAGGCCTGCACGGCGATATCCGGCAGAGTCAGCGCATTCATAAGCAGGTCCATCGTGGGAGTTGAAATGGCATGTTATATTATAACAATAAATTCGACGATGCCTTTTTCACGAGCGGGCTTTCACCATGCACAGACGTCACTTGCTCAATCTGATTCTGGCCAGCACGGCCTTTGCTTTGCCCTTCGGTGTGTCGGCCACACAAATTCGCAACGCGCGGCTTTGGCGTTCGGACGGTAACTTGAGATTGGTCTTTGATCTGAGCGGGCCGGTGCACTACAAGACGTTCACCTTGAGCGCGCCGGAACGGCTGATCATCGATGTGACAGGTGCCGACCTCATCGGCGACTTCAGTCAATTGGCGTTTGCCGGCAGCTTCATTCGTTCGATTCGTTCAGGGCGCTTCGGACAGGGTGATACCCGAATCGTCCTGGACCTCGACAACCCGGTACAGCTCAACAGTTTTCTTCTGCCACCCCAGGACGGGCAGGGGCATCGCCTGGTGCTCGATCTGAAGACCGCCGCGCCCTTGCAGATCGCGCAGGCCCCCGACGGGATCATCGCCAAGCCTCACCCCAAGCGCGACATCATAGTGGTCGTTGATCCTGGTCACGGAGGCAAGGACCCTGGCGCCGTTGGGTCCAAGGGGGAACGTGAAAAAGACGTGGTGCTGTCCATCGCTCAGTTGTTGGCCAAACGACTGAAGCGGGAAAAAGGCTTCGATGTGAAGCTGGTACGGAACGACGACGTCTTCGTCCCGTTACGCAAGCGTGTGGAGATTGCCCGCAAGCACAACGCCGACATGTTCATCTCGGTGCATGCCGATGCGGCACCGCGCCTCACGGCTTCAGGCGCTTCGGTGTATTGCCTGTCCGAGGGCGGCGCGACCTCGGCCACGGCGCGCTTCATGGCGCAACGGGAAAACGGCGCTGACCTGCTGGGTGCGACCCGTCTGCTCAACCTCAAGGACAAGGACCCGATGCTCGCCGGAGTGATTCTCGACATGTCGATGAACGCCACCCTCGCTGCCAGTTTGCAGTTGGGCAGCACGGTCCTGGGCAGTTTGGCGGGCATCACAACGTTGCACCAAAAGCGTGTGGAACAAGCCGGGTTCGCAGTGCTGAAGTCACCGGACGTGCCGTCGATCCTGGTGGAAACCGGCTTCATTTCCAATCCCCGCGATAGCCAGCGATTGGTGACGGCACGCCATCAGCAGGCAGTGGCGGACGGCTTGTTTGAAGGTCTGCAGCGCTACTTTCAGAAGAATCCACCGGCCAATAGCTACATCGCCTGGCAGCAGGCGCAGAAAACGTCCTACGCCTGACTAGCAGCCAGCCACACGGCTGCAAGTGAACCTGGCACTGCTGCCGCCGGAGCTGGAAAAACGGTTGACCGTGGTCCAGCCGACGCGGCGGTTATAGCCGACCCAGGTTTCGCCGTCAGAAGCGATGCCGGTGAAAAAGGTCAGTTGGCCGTAACGACTGTTGGTCTGCGCCCAATAGCGTTTTCCAGCCACTTCGAACCCGCGCAGATAAATCGTGCTACCGGCCGTGTTGACGCTGTAGGCATTGCCATCGGCGTCCACGCAAGCCAGCAAGTTGGCGCTGCGGGTGCAGGTGGCCAGGGTCGGAATTTGCCCCCAGGCATCGACAACGACCAACAATGCAGCGCTTGTCAGCGCCAATTTCAGGGCATTACGCATGGCGTTTCTCTTGGTTGGAAGGGGCTCCGGCATTCTGCCCGTTGTCATCGCAGGCAAAAAGGGAGTGGTTCGATTAATTGGTTATATTATAACATTCAGTACGGCCCGACGATTTGACCGGGCATCCCCTGTGAGGAGCACCAGATGCCTGATCGTCTTCCCGTCACCGTGTTGTCCGGCTTTCTCGGCGCCGGAAAAAGTACACTTCTTAATTACATACTACGTAATCGCGAAAACCTTCGGGTCGCTGTCATCGTCAACGATATGAGCGAAATCAACATCGATGGTAGCGAGGTGCAACGGGATGTGCGCCTTAATCGTGCCGAAGAAAAACTCGTGGAAATGAGCAACGGCTGCATTTGCTGCACCTTGCGCGAAGACTTGCTCGAGGAGGTGAGCAAACTCGCGATGGACGGTCGTTTTGATTACTTGTTGATCGAGTCCACGGGCATCTCCGAACCGCTGCCCGTCGCGGAAACCTTCACCTTCTGCGACGAAAGCGGCCAAAGCCTCAACGACATCGCCCGGCTCGACACCATGGTCACCGTGGTCGATGGCATGAACTTCCTGCTCGACTACCAGGCGGCCGACAGCCTCGACTCTCGTGGTGAGACCTTTGGCGAAGAGGATGAACGTTCGATCACCGACCTGTTGATCGAGCAGATCGAATTCGCCGACGTCATCCTGATCAGCAAGATTGACCTGATCAGCAGCCGCGAACGGCAAGAATTGATGGCAATCCTCAAGCGGCTTAACGCCCGCGCGGAAATCATTGCGATGGTCATGGGGGAAGTGCCGCTGAAAAAAATCCTCAACACGGGTCGGTTCGACTTCGAAAAAGCCGCCGAGGCGCCGGGCTGGCTGCAGGCGTTGCGGGGTGAACACCTGCCGGAAACCGAAGAATACGGCATCGCTTCTACAGTTTATCGTGCGCGCCGACCCTTCCATCCGCAGCGGTTTTTCAACTTTATCGATCGTCCGTGGGTAAACGGAAAACTGCTGCGTTCCAAGGGTTTCTTCTGGCTGGCAAGCAAACACAAGGATGCGGGCAGTTGGTCCCAGGCCGGGGGGCTGATGCGACACGGGTTTGCCGGACGTTGGTGGCGTTTCGTGCCGAAAGACCAATGGCCGCAGGAGGAAGAAAGCACGGCCGGCATCATGGAGCACTGGACTGCTTCCACGGGAGATTGCCGGCAGGAGCTGGTGTTCATCGGCCAGAACATCGACTTCGCGAAACTCACCGGCGAGCTCGACGGCTGCCTTCTGACCGATGAAGAAATGGCGCTCGGTGTCGAGGGTTGGCAACGGCTGCCAGATCCATTCGGCCCATGGCATGAAGAGGCGGCCTGATGCTGACGCTGACCCCTGTAGTCGCGAACCCGGCCGCGACGCGCGCCATCCATCAGCATCAGGCTGCTACTCCGCAGTCCCTGGCCCGCATCTTGGACGATGATGTGAACCTCGCCGTCTGGAATCGCCAGCTCCCGGCCCATATCGCGGATTTCGCCACCCTGCTGCTGTCCCTGAACGAGCCGCTGGCCGAGTCATTGTCTCTGGAAATGCCCGATGACGAAGCCGAGCCCGATCTCTACGGATTGGCCTCACGCTTCAGTGATCTGCAGGGCTATGAAGGTTTCATCGCCGACCTGTCGTGGCTGGTCCGTGCGTTCGCTTGTTTACTCGGCGCCAGGGGCATCGGCCTGCGTCTGCGGGTTTTGGACAAAGCGATGTGCCCGCGTTTTCACGTCGATCATGTACCGGTGCGGCTGATTACCACCTATGCCGGGATCGGCAGCCAGTGGCTGATGGAAGGCGCGATGGATCGCCGACAATTGGGTAAGCCTGACGCTGAACCCCAGGACAACTCGCTGATCGGGCAGATCGCCAGCGGCGACGTGGCCTTGCTCAAGGGGGAGAAATGGCACGGCAACGAAGGTTTCGGGTTGATTCACCGCTCGCCGCCACTCGCTGCTGGCGAGCGCCGTTTGATCCTCACCCTCGACTGGTTGAGCTAGTGACTCAGGGATCGAGCCAGGTGCCCTGGCTCTGCGTCTCGCAAAACGGCTTCAGATACGCCGCATCGGTGGCCACGCCGTAATAGTGAATATCCTGCCGGTAAGGCATATTGGCGACTTGAGCGTTGCTGCAAACGCCGAATGCTCCCGCAGGGCAATGGTCGAGGTACTGCACCTCGACTGTCTGCCCGGCCAGATTCGGTTGGCAGAAGCCGTCGGCGAACAGTTTTCCGGGATGTTGCGGTTCTGCTGGCAGACCTTCACATCGAGCCTTTCAGCCTGACTGTGGACGACGCAGGCTTGAGCCAGCGCCTCGCCGCGTACCAGCGTCAGGAGCAACGACCATCCCCTCAACCGCATCCTTACCTCCGCAGAAAATCTCGATCATGTTGCAGAACATTCCCACCCACGTCATCGCCGGGCCATTGGGTGCCGGCAAGACCAGTCTGATCAAGCACCTGCTGGCGCAGCGCCCGGCTGGAGAGCGTTGGGCAGTGTTGATCAATGAGTTCGGCCAGATCGGCCTCGACGCCGCGCTGCTGACGCAGGACGCCGATGGTATCGCACTGGGTGAAGTCGCCGGGGGGTGTTTGTGTTGCGTCAATGGCGCGCCGTTTCAGATCGGACTCGGCCGACTGCTGCGCAAGGCGCGACCGGATCGCTTATTCATTGAACCGTCCGGACTGGGGCATCCGGCGCAGTTGCTCAGGCAGTTGAGCGAGGCGCCGTGGGTCGGCGTGTTGGCGGTGCAGCCCTGTGTGATGGTGCTTGATGCACAAGCCCTGGCCAGCGGCAAAGCGTTGCCCGAGTCGCAACAGGACGCGTTGAGCAGTGCCGGTTTGCTGTTACTGAACAAGGCCGACGGTCTGGGCGCCAATGCTCGCCAGCGAATAGCTGCGCAGTTGCCTGCTCGTCCATTGTATTGGACGCAACAAGGGCGCTTGCCGCTGAGCGAATTGCCGGGACTGGCGGCTCAGGGAACGGCGGGTGTGGATAACTTTGTGATGCCCAGGGGGCTGGCACGGATACCGGCCATCTGGAGCGATCCAGCGTTACCGATTTGTTTGAGTCAGGAACAGGAGGAGGGGTGGAGCATTGGCTGGCGCTGGCATCCCGGCCAGGTATTCGATGTGGCGCGCGTCACCCATTGGCTCGCAAGCCTCGGCTGGCGACGCGCGAAGCTGGTTATCCACAGTGTCGAGGGGTGGGTCTCGGCGAATGCGCTGGAAAGTGCCGAGTTGCAATGGCAGGCGAGTGAGTGGCGGCAGGATTCGCGGATCGAATTGATTTTCAGTGCGCCACAGGATGTCGGCTCATTGCAGCAGAGCCTCGCCGAGTGCCGGTTGAGCGCGCATTAGCTTGCTCGCGCTCAAGGCCGCCACTTGTTGTGTTCTTGCCGCCAGTGGCTCAGCTGGATCACTTCGGCGCTGGGTCTTGCGACATCAACCACGGGGGGCGTGTCGTCGAAAGGTGCCGGGTAGGGTGCCAACTCGATTTGCGCACTGTGGGCGCCGAATTGGGTAATGGTGCCGCTGTGGCGAGTTTCGCCGGTTACGGTGAATTCGAAGTTATACACACGGGCCAGGCGTCGGCGACCACTGGCATCCTTGATGAAGCCGATTTTTTTCAAGGCCACGTTGCCATCCAGCAACTCGATCCCGAGCTTGCCGCAATGCTGTTTGACCCGCTCCAGCGCACGTTCGCGCAGGCCATGGTTGTGCCAAAGCCAAGCGCCCGCCGTGGCGAACAACATCAGCACGAAAATATTTCCAAGGGTCAGCATCGACAGGGTGCTCCAACAAGATAGTGTCAGCTTAACTGCGTCGCCGGTCTGTCGTACAGGCTGCGTTTAGTCGCATACTGCGTGGCTCGAATTTCAATCGTTTTACGGATAACTCACCGCATGAAACGTACACCCCATCTGCTCGCTATCCAGTCCCACGTGGTGTTCGGCCACGCTGGCAACAGTGCCGCGGTTTTCCCGATGCAGCGGGTCGGGGTGAACGTCTGGCCGCTCAACACGGTGCAATTCTCCAATCACACCCAGTACGGCCAATGGACCGGCGAAGTGCTGGCGCCTCACCACATTCCCGACCTGGTTGAAGGTATCGCGGCGATTGGCGAACTGGGCAATTGTGATGCGGTGCTGTCGGGCTACCTCGGCAGTGCGGCCCAGGGCCGGGCCATCCTCACGGGTGTGGCGCGGATCAAGTCGATGAATCCCAAGGCGCTGTACCTGTGTGACCCGGTGATGGGGCATCCGGAGAAAGGTTGCAGTGTGCCGGCGGAAGTCAGCGATTTCCTGCTGGAAGAGGCCGCCGCCGTGGCGGATTTCATGTGCCCGAATCAACTGGAACTCGACAGTTTCTCAGGGCGCAAGCCGCAGTCGCTTTTCGATTGCCTGGCGATGGCGCGAGCGTTGCTGGCGCGTGGTCCGAAAGCGGTACT
The DNA here is from genome assembly GCF_054061835.1 of Pseudomonas sp. TE12234. Taxonomy (NCBI): domain Bacteria; kingdom Pseudomonadati; phylum Pseudomonadota; class Gammaproteobacteria; order Pseudomonadales; family Pseudomonadaceae; genus Pseudomonas; species Pseudomonas sp. TE12234. Next base: position 198,465 of record NZ_JBSSEP010000001.1, read on the forward strand.
GGTCAAGCATCTGGATTATCCCGGCAAAACGCCGGATGTCTTCGAAATGCTGCTGGTGACCGCCGAAGGCAGCTGGCATTTGCAGCGTCCGCTGCTGGCGTTCCCGCGTCAGCCGGTGGGTGTTGGCGACCTGACCTCCGGGCTGTTCCTGGCCCGTGTACTGCTGGGTGACAGCCTGGTGGCCGCTTTCGAATTCGCCGCATCGGCGGTGCATGAGGTGTTGCTGGAAACCCAGGCCTGCGCCAGTTATGAACTGGAACTGGTGCGGGCGCAGGACCGGATTGCCCATCCGCGGGTGCGGTTTGAAGCGACTTCGATCAGCTTGTAAGCAGATCGCGGCAAAAAAGATCGCAGCCTGCGGCAGCTGCGATCTTTTACTTTAAGCGTCGCCCTTGATTTCCTGATAACGCTTTTCCAGCTCCTGACGGATCTGCCGGCGCTGCTGAGCCTGCATGTAGCGACGCTTGTCTTCACTGTTCTGCGGTTGCAGGGGCGGCACGGCGGCAGGTTTGCGCTGATCATCCACCGCGACCATGGTGAAGAAGCAGCTGTTGGTGTGGCGCACCGAACGTTCACGAATGTTTTCGGTCACGACCTTGATGCCCACCTCCATCGAGGTGTTGCCGGTGTAGTTGACCGACGCCAGGAAGGTCACCAGTTCGCCGACATGAATCGGCTCACGGAAAATCACCTGATCCACCGACAGGGTCACCACGTAGCGGCCGGCATAACGGCTGGCGCAAGCGTAGGCCACTTCGTCGAGGTACTTGAGCAAGGTCCCGCCGTGAACATTGCCAGAGAAGTTGGCCATGTCGGGGGTCATCAATACCGTCATCGACAGCTGGGCGTTTCCGGGTTCCATAGCATTCTCACGGGTCAAGGCAAGGTCTGAGGGGACGCACCTCTGCGGGTGCCGGTACGGTTTTTTCAAACCAACGTTATCGGGACGCCGCAGGGGGCGCCGCCGTCACGCCGGATCGATCTGTTTCCATATATTGCACCGCCTTTCTGCCGGAAGTCGCGGTGTTACCCTTCAAAAGCCTGTCTCCAAGGGCAATTCCTGAACGAAAAGCGGATTTATTACCCTGCTTGATCAGACTTTTCCTGTGTCCGATAGAGCGATGTCAGTCAAGGAGCCTCACACCATGCATGCCATCAGTTTCATTCAGGATTTGGCAGTGATCATGTTGGTCGCAGGTGTGGTGACTGTGCTTTTTCATCGGTTCAAACAACCGGTAGTTCTGGGTTATATCGTCGCCGGCTTCATCATTGGCCCACACACCCCGCCGTTCGGCTTGATCCACGATGAAGAAACCATCAAGACCCTGGCGGAGCTCGGGGTGATTTTCCTGATGTTCTGCCTGGGCCTGGAATTCAGTCTGCGCAAGTTGTTCAAGGTGGGCGCCACGGCGTTTATCGCGGCGTTCCTGGAAATCGTGCTGATGATCTGGATCGGTTACGAGATAGGCCGCTGGTTCGACTGGAACACCATGGATTCGCTGTTCCTGGGCGCGATACTGGCGATCTCCTCGACCACCATCATCGTCAAGGCGCTCAACGATCTGAAGATGAAGAACGAGCGCTTTGCGCAGTTGATTTTCGGAGTGCTGATCGTCGAGGACATTCTGGGCATTGGCATCATCGCCTTGCTGTCGAGCATTGCGGTCAGCGGCACGGTCAGCTCCGGCGAAGTGTTCTCCACGGTCGGCAAACTCTCGTTGTTCATGATTGTCGCGCTGGTCATCGGCATCTTGCTGGTACCGCGATTGCTGGCCTATGTGGCCAGATTCGAGAGCAATGAAATGTTGCTGATCACGGTGCTGGGCCTGTGTTTCGGCTTTTGCCTGCTGGTAGTCAAGCTTGAATACAGCATGGTGCTGGGCGCGTTCCTGATCGGGGCGATCATGGCCGAGTCCCGACAGTTGCTGAAGATCGAGCGCCTGATCGAACCGGTTCGCGATTTGTTCAGCGCGATTTTCTTCGTCGCCATCGGGCTGATGCTGGACCCGATGATCCTGCTGCAATATGCCTGGCCGATTGCGGTGATCACCGTCGCCGTGGTGCTCGGCAAGATGCTGTCCTGCGGTCTCGGCGCCTTTATCGCCGGCAATGACGGACGCACCTCACTGCGCGTGGGGATGGGGCTGTCGCAGATTGGCGAATTTTCTTTCATTATCGCTGCCCTGGGCATGACCCTGCAGGTCACCAGCAACTTCCTGTATCCAGTGGCGGTGGCGGTATCGGTGATCACCACGCTGCTGACCCCCTATTTGATTCGAGCGGCCGATCCTTTGTCGATCAAGCTGGCCGCCGTGATGCCGCAGCGCCTGGGGCGAGTGCTGGGGATGTATGGCGAATGGCTTCGCAGCATCCAGCCTCAGGGCGAGGGTGCGTTGCTGGCATCGATGATCCGACGAATTCTGCTGCAAGTCGGGGTCAATCTGGCATTGGTAATCGCGATTTTCTTCTCTGGCGCTTATTTCGCCGAACGAATGGCTGTCTATGTGCAAGATTTGATCAGCAATCCGAGCTGGCAGAAGGCGCTGATCTGGGGTGGGGCGCTACTGTTGTCGCTGCCCTTCCTGATTGCCGCTTATCGCAAGCTCAAGGCACTGTCGATGTTGCTGGCGGAAATGGGCGTGAAGCCGGAGATGGCCGGGCGCCACACGCAGCGAGTGCGTCGGGTGATTGCAGAAGTCATCCCGATCCTCTCGCTGTTGGTGATCTTCCTGCTGTTGGCGGCCTTGTCGGCCAGTATTCTGCCGACCAACAAGTTGCTGATGCTGATCATCGTGGTCGCGGCCGCTGTGGCGGCGCTGCTGTGGCGCTGGTTTATCCGCGTTCACACGAGGATGCAAGTCGCACTGCTGGATACCCTGGACAATCACAAGGATTCATCCGGGCATTGAGCCATGAAGCGTCAGCTCACTCAGCTTTCCAGCCAGACGTCCCGCGCCCAATGCCAAACCGATTCCCAGGTCTCTTCGGCAATCAGCTCGTCTTCGGCCAGCCAAAGCACGACGGTGCCGTCCTCTTCGACCAGGTAGTAGTTATCACCATCCTGACAGATTGGAATCATGCTGCGATCAACGCCAGCGTCCCAAGCATTGGCGGCAACGTCCGGCAGGTAGGTATGGGATTGTGGGTCGGTGACGGTCACAGGCTCCAGACTGCCGTAGACCACATCGCTGACGGTCAGCAGAAACTCTTTGAAGACGAACGGAATGTCGATGAACAGCTGTTCTTCGATTTCCACCAGCAGATCTTCGTCTGGCAATTCCAAGGGGACCGGTACCGGTTCATTGGCTTCACGCAGTTGTTCGATGATTTCTTCCACGTCCGGGATCCTCTTGCTTGAATGGCGCGGTTTATATGGGGCGGTTTATACAGTAGCTCGCTATAGATGCAACCGCGAAATAGAAAACCCCGGACAAGTCCGGGGTTTTGATTGCAGCACGTGAACGCGAGGAGTGATCAGCCGTTCTGGCGGATACCAGCCACCAGCCAAGGCTGGTTTTCGCCCTGGGCACGTTCCATGTTCCAGCTTTCGCTGAACGCTTCGCCCTGGTCGAAACGCGAGGTTTTCGACACGCCGCTGAAGGTCAGGGTGGCGATGGTCTTGTCGGCGCGATCATCCACACCGTCCAGTTGCACAACGAGGTTATCGATGTAGGTGGACTGGAAGCCGTCACCCAGATCAGCACGTTCGCGCTTGAGGAAGTCCAGCATTTGCGGGGTCACGAACTCGGCGATCTTGTCCATTTCGTTGGCATCCCAGTGTTGCTGCAGGGACTGGAAATGGTTGCGGGCCGCTTCTACGAAGTTCTGTTCATTGAACCAGGCAGGCGCATTGATGACCGGACGTGCGGCGACCGGTGCGGCCGAACCGCCGAAGATCGAGCCGCCAGCAGGCTTCTGCTCGAACACTTCACGCTGCATTGGCGCGTAGCCTGCCGGAGCCATGTGCTCCTGCTGCTTGCGACGACGAGCGGCAATGAAGCGGAAGATCAGGAAGGCGATGACCGCCATGATCAGGATGTCGAAGATCTGCATGCCCTGGAAGCCGCCGCCCATGAACATGGACGCCAGCAGACCACCAGCGGCGATACCGGCCAGAGGGCCGAGCCAGCGCGAAGCACCGCCGGCTTTGGCTGCAGCGCCAGCAGCGCCCGCAGCGCCTGCGGTCGCAGCTGCGCCGCCCATGCCTGGAGAAGAAGGCGCCATCTGGCTGGTTTGGTGCGTCGGCGCCGCGCCGGCGCTTTTGCCACCACCGAAGCGCTTGGCGGCATTGACGTCGAGACTCATCGTCAGGCCAATGCACAGCGCCATGGCGATGCTAAGAAAACGTTTCATAAAGGGAATTCCCATTTGTGGAGGGCACGCGCGCCATGTTGCACAGCTGAAGTGTCACTGGCTAGCGGCAGAGTGTTTCGGGCTTTTGCTTGACAGGGTTCGTTCAGCTTTAGTCAATGCAATAAGGCCTGTTAACTTTGGTCTGTAGGATGAGTGGATAAGTTCTGTAGGGAAAATCTCTAACGTCGCAACGCCAGCATGACCACCCCGGCCGTGATCAGACCGATTCCGCCCCATTGGCGCAGGTCGAGTTTTTCGCCCAGCAGGATTGCGCCGAGCGCCGCGACCAGCACCACGCTGAGTTTGTCCACCGGAGCGACCAGTGAAGCAGGGCCGACCTTGAGTGCGCGGAAGTAGCAAATCCACGAGGCGCCAGTGGCCAGCCCCGACAGCAGCAGAAACAGATAGCTCCTGGCAGAAATCGATCCCAGTGACTGATATTGGCCCGTCGCGTACAAAATCAAGGCCAGACTGACGAGGACCACGATGGTGCGCAACAGGGTGGCAAAGTCGGAATTGACGTTTTCGACGCCGACTTTCGCGAAAATCGCGGTCATCGCCGCAAATACAGCGGACAACAGGGCCCAGAATGTCCAGGAAGAAAAGAAGCCTGAGCCCATCTCATCGCACCTTTAAGTTCAGATATCGGCCTTCATCCTGTGGGAACGAGCTTGCTCGCGATGACGGACTGACAGCCAGAGATAATGTCGACTGATCTACCGCTATCGCGAGCAAGCTCGCTCCTGCACAAAAGCTAGATCGCTTCCAGCTTCGCATACCCCAGCATCAGCCACTTGCTGCCTTCGCTGAAGTTCACCTGTACGCGGGCCTGAGCCCCTGCGCCTTCGAAGTTGAGGATTACGCCATCGCCAAACACTGAGTGGCGTACGGTCTGCCCCAGGCTGAAGCCGGTTTGAGGGATCTCGCTTCCGCTGAACAGGTTGCTGCCACTCATTGACTGGTTGCCGCCGAAAGGACGGCTGACGCTGTTGGAAAGGCGCACTTCCTGAATCAGGCCTTTCGGTACCTCGCGTACGAATCGTGAGACTTTGTTATAGGTCTCACTACCGTACAGGCGTCGGGTTTCAGCATAGGTCATCACCAGGTTCTGCATGGCCCGGGTAATGCCGACGTAGGCCAGACGACGTTCCTCTTCCAGACGGCCAGGCTCTTCCAGGCTCATCTTGTGCGGGAACAGGCCTTCCTCCATGCCCACCAGGAACACATAAGGGAATTCCAGGCCCTTGGCGCTGTGCAGGGTCATCAACTGAATGCTGTCTTCGTGCTCGTCCGCCTGGGTATCCCCGGCTTCCAGCGATGCATGACCGAGGAATGCCGCCAGTGGTGTCAGGTCTTCGTCTTCTTCGCTGTTCTCGAAGTTGCGCGCGGCGCTGACCAGTTCCTCAAGGTTTTCTACCCGAGCCTGGCCTTTCTCGCCTTTTTCCGCTTCGTGATAGGCAATCAGCCCGGACTGCTCGATGACGGTCTGGGTCATCAGGTGCAACGGCATCTCCATGCATTTGCCAGCGAGGTTTTCGATCAGCTCGACAAACGCGCCCAGAGCGCTGGCCGCGCGCCCGGTCAGGCCTTTGTTGGCCACGAGCTGACGCATGGCTTCCCACATCGACACATCGCTGTGGCGCGCATGGTCGCGAATCGCTTCGACGGTTTTCTCGCCAATGCCACGGGCCGGGACGTTGATCACCCGTTCCAGCGCAGCATCGTTGCCTCGACCTTCAAGCAAGCGCAGGTAGGCCATGGCGTTCTTGATTTCGGCCCGTTCGAAGAAGCGCTGCCCGCCATAGATGCGGTACGGGATGCGCTCGCGCAGCAAGGCTTCTTCCAAAACACGCGATTGGGCGTTGGAGCGATACAAAATGGCAATATCGCTGCGCGCCAGGCCGGTTTTCAGCGCGCTTTCGATCGTTTCGACAACGTAGCGGGCTTCGTCGTGCTCGTTGAATGCAGCGTATAGATTGATGGCTTCGCCTTCGCCGCCGTCTGTCCACAGTTCTTTGCCCAGGCGCCCGGTGTTGTTGGCGATCAAGGCGTTGGCGGCCTTGAGAATCCCGGCGGTGGAGCGGTAGTTCTGCTCCAGGCGAATGGTTTCGGCGTCCGGGAAGTCTTCGGAGTACTGATAGATGTTCTCGATTTTCGCGCCACGCCAGCCGTAAATCGACTGATCGTCATCGCCAACCACCATCAGGCTGTCGCCACCCTTGGCCAGCAAGCGCAACCAGGCGTATTGAACGGCGTTGGTGTCCTGGAACTCATCCACCAGAATGTGGCGGAAACGCTTTTGATAATGCGCCAGCAGCCCCGGGTGATCGCGCCACAAGTCCAGTGCGCGCAACAGCAGTTCGGAGAAATCGATGACACCCGCACGCAGGCACGCGGCCTCGTAGGCTTCATAGATACTGCGCATGGTGGCCAGGAACAAATCACCGCTGGCTTGAATGTGTTGCGGGCGCAGACCTTCGTCTTTCTGCCCGTTGATGAACCATTGGGCCTGACGGGCCGGCCAGCGTTGCTCGTCCAGGCCGAGCTCGCGGATTACCCGCTTGACCAGCCGCTGCTGATCGTCGCTGTCGAGAATCTGGAAGGTCTGGCTCAGCCCGGCTTCCTGCCAATGCGCCCGCAACAAGCGGTGCGCCAGGCCGTGGAAGGTGCCGACCCACATGCCGGCCGGGTTGATACCCATTAACTGCTCGATGCGATGGCGCATCTCGGCAGCAGCCTTGTTGGTGAACGTCACCGACAGGATGGAGTGGGGCGAAGCGTTTTCGACCTGGATCAACCAGGCGATACGGTGCACCAGCACTCGGGTTTTACCGGAACCAGCACCGGCCAGGACCAACTGACGACCCACGGGGGCTGCTACGGCCTGCCGTTGGGCATCGTTGAGGGAGTTCAGCAGAAGGGAGAGATCATCGCGCATCGGGGCATTCTAGGGGGCTGCGTCACACCGGGCAAACCCCGCTTTGTTTTAGCCGATGAAAGATACGCGCAGGACGACCGGTCAGTCATTGTCCGCAGGCGTTGGCCGGCTTTGCCCAGCGGCTCTTGTTCCTGAGACGGGTGGTCGTAATTTTGACTGTTTTTTGAGCTGTAGCTGTTTGGTCCGGGCATTTGCTTGTGTATGCTCCGTCCACGTTTCGGGCCTGTGCTCGTCATTTATAAGAACAAGAATATTGCCTATGACCTTCAGCTCCGACCTGTCGGGCCCCTCCGTGGAACCACGGGTTATCCGTAAACAATACGCCATGGAAATGGCGGTCGAACGCACGCGTCTGCTATATCAGGGCTCTTTGCTGCCCACACTGTTCATGTTGATCAATGGTCTGGTCTGCGCCGGATTGCTCTGGAGTCCGCAGCGATATTTCCTGGTCAGCGTCTGGCTGGTGTGGTTGCTGTCCCTGGTGGCGTTGCGGGTGATCCAGGTCGCCGCCTTCGATTCGGCGATTCCCAACCGTCAGGCCCAGCCGATCTGGCTGCGCATGTTTTTGCTGGGCTCCGGTCTCACCGGCCTGACCCTTGCTGCCGCTGGCATCGCGCTGGTTCCCGCCGATAATTTCATTCAGCAAGCCTGGGTTTTCGGGCTGATCGGCGCCGCGGCGCTCTCGGCCAGTGTCGCCTACGCGGTCAGCCTGCCGGCGTTCCTGTCGTTCACCTTGCCCTGTTTGTTGCCGGCCATCGCCTATCTGTTCTGGGGCGGCGATGAACAGGCACATGGCTGGGGCTGGTTCGGCCTGATTTTGCTGGGCGCGCTGAGTGTGGTGGCCTGGCAGGTCAACGGCCTGATCAATCGGGAGTTATTGCGACGTTTCCAGAATCAAGCATTGATCGAGCATTTGCAGCAAGCGCAAAACTGCAGCGACCAGCTCAATCAAAAACTGGCCAGGGAAATTGAGCAGCGCCGTCGTGCCGAAGACGAACTGCGCGAAATTCAGGCCGGCCTTGAAAGCCGTGTTGCACAACGCAGCCTGGAACTGGACGCTGCCAACCACGCGCTGAGCAAGAGTGAGGCGCGACTGGCGTTGGCGTTGAAGGCCAGTGAATTGGGGTTGTGGGACTGGAACCTGCAAACCGATGAGGTCCATCACACCCACATTCAGGAGCTGTTCGGCCTGGAACCCGAATACGTGACGGCCATGCTGCGTCATCTCAAACCACGCCTGCACCCCGACGATCTTCCTGCACTGAGAAGGGCGTTGGTCGAGCATTTGAAGGGGCGCACCGAGGATTACCTGATCGAATACCGTGTGCGTCATGCCGACGGCCACTGGGTGTGGATCGAAGACCGCGGGCGAGCGGTAGAGCGCGCTGAAAGCGGCCGGGTTATTCGCATGGTCGGCACCCGTCGTGACATCAGCACCAGCAGGGCTCTCGAAGAACAACAGCAACTGGCGGCGACCGTATTCGAGGCGGCCAGCGAAGGTATCGTGATTTTTGACCCGAACTACGCCCTGATCGCGATCAATCAGGCCTTCAGCCGCGTGACTGGCTATGAGATCGAAGACATGCTCGGGCGCAACGTCGTCGAATTGCCCTGCAGTCGCGACGCGCGCCGACACTATGGCGCGATTCATCAGGCGTTGGAGCAATACGGCAGCTGGCAGGGCGAACTGGTGGAAACCCGCAAGAACGGTGAGATGTACCCGCAATGGCTGCAATTGAACGTTGTGCGCGATACGCGGGGAAAGGTAAGCCATATTGTCGGCTTCTTCTCCGATCTTTCGGCGCGGCGAGAATCCGAAGAGCGCATGCGCTATCTGACTCATTACGACGAACTGACGGGCCTGGCCAACCGGGCGATGTTCCGCGAACGGCTCAGCGAAGCGCATCAGCGGGTGCGCCAGGGCGGCTATCGCAGCCTGGCGCTGCTGCACATCAATCTGGATCGCTTCAAACAGCTCAACGATAGCCTTGGTCATGAAGTCGCCGACCAGTTGCTGCAGAAAATGGCGCGGCGCCTGGTCAATGCACTGCCCGAGGCGGACACCATTGCGCGTTTGTCTGGCGACGAGTTCGCCGTGTTGTTCAATTCCTACGGCAACCTCTCGAGTCTGGCGCGGGTGGCGACGCGCTTGTCGACCAAGTTGCGTTTGCCGGTGACCATCGATGGCCATGAACTGGTGGTCAGTTCATCCATGGGCATCAGCTTGTTGCCGGATAACGCGCGGGAAATTTCGGCGTTGGTCAGCCAGTCGAACATGGCCATGCAGCATGCCAAGCATTTGGGCGGCAATAATTTCCAGTTCTACACCGACAGCCTGCAAGCCAGCACGCTGGAGCGCCTGCAACTGGAAAACCAGCTGCGCAAAGCGATTGAAGAGAAGCAACTGATGGTGTTCTACCAGCCGAAGCTGTGTCTCGCCACGGGCAAGCTGAACGCTGCCGAAGCCTTGGTGCGCTGGGACCATCCCACCATGGGCCGCGTGCCGCCGGGGGACTTCATCGGCCTGGCCGAGGAAACCGGGCTGATCGGCCCAATCGGCGAGTTCGTGTTGCGTCAGGCCTGCTGGCAAGCCTGTGAGTGGCAGCGACAGGGGCTCGAGCCGATTCGGGTGTCGGTCAATCTGTCGGTGCATCAACTGCGTCAGGGCAAGCTGGTCAGCCTGGTTCGTCAGGTGCTGGAAGAAACCGGTCTGGCGCCGCATTACCTGGAGCTGGAGCTCACCGAAAGCCAGTTGCTGGACAGCGTCGAGCACATCATCGCGACGTTCCAGCAGTTACGTGATTTGGGCGTGAAGCTGGCGATCGATGATTTCGGCACCGGCTATTCGTCACTGAGCTATCTCAAACGCATCCCGGTGGATTACGTGAAAATCGATCAGGCGTTCATTCGCGGCCTGGGGGAGGGCACCGAGGATGCGGCGATCACCCGAGCGATCATCGCCATGGCTCACGGTTTGTCGTTGAAGGTGGTGGCGGAAGGGGTAGAGCGGCAGGAGCAGCTTGAGTTCCTCCAGCAAGAACACTGCGACGAGGTGCAAGGGTATCTGATCAGTCGGCCAATCGAGGCACAGGGCCTGGCGGTTATGCTGCGGGAGCAATGCATTGACTGAATAGGGGGAATTTCCCGTCGGATACGTTTGAATGCCGACGGGAAATCAGGAAGTTGGTGTGTTCTTAGTGGGTTATCAGAACTTTATCGATATGATGAATTAATTTGCCATCGTGGAAAATACTTACGCCAGTGACATGGGAGTCGCCAGGCACTTTATATTCGACATGTTTGTCGGTCTCGACTTGCAAAGAAATTTGATTGGACGTTTCAAGTTTCAAATTCAGGCGAAGGTCGAAGGATTTGTCCTGTATCGGACTTCGTTCAAGCTTGGGTGTGATGCCCGTATGGGCAACGGTTACAGTGCCGTAGGTGCGGAAAGAGTTGGCGCCAGGCATGCGATCGATTTGTGCGGTCCAGTCTTTGGTTTTAATGCTCATGATAAATAATCCCTTTGGTTAGTTGTTATTGCTTCCTGCGGAATTAATATATCTAGCCGAGTTTGGTTGTGGTTAATAAATATAAGTTGTAATTGTAAGGTTGTGTTTGTTGGTTCTATTGTTCGGGCAAATCAGAGTGAGAAATCAATTAACTGTCTGAAGGTCGCCATAACCGCCTGGAAGGGGGGAGGGGCCGCTTCAGGCATCAGGCAGGACTGCTACATGAAGCGCGGGCACCTGAAATCGAGGGATCCGGTTACTCATTGAGCAGGCAAAAAGCCGATTCATGTAGTATAACTACAAGCGTGCTACATCCCCGGCGCCAGCCCATAACAAAGAGTCCAGCCCTTTGAATCTGCTGCAACACATCGCCCAGTCTCGCCACCTGTTACGCAAGTCGGAGCTCAAGGTCGCCGACCACGTGCTGCTTGATCCTGCGGCCGTGATGCACAGTTCCATGGCCGACCTGGCCCACAGCGTCGGCATCAGCGAACCGACCATCGTGCGTTTTTGCCGCGCCATCGGTTGTTCCGGATTTCAGGACCTGAAGCTGAAGCTGGCCCAGAGCCTGGCGGCAGGCGCGAGTTTCGGGCAATTCGCGATCCACGAAGACGATTCGGTCGCTGATTACAGCCTGAAGATCTTCGACACCACCTTGCACACCTTGATGGAGGTTCGCGAGAAGCTCGATCCCCTGGAGCTGCAGCGAGCCGTGACGCTAATGTCACAGGCTCAGCGCGTGGAATTCTATGGTTTCGGTGCTTCGGGTGCCGTCGCGGCAGATGCCCAGCACAAGTTCTTCCGTTTGCTGCTCACTGCAGCGGCCTATTCCGACCCGCACATGCAGGCGATGTCGGCGGTGACCCTGAAACCGACCGACGTGGCGATCTGTATTTCCCAGTCCGGACGTTCCAAGGATCTGCTGATCACCGCCAACCTGGTGCGTGAAAGCGGTGCGTCATTGATCACGCTTTGCCCAAGTCAGACACCGTTGGCCGAACTGTCGACCGTCAACCTGGCCATCGATGTGCACGAGGATACCGAGATCTACACGCCGCTCACCTCGCGTATCGCTCACCTGGTGGTGATCGACGTGCTGGCGATGGGGGTGGCCATGGCCCGTGGTCCGAGCCTGGTCAATCACCTCAAGAGCGTCAAACGCAGCCTTCGCAGCTTGCGCTTGTCGCCCAAGTCGGTGAAAGCGCTGGACGATTGAATTCAAGGTTGGCGCGGACTTTGTGGCGAGGGAGCAGCAGCGACCAACAAGCTTTCATCAGTCTGTAACTTCAGAGCCGCCAAACCGTCATCCCTCGCGCCTATCTTGAAACTCCCGTACTCGCCTTGGGAGACTCGAAATGGCCCTGCCTTACGAAGAACGCAACAGCGCTGTCAGAACCCGTCGCCAGCAAGAAGATCAGCGCCGCATGGAGTTCCGCCGCGCCATTGAAGACCGCTGCGAACGCCGTCAGCTTCTGGCCGAGATCGGTGATTTTCCTGAAGATCTGGAACTCAACTTTTGGCAGGCTGCATCGCCAGTTTCCCGTCGAAACGCTCAACCAGCGCGCTGATCTGCACGCGTTCGCTGCGAATGAACGCAAGGAATGCGTGAGCTACCGGTGACAGCCGTTTAGCCTTGGCCTGCACCAGGCACCAGCTGCGATAGAGCGGCAGCTCGTCGACCGGCAACTCGATCAATCCGCCGGTCGCCAGTTCAAGGTTCAGGGCGTGACGCGTCAACAGCGCCACGCCCAGACCCGCCAGCACACATTCACGCTGGGCTTCGGCCGACGAGACTTCCTGGGTCTGGTTGAAGTGCACGCGCTTCTCTTTGAAATACTCTTCACAAGCCAGTCGCGTCCCCGAGCCGGATTCGCGCATCAGCAGTGTGTAGGGCTCAAGATCCTGCAATCGCAGCGGCCCCATGTGGCACAGCGGATGATCCGGCGGCGCCACGGCAACGATGGGGTTGTTAAGGAACGGCAAGAATTCAAGGCCCATGTCCTGCGGCACCATCGACATGATCACCAGGTCATCGCGGTTGTCCGACAGGCGTCGGATCACCTGTCCGCGGTTGACCACCGTCAGTTGCAGGTTCACTTCCGGGTGCTGGCGCTTGAATGCGGCAAACAGATGCGGTACGAAATATTTGGCGCTGGATTCCACCGCCAGCTTGAGTTGGCCCTGCAACGAACCCTGCATGTCCGAGAGCTGCATATCGAGGTTTTCCAGGCGCCCGAAAATGTCCCGGCTGGCGCGTTGGAGGGCTTCGGCCGCTTCCGTCATGTAGAGTTTCTTGCCGACGTAGTCGAACAACGGTTGACCAATCAGCTCCTCAAGTTGACGAATCTGTAGGCTGACGGCCGGTTGTGTGAGCGACATTTCGTCGGCTGCGCGGCTGTAGGACCTCAGATCACAGACTTCATTGAAAATCTGCAATTGACGCAATGTCATACGCATCAATGACTTACGCATTTTAGGGTCGCTCTCGTCGCAGGCTGATGTTTCAACTATAAGTCTTTACTTATGCATGACCCAATAATTATTCATTTTTGTTAATTCCTTGTGAGAGCTAGTGTGGGGCCGCGACCAAATTGAAACATTTGGTCACGCGTCGACCTGGTCTAGCAGGTCGTGGGTACCACCGGCTCAAGGGAACCTCCAAGTGATAAAAAAGATCCTGATCGCCAACCGTGGTGAGATTGCCGTACGAATCGTGCGTGCTTGCGCCGAAATGGGCATTCGCTCGGTCGCGATCTATTCCGACGCCGACCGCCATGCCTTGCATGTGAAGCGTGCCGACGAAGCCCACAGCATTGGTGCCGAGCCGCTGGCCGGTTACCTGAACCCGCGCAAGCTGGTTAACCTGGCTGTGGAAACCGGTTGCGATGCGCTGCACCCCGGCTACGGATTCCTTTCGGAAAACGCTGAACTGGCAGACATCTGCGCCGAGCGCGGGATCAAATTCATTGGTCCATCGGCTGAAGTCATTCGCCGCATGGGCGACAAGACCGAAGCCCGCCGCAGCATGATCAAGGCTGGCGTGCCAGTGACTCCTGGTACCGAAGGCAACGTGTCGGGCATCGAAGAGGCCCTGACCGAAGGCGATCGCATCGGTTACCCGGTGATGCTCAAGGCCACGTCCGGTGGTGGCGGTCGCGGCATTCGTCGTTGCAACAGCCGCGAAGAACTCGAACAAGCCTTCCCGCGCGTCATTTCCGAAGCCACCAAAGCTTTCGGTTCTGCGGAAGTGTTTCTGGAAAAGTGCATCGTCAACCCGAAGCACATCGAAGCGCAGATCCTCGGCGACAGCTTTGGCAACGTGGTTCACCTGTTCGAGCGTGATTGCTCGATCCAGCGTCGTAACCAAAAGCTGATCGAGATCGCCCCGAGCCCGCAACTGACCCCCGAACAACGCGCCTACATCGGCGACTTGTCGGTGCGCGCAGCCAAGGCCGTGGGTTACGAGAACGCCGGTACCGTGGAGTTCCTGCTCGCCGAGGGCGAGGTGTACTTCATGGAAATGAACACCCGGGTGCAGGTGGAACACACCATCACCGAAGAAATCACTGGTATCGACATTGTTCGCGAGCAGATCCGCATCGCCTCCGGACTGCCGCTTTCGGTAAAGCAGGAAGATATCCAGCACCGTGGTTTCGCCCTGCAGTTCCGGATCAACGCTGAAGACCCGAAGAACAACTTCCTGCCGAGCTTCGGCAAGATCACTCGCTACTACGCTCCCGGCGGCCCGGGCGTGCGGACCGACACGGCGATCTACACCGGTTACACCATTCCGCCGTTCTACGATTCCATGTGCCTGAAACTGGTGGTGTGGGCGTTGACCTGGGAAGAAGCGATGGACCGTGGCTTGCGTGCCCTCGACGACATGCGTCTGCAAGGGGTCAAGACCACCGCCGCGTACTACCAGGAAATCCTGCGTAACCCGGAATTCCGTAGCGGCCAGTTCAACACCAGCTTCGTTGAAAGCCATCCTGAACTGACCAACTACTCGATCAAGCGCAAACCCGAAGAGCTGGCCCTGGCCATCGCCGCCGCCATCGCCGCCCACGCAGGCCTGTGAGGAATAGAACAATGAGCAAGAAAATACACGTTACCGACACGATCCTGCGCGACGCTCACCAATCGCTGCTCGCCACCCGCATGCGCACCGAAGACATGCTGCCGATCTGCGACAAGCTCGACAAAGTCGGCTACTGGTCGCTGGAATGCTGGGGTGGCGCGACTTTCGACGCCTGCGTGCGCTTCCTGAAAGAAGACCCGTGGGAGCGTCTGCGTCAACTGCGCGCCGCGTTGCCTAACACCCGTCTGCAAATGCTTCTGCGCGGCCAGAACCTGTTGGGCTACCGCCACTACAGTGACGACGTGGTCAAGGCGTTCGTGGCCAAGGCGGCGGTCAATGGCATCGACGTGTTCCGCATCTTCGACGCCATGAACGACGTGCGTAACCTGCGCGTGGCCATCGAAGCGGTGAAAGCTGCCGGCAAACACGCCCAGGGCACCATCGCCTACACCACCAGCCCGGTGCACACCATCGACGCGTTCGTGGCGCAAGCCAAGCAGATGGAAGCCATGGGTTGCGATTCGGTGGCGATCAAGGACATGGCTGGCCTGCTGACGCCGTACGCCACCGGCGAATTGGTCAAGGCATTGAAATCCGAGCAGTCGCTGCCAGTGTTCATCCACTCGCACGACACCGCGGGCCTGGCCGCGATGTGCCAACTCAAGGCAATCGAAAACGGCGCCGACCACATCGACACCGCGATCTCCAGCTTCGCCTCTGGCACCAGCCACCCGGGCACAGAGTCGATGGTTGCCGCCCTGAAAGGCACCGAGTTCGACACCGGCCTGAATCTGGAACTGCTGCAAGAGATTGGTCTGTACTTCTACGCCGTGCGCAAGAAATACCACCAGTTCGAAAGCGAATTCACCGCCGTCGACACCCGCGTTCAAGTCAACCAGGTTCCGGGCGGGATGATTTCCAACCTGGCCAACCAGTTGAAAGAGCAGGGCGCCCTGAACCGTATGGCCGAAGTGCTGGCCGAAATCCCTCGCGTTCGTGAAGACCTCGGCTTCCCGCCGCTGGTGACCCCGACTTCGCAGATCGTCGGCACCCAGGCGTTCTTCAACGTGCTCGCCGGTGAGCGTTACAAGACCATCACCAACGAAGTGAAGCTCTACCTGCAAGGTGGCTACGGCAAGGCGCCGGGCACCGTGAACGAGCAACTGCGTCGTCAGGCCATCGGCAGCGAAGAGGTGATCGACGTTCGTCCGGCCGATTTGCTCAAGCCGGAAATGGCCAAGCTGCGTGCCGACATCGGTGCCCTGGCCAAGTCTGAAGAGGACGTGCTGACCTTCGCCATGTTCCCGGACATTGGCCGCAAGTTCCTCGAAGAACGCGCCGCGGGCACCCTGACGCCGGAAGTGCTGTTGCCGATCCCGGAAGCCGGCCGCGTGGCCTCGGCGGGTGGCGAAGGCGTGCCGACCGAGTTCGTCATCGACGTACACGGCGAAACCTACCGCGTCGACATCACCGGCGTTGGCGTGAAGGCCGAAGGCAAGCGTCACTTCTACCTGTCTATCGACGGCATGCCGGAAGAAGTGGTGTTCGAACCGCTGAACGAATTCGTCAGCGGTGGCAGCAGCAAGCGCAAGCAAGCCACTGCGCCAGGCCATGTCAGCACCACCATGCCGGGCAACATCGTCGACGTATTGGTCAAGGAAGGCGACACCGTCAAGGCCGGCCAGGCTGTGCTGATCACCGAAGCGATGAAAATGGAAACCGAAGTGCAGGCCGCCATCGCCGGCAAGGTCACTGCCATCCATGTGGCCAAGGGTGACCGGGTGAATCCGGGCGAGATCCTGATCGAGATCGAAGGCTGATTTAACAGCCTCGATAAAACGCTTTAAACCTCGGGGGGGCATGTGCTCCCCTTTTTTTTCCGCGTAAAACGCTTGCCCAATGTGAGAGCGAGCTTGCCCGCGATAGCGTGGTGTCAGTCAACGCGTGTGTTGAAGGTTACTCCGCCATCGCGAGCAAGCTCGCTTGTATTGGTTCGAAGTCCCGTTGGGCTCTTATTCCCGACATTGCGCCAATGTCTTTAACTGCCCCGATTCCGTCTGGTTCTCATCGCTCAACCAGCGCTCAAATCCCGCTCCAATCTCCGGCCATTCCGAATCGAGGATCGAGTACCACGCTGTGTCACGGTTCTGTCCCTTGACCACCATGTGCTGGCGAAACACGCCTTCAAAACTGAACCCCAGGCGCTCGGCTGCGTATTTGGAGCGGGCGTTGGCGTTATTGCATTTCCATTCCAGACGTCGGTAACCCAGGGCGAACGATTCCTTGGCCAACAGGTAAACCGCCTCGGTACTCTTTGGCGAGCGTTGCATCGGCGCGCCGAAGGTCACATGGCCGATTTCGATGCGACCCTGGGCCGGCACGATCGACATCAGGCTGAGAATGCCTTGAACCTCGCCAGTGGCTTTATCGATCACGCTGAAGAAGTACGGGTCGCTATTGGCCGCGTGGTTGTTCAACCAGTCGTTGAACGCGCCGCGCTCGGGGAAGGGGCCGTAAGGCAAGTAGTCCCAGAGCTTGAGATCAGCACCCGGGCCTTGCAGGGCTTCGAACAGGTCGTCGCCGTGGCGCGCAGGGTCGAGTTTTTCCAGGCGGATGAAACGCCCTTCGATGAGTTGGACCGAGGGTGCCGGGACGCCTTTCCAGTCCGCGAGTGAAGTCGACATGCTGTTCTCCTTGAACCTTAAATGGCTTTGCGAAACTGGATGAAACCGGGGCGTTCGGCGATGCGCTCATAGAGCTGGATTGCGGTGGCGTTGGTTTCGTGGGTCAACCAATGCACCTTGCAGCAACCGTCGGCCTTGGCTGTGGTGTAGACGAATTCGATCAACTGGCGACCCACGCCCGTGCCACGGGTTTCTGGCACTACCAGCAAATCTTGCAGGTAGCAGGAGTTTTCAATGCTCCAGTTCGAACGATGGTAGATGAAGTGAACCATACCCACGGCTTTGCCATCGGCCCACGCGAGGGCTGCATGGGTCGGTTCGCCTGGATCAAGCAGGCGCTGCCAGGTGCTGTCGCTGACCGCCTCGGGCAATTCGGTGTTGTAGAAGTTCAGGTAGGCCTGCCACAACGGCAACCACGCGGCGTGATCACCGGCGGTGACTTGGCGAATCTCGATTTGACTCATGGTGATTTCCTTAGCGCATCAATTGGGCGAGGGCCTGGTCGTTGACTTCCGGGCTGGCGGCCAGGCCCTCACGTACGCCAGCGATGTCGGCGGCGCTGCGGTTCTGGCTGAGTTTGCGCTTGCCCTCCAGGCGGTCGATGGGAATGGCGAAACCGACGATGGCCTTGAGCATGCCGTCGATGTAATCGGCGGGGGCATCGGCCACTGACCACGGTTGAGTACGGCCAGCTTCATGACGGTCGGTGAGGGTGCTGACGATGTCCAGCAGCCGCCCGCCATCGCTGAAGGTTTCGGCTCGGCCATAGGCGTGTACGGCGACGTAGTTCCAGGTTGGCACGACTTTGCCGTGTTCGGCCTTGCTCGGGTAGAAGCCGGGGCTGACGTAGGCGTCGGCACCGGCAAAAATCAGCAGGGCTTCGGCACCGTCGCGCAGGTCTTTCCACTGTGGGTTGGCTTTGGCCAGATGCCCGTACAGCGTGCCGTTCGAGCCTTGTTCGCAATGCAACAGCACCGGCACATGACTGGCTTGCAGGCCGCTCTCGCCCTGGGTAACCAAGATGGCGAGACGGGTGGCGAGGATCAGTTCATGCAGTTGGGACAACTCGTCGATGGCAAAAGCGCGTGGCGTGTACATGGAGATATTTTCCTTGGCGAATGCCTGCATCCTAGGCAGGCTATTGGTCTGTTGTAAGAGCCATTAACGACCAATTTCATAGGTCCATTGCCATGACGGACGCGCCGCTTTCCTTGTCGTTCAACCCCGCCGGTATCGAACTCGACCGTCGCCAGGGGCTGAGCCGCCAGCTCTATCAGGCACTGCGCCTTCGCGTCCTCGACGGACGATTGGCCAGCGGTACGCGACTGCCGGCCAGTCGTGATCTGGCCGCGGCGTTGGCGATTTCACGTAACAGCGTGGTGCGTGCCTACGATCAGCTCTATGCCGAAGGATTTATCGAAGGGCGGGTTGGCGACGGGACCTATGTGGCGCAATTGCCGCAAAGTGCATTACCGGTAAAAAAACTATCCACAAAAGTATCCACAGGGTTTTCAACAGGCTTACCCACAGCCTTATCCACAAGTCGGGTGGATTTACCTGTGGTTTCATCCAGCAAAGTTACCCACAGTGGCGCGTTGGGGCGTGTTGAAAAGAACCATTTAGCGATGCCGCCCAGTGGTCCGCCACGGGCTTTTCGGGTCGGCGTTCCGGCGTTCGATCTGTTTCCTTTCGAGGTCTGGGCCAAGCTGAATGCGGCTTTCTGGCGTAAACCCGATTTGCAGCAGCTGTGTTACGGCGACCCGGCAGGTGATGCCCGATTACGCGGGTTGATTGCAGCCTACTTGCGCAGTTCGCGAGGCATGCAGTGCACCGCTGAGCAAATAGTGATCACCAGTGGTGCGCAGCAGGGGATCAGCCTTTGTGCACAGTTGCTGGTGGAGCCGGGCGACGGGGTGGCGATTGAGAATCCTGGATATCGCGCGGCGGGTCATGCATTCGCCGTCGCCGGTGCGCGGTTGCACGGGGTCGCCGTGGATAGCGAGGGCATCGACTGCGGCGAGCTGGCCGGGCTCAGTGATTGCCGGCTGACCTACGTCACGCCCTCGCATCAGTACCCGACAGGGGTAGTCATGAGTCTGGCGCGTCGTCTGGAGTTGCTGGCCTGGGCCGAGCGCACGCAAGGCTGGATCGTCGAGGATGATTACGATGGTGAGTACCGCTACAGCGGCGCCCCGCTGGCACCCCTGGCGGCATTGGATAGGCAAGGCCGGGTGCTTTACGTCGGCACGTTCGGCAAGGTGGCGTTTCCCGCCTTGCGCCTGGGTTACCTGGTGTTGCCTGCGGGTCTGGTGCAAGCCTTTGCCCAGCGTCGTGCGGTGGATGTGCGTCATTCGGAAGTCAGTACCCAGGCGGTGATGGCCGAGTTCATGGCGGCGGGACACTTCCAGCGACATATCCGCCGCATGCGTCGCGCGGCGCTGAGTCGGCGCAATACGTTGCTGGGTGGTTGGCCGCTGGACATGCCCGGTGTCGGCCCGTTACCCACGGTCGCCGCCGGGCTGCACATGACCGTACCGGTCGATAGCGTGGCGCGAGAGCAGGCGCTGATCGAATTGGCACGGGGTGTCGATGTCGAGATCAATGGCTTGAGCAGTTATTGGCTGCCGGACTCCAGCACCCCGATCGATCAACGCGCCGGGCTGGTGCTGGGCTTTGCCGCAGTGCCCGAGCAAGCGATCGGGGTGGCGCTGGAACGGTTGCGCTCGGTATGGCGCACTCGCTGAGCTGGCTGTTCAGTCATCGCCAATCTCCTTCTTGACGTTCAAGGCTTTTGAAAAGAACAGTGAACTGGCCAGTTGCGGGCTGATTTCGCTTCTATAGACCGCAATCACCTGGCTGCTGGAGGCCGAACTCAGGTCGAATGCCCCGGCCATCAGTCGTTGATCACGCCGTTTCAGGTGGGCGGCGGTAAACGCTTCGGTGGGCGTGTTGGGGGCGGCATAGTGGAAGTGGGCGTACCACAGGGGTTGCCCGGTGCCTCGCTCGCGAATCTCGTATTCCTGCAGGTAATCCTTGCGCGGGCCTTTGAGTCGACGCCGTTCACCATTAGGCACGATATCGATTTCATTCTTGCTCGATAGCCATTCGACGCGCGC
Source organism: Pseudomonas sp. TE12234 (assembly GCF_054061835.1). NCBI lineage: Bacteria > Pseudomonadati > Pseudomonadota > Gammaproteobacteria > Pseudomonadales > Pseudomonadaceae > Pseudomonas > Pseudomonas sp. TE12234. Next base: position 219,143 of record NZ_JBSSEP010000001.1, read on the forward strand.
GGCCGTGGGCGGCTGTTGCTTGATCATGTCGACCCGAATCCGGTAGCCCTCGGCGTAGAGTCGGTCGCGTGCTGCGCGCAATTGTGTAGCCAGCGTTGTCGACGAGGCCGTTGTATTCGAACCGGTCGGGATTTGTTCCAGTGCCTTGGCGCTTTTATCGAGTTGCTCGGCTTTCTGTTGGAACAACTCCTCGATTTCCACCGGAATACGGCCAGGTTTTTTTGCGCTCGCTTCAGTTTGCCGGATGAAGCTTTCCACGCTGTCGAGCAGCGTCTGGCCTTGAGCGACTTGCGTCTCCAGGTCTGGTACTTGCGCCGACGGGCGTTGACGTCTGGGCTTTACTCGCTCGACCCAGACGCCCGGTGTTTTTTCGTGAAAGGTGGCGATCACCTTGCCGGTCATGGGCGCTTTGACGTCGAGCAGTATCGGTTGGCCTGATGTCGAGGGACGTACTTCGCCCACCACAGTGCCCTTGAAGCGAGTCTTGATCACCCGTTTGCGCGATGCAGGTTCGGGCCTTGAGGGGCCGGGCCGTGGCTCCAGTGGCCGTTGCTCTCGCAGCAACTGCGCCAGAAAGGCTTCGGTGTCCCGCTGGAAATCGCTGATCCGTGTGCGCAGGTGCCTGAACGGTTGATCAAGTACGGCGTCCTTGTGGCTGAGGGCGAAATCTTCGAATGACTGATCAATGGCGGAAAATTGTTCGAGCATCCCGTTGAGGCCTTCGATGCGTTCCGCTGCAAGCCAGGCGCCTCCTTCCAGCATCAACTCCTGCGATGTCTGGATAACCAGGTTGGCGGTGTCGAGCAGGCGTGCGAATTCGCTGTAGGCCTGCTTCAGCGCAACAGTGTTTCCCTCCTTCAGGCAGGCGTCGCGGGCCAGCGAGACCTGAAGCGCCTTGAGATCGTTAAGGCTGAAAGCCGGTAATTTTGCCCGGTAGGTGTTGGCTACTTCGGCGGCACTTCTGCCGAGTCGGCTCAGCGCCTGGAACTGCGATTGTGCAAACTCGATTTTTCCGATCATGCCCTCAGTCAGGTCGACCATTTTCCGGTAGGTGGCGCGGTCGCCGGCACCCCCAGACGTTTCTTCAGCGTCCAGCAGCGCCAGGGTTTCCCTCAGGGTTTGAGCGAAAGTTGCATTGCGTTGGTCGAGCCAGGTCTGGTTGAAGAACAATTGGGTGCCGAGCATCTCGATCATGACGGCCCGGTAGTTGGGCACCGTTTCCAGCAGGTTCAGCGATTTCAACTGTTCGATGGGGACTGCGTATTCCTGGGTGCGTCGTTCGAGCTTCTCCAGAAATTGTGTTTGTGCGGTCAGCAGAGCCTCGTCGCCGACCGAATTTTTCATGGCGTTGTGGGCGTCCGTCAGCTCTGTACGTGCCCGCTCGCGTTCGTTGTCAAACTCGACCAATTGCTTTTTGAGCTCGGCGATGCGCTCGCGGTTTTGCTGTTTCATTGCCTTGCGCCGGCTCGACAGACCACCGCCCCGCAGGCGCAGGCGTGTGTCGACAAACCACTCGCCGCGTTTATTGCTGATCAGTGCCGGGCCGCTGCGTGTGGGCTGCTGACGAGAGTCGATGATCGACACTTCGCCGGTGTCCTCGACGGCGACTTCAAACCAGCGCTCGCCTACCGGTGCGTAACAGGCGTTTCCCTTTCGATAGAGATGGCGATACAGGTCGTTGCCACCGTCGGGCGCTGTCAGCGGTTCGGGTGGCGTGATGTTGTAGCGATCCAGTGTTTTGGTCAGGTCCAGGACAACATCGGTCGCCACTGACGGGCGATGTAGCACAGGAAGATGCTCGCTGGCGATGTCGGGCAATTGCACGACGCTCACCGTTTGCAGGGCCGGTTTTTCCGGGGGCTCGCCCGCTGTTGCAATCGGCTTTTCCTGGATCCTGCGCACGGGCGGATTACGGGTACTGGCGTGATGGACAAGCACCATGGACAGGGTCAGCAACAGATCGGTCATGGCTGAGTTGCGCTGCTGTTGATCGCCATTGTCGGCAGCGTCGAGCGTTTGCTGCACGTCATCCAGCACTTGCCAGATCCACGCGGTCGTCCCGATGGTTTGGCCGAGAAAGGGCAGTGTGGCATTAAGCAGCGCCCAGGCGACGCGCTTGAAAGTCGCCCAGCGATATTGCGCATTGGACAGCGATTGCCGTTGCGCCAATTCAACCAGCGCATTGACGTTGGATTTATACAAGGTGGCCAGGTAGTCGCCGCTGAGGACGCGCTGGCCAAGGGCGATGGGGCCGCTCATTTGCAGGGAGGTCAGCGGGTCGGCCAGCAGTTGCGAAATGCTCCAGACCGAAGGCCGGTCGCCGGTGAACGCATAGTTGGCGTAGTTGGCGCGGGTGTCATCCGGTAGCCAGGCGAGTACGGATTGGCGCAATGTCGGCGAGTGTTTGATGGTGTAGACCAGGTTGGCCGGTGTCGGGTACTGGCTCAGCGAGTGCTCAAGCATGGGCCGGTAAAGCAGGCATGGCCCCTTATCCATCTGCCGGGGCCCGATCACGAACATGTTGGTCACTTCATCGCTGGCCCCCCCGATGCGCCAGCCAGGCGTGAAGGCCAGTGGGCGAATCACGATCTCCTGGCCATCCACCCAGCGATTGGCGTCGAGCACTTGGACCACTGCGGCGACATAGCGATAACCCGTCTCATCGATGCCGTTCTGTTTGCGAATCTTCAACTGCAAGGCCAGCAACGGCAATTCGACGCGCAAATGGCTGGTGAACAGGTTCTGCCGTCGCAGGCTTTCAACGGGATCGCCGAGCAGCTCGCTTTTGATCAGCGCCGGATAGTTCTGGCCGATGTCGACGCGAGCGATCAGTTCCTCCAGGTAACTCACCGTCATCCATTTCGGCAGCGCGGCGGCGCTGGTGCTGCGCATGGATTTGTTGCCCTGTGGCAGGGCAATCAGGTTTTGCAGTGCCAGGTCGACCAGGCTCAGGGTCGTGCGCTCGGGCTCTACCATTGGCACAAAGCTGCCCCAGACCACCACGCTGTCGACCGTGATCTCGATGTCCGCCAGGTTCAGTCCTGTCGCATCGGCATGATCTTTGAGCATGCCCTCGCGCAGTTGATCCAGCGCAAACTCGCGGATCGGTTTGATCCCGTCCTGAAAGGACTTCCCGGCGTTCTGATTGCGCACCGTCACCAGATCCATGAGATGACGACTGTAAGCGGTGAGGTCGCTGGAAGACGCATCGGCCATCCAGTCTGGCAGCGATTGCTCGACCCGATTGAATCGCGAGGAAGACTGCTTGTCCGTCGGGTCGAGCTCGCTGGTAGCGCGGGTGATGTGGGGCGCAACGTCCGGGTGGCTCGCTGCAGGTTCGTTGGCCAACGCACCGATTGCGTCGGCTTGCAGGGCTATCAGATTGCACGCCAGGCGGTCGAAGTAATTGCCCTGGGGTTCGATCAGGCGCCAATGCAGAACGTTGCCCTGAACTTGCCCATTGGCGTCCGTCAACAACGACGCGCCCAGTTCCTGCAGGGAGTCGAACGCCTGGAAACCGCGGGTGATGGTGTGAGTAATGACCAGGGTTCGAGTGCCCAGTGTTCCGACCAGTACCGCCATGTCGAGGATGTTGACGTGGGTCGAGTCAGCACCGCTCATGGCGTCCAGGTCGATCAGGCAGGCGCGTGACTGATAGGGGTCATGGGAATGGCGAACGCTTTTGTCCGGGTAGGTGAACAGTTTGCCGGCCATGGCGTGTTGATCGGTGTCCCAGTCCGGGTTTGCCTCGACGCTCCACAGATCGCGCAAGGATCTGGACAGTTCCTGCCAGCGGGGAGTCGATGCGCGAGTGAACTGATTCCAGTAATCGACCTGCTGTTCCTGAAACGCGACAAACAGCAGCGGTGCCAGCTCATTGAGCAGACGTCCGATGGCTTCGATGCTGACCGGCAGTTGTGCCGGTGTCTGTTTCAGGGGGTGCAGCGTCAGGTAGTGCTCGCCGTCGAGGTAGACCACAGGCGTTCCCGCTACGCCATGGCGCACCAGTGCGTCTGTCAGCGATTCGAAGTGCCGTGGTCCGGGTTCGACGCGCTGTTCGTGGAGAGTCCAGGTGGGCGTGACCACCATGGCTAGCCGAGGGTCGATTTGCAGGTTCGGGTACAGCGTTTTCAAGGCAGGTTGTAGCGCACGGGTGGCGACTTCCCTGATCGAGGGGCCGGTGACCAATTGAGTGAGCAGGGCAACCTGGTCGGTGGAAAGGCCGGGTAAAACGGAAGGGCTGGTAGTGTCGGGCATGGTCACATCCTTTGTGGAGGGGCGCGCAGGTATGGCAAAACGTTCGGCGCGCGATCCGTTGCAAGGTAGTGACGGGCAGGCAGGTGAGGGCGGTAAATAAATATCACGGGCAAAAAAAGACCTGCGCGCACGCAGGTCTGGGTCAGCGGCTTAAGCGATACGTGTCAGGTGCCTGACTTGATTTTGGTCCAGGCCCGGGTCCGCGCACGTTCGGCATCACGCGGCAGTGGTTGCAGGGTGTAGAGCGTGCCCATCGCCGTTTCGGTCGGGTACAGGTTCGGGTTGTTGCGGATCGCCGGGTCGACCATCTCCGTGGCGTCCTTGTTCGGGTTCGGGTAACCGACGAAGTCGCTGACCGGTGCAATGACCTGGGGTTGCAGCAGGTAGTTGATGAAGGTGTAGGCGTCTTCCGGGTTCTTCGCGCCCTTTGGAATGGCGAGCATGTCGAACCAGATCGGCGCGCCTTCTTTGGGCAGGCGCATGTCGACGACGACTCCGTTTTTGGCTTCCTTGGCGCGGTTGGCGGCCTGGGAGAAGCTGCCGGAATAACCGACGGCGACGCAGATGTCACCGTTGGCGATATCGGCCATGTACTTGGACGAGTGGAAATAGGTGATGTACGGGCGGATCTTCATCAGCAGCGCTTCAGCCTTGTCGTAGTCCGCAGGCTTCTTGCTGTTGGGGTCCAGGCCAAGGTGTTGCAGGGCCAGCGGCAGGATCTCCGACGGCGAGTCGAGCAGGGCGACGCCGCACTGCTTGAGCTTGCTGATGTTCTCTTCCTTGAAGATCAGGTCCCAGCTGTCGACCGGCGCGTCATCGCCCAGTACTGCCTTGACCTTGGCCGGGTTGAAGCCGATCAGGATGGTGCCGTACATGTAGGGCACCGCGAACTTGTTGCCCGGGTCATTGGCTTCGATCAGCTTCATCAGCTTGGGATCGAGATGGTTCCAGTTCGGCAGTTTGCTGCGGTCAAGCGGCTGGAAAACTCCGGCCTCGATCTGCTTGGCGAGAAACACGTTGGACGGGACCACCACGTCGTAACCGGAGTTGCCGGTCAGCAGCTTGGCTTCGAGGGCTTCGTTGGTATCGAAGATGTCATAGACCAGTTTGGTCTGGGTGTTCTGCGCCTTGAAATCTTCCAAGGCTTTGGGGGTGATGTAATCGAACCAGTTGTAGACGCGCAACGTTCGTTCTTCGGCGTGCACGGCACCGCTGAGCACCATGGCACTCAGGGCTGGCACGATAAAACGTTTGAGCCTTTTCATTGTTTTAGTTCCTCACTGAGCGCTTTCAAAACCTTCAAGGACGTTCACCGCGTTGATGCCGATTTCCTCGACCGCGTAACCACCCTCCATCACGAACAGCGTCGGTTTGCCGAGGCCGGCGATGCGCTTGCCCATGGCCAGGTAATCCGGGCTGTCGAGTTTGAATTGCGAGATCGGATCGTCCTTGAAGGTGTCGACCCCCAGTGACACAACGATGATGTCCGCGCCGTAGCTTTCGATCTCTTTGCAGGCCTGTTCCAGGGCGGCGCTCCAGGTGTCCCAGCCGCTGCCGGCGGGCAACGGGTAGTTGAAGTTGAAACCCTCACCCGCGCCTTCGCCGTGTTCATCTTCATAGCCGAGGAAGAACGGGAATTCGGCTTCCGGATGGCCATGGATCGAGGTGAACAGCACGTCGCTGCGTTCGTAGAAAATCGATTGGGTACCGTTGCCGTGGTGGTAGTCCACGTCGAGGATGGCGACTTTTTTGTGGCCCTGATCGAGGAAGGCCTGGGCGGCGATGGCGGCGTTGTTGAGGTAGCAGTAACCGCCCATCAAGTCGCCTGCGGCGTGGTGTCCTGGTGGACGGCACAAGGCAAAGGCACTGCGTGCGCCAGCCTGGATTTCCGCCTGGGCGGTCAATGCCACTTGCGCTGCGCTGTACGCGGCTTGCCAGGTACCGGCAGTGATCGGTGCACCGCCGTCGAAGCTGTAATAACCGAGCTGGCCGTGCAGGCTGGCCGGTTTGATTTGGCGCAGGGTACGGGCCGGCCAGGTGTAGGGCAGCAGGTCACCGTCGGTGTTGAACTCGGTCCAGCGCGCCCAGGCGCCCTTGAAGAAATCGAGGTAGTCGCGGCTGTGCACGCGCTCGATGGGGCCGAGGCCGAAATCCTTGGGTGCTTCCACCGGGCCCAGGTTCTGGTTTTGCACGCGGGCCAGGACGTGGTCGGCTCGCGAAGGCATTTCGAAGCAAGGCTTGAGTTGCCCGTCTATTAATTCACAACGGCCGTGGTGCAGATGGTGATCGTTCGAGTAGATCGTCAGCATTTCTTGTTCTCCGCAGGCTGATTCGGGTTGAACACAGTCTTGCGGGGCGCACGATTTTGGAGAATGGCAGGAAAGGCCAAAAGGGGATCTATATGGCCAAAAGATCTGACCGAAATTCGCCCCTTTTTAATGCGCCAAGCCCTGGCATGGCGCGTGGTGAATTTAGACAATAAAAACCGTCTGAGAACAATAAAAGCAGTCTCAGAGGATTAGAGCCTCCTAGAGCCCCCCATCTTCGCTACAGATGTTTATATTTAATCTAAAGTACTGAATTAGAATTTTGTGCTGCATCGGAACGCGTTCATTGCCCTAGCTTGCAGGGGACGTTCATTGAACGCTTTGCCAATGCAGCTAGCCTCCTGTATTGACCGCCAATAAGCGTCTGTTGTTCGAAATGCGAAAAAAGCAATTTTCGTTATTGACCCGAGGCTAGTAATTGGATTCAGTTGACTAATGCTGAAATCAATTTTGTTTTTATGAGTGAATTCGCCGAGATAGTTGTTCACGTCAATGCAGACGTTTTTCCAGTGGATATCACCGCCCAACACATATCCAAGCTCTCTAAGCTGGTTATAAATCGCATGTCGCACATGCGAAAAATTTGCATTGCGCACTTTGCAGTTTAGGAGTTCGCGTACAAATTTTGCATATTTTATGTTAGCGGCTTGGAATTCATTTTCATTTTTACTCAGATTAAACACTTTGGCGCATTCGTTGAAGCTAGAGTTTAAGTGTTTTTTTATAGGAATATTACAGGATGGACAAAATTCATCTAATGATAGGCCGTGTAGGTCGCAAGCTTTTATGCTAGATATCAAGTGATGTCGGCGTATGTAACCAACGCCAATATTTTCCAAGTCCGTCGTGATACATTGTCTACATATGCGCCATGAATCACTCGGTGTGATTACTGTTAGCGGGCTCGTGCTAAGCCCAAGCGACTTAGCTAAAGGAAGTAGCGTTGCGGTCTCTGCCAGTATTTCAAGCGCGGGATGACTTTCGCGAATAAAACATATTAAAGTCTTGCGGTAATTTAATGGCGGTTTGATTTTATAATCTTTACGAGAAAGTTTTCCTAAATTGAGTAATTCCTTTTTTCGCCGGATTACTGAGCCGATGTATTCGTCAGGAAATTTTGAAGGTAGTAAATGCAATTTTCGCCTCTAATCGCGCAATCGGAAAAGTATTGTAAAGTTATCTGTGTTCGTGACCTTATCTCTTCAGAACCGCCTTTACTGCAAGTCTGAAGGGTTACACCTAACTAAAGTAGTTAGCGAGCGCCAATGTAAATTGGTTGTTGGTTAGCCCGTGCTTGGGGAAGAGATCTTATTCATCAGAAAGTGTGGTTTTCTTCTACTTTTTCTTGGAGGTTCACGCGAACCTTCTTGGGCGGGCCGGTAAACCGGATTTGCGTAGTACCGCTTTTATAGAAGCTGCGGCACGATCGAGTTCCTCAGGAGATGCAGTGTCAATAGCGGCAATTAGCTTGTCGCGATTACGCTTTCTTTTATCCATCAATAGCAGATGGTTTTATTCTTCTTGCGACAGCTTACGCTTATTCATCTCCGCTCGCCTTAAGCAATTCCACATACGTTCAGACTATCATGCTTTCAATGCTGCGCTCAGTAGGATCGATCCAAAATAACACGTGTACGCTAAAATTTTTACATCTGTACACAGGATTCCGGTGATTTCATTCATTTGAAATATGGTGTATGTTTTTTTACAGCATCGTACATTTGAATCAGCAGCTTTAAGCAGTATCGACCGGAATTTTGTGTACGGTTAATTTTGACCAATCAGATCCTTCGGGCGGGTAGGGAAAGATGACAAAAAAACCTGTGAGATATGGTCCTAGCCTCCAGCTTGATGACGATGTAGAGGAGGTCCCACTCGACAAGAGTGAAATTGAAGTGCGGCTGGCCATCGCCGATTTCGTGATCCGTCGAGCTATTGGGACACCTGCAGGAGAAGAAATTTTCAATGGTTTGATTAAACGCTTCGAGAATCGCTACCCGCATCACAAACTGCTTACCCAGTACCTGATCAGCCCTGGTTACATGGATTCGGACGCGGACGCTGAGGATATCTATTGACTAAATTGGCCCTATTACATTGATCAGTCGATTTCAACACGTGGAGGCTAAAATGACGATGCCATTCGAACGGACCAAGTGTGTTGCACAAGCTCACTCTTTCCTGACGGAACTCGCTAGCGACACAGAGGTGCCCGAGCGCGTTAGAAGAGATGCTCATTTTTTGTTGCGCCACTTTCCCACTAAGCACGATGTGCTACAGGCTGGCCGAATTGAAGAGCAAGCAAAAAAATGGGGATAGGAACATTCAGCCCTGTGTTTTGCTCCTCAATGGAAGACTGGTAGGTACATCTGGCAAGCGCTGAAAACTGCTTTTTGCGACAGACTGCTTATGGCCACGAGCCTCCTTCAAACTGGCACACGAGCTAGCTCATTGCTCATCGAAGATGGCCTGCTTGAACAAATAGTAATAGTACTCAGCCACAACTCCAATAATCCAAAGCGGGAAGATGGGAGAAAATTGGTGTCATGACTGTCATAGAGCAAGCTGTAGACATACTTCAGAAGGCCAAGAAGGTGGTCTTTTTCACTGGCGCCGGTATCTCTGCCGATAGCGGTATCCCTACGTATCGCGAAAAACTTTCAGGAATCTGGGCCGGGCTCGATCCGAGGGACCTAGAGACGGCCAAGGCCTTTCGTGAAAACCCTGCCTTGGTATGGGGATGGTATCTATGGCGCCGTCTCCGAGTCGCACAGGCCGAACCAAATGCTGCACATATTTCGATACCACGCATGGCTCACTCACAGCGCCAGGTTTCTGTGATCACCCAAAATATTGACGACCTTCATGAGCGAGCAGGCTCTTCAGATGTCGTGCATTTGCATGGAAGTTTAGCAATGCCCAAATGCTTCGCCTGCCATAGGCCCGGGGCTGTATCTCCTGATCAATCTGCAGTGCCGGAGGAGGGCGCTCTGATTGAGCCTCCCAGGTGTCAGCGTTGTAACGGAAGAATGCGCCCTGCGGTGGTCTGGTACGGAGAGGATTTGCCACCCCAAGCTTGGAAAGCCGCAGTGCTTCTGGTGAAGGATTGCGATCTTATGGTCTCGGTGGGCACCTCTGGGATCGTCATGCCTGCCGCTGGCCTTCCCGACCTTGCATTGGCATCTGGTGCTTCAGTCATTCATGTGAATAAGGCTGACGTCGCGATGGGGGACCAAAAGGAGTTAATGCTGATAGGGTCTGCCGCCGAAGTACTGCCGATGCTGCTCGAAAAGATAAGTGACGGCGGGTAGTTATCGTCCAGAAACTGACGCTCAACGTTGGTAGTCACTCGCGCCCCCTAGCCGTCGCAGCCCAGCAAGACTAATCAATGCTTTCAGGGTCAAATATATCATGCTGGTCTGCAATTATATCTAGAGAACGATGAAGCATTTTGTGAACTTTAAAATGCTCTGCTCGTTTAATTTCTCCCTTGGTTACTGAGGATTGATCTACGTGTGACCAGATGTACGTGTCTGATGAACTGACCTTGATTCCAAGGGCTCCAACTCGATACAGGCATGAAAGCATGATTGTCTGTATTTCAGACTCTTTTACCGTGCTATTTGTTTCGTAGTATTTGCGCACAATGGCTACGCACGGGTCACGTGAGTCTCCTTCACTAAGACTAACCATAATATCTTCTAGGGTTGTGTCTTTGATCATCGATCTCGTAAAAGTGGACTTAATGTTGCGAAGAATCTCTACAGTATCTTCGAAGCTTGGGAATACGTCGCCCCATTCTTCCTTGAGAGATTTCAATCTCTTTTCTGAGTACTGAGCTTCGGCGGCTAGCATTGCGCGCCAAGAAATTCTTTCACGCTCATAAGCGATAGCAAAACATTCGTTGACAAATTGTAGTGCATCCCTAGGGCGCCTGAGAGTTCTCTCAATGATAAAATCTATGGAGGTCTGGCCACCGCCTTTCCTAGGTTTTGGGAATAAGTCCGTAAACTTTATTCGTTGTCTTGTGTACTGGCTTTTGAATACTTCGTTAAGTCGTGTTTCGATTAGATTGGAGAGATCATCAGCTGACCATTTTAGTGTCATTAGGTAGGATTCGTACTTTTCCTGTTGGAATCCAGAGTCTCTGGTCTTATCGAATACTTGGTCGAGAAGGTCTTTCCTTAATGCGGCGATAATTTTTGCCTGCCGTATTTTTCGAAAGGTTTTAATTTCCTCAATTAGAGCTCGTATAAATCGTACACGTGTCTCGGTTGCGGCCCATTCTTCATCAAGCTGGTCTATTAGGATGAAGAATTTTTTCTGAGGATCTGAAAACGAGTGCTCAGCGAGCAGGTCTAGGACTTCATTTAGCTTTCTGATTTGAAGGCCACTGACTACTTGGCTTGCCCGTTGAGAAACCTCGATTCGTTCTTGGTCGGACAGCCTGGAAACGCTTGCCGAATTCAAACCTATTCCGGAATACTTAACTCCGATGGTGCTTTTTGTATCGGACTCTAGCTTCCTTGTTATCTCTTTAAGATGTTCGTCAGTGTCTAGCCAGAATTTATTGCCCCATTCGTTGAAGTATTCAATAGCTTTCTTTTTTGTTACATCACGGCTGAACGTATTGAATAGACCGTCAATGAAGCTCCGGCTGTCGCTTTCCGATTTGATGTCGTACCGCAGCTTCAAGAACTCCACCGTAAGCACATGGCGCCAGAGTAGTCTATAGAACAAATCGAGACTGACACCAAGACTATCAAAAAACTGGATGATGTCTGAGCTTTCTAAAAATCGGACTGATATATCATTTGGATCAAGCTTTACAAATTTCTGGGCCGTTTTTGCTACTTTATAAAGCAGAGCACTTTTGCCTGAGCCGGTGCGCCCTAAAATGATTGAGGCTGGCGAATCGACATCCATTATTTGGCTGAGATAGCCATTATCGATGAAGCACTTATTAAGAAGATCTGTATCAGCCTCAGCGTCCAATGCACCGACTTTGAGGTTTCGAGTTATTTTTAATACTGGCTCGTCCATGATATCTTCACCTGCTGACATGCTCACGACAAGGTATAGCCCGAAGCTTTCAGGTCTTTAATTATACTGTATGCGATTTCTTCAACGCTTTTTTCGAAGCGCTTGTACACCATTCCGCTTACGTCGCTGGGTAATGTCGTATGGCCTGTGTGAAGGCAACATACGCGAGATCTACCAAGTTTCCCTATAAAGTATCCAAACTCAAATATCACATTAGGGCGCGCACGGTATTCTTTGTTTCGGTCGTTGTCAGGCAGTGTATCTTCGGAAGCGAGATAGGCGACTTCATCAGGAGTGAGTAGGATAAATGCATAACCAACATCGCTATGCTTTTCAAACTTCTCAATGATTGTCATTCCTTCATCAGCCTGTCGGTGTAATACAACTGGCTCGAGACCTATTTCGTGTAAGAAAACCTCTAGGTTGGTTTTCGATATTTCATCCCTACCATGCACTACGAATACTTTATTCGACTTGGATATTTTCAAGTCAAATGATTCTGTCGAGTGTTGACCTATATCTTTTAGGGTTTCATCCAAAGGAATTAGCTCGAGTCGTTCCGAAATCGAGTCTAGGCGATGAATTTTCTTGTCGATGTCCTTATATGTGTCAGCAATTTTTTCGCCGAGTGAAGGCTCTCTTAAAGCGAGAGCTGCGACTCCCCAATAACTATATTCTTTTGCGATTTCGTCAGTGTTGAAACTTTGCTTTAGCAGTTCTACGTTAAACGAATCCCACTTGCTGTAGTCATTTCTCAGCGTGTCATAAGACTCATGAGTGTCAACCTGCCGTTGTTTGAGTTCTAACCCTTTTTCGATTCGCTCTTCAATCTTGGCCTTAGCCTCGTCCCTTGAGCGGGTGAGCTTTAATGTAGGCTTGGGGGATTGAGCGCTGGGACGCTTGCTTGGCATGATTCATTCCTTGATTTCGGGCAGGGGTATTGCCAAAAGTAGCAAGTGGCCACCCTCAGGTCTAGCCAAGTCAGTCGAATAACTTGACCATTTTTGAAAAAGAACATGCACAGGAGCATGACTCCCGGGCCGAAAGGCAACCAATGTCCATCTATTCGCGAATCACATGCTTACCAACTAATTGATCCGATTCGCAGGCAGTAGGGCGTCATTGATGTGCTGGTGGGAGAAAGGATGCAGCGCAGTGACATTATAGTGCAGGGGTTGACAGTACCAGACCTGTCGCCAGTAACACTACCGCACAAGGGCGCACAGAGAATTCACGTGTGGCGATTGTGATGCCTTCGCAGTGAGAACTTCCATGCGGCCTAGGAAAATCTGAGAGATCACATTGGCACCTGGTTTCATACATAGTGCGCTATTTCACGGCCATGAACGCGTACATGGAGCGGCGCAGCTCGTCAATCAACTCGAGCAAGGGCCGCTTCTGGCCGAATTCTGCCGCTGCTGACCGGCAGCTATGGGTCGAAACAGCCTTTTTGAATAACATAATTCAGCTGTTTGTCACTCCGCCTCCTAGCACCCCATACTTGAAAATGGGCTTAATGCCCAGCATTTACTGGGTCTCCCTCTGGCGCTCGCTGCAAACGGTGCCTTACAGAGCCAAGCAGAAAATAGCGAATCCCCGAAAAAGTCCCCATCCCTTTGCGGCGTAATCGGGCGCAGTTGTTCACCTGACGGTCTGGCAAAACACACGCTTTTTTATGCTTATGCAAACGGAAGCACGCTGCCAGAAGTTAGATGTCACCGCCTCGAATTATGGACGAGTCGATCAACGAAGAACTCTATATGCCCTCTGGGAGACGCCGGCAACGGCCAAGCGTCGACCTTTAAAGCGATTTCCTGAAATGCTAGGGCACACTTGGAGCGCGGAAAGTGTTCGTAGACTGCTCGCTGCTTCTGTACTGCCCTACGCGCACAATCATCGTACGGAATCGCTCCGACATACTGTAGCTTTACGCTGAGGAAGCGATCGGTGATTTTGCCCAATTTAGCGAACAGCGCGCGACCTTCCTTTGGGCTCTGCTCCATATTGACCAGCACCCGGAAACGGTCCATTCCGTAATCACGATTAAGCAGTTTGATCAGTGCGTAGGCATCAGTGATGGAGGTCGGTTCGTCGCACACCACCAGCAAGACTTCGTGGGCCGCCCGGACGAGACTGATCACCGAGGAGCCGATGCCCGCTGCTGTGTCGATCACCAGCACATCGAGGCTGTCACCTATTTCACTGAAGGCATGGATCAGGCCTGCGTGCTGAGCCGGAGACAAATGCATCATGCTCTGGATACCTGAAGCCGCGGGGACGATTCGTATCCCGCCCGGACCGCGTAAAAGTACATCGGAAAGCTCACAGCGACCTTCGAATAAATCGACAAGCGTGTACTGCTGCGAAAGTCCCAACAGGACATCGATATTCGCCAAGCCAAGATCGCCATCAAGCAATACGACTCGCCTTCCAAGTTTCGCCAGCGCCAATGAAAGATTCACAGCCACAGTCGTCTTGCCGACGCCACCCTTTCCGCCGGTCACGGCGATAACTTGCACAGAACGCGCACTATCCATCTTATTGATTCCCTTCTATGCGCAACGCGTGCGTGTAGTCGCAAACTATCCCTAAAGCGCAATGGTAGCTGAAAAGTCCAGACACATAGCCCTACCTGTATTACAGGATCTCCTGAAACGTTGTAACCACTACATTGCAATCACGCGAACCGGAGCGGCCGCTGCTACGCTCACCTCTCCACGGAGGATTCGCGATGCCAAATTCAGACCTGCTCCCTTCCCTACTTTCCAAACTCAACGAAAACCAGCTCGCCCTCGAGGCTGCCATCATGGAGCTCACGCTTTGGGTTGAACAGCGCGGCGCTGCCGATGTGGCCGACAATGTGCGCGGCGCCCTGGTCGCAATCGATCGCAATGAGGAATTCATCAAGATGACGCTTGCGGTGATGATGACTCCGGAGTGACTGCAATCGGCCAGAAGCTGCCCCTCACTTACGGGACAGCTGTTTCAGTGTGAGAGCCACTTTTTTACCCAGTGGCTAGGTGGACGGCGCCAATGGGAGCAACTTAGCGCCATCCCGATACGTAAAAAGAGAAAATAATTGTGGCTCGCGATGATCGTAATCTGCCATCATCGGCATGGCTCAGTGGTTCTGCGTGAAGGACCAAAGCTCTGTAGCTTAGAAGCTGAACTTACTACTCTTCTTTTTAGAAAAGTAGTAAACATAATAATGCCTTGGGCGAAATTTATGATTGACACGGATGTTTTCAGCACACCATTTCGGCTCATTAGGCATGTTGATGGTTTTTTGTTGAGGCTCAGATCTGTTTTGTCTGAGACCTATTTCGTATCTAACGAAAATGCGTTGTTTAAGTACGGGTACTGCGCTGCCTTGTTTTTTTCGGTCCATGTTATTTTAGTTGGAATATGGGCCGCTATAAAAACCGACTCATTTTCTTTTTTTGTTGGTGCCATCGGCGTTTCAATTGGATCGCTGCTGATTTTGTATATATCAACGAAATTGATGCCTTCTGTTCTTGCTTTAGTAAAAAACTCACCCTCTACGGTATCCAGTCCTGTTATTTTCGACATCATGGCACTGCTCTGTTTTATGCTGGGTGCTCTGGTTTTGATTTTAGCGATCTACTCTGGAATAAAGTCATCCTCCAGTAATCTTGTATTTTATGGCGTCGGCACATTTATCTCCCTGTGCTATGCCGCCTCAATTTTTTTCAACCCTTCTTTAATCTCGGTATCTGTATCGGAAAAGACCTCGCCAGCCCTTGAAGGGCTGAGTGTTCTGTCCAGCTTTATCAAGGCGGGCGCTCGAGTCGTTGTTATAAATTTTGGCTCGTGGTTGGTGATTGGAGAATGCTCTCTGATCATTGACACCTTCGGTGCCATTTCTGACAAACACTCTGACAGTGTTTCATTCCTTCTCGAGTCTGCAACGTCTCATCTTTCGTTAATTGGTGCTGGCCTTTTTGTTGCGATCATTACCTATTTCACCTTTATCGGTAGCATGTTTGTATTGCAGATTACGGAAGCAATACTCATCATTCCTGATCGATTCCTGGGGTTAAGTAAGGTGATAGCGATCACGTCAAGATCCAACTCAAAAAAACCAGCCCCATAGTCTATAGCCTCCACTGTTGATGTCTGAGTTCCAGTCTGGGGCGACGAGGCGTAAACATTCGAATATACTTTGGCGCGATGTCTTATTGCCATCATCCGGGTTAAGTTTAACTCTTGGATGGATAGGCGTAGAGGCGTAATCATTCGAAGCGAGTTGGTGTGAAATCCTGCCAAGAATAGTTAGAGACTGACTTCATTGAACAAGATTTTTTGCGGTATTCTATTTCGCTTCACGGCGCGTCTACTTAAGTTTAAGCCTTCACTGCGTCTTCTGAGTGGATGCCTTCTGCTGATCGCCGCATTCCCTTCGTTTTCCGCTGAGCCCACAAATGTCTATTTTGCAGGGTTTGCTTTGGCCGGTAACGCGGCTGAGTCGGAAAAGGCTTTTCCGATCAGCTCGCGACTGCTTCAGGAAAAGAACAGCAAGGATGGCACATACCTGCTTGAGGGGGAGCTTTGGAAATATGTCCAAGGTAGCAATCATCCCAAACTGACCATCAAGCGAGACCTTGCCTCAGGCCTCGTTCCTGGTGATTCGGTTGCCATGGCGTTTGTTCTTGAGTGGGAGAATGTCTCGAGCGAGACAGTAGCCGGTAGAACAAAACTGGTTGCTGATTTGCACGGGCAGGTGTTGATTTTCGACTTCGAGAGCAAAAAGGTGATTGGCTCTTATCCTGCAGCCGTGCAGTTGCTGGATGTCATCGATGGCCCGGTTAACGACAAGGTCAAAGAGTCACTCATCAGGAGCCTGTATTTCGGAACCTCGGGTAACAGCCTCTTCGCTCAGGCGGCGAAGCGGTTACCTTCGGTCAGCGTCAAACCATCGACTGGCAATTATATCCAGATCGTCTCCGTCGATCTGGAAGCCAAGGCCAGGCAAACCCTCACTGAGTTTCGTGCAGATCCACAGGTTCTGATTTCTCGTGTCGCAGACGCCTTTGGTGAGCGGCTCTACGAAAATAATCATGTCGCTTATATCCCGTACTCCAAAGGCTCGGCCATCGGTTCCAAGATGGCGGCTAGGTTTGCTAATGGTGATGTTTTCCAACTGGAGCTACCGACCCCTGATTACCGTATTCATTTGGTTGTACGTGGCTATAAGAAACAGCTGCTCGACTCAAATAACGTGGAGGCGGCTTGGGGATACGCCGCTTACATGAATGTTGCGATCAAGAGCTTTGACGACAACACGGTATATCTGGATAGCCCGTTCAAATTTGCCGTTTCGAAGAATGTAGTGTCGGGCACCCACGACCAAGACGATTGGTCGGCGTTCCAAGAAGCAACGTTCTCGCTTATTGACCAGATTACGTTGCAGGTAGCCGCTCCGGACAGCGATTGGCTGAAGCAATGGTCAGAGGGTGGTTCGACGAAGGATCAGCTTAAAAAATTGTCCGGGATTTTGGCTCGCGCCCGTTAGCCTCAACGCATAAGTCAGCCATTACGACACAAGGAATGAGTGATGAGAAGTAAGTGGATTGGAACGCTGTTGGCTTCGTGGCTATTGGCTTCAGCGGTACAAGCAGCCGAAGTCCAAGGAAAAGCAGACCTACCGTTTGAGAATGGTTTTTTCTCGAAAGGTCCTGATTCCAAACTGCGACAACAAGGCATCGTCGCCGCTAAGGCCAATGCATGGAACCGTTACACCGCAACCTTCAACCCGGCCCGCATGAAGAGCTACAAAGCCATACAAAAAGACGTTCTTGCGAATATTGATGAGTACATCATCGACTACAGCGTTTTGGACGAATCCGTTAACAAAGAAACCCAGCTTTTTTCAATTGCCATTCGGGCGAACATCAACGAGGCAGCACTTGATGCGCGCCTCAACGCCTCTGGTAGCGGCCCGGCCAGTTCCGGGGGGGGGCAAATGTTTAGCTTCGTTTTTGTGGCGAGAGAGACGGCAACGCTCAAGTCGTTCGATGATCGCAAGACGGCGATCAACATGGACGAGTCAGAGTTAAAGGCCAAGAAGAGCGGTGGGATTAGTGGTGGCGGGGCTTCAGTTGCTGAGTCTTCGACCTCTATGAACAAGACAACTACTGGCGGTAGCACGCTGCGCCAGGCTGACGACCGAACCTACCGTGTCCGCTCTGGTAGTGATGTGGATGCTGCACTGACCGAAACATTGTCAGGCGATGGCTTTGAAGTCGTTGGCTACCCGGATGTTTATTCCAACTGCGGTGGTCCTGCCCCTGATGTTCTGAATAAGGAATTTGCGGCCTCGGACGAAATGACCCCTGGGTCTCGCTCGGCGGCAATTGCCTCTGCTCGTAGCTGCGAGGTGAAGTATTTCTCCGTTGGAACCCTCGACATTGGTCTGAGCGATGTTGATCCGGTAACGGGCAACAAGCGCGTTTTCGTTTCGGTACGCAGTCAGGTATGGGATATCTCTTCAAAAATGCCGCGTCGAGTGGCCTCGGTTGGCCCAATCCAGTATGCCGGCCTGGGTCCTGACCCAGAGGTGGCATCGCGCAATGCTCTGCGGTTGGCGGCCACGTCGTCGGCCAAGACCATGGTCGATCAGCTGAACTCCAAAGGCGTCCACTGATCCCGCCAGAAAATCCGCACTACTGCCACATACATAACTCCCCCCTGATAAGGAACTTCGAATGTACGTTAAGAAAATCGCCGCCCAGTTGGGTTTGACTGGCTTCATGGCTCTTGCCGCTGCCTTTTCAATGCCTGCTGCCCAGGCTTTTGGTTTGGCGGACATCGCCCCTGCTGGCGGAGCAGCCAAGAGCAGTGCGGTTGATGTCGGTTCTCTGCTGACGCAACAGAAAGACCTGATGGGGCGCTTCAAGCAGTCGATGAGCAACATGCTTACGGCTCAATCGCTGACCCTTGAGGCCGGCGGTTTGAAGGAAGAGGCCCAGAAGGCAAGCGCTGCTGCGGCTAACTACGGTCAAGGCTCTGTCATCACTAAAGACCAACTGGCACGTGATACCAAGGTCTCCGACAATGCCTCCAAGGCGATCAACGACCTGATCAGGAAGAATGGCACCCTGTCCGCGGCAGGTCAGGAAAAACTGCTGTCGGCCGTACCTCACTATGGCGCGGGTATGTATGAAGGCACCAAGTTGCCGAAATCCTTCCAGTCCTGGACCGACTCGGCCAAGAGCGGCCTGAGCGGCTTGAAGACCGACCCGATGAATGCCAGTAAGCTGACTGGCAGCCTCGATGACGTGACCACTGTGGCCACTAACTTGCCGGCCCTGTTGGGTACCTGGACCACCACATCGAAGGCTTTCCTCAACTACGCCAAATCCAACAAGGTCGACACTAAGGACCTGAGTAGCAAGATGGGTAACCTCTAATCAGGTGATGGATTGAAGGTGGCCTCGGCCACCTTTTTTATGCAAGGTGAGAAGACATGAAGTCCAGGGTGTTGGTCGCGTTGACCGGAATTATCGCCATGCTAGCCGTACCTCTCGCATTGGCTGCAGGCAGTCTTGAACGAGTGACCGTGCAGACCGAAGGCTCCGGCAGTTCCTTCGGGACGGCTACGGCCTCGGCGTTGTCGTCCGCTGTCGCTCAAGTGAATGGTGCTGAATTAGCTTCAAGCACCCTGAGTACGGAGCTGACCCAGACGTTGGATACGAACGCAGGCAGTGACTTTGCAGCGGCCAGCGCAACCGTTGAGGCCATTGCCCAACGAACAAAGGGCTTGGTTCAAAGCTACCGGATTTTATCAAAGGCTGAAAACGCAGGAATCTGGACAGTATCGGTCGAGGCCACAATTTCAAAATATGCAAGGTCGGAACAAGCCGATCGTCTGCGTATGACGGTTTTACCCTTTCGCAGCCAAGGCGCCGATCATGGAAATATCAGCGACCGCTTCGTCATGGACTTGACCACAAACCTCACCAGCAGCCGAAAATTCGCAATGCTGGATCGTGCCTTTGAGGGGGAGCGCCAATCTGAAATGGGTGTGCTTTCCTCAGAAGGAACATCGATGGAGGAAATGGCCAAGCTCGGCAACCGGTTGGGCACGGACTACATGATTGTTGGCGTGATTGATGATGCAAGTATTCATACCCAATCAACAGAATTGGCCGGCAGAACACTGACCGCCAAATCGGCCACCCTGTCCATAAGCTACAGGGTCATCGATGCCCCGACAGGCCAGATCAAGATGGCGGATAGCTGGACTGGCGCCATGCCGGGTGGCTCCGTAGACGGGCTGGCGGCCAAAGCAGCCGAGGCCATTAGCCGGCAGATCGTTGATTCCATCGCGCCAATTAAAGTGGAAAGCGTTTTGGGTGATCAGCTTTTCCTTGGCCAGGGCGGCACGTCGATCAAAGTGGGTCAAAGGTACAGGTTGTTACTCGCGGGTGACGTCATTGTCGATAGCTACACCAAAGAGAGCCTGGGCCGTCAAGAGATAGAAGTTGGGCTGATAGAAATCATCGACGTCCAAAGCAAAATCGCCAAAGCCAAAGTTCTGAAATCGAATGTGAACATCGCGGAGAAATTCCCGACATCGACGTTCATCGTGCGCCTGCAATCGGAAGCTGCGAAGCCAGTGTCGGCGGGTGCGTCATCCAAAAAATCTGCTCCAGTGACAGCTCTCAAGCAAAAAGTTGAAAGCGACTGGTGAGATGTTGTTAGAGCGTAAGGAAGGAATACTCGCCATGGAATATCCGTTCAAGAATTTGGCTTCATCAATCGCCCTTGGTGTTGCGCTGATTGCTGCTGTAAGCGTCGCCAATGCGGCAACGATGTCGCTGGATGATTTTGTTCCACCGGTCAGTGGCGGTACAGACAAGCCGCAAAAGGCCGCCTCGCAGGCCGGCGACGTAGTGACTGCCGAAAACATGCAAGACGGCCTTGGGTATGCGTACCAGCAGCTCATTGCCGATAACGGCCAAGGCATTCTCACCGTCAAGACAAAGACCGGTATGGGGGTCATTTCCGCATCGACAGAAGGTTACACCCGTTACGAAAACCTGAACGCTACTTTGCTTAGTAAGCGCGGTGCATACTTCAAGGCGTTTAATAGCGCCCAAGGCCAGATGGTCAAGTACCTTGAGGGCCTTGAGAGCAATTGCAATAGCGCGACTACGTCCAAACAGTTGACGTTGGACACCGGCAAAGAGTCGCAGGCAAACAGCGCGACGGGCGCTGCAGAATCCTGCAAAGAGACCGCCAAGGGCATTCTTGCAGGTTATGTCACTTACAGCGTTAACGATAACGATGCCGACAATCAAGTCACGATCACGCTGGCCAGCAGTACCAAAACCCGTGGTGCGCTCGATCGCATGAATAGTGCGGTTGTCTCGACAGCCGATCCAAAGAAAGCCTTCGAGTACATCGCCAAGGAAATTTCTTTGGGGATCGTCCCTCCCATGGGGGCGAAGCTGATCAATGACCCGGTTACGGGTGAGTCCATTGTGATCGGATTTGGCAGCAGCATCATTCGCCAGAACAAAGACAAGCAAGTCATGGCGACGATGGCCAAGATGGCGAACGAACAGTCCAGGATGCGCGCAAACAATTCCTTGGTGGCCTTCTTGAATGGCAGTGAGGTTTACTGGCAGGGTGGCTTCGACGAAGTTCAGGGCGAATCGGCTCAACAGTTCGATGTGCCTGTGGGGCAGGATAGCAAGCCGCAAACCCCGGTTGCGTTCGACGACACCCGTCATACGTTCTTGAACACTCTAAGCCATTCCGAGGACTTCAAATCAGTCACCGGTGGCAAGCTGCCGGCTGGGGTCATCACCAAAACTTTCTCCAGTGAAGACGGTTATTGGTCCAACACCATCTCCATCTACCGTGCGTCGGCAACCGCTCAGGCCCAGCAAGAGAGCCTTGAGAACCGTCAGGCCGGTGGCAAACTGGGCGTCGGAGGTGTGAGTAGCCAGCAGCAGACTCAGGGCCGCACCATTGAGATTGAAGGCGGCGTATCTCCGGGAAGTGTGAATCCGAAAGGGCCAAGTGGTGCCGTGGTCAGGGACAATGATTTCTGATCGGCTAGCGGTGAAGGTTCTGGTCCTGCTGGGTGCCCTGCTTTCAATGGCAGTTGCACCCACCTTTGCATTTGCCGATGCACAAAGTGAGCTGCGCCAATTCATTCAGGACACTCCTGAGCTTCGTGCCGTATTTGGTGGTTCGGCGGTGGATGCCATATCGCCTTTGCGTGCCGAAATCAGCACGACAAGGGGGAGTGCCAGGCATGCCGTAGTGCTGTTCGAATCAACCCTGAAAATCGGCATTGGCGAGGCTTTTTGCCATGCAGCCTTAGGTGGGGCGGATCGCATCGCCTGGCTATCGCAACTTGAGGGCATGCCTAATAGCGATGGTCGGGTGGCAGAGGTGCTGGCAACAGAGCGATCAGTCAAATCAACGATGCGCAATGTTGAGTATCACTCGCTGAACAGTCCTTCCGGCTGGGAGTCTGGTGTTTGCGTGGTCAAACTGTCCGACCTCAATTCAACCTACCCGGAGCTGCCAGATCAAGCGATGGTGCGAGCCGCTACCTATCAACTTGGGAAGCAGTTATTCGCTGCTGGACGTACCGGTGAGGCCTTAGATCGGTTCAAGTCGTTAAAGCTGGATTCGAAAATATACCCCAATGCGCTGCTCTATATCGTTGTGATCCTGGACAAAGAAAATCCGGCGATTGCCGATGCACTGCGCAACGATTATGTGGATCTGTCGAAAGTGACCGACGTGGATGCCTTGGGGACTTATGTCCAATTCTGCGTGACACGGAAACTGTTAAAGGAAGCTCGTGCTGGAGAGTTTAGATGTGTTGTGCTTGGGAGTCGGTGTTACAAAGTTCCGGCGGATCGATAGAGTCAGATCAGTTCTCTATTGACTCTAACTATAGGTAGACGACACGAGTGGGGTAATTTTTTGCGCTATTTGTGCCTGATAAGGTTCTTTATTCGTGCGTAACTCCTTGTTTGGCTTGAGTGTCGCGGAAGAAAACGGTCTCGGGAGAAAAAACGAGATGACAGACGTGCACATAACGGAGCTAGGGATACCGTGTCCACAGTCTGCTCCTGGCCGTTTTTTGCCTGTCACGAAGGACGGCAACTGACCCAAAGCAGTAATCGATGAGTTGAAGGGATAGTCAGCTATTCGCTTGGAATGTGGGGTTCGTGGATCGGATACAGTTGATCGGAGCATCCCTAGGGATTGCTAAAGCGTTGGGCAGAGTCGATACCCGATCACCAGCCAGGCCAGGAGCTGGCACTATGTTGGCTAGAAGACGCTGGGTGTTGGCGCTGACACGATTTTGACCCAGGATGCTGATTTTGACTGACCCATATGCAGGCTCTGAAATCCTGCGCAAGGTCATCGCCTACTGAGTATTCGGATGGGTTAATGAGTTCCGGCAGTCTGGGTCAACATCCCCTCAGCACCAACAGTGAGTACCTTCGCCGATTTTCACCAAGGTTCCAAAGGCGTCGAAAATAGCCGCCAGTACAGCATACGGTTTTCCGTTCACATAAGGTTGTCTGGTATCCGTAACGTCCGGTTGAAACAAAGGACATCGGATGCAGATTATGGTTGGGCGAAGTGAGTTTGCACGCCCCAGTCTACTCGTCGTCACCGAAAAATTAATCCAGTCCCACGCTGTTGTTTTTACCCGCGAGAGCTCCCCATGGCTCTGGCGAATGAGAAGGTAACTTCAGAAGGGCTAAGGGTATGACAGGATTCGCGGTTTCATAGTTTTCCAAAATATCTCAATTAATACTGACATTGGCGGCTATGGAAGAGAAATCCATAGCCTGTGTTTTTGCTTGATTATCCTGGCTAGCAAGGGAGTCACCGTGCTCCCCCTATTCGAAATAAACTGCCCACATCTCTGGCTCGCTCCCTAAGCAATTCAGGTGCTTGCTGGCACGCTTCTGCAAGCGACATCGGGCCAGATACTACAGAGAACGCGGCACTTATCCCGTGTTCATATAGCTGCGCATATCCGTCGCCTAAGGTCCCGGCAAGAACCACCACAGGTACACCAGCTTGTTGAGCGATACGAGCTACACCCAAAGGAGTCTTACCTCGCAGGGTTTGACCATCAAAGCGCCCCTCGCCGGTTACAACCAGGTTTGCACCCTCGACGTGATCAGCCAGCCTCGTGAGAACTGCAACTACCTCGACGCCCGGGCGGAATGTTGCGTTAAGAAATGCGAGTGCTGCGAACCCAATTCCACCTGCAGCCCCAGCTCCCGGTTCATTACGCCAGTCATTGTCCAGCAGATGCGCGGCATGATCGGCAAAGTTGGCCAGCGCTGCGTCCAACAAAACTATTTGCTCAGGGCTTGCCCCCTTTTGCCGACCAAATGTAGCCGAAGCGCCGTAAGGACCGCAGAGCGGATTATCAACATCCGCGGCTACTTTGACTGTCAGCGAAGAGAGGCGTGGATCTAGCCCAGAGAGGTCGATGTTGGCTAGATTTAATAGCGAAGCGCCACCTGGGGCTAAGCTGTTGCCGTCCACATCGAGGAGGTGCGCTCCCAATGCCTGGAGCATTCCTGCGCCACCGTCATTCGTTGCGCTGCCACCAATGGTGAGGATGACTGATTGTGCACCCACGTCGAGGGCGGCAGTGATCAGCTCCCCGGTTCCCCAAGTTGAGCTGCTGCATGCATCGCGCAGTTCCACTGGTACCAGCTGAAGTCCGCTTGCTTCTGCCATTTCGATGATTGCTGTACATGTATCTGCCAACCAACCCCATCTAGCATTGACCAAGCCACCCAGCGGACCGCTAACTTTTGTAGTGCGCAGCTCACCGCCGAGCGCGGCAAGAATTGCATCAATAGTTCCTTCTCCCCCATCAGCCATGGGGCATGCCACAAGCTCGGCATGTGGAAATACTTCACGAAGTCCGAGTGCGATCGCCTCAGCCGCTGCCGCAGCACTCAGGCTGTCCTTGAATGAGTCGGGTGCGATTACGATTTTCATAAGGAGCTCCAGAATTAGCGATGCTCCTAATCCTGCCCGCTTTCCGAATCACACGCGTTAGGCAAAATTTAACCAAATCAGATCCAGACTTGTGCAAAAGTACAAATTAACCATCTTGAGGTACCAATTGAACACCGACGTATAATTCGACCAGATCGCTCAATCTGTTTACATCCTTTCCCGTCAATTCGGCTATGCGATCCAGTCGATAACGCAGGCTATTTCGATGCACTCCCAAGTCATCCGCGCAGGCTTGCAGCTGGCCGTCATTCTCATACCAACTTCGAAGTGTCCGAAGCAACTGCCCGTTAGCATCTCGATTGGCAAGAGCATCAATTGGGGATATCAGTTCGATGAGTGCGTCATGATTTCGATGAGCCCAAAGCAACGCCGGCAGGCTGTGTTGGGCCAGAGATGAAAACATCAGAGTGGGTCTCACGGCTTGTACATAGGTCAGCAGCTCCGCTGTACGCTGGCAAAGGCGACGTAGATGATGAATGTCGTCTGATGCGCCTCCTGACGCCACGTGCCGCACGATCCAGCCCTGAGATCTAAGCCGCTCACACAAACGAGGAAGGTTGGCCGAAAGTGAAGATGGGCAGCACCACTGCAGAGTTGTATGAGACGGAGCAATACACCAACTGTCCGGAAACTGGCCACGAATCCAGTTGGCCAGATTGATCGAGTCGTGACCCTCGCTGATTTCTAATAGGTGTGGTGTGCGGCTTAAGTGAGGTTTCAACCCAAGCTGATGAGCTTCATCAATCAAACGTTGTGAGCTTCCCGACTCTCCTAAAAGCGCCGCGAGCAAATCATCGCGCCGAGAGTTATGCCATTGCTGCTCAGCTTGAATGTGGCTCTGATCCATAAGCATTTCTGCGGTCATTCGTACCAAGCTGGCATATGTGCGTAGTTCCTGAGGGACTCCGGAAATTCCCAGGACTCCAACCAGTCTTCCATCGTGCATCAGAGGCAAATTGATCCCAGGCTGCACACCTTTCAAGTGACGAGCGGACTGTTCATCGATTTCAACGATCCGGTGGTTGGCCAGTACCAGTTGCGCACCCTCGTGGCGAGTGTCAATCCGATTAGCTTCACCGCTTCCGAGAATTAGGCCTTGGCTGTCCATCACATTCACGTTGTAGGGAAGGATGGCCATGGCTCGATCGACAATGTTCTGCGCGAGCTGGTGATTGAGTTCAAACATACAATTTCCTTTGTCTCGGCAGGTGTTGTTAAAAAATACAATAACTCTTCTTTTTGGCTGTTGAAATGCCTAAATCCACGCCACTGCATTGCTCCTAGACTACTCAGAGGCGGCGCGTTGCCTCCCCGCCAGCTCTATGACGAATCCCTCACCCTTGCGGCATTCTCAATACGATTTTCATCGCAATAGACTGATTTTAAAGAAATATTTTGGCTAAGCGTTTCGGTTCTTCATGCGAGTTCCAGAAAACAAAGCCCAGTTCGTTGACATAACCAGTAATACGGTATTACGGTAATACTCGATGAGCCGCTACAGCGGCAGCACAATTCCAACAACGCGTAAGAAAGGTGTTTGTATGTCCCAGCAATCTCTCCGCACTGGAACCAAGGTTCACCGCATTGCCGTAATCGACGGGCCGAACATGACCAACCTGGGGGCGCGCAACAAACGCGTTTACGGGAAAATTAACTCCTTGTCTGACTTGCAAGGCTATGTGGTCGAGTCGGGTCAAAAGCTCGGTGTTGAGGTCGAAGTCTTCGCTTCGAACTACGAGGGGGCGATTCTGGAATTCATCCATGCCTCCGCGTCGCGTGTAGATGGCTACATCATCAATCCGGCCGGCCTGACCGTGGTGGGTGAAGCAACTCGTCATGCGCTGGAAGAAACACAAAGGCCCGTAGTGGAAGTGCATTTTGCTAATATCGTGTGCCCGCCTACCGCCCCTCGTGGCTTGCCAGGCGGCCCTTGGGAATCAAAATTCAGTCGCTCAGCTACGGGCGTTGCCATGGGCCTGCGTCAATACAGCTATGTAGCTGCGCTGACAGGCTTGACCTTGGCATTGGATGACGAAACTTTCCTGGGCGCACCGGCAGTGGCCTAAATCGTCAAACCTAGGATCTCGAAATGACTCATAACCCTTTTCTTCAGCTCGCAGCACCGCTTAGGCAGCAGACCGCTGACCTCCTGAGGGCGGCAATCGTTGCGATGGAGTTCAAGCCAGGTGAGCGTCTGATCGAGACCCGGTTGTGCGAACGTTTCGACGTTAGCCGGACTGTAGTCCGGGAAGTGCTTCGGCAGCTGGAAGCTGAAGGTATCGTAGAGATGATTCCGAGACGCGGCCCTCGGGTGGCGATCCTCACTGAAAAAGATATTCGGAATCTCTATGAACTTCGAGGTGTTCTGGAGGGCTTGATTGGTCAGCTATTCGCGATTCGTGCTACGCCATCTCAGTGTGAGCAAGCAATCGTATTAACTGAGCAAATTATCAGCTCTCTGGAGCATCTTCCCGTCGGCGAGCGTACTCAACTTAAAGACAAGTATTATCACGTTCTGCTTGCCGGAGCTGATAATGAGGCCGTCGAACGCGCACTGCGCGCTATTCATAGCCGAACAGAGTTGTTACGTGCTTTTACCCTGAATTTGCCTGGACGTGCTGCTCAAAGTGCTGCGGAAATTAAGATCATTACCGAAGCCGCAGCCGTCCTACGCGATCCTATTGCAGCCCGAGCAGCGTGTGAGAAACATGTAAAGGCTGCGTATGAAGCGGCTAAGGGAACCTTTCACGTATTAAGTCAGTTAGGCGGTGAGTGACGGTTACAAGCCCATAGGTGCATGTAATGTCCGAAATACTGAGTTCCGAGTGGATCAGTCAGTGGCTGCAAAATGTTAGTTTGGATAAAGAGCTTTCCCATATTGGGAAGCTCTCCCAGTTTTTTATAAAACTTACGGTAGAACGCCAAGTTTTTTATTTCAGTTTTGAGTGCGGTGAATTCCGGGCCGTCGATGCCATCTCTGCGCCGAACTGCGATGTAGTTGAGTTCGTAGGTATTCGTGACGCGTGGAATAAAATCTTTAAAGTTGTGCCAGAACCTCTCTACAACGATTTTCTGGCACTTGAGAAAATCCATCCTGATTTCTCGATTACGTCAGATCGTATCTATCTACTGCGGCATCTGAGAGTGCTGCAAAAGCTTTTCAGCGTCGCGCCTCGGAGGGGTTGATCATGGCTCACATTGAAAGCGTCACTGGTCGTTACATGCACCTCAATGTGGCTGGGGTCGAGCAACGCATTTTTTTTGAAGAAGCTGGTCAGGGTATACCACTGATTTGCCTCCACACTGCAGGTGCGGACTCTCGTCAATATCGTCAACTGTTGAACGATGCTGAAATCACTAAGTCCTTCCGGGTAATCGCGTTCGATCTGCCGTGGCATGGACGGTCCTTACCTCCAGATCGGTGGTGGGAGCAAGAGTACCTACTGACTGCGGAAGTGTATGCCCAAACCGTGGAGCGATTCGCGGAAGCGCTTAATCTTGATCGTCCCATTGTTATGGGCTGTTCCATGGCCGGCTCGCTGGTATTAGAGTTAGTGCGCCGCGATCCGAAAAGGTGGCGTTGCGTGATCGGATTGTCAGGTGCGTCAAACGTCAAGGGACGCTTTCAAGACTGGTCGCTGGCTCCGAATATCAATGCTCAACAGAGTGTCGCATCTTGGACTTATAGCCTCATGGCGCCTATGAGCCCGGAGTCTTCAAAGCGCGAGGTATGGTGGATTTATAGTCAAGGCGGGCCCGGCATCTACCGAGGTGACACTTATTTCTATAGCCAAGACCTTGACCTGCGTGGTCGGGAAGCAGAGATCGATACTGCGGCCTGCCCGGTGTATTTGCTCACAGGTGAATATGATCATGCCTGCACGGTTGATGATACGCAGCGTACGATTGATGCAATTCCAGGGGCTAAGGGCGGCCGAATGGTTGGTATTGGCCATTTTCCGGTAAGCGAGAACTACCAGCTTTTCAAAGAGTATCTCATCCCAATTCTGGGTGAATTTGCTCAGTAAGTAATGATGGCCGCGCTTATACGGTAAGTGGGGCCATTTAATCAGCGCCTAAATTTTTATGTTGCATCTTTAAAGATGACGGCGCGGCTGCACTCATAATTACAAAAAGGTGTTGGTCATGATAGATCAAAACATAGTTGAGGCTTCACTCAGAGAACCGAGTGCGGCAGACGCTGCCAAAACTGAAAAGATTTCCACGCAAACTGATCAGGAAAAAGTCTTTTCTAAAGTTAAGCGTCACATCATTCCAATAGCAATTCTTGGTTTGTTTGTAGCGTTCATTGATCGCACTAATCTCAGCGTTGCTGGCCACTCCATGAGCGACAGCTTGAGTTTGGGGCCGGCTGCATTCGGTTTGGCCGCCGGCCTTTTTTATCTTGGATATATCCTGACGGAAGTGCCGAGTAACATAGCTTTGCGCCGTTATGGTGCGCGCCGATGGATTGCTCGGATCATGATTAGCTGGGGGGCGATAACAGTGCTCACCATGTTCGTGAATACCGCAGAATCTCTATACGTGGCGCGGTTCCTTCTCGGTATTGCAGAAGCAGGTTTTTACCCTGGAATTCTTTTCTGGATGAGCTTTTGGCTGCCTTCTCGGTCACTTACTCGGGCATATTCATTGTTCCAGCTTGGCATTCCGATTTCCTTGGCCCTCGGCTCACTGGTAACGGCCCAGCTGCTTCGTTTGGATGGTATGGCCGGACTTCACGGGTGGCAGTGGGTGTTTCTGCTTGAAGGTGGAGCAGCGGTGGCCATGGGTCTATTCACGCTCAAATTCATGGCCGACACACCAAGCGATGCGAAATGGCTATCCGACGAAGAAAAGAAGGTGCTGAAGGACGCGCTCAGCGAGGAATCAGCAGATGTAAATGATTCCGACGACGGCCATTCGCGAGCGCTTCGGGAAGTGTTCACAAGTGGAGCCGCTTGGGCGTATGCGATTTGTTTTCTTTTCATGATGATCGGCTTTTGGACCGTCACCTATTGGTTGCCGCAAATCCTTCAGGAGCGGCTGCAAGTTGACAGTGTTCAGGCAGGTGTCCTGTCAGCAGTACCGTGGGTCATCTCAGGTCTGTCTCTTCTGATTGTTTCCAAACGCATCGAGAAAGGCGGTGCGCTGGAGAGATACCTCGTTGGAGTTCTGTTTTTCTGCGCAATCGGATTTGCCATGTCGAGTCTGGCTAGTTCAGCCACTGTTGCATTCATTGGGTTATGCATGGCGGCCTGTATCCAAGCGGCAGTACCACTACTGTTCAGCTTCCCATCGCGGCACTTCGACGGCGCTCGGGCGGCTGTCGCTTTGGCGATGGTCAACTCGGTAGGCAGTCTCGGCGGTTTCATCGGGCCAGTGCTGCTCGGTTGGATGAAAGGAGCTACGGGCAGCAATCAGGCTGGGTTACTGGCCATGGCCGGAGCCTTCGTACTCGCCGGGCTCCTAGCACTCACACTTCCTTCCATTCTTCGTGCTGCAAAAGCAAAAGCTTAACCCCTTAGCCTGAACCTAATAACTTATCTGGAGATCAACCCTATGAATCAAGAACTCTTTGAAATTGGTCTGAAAACCCGCCGCGAGGTGCTCGGCGACGAATATGTAGATACCTCCCTCGCGAGCGCTGATGACTTCAACCGCCGCATGCAGGAACATGTCACCCAGTACTGCTGGGGTGATGTCTGGAATCGCCCAGGATTGGACCGCCGCACTCGCAGCTTCCTTAATCTTGCCATGTTAACCGCGCTGAATCGTCCGCATGAGATCAAGCTGCACGTTCGTGGCGCTATCAACAACGGTCTGACCAAAGACGAGATCGGAGAAGTCTTCCTGCAGTCCGCCATTTACTGCGGCGTTCCTGCGGCCATTGACAGCTTTAAGATCGCGAAAGAAGTGTTCAAGGAAATGGGCTTGTAATCAAAGCCGCTGCCATGGCTGTTCGATTTTTGGGCAGCCAGGGTTTCCTAAGTGTGAAGGCTGGATTGAGTAAGTTCGCTACTCCATTTCATCCTCTGTGTGTTCCATTCGCGCCAGGTAGTCAAAAAGCTTGGCCGCCTCTGGCGACAACAGCGCCTCGTTTGACACCCCTACATACAGAGTGCGCCGAGCCCAGTTATCCGTCAGTGGGATGGCCACCAAGCGAGTGCCCAGCAGTTCCTTTCTCACGGATGCCAATGGCAACACCCCTATGCCCAGGCCCGCTTCAATCATCCTGCAAATGCCATCGAAACTGCTTACCTGAATACGGACCTTTAACATTTTGCCGTTGGCTACAGCCGCATCTGTGAGGCGGCGCAACAACGAGCTTCCCTGATTAAGGGCGACAAAATCATGATCCAATGCCTCTAACAATGCGAGTTCGCGGAAATCTGCAAGTGGATGTTTTACGGGTACGAGTAATACGAGCTGATCGCGTCGGTATACCCGTTTGATTAGTTCATCGGAAGCCACATTGTCTGCAAAGATGCCGATATCCGCTCGACCATCATGTACCGCCGCGACAATGTCATCACTCAACGCTTCTTCCATACCGATTCGCACGAAGGGATTGTCCGCCAAGTATATGGCCAGATCCTGCGGCAGGAACTGAACGACAGCGGATGTGTTTGCGGTAAGACGGACATGTCCTCGCACTCCCATCGCGAAGTCATTCGCATCACATGCCATCCGATTCACGCTATCGAGGATATGACGTGCGTGGTCGACTATTCCACGACCGGCGGCAGTCAGCTCCACACCACGGGGCAAGCGCACGAACAGGGCGCATTCTGTTATCCGCTCAAGCTCCGTCAATCGCTTACTGGCAGTCGAAAGCGTCATATTTGCTCGATTAGCTGCCTGAGTAAGGTTCAGGGTTTCAGCCGCAAATACCAGAAGGCGGAGTGAAACCAGATCGACATGAAGAAGGTTCATTACGAGTACCTAGCCTTTCGCTTTTGGAAAGGGTACTGGAGAATTTCGCAATTTTCATCAACCCAAAGCAGGGAGATCATCGCGCCATAACAAACAACAAAAGCGGGTTACGCCATGAACCTTCCATTGCAAGGCATCAAGGTCATCGAAATGGGTCAGCTGATCGCGGGCCCCTTTGCTGCCAAAATTCTCGCTGAGTTCGGCGCTGACGTTATAAAGATCGAGCCTCCCGTCACCGGTGATCCCCTGCGTAAATGGCGCATGCTCCATAACGGCACTTCCGTTTGGTGGGCATCTCAATCTCGTAACAAGCGTTCTGTAACCCTCGACTTGCGCCAAACCGAAGCCCATGAGGTGGTTAAACGTCTGGTCGAGGATGCAGATATCCTGATCGAAAACTTCCGCCCTGGCACGCTGGAAAAATGGGGGCTGGGCTGGGATGTTTTGCGCGAAATCAACCCTCGACTTGTCATGCTCCGCGTATCTGGTTATGGACAAAGCGGTCCTTACCGCGACCTTCCAGGCTTCGGCGTAATTGGCGAAGCGATGGGCGGTCTGCGCCATCTTTCCGGTGAACCTGGTCGCACTCCGGTTCGCGTCGGTGTATCGATTGGCGACTCGCTGTCCGCGCTGCACGGTGTCATTGGAGTTCTACTTGCCCTACGTCACCGAGAGCAAAATAACGGTGAAGGGCAGCAGGTTGATGTGGCTCTCTATGAGTCCGTTTTCAACATGATGGAAAGCCTGATTCCCGAGTATTCCGTATTCGAGGCAATCCGCCAGCCAGCTGGTAGCAGCCTTCCAGGCATCGCTCCGACCAACGCCTACCGTTGCAAAGACGGAAAGTACGCTTTGATCGCCGGAAACGGTGACAGCATCTACCGTCGCTTGATGGAAAAGATAGATCGCCTCGATTTGGCCAACGATCCCGAGCTTGAACAGAACGATGGTCGAGTACGCCATGTTGCGCGAATCGACGCTGCAATTTCTACCTGGACAGCGGATCGATCTCTTGAGGAAGTGCTGGACGCCCTGAACGAGGCACGTATACCCGCAGGGAAAATCTACGATGCCGCAGATATCGCTAATGACCCCCATTACCAGGCCCGCGGAATGCTGCTTCCGAGCACCTTGGAAGACGGCACTCCCGTCACGCTGCCTGGCATTGTCCCCAAGCTTCTGTCTACTCCAGGGCAACTACGCTCGAAGGCTCCAAGCTTGGGTGAGCATACCGATGAGGTGCTCGCCGCCCACGGTATTGACGCTCAAACACGGGATGAATGGCGCAGCCGCGGCATAATTTGAAGTACGGAGTAGGTAGATGAAACGTCTATATATGCAGGAGGTCGCGACTCGTGACGGCTTCCAGAATGAAGCTACCTTTATTGAGACTGCCGACAAGATCGCAATGATTGATGCGCTCAGTCAGTGCGGTTATGCCAAGATCGAGGTGACCTCTTTTACGTCGCCCAAGGCGATCCCTGCGCTTCGTGACGCAGAGGCGGTGATGCATGGCATCACGCGCAAACCAGGTGTCGAGTACACCGTATTGGTGCCCAATGTGCGAGGGGCGGAACGCGCCCTTGGTTGCGGTGTGGATGAAGCGAACCTGGTGATGTCGGTCAGCGAGCCGCATAACCGTTCGAACCTGCGCATGACGCGTGAACAATCTTTCGCACAGCTCAAGGAAGTTGTTTCGGTCATCGGTCAAGGCCCGGTGGCAGTGAATGTATCCCTGTCGACCGTGTTTGGTTGCCCCATGCAGGGCGATGTCGCTCTCGATGAAATCCTTGGCTGGGTCGACCGATTTGCCAACTTGAACGTGCGAGGCGTGACGCTCTGCGACACGACTGGTATGGCTTATCCATCTCAGGTACAGGCGCTATCGTCAGCAGTGATTCAGCGCTTCCCGCAACTTCAAATCACACTGCATTTCCACAACACCCGCGGAATGGCACTGGCCAATGCCTTGGGCGCCTTAGAAGCGGGTGTTGACCGGTTCGATTCATCGTTGGGAGGGCTTGGTGGCTGTCCGTACGCACCGGGTGCGAGCGGCAACGTCTGCACCGAAGACCTAGTCCACATGCTCGAACTGATGGGCTATGACACTGGAGTGAATCTGGATGGGATTCTCGCAGCATCCGCAAAACTTCCTGGACTCATTGGGCACCCTACGCCGAGCCAAATCCTGACGGCAGGTAAACGACTAGATCTTCATCCGATTCCGGAACACGTGCACACCCTCAGCAAGCAGGTGGTCTCTGCTTTTGCGGAAGTAACCAAATGATCCACCACCTGGATCACCTCGTGCTCACCACCATCGATGTGGAGGCCTGCAAAGACTTCTACGTCCGCGTTATGGGCATGCGACTTGAAACCTTTGGTGCCAATCGGATCGCATTTCAGTTTGGTGAGCAGAAGATCAACGTTCACGTACATGGTCGTGAGTTCGAGCCTAAGGCGCACCTGCCAGTGCCTGGGGCGTTGGATTTCTGCTTCATCGCCAGTACGAGCTTGGAGAAAGTTGTTGCTCATTTCGAAGCTGAGAGTTGGCCGATCGAAGAGGGTCCAGTTCAACGGACTGGAGCTATGGGGCCGATTCGATCGGTGTATGTCCGGGACCCGGATTTGAACCTGATTGAAATCGCCGAGCAGATTGATTCACGCATCACTGCAGAACAATAAGAGGTACACCATGAAAATCGTTTTTCTCGATGGCGCGAGTCTGCCGTCTCCTCTTGAGCGACCAGCGTTTGCTGATGTCTGGACTGTTCGCGAGAGTACCAATGCAGGGGAAATCGTAGAGGCACTCGCGGACGCGGATGTGGCTATCACGAACAAGGTCAAGCTCGGACGCGTCGAGTTGGAGCAATTGCCCCAACTGAAGCTGATATGTGTTGCAGCGACCGGCTATGACTGTGTAGATATTTCAGCATGTCGCGACCACGGCGTTACCGTCTGCAATGTCCCAGCGTACTCAGCTGTCAGTGTTGCAGAGTCGGTCATCGGTTCGTTGTTCGCTCTGCGCCGCCACTTGGTTGAATACCGGGAGGCTGCAATTAATCAGTGGTCAACCTCCAACCATTTCTGCGTCCATGGCTCTCCCATCCTGGATGTTCAAGGATCCACCCTCGGCATAGTTGGACGCGGTGATATTGGTAGCCGCGTCGCTCGGCTGGCCAGCGCCCTTGAGATGAATGTGATCTTTGCGGAGCATCGTGGTGCATCTACGGTGCGGCAGGGGTATGTGTCTTTCGACAAGATGCTCGACCAAGCCGACGCCATTTCCCTGCATTGTCCGTTGACACCTCAAACCCGCCACCTGATTTCTGCTGATCAGTTGGCCCAAATGAAGCCCGGTGCACTCCTGATCAATACGGCCAGAGGACCGCTGGTTGATGAGGATGCCGTGCTGGACTCTCTCAAGCGTGGTCACCTCGGCGGCGCTGCCCTAGATGTACTGGGCTGCGAACCACCTCGGGCGGATCACCCATTCCTGAGCAGTAATCTGCCGAATCTCATCGTAACTCCACACGTTGGTTGGGCTAGCCAAAGCAGCGTTGCCCGGTTGAAAAGCACACTGATTTCAAATGTTGAAGCTTTCACCGCAGGGAAGCCTGTGAATGTGGTGTCGTAACTAACAGATCAATATCAACAACTAATTTTATAGGTAGAGCGCCATGACAAAAACAATCAGCTCTTCGTCCAAATTACCTGAGCTTCCATTGGCTAAACGGAAACCGTTTTACCACCACCTCTATGTTCAGGTATTGGCGGCGATCCTGCTGGGCATCTTGCTGGGCCACCTTAGCCCAGGTCTCGGTGAGCAGATGAAGCCTTTGGGTGACACGTTCATCAAACTGATCAAGATGCTTATCGCTCCGATCATCTTCTGCACCGTCGTCAGCGGCATCGCCAGCATGCAGAACCTCAAAAAAATCGGACGGATCGGCTTTAAATCTTTGATCTACTTCGAGGTTTTGACCACGCTGGCTCTGGTGATTGGCCTTATCGGTGTGAATCTCTTTAAGCCTGGCGTTGGAATGCATATCGATCCGTCAACCCTTGATGGCAGCGCTATCG
The DNA here is from genome assembly GCF_054061835.1 of Pseudomonas sp. TE12234. Taxonomy (NCBI): domain Bacteria; kingdom Pseudomonadati; phylum Pseudomonadota; class Gammaproteobacteria; order Pseudomonadales; family Pseudomonadaceae; genus Pseudomonas; species Pseudomonas sp. TE12234. The sequence continues at coordinate 254,836 of NZ_JBSSEP010000001.1, forward strand.
CGGGTTATGCAAAGGCGGCGCACGATCAGAGCGTGGTCGGATTCCTGACTCATATCATTCCAACAACTGTTTTCGGTGCTTTCACCGAAGGGGATATCCTTCAAGTTCTGTTTATCTCTGTATTGTTCGCATTTGGACTGCAGTTGCTCGGACCAATCGGCAAGCCGTTGCTGGACACGATCGATCTAGTTGCTCAAGCGTTTTTCCGGATGCTTAAAATCGTCATGTACGTTGCTCCGCTTGGCGCTTTCGGTGGCATGGCTTTCACAGTTGGGAAATACGGCATCGGCTCACTCGCGTCCTATGGCAATCTACTGATTTGCTATTACGTGACGGGTTTTTTCTTCGTATTCGTGGTTCTCAATCTAGCTGCACGCCTCGCTGGCTTTAGTCTTTGGAAGTTTCTGAAGTACATCCGGGAGGAGCTGGTACTGGTGCTCGGTACATCATCATCCGAGTCTGCACTGCCACGGTTGATGGGCAAGCTGGAAAAGCTGGGTTGTGAGAAGTCGACAGTGGGATTGGTCGTTCCTTCTGGTTACTGCTTCAACCTCGATGGCAGCTGTATCAATATGACTGTGTTGGCCATCTTTATCGCGCAAGCTCTCGATATTGATGTGTCTATCTACCACCAGGTCACCCTGCTTCTCATCTTGCTGCTGACCTCCAAAGGTGCAGCAAGCGTCACAGGCGGTGCATTCATCACTTTGGCGGCAACCCTTGGCTCTGTTGACGTGATCCCCGCGGCTGGCCTCGTCCTTGTATTGGGTGTCTACCGATTCATTTCCGAAGGTGGTGCCTTGATTAACGTGATCGGCAACGGCGTTGCAACTCTATTCGTGGCTCGATGGGAGGGGGTTCTCGATCGGGAACAACTGAAACGCGAGCTGGGCTAGGTTTGCGTTCTGGCTTACCTGCTTGCCCGCCACGCACGGGTCAAGCAGGTAAGCCGGTGCGTAATAAATCATCAAGTACGAGACCAGACATGCCTTATCCGTTTCTTCAGGACATAAGCGTTATCGAAAGTTCGGCATTCGTGCCGGCCCCGTTGGCTGGTTTGGTACTGGCTCAATTCGGCGCAGATGTTATTCGCATTGATGCAATCGGTGGCGGCATTGACTATCGTCGTGCGCCTCGCGTTCATCCCAGTGGACGAAGCTTGTTCTGGACATCACTCAATGCTGGAAAGCGTTCCTTAGCGCTAGATTTCAGGCGGCCCGAGGCTCAAGAGTTGGTACAGGAGCTGGTCTGTCGTACAGGCAACTTACTCACCAATCGAGCTGCATCCTGGCTGTCGCACGCCAAGCTCGCAGAGCGCAGGTCAGATCTGATCTCTTGCATCATCGAAGGTAATCCTGATGGTTCTTCAGCAATGGAATGTACAGTAAATAGTGCAACCGGCTACCCGATGCTTGCGCGAGAGAGCGATCACGCGAGACCGGTGAACAGCCAGCTGCCCGTGTGGGACGTTGTGACGGCATACCAGGCAGCATTTGCATTCGTTGGCGCCATTAATCGCCGCCTGGTAAGTGGTGAAGGTTCATTGATCAAATTGGCGATTGCTGACGTCGCCTTTTCGACAGTATCCCATTTGGGATTACTGGCCGAAGCTGATGTGCTCGATCGTGACCGGCTACACGTTGGCAACCACATATACGGAGCGTTCGGGCGAGATTTTGAAACCTCCGACGGGCAGCGAGTTATGGTTGCCGCCATCACGATTCCGCAGTGGCAGGCTCTTGTCAGTTGCTGTGGTGTTCAAGCGGAGATCGCAGCAGCTGAGTCTCATTTGGGCCTCGACTTCAATGATGAAGTACAGCGATATCAGGGGCGAGAGGCTATTGAAAAGCTTCTAGCTCCTTGGTTCATTCAGCGGAGCTTATCCGTAGTGCGAGACCTGCTGGACAAGCATCAAGTCTCTTGGGGAAAGTATGCCACGGTGAAGCAACTTCTCCGGGATGATCCTCGTATTGGAATCCTCAATCCCGTTTTCGAGCAGCTAACTACGGAAGGAGTGGGCCATCACATCAGTGCTCAGCTCGCAGCGCGTTTTGAAGGGATAGATCGATCCGCTGGGACTGGGGCACCACTGTTGGGAGCGCACACGGACGAAGTACTGCACGGCGTGCTGGGTCTGTCTGGAATGGAAGTTGCTCGTCTTCATGATGCCGGCGTTGTGGCTGGGCCTGATGCAGACCCCTGCAATTAATTCAGTGCAATTTGAGATCTAATGGTAGCTAGTGACCTGTACGGTTAGTTTTTTATCTAAAGCCGCCGCGTATGCGACACAAAATATATTAAATAGATAAATTAAGTACACGTTCAGTTCACTAGGGGCAACTTTGAATAGGGAATACTACGATTATCATTGTGGCAGGTGCTTTCAGTAGGCTTGGATTTTGCGCTGCGCGATACCATATGGAAGCAGGAAGTTAAATATAATTAATACCTCACTTTCAGCAGGAGACACAGACCAAGAACACGGCGTATCACTTGTCAGATAAGTAAAGAATAACTACATGCCAGTCGGTCGCGCGCGATGCGTTGACCTAGAAGAGTTTTGTGTTTTTTCTGTTGCCTAAAAATAAAAAGAGCGGAGCGTTATAAGTGAGCTTAAAAAAAATTGCTGCAACTTCTTTGTTTGCCGGTTTTATTCTGAGTGCCCAAGCGTATGCTGACTTTCTAGGTGATAGCAAAGCCACCTTGGGAATGAGAAATTTCTATTTCAACAACGACAACCGCGATGGCTCTGCCACCCCCTCGAAAACCGAAGAGTGGGCGCAGGGTTTCATGCTGGATTATAAGTCTGGTTATACCGATGGCACGGTTGGATTTGGTGTCGACGCCCTAGGGCTAATGGGTGTCACTCTGGACAGCGGCAAAGGACGGCACGTCGGTAGCACTATGATTCCTTCTGACAGCGACAACAGTGCTGTGGACGAATGGAGCCGGCTAGGACTGACCGGCAAAGTCAGAATGTCGAAGACTGAACTTCGCTACGGCACCTTGATTCCGAAACTTCCGATTCTGGTCGCCAACGATGGACGTCTGCTCCCACAAACCTTCGAGGGTGGTCAAATCACCTCAAGCGAGTTCAAAGATCTAACCCTGACCGGCGGACGTATTGAGCATGCAACAGGTCGCGGTTCGACCGATCAAACAGGGCTAGCCGCTCTAGGCGGTACACATGAAAGCAACCAGTTCGACTTCGCCGGGGGCGATTGGAAAGTTACCAAAGACCTGACCGCTCAGTATTACTACGCCAATCTCGATAACTACTACACTCAACAGTTTTTCGGCCTGATCCACACCCTGACGATCGCGGAGGGTCAATCGCTGAAAACCGACCTCCGCTACTTCAAAACAGACTCGTCAGGTGAAAACAGCTCCGGTACATCAGGTTACAGAATCAGTGGTTACACAAAAAACGGTGATGGCGAGATCGACAACCGTACCTGGAGCGCCGCGCTTGTTTACACACTGGGAGGTCATGCTATCACTGCGGGCTACCAAAGCGTTTCGGACGGTAGCAGCTTCACCCAACTCAACCAAGGCAGTCTGGCAGACAAAGGCGCTGGCGGCACCAGCCTGTACCTGTATACGGATCGTCTGATCCAGAGCTTCACCCGCGCAGGGGAACGCACGTCATTTGGTCAGTACGCCTATGACTTTGCCGCTCTGGGTGTCCCCGGTCTGAAAGCCTCGGTCATTTACCTCTCCGGCGACAATATCAAGACGAGATCTGGCGATGATCAGAAAGAATGGGAAAGGGATATCAGTCTGGACTATGTCCTTCAGTCCGGAGCGCTCAAAGGTGTTGGCTTCGGCTGGCGAAATGGTAAATCCAATAGCGAAGCCGCTCGGGATCAGGATCAGAACCGGGTATTTGTAAGCTATAGCATCCCGCTTCGCTAACAAATGTCATGCGTGTACAAACTCTCCCCTAAGACCCGGAGCAAAAAGGGCCCTCTCCAGACTGTGTGAAACGTACCGAAGGCCAGCCCAGCAAACGCCCCGACTTGTTCGGGGCATTTGCTTTTGTGCGAGCCATAGACGAAAAAAATCAGCCCATTACCAGTCTTCAGTTGAGGAGCTAAACACAGTACTAAATGCGCCTAAGCCAAGTTTTTTTGCTTCCTCTTCAATTCGGCCAGCCAGTAGAACGTCGCGCTTAGTGGGAAAGTGACGCAAAAGGAATTGAGCGTTTTGTCTAATACGCTCGGGTACTTCCGAGTCGCACGTAAGCTCTGTCAGGAAAGCGTGAGTTTGTGCGACTGATCTGGTCCGTTCAAATGGCATCGTCATTTAATCCTCCATCTGTTGTGATCATCAGTCCAATGCAAGGCAGCTAGGTTCGGTCAAATACTTTGACGGTCCAGCCCAGCTTATCGCCCATTATGGGTCAGTCGCCAGTGACTGCTTTTGGCCCTTTGCCCGTCGGCAAGGGCAGCAAAGGAAAGGGTCTTCTCCGCCGCTCTTGGTCACGAAGCGTGCTGGTCAAGTGCGATGCGTATGTTTGGTCAGGCCGCGTCGGCGTTCTCCAGCATTTCGCGTAGCTCTTCATGGCTGATGATTTCCAGTCTACGGTGCTCACATGGTACGGGTCGGCAACCCGCCTACCGAAGGCTGGAGGGCGGAGCGTGACTCGCAAGACAAACTATGTTTGTTGGCGCTCACTCCGAATTGACCCAGATGCCGAGATGTCACTGACTCAGCCTCATCCCTCGCGAACCATTGCGTGTGCTTGGTTTTGTTGATTTGGAGGCGGGTCAATCTTGCGTCAGCACTTGGGTCAATTCAGCGTCGGCGGCAACAAGTCATGGGCCAAGAGAGGCCGATGAATCAATTAATACCGGTTGCTTAGAATGGCTTTCGTAAACTGATGGAGTGATGTGTACGTACTATTGCCTTGCCGCTCGAGCAAAAACCCGCGCATACCGAATGCAGTAGGTCCCTCACAATCGCAGCGCCGTGAATCGCCAATCATCCAGGCATCAGCGGGCGAAACCGACACCAGTTGCACTGCATGCCGGTAGATCTCGAGCGAGGGTTTGACTGCACCCACGTCAAAACTGTAGCTATAGCCATCTAGCCCGGGATATAGACGTTCGATAGCCGCAGCATATGGTTTTGCCAAATTTGAACACACCACCACTTTTACGCCGGCGTCCTGCAGCATTTGAACGGCAGATAGGCCGTCCGGAAAAGCTTGGATTTCGGCTAGTTCGGCGGCGAGACCGCGTTCGATTTCGGCCATCACCTTTCGATCGACTTGAATGCCAAAAAAATCGGCCGCCTCGCGCAGGTCCAATGGCAGGGTGAGCAGGCATTCTGCATCAGTGGATTGTGGGCGACGTCCTTGCTCAATCCCGAGTTTATGGATTTTCCGGTAAGGGTGAGTGCCTTCGCCGATTTTCACCAGCGTGCCAAAAGCGTCGAAAATAGCCGCCAAAACAGGCATACAGTTGTCCGTTCACATGAGGTTGTTTGGTGCCCGTAACCATTTGAACTGAAGGTAGTTACAGGGCTTGGTGTGTTTACGTCCGCTTGCTTGAATCTGTGTTGACTACTGTTTGCGCTCCCTCTGATGGCGACTTTCCGCAACGTAGATCACGTGTTTGTGCAAGTAGCCACACTCGATCATTTCTATATAGCCATGCATAAATGCCTGGTATCTCTAGGCGAATGCTTTTTGCGCTAGCGCCTGAATGGGCCAAGACGGTGTCATGCCATTTTGACCGATGTTCTCGAAGAGCCGTCTGCTGGAGCCGCTCAGCCCGCAATTTCAGTACCATCTGGGCCGAGCTGGGGAACCCATTGGCAGTGCAAATGGGTTGCCTGAACTTGGCAGTTATTGAATCAGCAGAGTCACCATTCATAAGGCGCTTTAAGGCAGCGTCATGAATCTTCGGCTTGAGATTTTCGGGTTTATTGAGAGGCTTTTCAGCAAACAGCTCACCGGAGTTTGGTGCAGCTGTCACAGCCTTGAGGAATTCCAACTGCGCGATAGGGCCTTCCGGAAGCTGGAGTAGTCTTTCTAGCCGATCATAAGCTTCGATGAATGATTCCAGTCGACCAAAAAGCCAAGTGATTATCGTTAGGTGCTTAAGCGGATGGTAACAGCCACGGGGATTCCGGGTGAGCTGCTTGAGGAAGGCTTCTGCGCCCTGCGTCGTTTTGGGCAGGGTATGGAGAGGAGCGTAGGTCTGAAGCAGTGATGCATACTCTGAGAATGAGGTTGCGATCAGCGCTCCATCTTGGCCGGTGATGCACAGTTGGGTTAATGCATTCTGATAGACGAATCTCACAATCATTGGGTTAAAGCGCCTAGACATCGCGTAGCTCGCAAGATCCAACACACCCTTTCCTAATCGCTGAAGTGCTTCGTGAGCTTCGGTAGAAGATACTGACGCTGTCTGCGGCGCAAGAACATCGTCGCAAGGTAAAGCAAATTGAAGTCGTCCAGGCCATTGGCAATTCACGGCGCTTTCTCGTAGCACCAACCCGTGAATAGGGCACAGAACTACCCCAGGGTATTGATGCGATAGGTGCCAGAAAGCTACCCCATGGATGTCTAGATCCTTAGCCATGCAGGCTGTGCAGGCTTTCAAAGGATGCTCTGCACCGAAACGTCCTGCTAGAAGCCCCAAGCGATACTTGATCGCGCCAATATGAGATATCTCCGCGCTTTGAACCAGTTCTGGGATCTGCTGATCCGACTGAAATGGAAAAAATAGTGGGAGAATCGTGTGTTCCCTGATGATCGATGTCGGATCACCCCATGCCGACGGTGCTTGAGTTGTAAGGGAGCCAAGATTGCGAGGAAAGTCCTGCGTGATGGTGTCGTGATGACGGCTGAACAGCCAATCTAATGTGTCTGAGGTTTTCAAATTCCCCAAAAATTTATGCTGACGGCAGCAAAGACTGTAGAACGTCTCATCCTCGAACCAACGGACGAATACGTCCTGCGATTGAACGGTTGAACAATTCACGATTATCGCCGTTAACGAACCACACTCATGGTAAACACTTCAATATACTTTGCGAAGAGCTCTGTTAGCACTAAAAGCAGTAGTGCCGTTACTGTTCAGTTCGATCCGCTATTTTGACAATAAATAGAAGAACTCGGTGAGGATGGTGAGAGTGCAGAGGCACGCATCCAGAGTGAAGCCGGAGTGGCTTTTGGTTGTCATCGGATAAATTCAAGCGGTACCATATTTCGTTTTACCGAAAAATGGAGCTTTACAATCGTTAGTTTGTACCACGGGATCTCGAAGTTTGTACTACGCAGATCTCGCATTTGTACCACAGACTTGTATATCGCCCGCGCAACGGGAGTGCTAATTGATAGCGGAGTTCAAATGAAAACTTAGCTAATTCTAGAGCTAGAAATCAGATAGACAAAGGCCCAAGTGCTACCTTGGGCCCTTGTGGATAAGTCAGAATTGCGCCCTGACAAATCCATTGTCTATTCCATACATGTGGGACGTCAAGTCTTGCACGACTTCGTTCGTCCACAAGTTGGTACGCGTTATCCACAGACATACGTGTGCTCGACTGCCCGCTGGATAAGGGGTTCGTCCAACGTCATAGCTGTTATCCCCAGCTAACCGGGCGTAGACGTTCCTATAAGACATTGGATTAGTAATATGAATTTTCAGGATAAATTTTCCCTGATCATGAACCGTCAGAGCCGGTTTGAATGGGGAGACGAGTACATTCCGTCAACGCTCGCGGTACCACGTGAAGCACCCAAGGGCTCTCGCATAAGCAGGCTTAACAGTGCAAAGCTGGGCCGTGCGCTGCATGCTCTGTCGACACCCGAGCGGGTATTCACGCAACTCGCGCTTTGTCATCCAGACCTGCTTGATATTCACGAGCAAAAAATGCTGTGGCCTTACAGTGCGGGTCACCCACTTGATGGTCACCCGCTGACGAAAGGAACCTTTCCGGCGTCTGTACGTGGAACAGTTGAGATAGCCAAGGAAATAGGATTCAACCACCACCTGTTCGTGTACGAAGGGCCGGATGGCACGCGCCAGAAGATCCCCTTTCCCTACCAAGGGGACCTTCTCCTATACATGAATGGTCATGACGGCATCCCCTACGCCGTTAACTGGACTGTCAAAGACCGAGAGGAAGCATTTCGCGAGAGAAGGTATTCGAAGCCCAAAACACCAATTCAGCAGAAGAAGGACCGCGACCATGGTGAGCTGCGGAGAGAGCTGGAGAGAGCCTACTACGCCAGCGCGGGCGTCAGAACGGTGCAGGTTTCCCTTGATAGGGTAAAGCCTGAGGTTATCGCGAATCTTGATCTGCTTTTCGTCGTGCACGACATCCCTCTGAGCCATGACCCTGCGTTGCTCAATGAATTCAGCGCAGAAGTAAGGGAGGCAGTTCTATCGGGAAATCCGGTCGCTTATGTGGCGATACAATATGGAAAGCGCTGGGGTAAGCGTGATCAGTTTCTTACTAGAATCTATCAGGATATTTGGAATCAGAAACTACCCATAAATTTTTTTGAAAACATTCATGTCGACCGTCCATTTAACACCGACGGAGGTGATCTCTTTTCTGTGTATGGTTCGCTCTTTGAAGAGTCGGTACCATGAGGATGGGGTCTCGAATCATTGCGCCTGAGGGATTTCTCTGTCTTTCGAAGGACGTTACGTATCACTTCTTAAACAGTAATGGCAATACCAACAGGGTTCGACTAGTACTGTTTATTGATGACGGTAAGATGTTGGGCGCGAATTTAATTAACCTAACCAGGATTGAATTTGAAGACGCGCTCGAGCATGGGTTGTTGCTGGAGGACGGTCCTGTAGACAAATTTCCTCCTTGGCTTTCGGGTATTCAAGGTGTTTCTATCCAGCAGTTGGAAAGCCGAAGGCATTCTGCAAAAGAAACATATGATCAAAAGGTAAATAAGCGATTTGCAGCCATATCGGATCTTGTTGTACGACGGGATGAAATTCTCCTTTGTGATGATCCTGATACTCTAATTAATGCGCACGCTAAATCGATGCGCCCCGTGCAAAATACAGTACGACTGAGATTATGGTTTTACACGTATCTTATATTTGGATACAACAAGTGGGCGTTAATGCCCCCCTTACATCGCATTGGCGGTTGGAATCGCCTTGATCCGGCACGAAAAAATAAGCTGGGCTGCCCTTCGAAAAAGGGTAAGCACTATGGCTATCATTCTGACGCCGAAATGAGGGAAAAGATAATAGAAGGATTTATAAAATATAAATGCATTACTAAGACATCGGAGGAAGTCTATGGTGATGTGGTTACCAAAACCTTCGGGTGCAAATCATTTTATTCAAATGGCTCTATGCAATTTCAGCATCCTGAGGGCAAGGCTTTTCCCACGTACAATCAGTATAGGACCCAAATTAAGCGGTATTTTAGCCCGCGAGATCTTCTATACGAGTTAAAAGGCCAACACAAAGCAAAATTGAAGTTGGGAGCCTCGGGAAGCTTTGCTGATAGCGTTACTAATATATATCAACGCGTTGAGTTTGATGGCTATTACATATCTGAAAAGCTCAGTGGGGTTATTGAGGGAAGCGCGATAGAGGGCTTTTGTGTTGTCCGAGCTTTATGCGGCTTGTCGGGTGCCATACTGGGTATGGGCTTTGCCGAAACTAAAGAGAATATGGATGCTTACAATATGGCGTTGTTTTGTATGGCCATAGATAAGGTTAAATTTTGCGAGCTCTTCGGGGTTGATATAGAACCGTGGGAATGGCCAGGTGATGGGCTTTCAGGCGGCATCATATTTGATCGAGGGCCTGCTGCGTGTTATCCCAGTAAGCCAAATATCAACTGGCTGAAAGCTCATGAGCTTACTCCAGTGTATTCTGGTCAATCCAAAGCAACCGTAGAATCTTCTCATCCTAGGGATAAGAAATTATTAGGTCAGCCTTCGCATAAGCATAGCAAGTTTAATTTTGTTGAGATGTCTCGGCGGGAGATTGTGCAGGCAATAGAAGACAATCGCAGTTCAGATGCGTCCCGCCGGATGAACGACGATATGTATCTCGACGGTGTCAAGCCCACACCTCTAGGAATTTTCAATTATCACGACGGTATTGGTCGTAATTCGTGTATCAGCATGGAATTTGATGTGGCGGTAAGATCATTTCTGAAAGCGTGTCCAGCATGTATAAGAAGAGATGCAGTCTATTTATACGGACGGAAATATAGATCTCCAGGGTTAGAGGCTAGTGGAGTATTCGATTTGGCTGCAAGGGACGGAGTCATTAATGTTAGTGCCTATGTGTTGACGATGTGTGTTAGGCATATATGGGTTGAAGTTAGTGGGGTTTTGTACGAACTAGACTTTGTCCGACCTGCTAGTGCGCGCTCTGGAATGGCGGATATTTCATTGCGGGATCTACAGGACATTGACCAATTGCGACGTGATGCAAATGCGGATCATAGGGAAGAAAAGCCAGCTATTCAGCAATTCTACGGGCAAAAAATCAAAAGCCTGACCGAAAAAGAACGGGATGCTGGCGAGCGCAAACTCGGGAGACCGCCTAAAAACGGAGCGGCTGAGCGTGATACGGCAGACTATAAACGATTTCAAGGAACAGCCAAATGAACGTACAAGTAAGAGCGCGTTTTGACGATTGCCTGGACTTGGACCAAATCCGAACGCGGGTAACGGTTAGGCCTCAACCACTCATTGAGTTGAGCGGTATTGATCCTCTTATTGCTGCAGAAATTATGGAGGAGTCTTTGAGGAATATTTACGTGCCTAACAAATTTTCTCTTGATTTTATAAGGGAAATGTTGGGTCGGGCGTCTCTCCATAATGCAGATCTGTTTAGAAGCGAAACTGAGTATGTTTCCAGAATTTACAACCCACCCGAACTAGAAAAATTCCCAGTATGTTTAACTGGTTTGGCGGGAGTCGGTAAGAGTCAGACTATTGCAGCTTTGAGAAAAGTCTGTCCACCGGCTATGGATTTTAACTGCAGTCATTTCCAAGGTTCGATTGAACTGATTTCTCATTGGTATGTCAGTGCCAGAGGAAAGTCTAGCGGCAAGCAACTGTTGTTAGACGTTGTGTTGGGCGATTTAGAGGCGGGGAAAAAAACTAATGTCGCAAAGTTACTCATTGAAAGTCGGCGGCGAGCAAATCTATACGGCGTCTCACTTGCAATGCTTGACGAAACTCAGCACATAACCGGCTCCGGCGCATCAAAGGTAACTGACATTCTGTTGACGATGGCTGCTATCGGTCTACCAATAATATTCGTTTCAAACTACAGCCTCGTGCATAAGCTGATTCGCCGAAATAGCGAAGATAAACAGAGGCTCCTCTCGGAGCCTCGGATCATGCTGCCCGATCACCCTGATAGCCAAGACTGGAAAGATTATGTAAGCGAGTGCATTCGGGTCTGCAATGGTCACATTCAGGTTGGGATGAATGACCTAACCACAGAGCTTTATCGTTCTACTTTTGGGATTAAGCGGCTTGCTGTACAGCTCCTTAAGCTTGCTTACATAGAGTGCCGCAGCGCTGGCAGGAAATCTATAAACCTCGCCGATGTGAGTAAGGCATTTCGTTCTAGTGCGTATTCAAGCAATTCGCGGGATGTCCAACAGCTACAGCTTCAGTCGTTGCAGCCTCGTAACCCCGGTACCCATTTGGATCTGCGATGCCCATTCGATCTTCCAATTGATAGAAATGCCAATGTCGTGAGTTTCGCTCGTGAGGATCGAGATAATCGCGTGAACGCAGCGGTCTTCGACTCAGCACTGAATGAAAAGGAGCGATTGGCAATGAAGCACATTGGGTTGCTACCAGGTGACGTTGCACGATCTAGCAAGCAAAACCGCCCTGCACCGGTACCTAAGGTTTCAGATGAAGAAATGACAAAATCCTTTTTCGAAATTGTCAGTTCCTTAAAGCAGACAACGACGCCGAGGAAACCTAGATGAAGACGCCATCGCGAAACCGCGAGTCCAAATAGGAAGGAGCGGAAGGAACAGGAGATATGCGATCTAAAAAACCCATTAATTTCAATGAGTTGTCGTTTTGAGACAGTTTTTATTCCCTAGAGCTTCATGAACAAGTAGCTTTTCGGGTGATTGAGACAGTTTTGCAGCATTGTATCTTCGTCCTGCGAATCGCGGAATGCGGGGGCATCGCAAGACAGTTTTTATTATCTAAATTCAGTGGAATGCAGACTCTGTGGAAGCGGGCTCGCCTGCGAAGGTGGCATTACAGCCGCTGTGGATGTGCCGGATGCACTGGCCTCTTCGCTGGCAAGCGCCTACGAGGGCCGGTGCTGCGGGCGGAACTGGCTCGGCGCTACACCACTCCAGCGCACGAAGGCATGGCGAAAGCTGGCGGTCTCGCTGAAACCCAGGGCCTCGGCGATCTGATAGATCGGCAACTGATCCTCGCACAGCATTTGCTTGGCCTGCTCGAAGCGCAATTCATCGAGCAATTCCTGATAGCTGCAGCCCAGGTCCTTGAGGTGCCGACGCAAGGTTCGCGCCGAACAATTCATTTGCTCGGCCAGTCCCTCCAGCCCAGGCGCGGCATTCAGTTGCGCGCTGAGCAGTTGCCGAATTCGCCCCAGCCACGCCTGGCGTCCGGTGAACTCGACGTTCTGTTTGCGGCAGCGTTCGGCCATGGCTTGATGGGTTATCAGGTCGGCCAATGGCAGGGGCTGGTCGAGCCAGCGCCTGTCGAAGGCGAAGGCGTTGTCCCGTGCCCCGAAATGCAGCGGGCAGTCGAAGTGTTCGGCGTAGGTCGCTTCGTAGTCGGGTGCGGCGTGTTCGAAGCGAGCAGCGAGCAGTGGCAGCGGATGACCGAGCAGGTCGTCGCAGATGACCTTGAGCGAAACCAGGCAGAACTCGGCGTTGAACACCGCCATCGCCGGGCTCTCGCGATAATCGGCCGCGACGAACCAGACACGCTCGCCATCCTCCTCCAGGCTCAATTCGAAAAGTGTTCCCAGCAGCGCCGGATATCGCATCGCCAGACGCAAAGCGTCACCGAAGGTGGCACTGGTGAGCAGTGCATAGCCGAGTATGCCGTAGCAGGACACGTGCATCCGCCGACCCAGCTCCAGGCCGATGTCACGCTTGAGTGCGACTGCGTTGGCGCAGACTTGCATCTCTTGATTGGTGGTGATGCGCGTGTCGGCACGGTTCAGATCCGCCGCACTGATGCCGCTGCCGGCCAATAGCGCCTCACTGGACAAGCCTTCGGCCTTGAAGGTGTTGAGGATCAGCGAGACGGCGTTGAGGGTCGTGAGGTGGGAGTGGAGCATGGCGACTTCCAGTCTTGGGTTGCTGGAATGGGAGCAAGTTGTGTGCCGGGACCGGACCAATGGGGTTTCGGCACGCCCGGTGAAGTCGGCGGTTACAGACGCCATACCCGGATACCGCCCCCCGTGTCAGCGAGGTTTTTATCTTGGTCACGGTCGCCGCGCACCTATGCGTTGGCTGTTGTTACGACATTTCATGTACCCAGAGATGGACCTCAATCATGACATCTTCAAACGTTACCCCAACCATCACCCACCCGCCGCATCGGCTTCGGCCGGACGCTGACGTCGTTTCACAGGCCTTGAGCGTTTTGCACTTGTTTGCCGATCGCCCGACCTTGCGAGAAACGGCACGAAGAACCTTGCAACAAGTCCTTGATGACCGGTTTCCCAATCTCGATATCCAGGTGGAAAGCGCTGTCATTCTCGAGCCTCGGTGGAGTGAAACGCCGGGAGGCTCAAGCTTTGCTGGTTATCAAAGCTATGGACTGCCAGATCTTTTGCTCGAAAGTTACTGGCAGGGCAGTTGCAAAGTATTCAGTGACAAGAGCGTTCTCTCACGGCATTCCAACGTAGCAACTCCGCTGGCCATTGACGTCGATTTGAGCGAAATCCAGGAGGTCCTCGATGAGTGGGGGCAGCAGTTACTGGAGTGCTATCAACATGATCTGGCAGCCTTCTGGAGCCAATCGAATGAGGACGATGGCAGCGCCTGGCAACAACTTCGCGACCTGTTCCGGGAGCAACTGTTCATAGCCTCTCAGGCACTTGCCGGTGATCCATTTTTGACGGTCCAGAGCGTACTTGATTACCCCGACAGTACCCAGCGCGAAACAGTCCAGGGCGAAGCTGCGACCGAGACTGCCGTGACATATGTGTACGAGGACGTCAGCACCTCGACGCCGGATGATGTGATTGTCCTGTCGATGATTCGCAAGGTGGAAGGGCGAACCATTGCATTGCTGTACACATTGTCCGGCGGAATCGAAGTGTTCAGCTCCGAGCAAGCCATGGTGCAATCATGGTTTGGCGCCCGCCAGCAGCTGTCGCTAAGAAACTACTGGGCGGAACATGACATTTTCGAGGCGTTGACCCTGAGCCTTCTCGAGCGTCAGCTGCAGGTGATTGCGACGATCAAGCCCGCAGCCTTCGTCGACTTGCCTGGCCTTGAGCGACGATTGGACCAGCTCAGTAGCCCGACGATGTTGCTCGGTGCCTTTCGTTCAGGCCATGAAGCCAGGTTGTCGACCCTGGAAGATTTATTGCCGTCATGGCTCAAGCAGGCTTATCCGGCGGAGCGCGCTACTTACAGCCGGTTGCTGGCCTTGCTGGCGGCCCGGAATCGAACCGGTGCCTCATACCTGTCGGACATCGCCCCGATTCATGAATATGCCGAGCAGGCATTGAAGGCACTGATGGTCGAGGACGATGAGGCCCGCAAGTCTATCAATGTGGGCGATATCGAGGTGACGCTACAGCGATTGGAGAACACGACATTCGAAATCATCGACCCGCCATTCCCCGAGCCTCGCTACCAGACCACCCGCTCGACCTTTGCGCAACTGGCGGTGAAAAACATCGGCGCCTTGCCCCTGGTTCCAGCGCAGATTCATTATCGCAACGGTGAACCACCGCCGTGGCTGACGTATGACTACCTGCGGGAACTGACCACTCGCGCCGACATCGGCCAGCGTTATCCCGACATGTTGCAGCGTAAATTGCTGGACGACCCTTCTGAGTGTAACCAGCGACGACAACAGTTTCGCGCGAGCATGCACATTCAGCTGCCGCTGTTGGCCCTGGAGTTGAAAATCCGTCATCGCTTGTCGGATACGGCCTATTGCCAGGTTGTCGCCGCCCTGCAATCGGAGACGGTCGATCGCCAGGTCGAGGGACATGCCATAGTGGTCAGACCGCTGGGGTTCCAGGTTGGAACCGCCTCCAGTGCTGACTACGTCTTGAACATGTTTGTGATCGGCCCGCAGGAGCTTGGACGTGGGCCACATGTTCTTTACCGGCCTGCTTCGGACGAGCCAATGCTCGAGTTTGCCTCATGGGAAGCTCTATTGATTGCCATTCAGGAGAATGAATCATTGCAGCGCAGCGTGCTTGCCGGGCTGGCACCCTCGATTCGCCACGTCTATGCCAACGGCGGCTTCGTGGAGCCCCACGAGGGACGGGTAGTGTTCGGTGACTTCGACGCGCTCCAGTCGCAACGTGTTTCGCTCGCCAGCGGGCCGCTGGCAATTGATGTGTTCAGCACACTGTACCGGTCTTGTGCCCAAGCGCTGATCGAGCAGGCCAAAGGTGATTCCGTATCGAACTCAGAGGCCCGTTGGGATCAAGTAAAGGACTTCGGGTGGGCATTGTTCAACTTGCTACAGCCACTGTTGGACGGCCCATTGGCAGCTATCGGCCTTTTGGTCCAGCTCACCAAGAGCATTGAAGTGTTTGTTCAACGTGAAAATGCCGAGAATCGATTGGAAGCAGCGGCAGATGTGTTGATGAACCTGGCCTTGATACTGGTGCATACGGGTTCGCCCGTACTTGCTATTGCGCACACCGAAGCGTCTGGCGTCGTCGGCGAAACCGCGCTCGATCAGCGCATCCCGCTCGACAATAAAATCGACAGGCGGCCTGTCGGCCCTTTCGGCGGGGAACCGAAGCTTTCTCATGGCTGGAACACTGCGCGAGGCCAGTTATCAGCTCGTCAGCTGGCCGATCTCAACTCATTCAAGCTCTCGCAGCCGTTGCGCGCAGATGCGGTGGTCGAATCCGGCGAGTTTCGCGGGCTATATCAGCAAGGCGAGTACTGGTATGCCCGTGTCGAAGATGACTGGTTTCGGGTGTCGCCCACATTGGACGGGGTCGTGATCACGGATCCGCAGGGGGCGTCGCGCAGGGGGCCTTGGCTGAAAAGTGACGGGCAGGGTCGCTGGAACTTCGATTTCCGCCTGCGTCTGCTGGGAGGCGCAGGGCTTAGTGTTCGGGCTAAAAGGAAGCTCAAGCAGCTGGAGAAAAAAGCGCAGGATCTATTGGCCGGATACCAAGGGCAGTTGGCTGAGGCCGGACGGATGTCCAAATCTGATCGCCCGCCGGCCGACGTAGAGACTCTCATCATGAATCAGGCTGATCCGTTGGAAGCCGTAGCCGACGATATCGAGCAATTGACCCGGCCAGTGGGTGAAGTGTCATTAAAGCCAATCGTAGATGACTTGAGGGATACAGCCATGCATCTTCGGAAACTGGCACAGCAAACACGGATTGAAATGTACAAATCACGGAAGCCGACTGCGGGAGCAGTGGATTATCTATGGGAGAAAGAAGAGATACGCATCCAGAAGATCGGCGAGCGAACCGACAGCTCAGCAGGCAAAGGCACTGATTTTTTGCAGGAGTACCAGATTCTCGACTCCGCCAACAACAATGTGCTGTGGTATGCACATTTTCATTACTCGACAAAGGAGGCTGCGCCAGCATCCTTCACTAAGGCCCATCTGAAAACAGTCGCGCAGCGTCGCCAGGGTCTGAATTTTCAGAAGGATCAACAAGCGGCTTGCCAAGCAGTGACCCGCATATGGCGTGAAAATATCAGTCCTGCGCTGGCCAGGAAGGTGTTTTTACATCCATAGACTGAAGTGACAGGGCAAGCCTTCCTGGCGGCGACGGTCAGGAAGGCTTGCAAGACTGCAAGCCAGTCCTGTTTACCTCAGACCAGTTCGCCACAGAGGTCGAGTTCGACCAGTCGTCGCACTTCAGCGATTTCCAGCCCCGCCCCCAACAACCCGTGCAATTTGCCGAATGCCGCTTCGCGAGTCATGCCTCCACCGGACAACACACCGGCACCGCGCAAGCGACTGCCGGCCTCATAGACATCCAGCTCGACGCCACCTTCATGGCACTGCGTGACCGCCACCACCACCACGCCTTTGTCCCGCGCTCGCCCCAGGCTGGCGAGAAACCCGGGGTTGTCGCTCGGCCCGGTGCCACTGCCATAGCACTCCAGCACCAGCCCCTGAATACCGCTGGCGAGCAAGCCATCCAGTACCTCGGCGCCGATGCCGGGAAACAGCGGCAGTACCGCAACATTCGCCAGTTGTTTGGGCTGGTTGTAATGCAGCTGCGGCGCAATCGAAGGCGCCTTCACACCACCGCCCTGACGCTCCAGGCGTTTGAAGGGATGACGGCCAAAGCTGCGCACTTTCGCGCAGCGGGTCGGCGCCAACAGCTCGCCGTGGAAGTACAGGTGCACACCCGGTGCCAGACCTTGGCCCAAGGCAACCAGTGCGCCGCTGAGGTTTTCCCAGGCATCGCTGTCGGTGACACCGGCCGGCAGCATGGACCCGGTGAAACACACACGGGCCTGCAGGCCAAGCAACTGGAAGCTCATCGCCGCAGCGCTGTAGGCCAGGGTGTCGGTGCCATGCAGGATCAGCACGCTGTCGCAGCCTTGCACATCCACGGCGTCGACCACGGCTTCACGCAGTTGCTGCCAGTAGGCCGGGGTCATGTTGGCGCTGTCGATCAGGGGCGACATCTCGCGAAAGCGCCACTGCGGCACCACCAGTTCCGGTTGACTGTGCAGGTACTCGCGCATCCGCGCTTCGAAACCGGATGCGGGTGCCAGGCCATGGGCACTGGCTTGCATGCCGATGGTGCCGCCGGTGTAGAGCACCATGACGTGCTGGGCGGCAGGGTAGGAATTGGGGATCATCTGGAGGTCTCCACAAGAGATGACATGTGGGAGCGAGCCTGCTCGCGATGGCTGTTATTCCGCCAACAACAATGTTGAATGATTAACCGCTATCGCGAGCAGGCGCGCTCCCACAGGTAATGCACTTTAACTGACGGGCGCATGGGATGCGCCCGTCATTTACCTGTCAGCGTTGCGCTGCGGGTACGCCTTGCGGCTCAGCCTGTGCCTGAGGGGCGGCGGCCGGCGGATTGGCTGGCCAGGCCTTGCGGTCCAGATCCAGGTCCGGGAACTTGGCGGAGTCGAACACTGGCGTCTTGATCCCGGCGGCGCGTTGGTCGTCGTAATCTCGCAGGATGCGCATGCCGACCTTGAACAGCAGGAACAGCGCGATCAGGTTGACGAACGCCAGCATGGTCATGGTGATGTCGGCGAAGGCGAACACGGTGCCGAGGTTCTCGATGGCGCCCCAGAAGATCAATACCAGTACCAGCGCGCGGTAGCCCATCAGCGCCTTGCGGTTTTCACCGATCAGGAAGCGCAGGTTGCTCTCGCCCAGGTAGTAGTTGTAGAGGATCGAAGTGAACACGAACAACGCCAGCGCCACGGAAATGAACATCCGGCCCCAGTCACCGACCACGGCGGCCAGGGAGTTCTGGGTCAGCGCGATGCCGTCACCTTCGAAGCCGGGGGTGTAGAAGCCCGAGAGCAGGATCAGCAACGCGGTGCAGGTGCAGATCACGAACGTATCGAGGAACACGCTGAATGCCTGCACCACACCTTGCGCCACCGGGTGCTCGACCGACGCGACAGCGGCCACGTTGGGCGCGCTGCCCAGGCCCGCTTCGTTGGCGAACACGCCACGCTTCACGCCCATGACGATGGCGCTGCCGATCAGGCCGCCAAAGGCCTGATCCAGGCCGAAGGCGCTTTTGACGATGGTCATCAGCATGCCTGGCACCTGGTCGAACTGCAGCACGATCACATAGACGGTCACGCCGATGTACACCAGGGTTTTGACCGGCACCAGCAGGTCAGCGACCTTGGCGATGCGCTTGATCCCGCCGATGAACACCAGGCCCAGCAGCACGGCCAGGCCGATGCCGGTGTAAGTCGTGTCCAGACCAAAGGCATTGTTCAGCGAGTGGGTCACGGCGTGGGCTTGCAGGCCGTTGAAGGCGAAGCCGAACGTCACCAGCAGCAGGAATGCCATGAGCATGCCGAGCCAGCGTTTTTGCAAACCGTGCTGGATGTAGTAGGACGGGCCGCCACGGTAGGTGCCGTCGGCATCGGCACGTTTGTAGAGCTGGCCAAGGGAGCATTCGAAGAAGCTGCTGGACATGCCGACCAGCGCGGTCACCCACATCCAGAACACCGCGCCTGGCCCACCAAGGGTCACGGCGATGCCGACACCGGCGATGTTGCCCGCACCGACACGGCCGGCAAGGCTGAGCATCAGGGCCTGGAACGAGCTGAGTTGCCCGGCGCTGCTTTTGAGGCTGTCGCGGAACACCGCGAACATGTGGAAGAAGTGACGCAATTGAACGAAACGCGAGCGGATCGTGAAGTAGCTACCGAGCCCGACTATGAGCACGATCAGTACTTTCCCTGAGAGGAAGTCGTTAATGACTTCGAGCATGGATTATTCCTCGCTGTTTTTTGTGTAGGCAAATGCTGGCCGGATCGAAACATCGCGTTACACCCGTTGGCGCACGGCACAACAGGCGGGTCGATGTTCGTCCCGGTTTCATATCGCGGGTTTGTTATTAGTTCGGGTTTCGCATGGGTTGTGGTCTCGCTACCGACGGCCGCCCCTGCGAAGAGGGGCGGCACTATACCGATGACGGTGCCGTCCGTCTGCACGGTTTTGATGCATTCGTCTCCTGCAGGAGCGAGCCTGCTCTCACCAAAAAGCAAAAAAAAGGGCCTGGAGACTGATCTCCAAGCCCTCAAAAGGTGAGAGGTGTCTAGTCCCTCGACCTGGTGAGCGGTGCTACAGGTAACGCGTCGGATCAGGCTTTAAGCGGAACCAGACGCGGAGCAATCATGTTTTCCGGGCGCAGGATGTCGGCGAGCATGGCGTCGTCGAGCAAGCCTTCTTCGCGCACCAGTTCCAGCACGCCGCGGCCGCTTTCGAGCGCGATACGGGCGATACGGGTGGCGTTTTCATAGCCGATGTACGGGTTCAGTGCGGTGACCAGGCCGATCGAGTGCTCGACCAGTTCACGGCAGCGCTCTTCGTTGGCAGTGATGCCGACGATGCAGTGCTCGCGCAGCATGTCCATGGCGCGTTGCAGCAGGCGGATCGAGTCGAAGATCTTGAAGGCGATCAGCGGCTCCATCACGTTCAGTTGCAGCTGGCCGCCTTCGGCCGCGATGGTCAGCGCCAGGTCGTTACCGATGATCTGGAACGCTACCTGGTTAACGGCTTCCGGAATAACCGGGTTGACCTTGCCTGGCATGATCGAGCTGCCCGGCTGACGCGCTGGCAGGTTGATTTCGTTGATGCCGGTGCGTGGGCCGCTGGACAGCAGACGCAGGTCGTTGCAGATCTTCGACAGCTTGACCGCGGTGCGCTTGAGCATGCCGGAGAACAGCACGAAGGCGCCCATGTCGGAAGTGGCTTCGATCAGGTCGGCTGCCGGAACCAGCGGTTGACCGCTGATCAGGGCCAGGCGTTGAACGGCCAGGTGCTGGTAACGCGGGTCGGCGTTGATGCCGGTACCGATCGCGGTGCCGCCCAGGTTCACTTCGGTCAGGACTTCCGGAGCCAGGGTCTTCAGACGCGCCAGGTCTTCGCCCAGAGTGGTGGCGAAGGCGCGGAATTCCTGGCCCAGGGTCATCGGCACGGCGTCTTGCAGCTGGGTACGACCCATCTTCAGGACGTGGCTGAATTCTTCACCCTTGGCGGCGAAGGCCTGGATCAGGCTGTCGAGGCTGGCGAGCAGGGCGTCGTGACCCAACAGCAGACCCAGGCGGATGGCCGTCGGATAAGCGTCGTTGGTCGACTGCGCCATGTTCACGTCGTTGTTCGGGTGCAGGTACTGGTATTCGCCTTTCTGGTGACCCATGGCCTCCAGTGCGATGTTGGCGATCACTTCGTTGGCATTCATGTTGGTCGAAGTGCCAGCGCCGCCTTGAATCATGTCTACCACGAACTCTTCGTGGAAGTCGCCGCGGATCAGACGTGCACAGGCTTCGCTGATGGCCGCGTGTTTGGCTTCACTGAGGTGACCCAGTTCACGGTTGGCGTCAGCGGCGGCTTGTTTGACCATGGCCAGGCCGACAACCAGCTTCGGGTAGTGCGAAATCGGAACGCCGGAGAGACGGAAGTTGTTCACCGCTCGCAGGGTCTGGATGCCGTAATACGCTTGAGCCGGTACTTCGAGTACGCCAAGCAGGTCTTTTTCTGTGCGGAATGATGCAGCGGAGGACATGATAGAAATCATCTCAATATGGACCCGGTCTGTGCCGGAACACTGCAAATGCTAGGCTTGTGGAGAAATTTGGGCCAATGCTGTTAAACACTGGCCTATGCACATTCGGCATAATGCCTGTGTGACGCCGTGTGTCCGGCGAGCGTGTGACCTAAATTGGTGCGTGTCCGGGAGGACGTGATGAATCTGGAAAGCAAATGGCTGGAGGACTTTAGTGCCCTGGCCGCCACCCGCAGTTTCTCCCAGGCGGCGGAGCGACGTTTCGTGACCCAGCCGGCGTTCAGTCGGCGGATCCGCAGCCTGGAGGCCGCGCTGGGGCTGACGCTGGTCAACCGTTCGCGTACGCCTGTGGAATTGACGGCGGCGGGGCAGTTGTTCCTCGTTACTGCGCGAACCGTAGTCGAGCAACTCGGTGAAGTGCTGCGCCATTTGCATCATCTGGAAGGCGGGCAGGGTGAAGTGATGCAGATCGCTGCCGCTCACTCGCTGGCGCTGGGGTTCTTTCCGCGCTGGATCGCCCAGCTGCGCAATGAAGGCCTGAACATCGCCACGCGATTGGTGGCGACCAACGTTGGTGATGCGGTGCATGCCTTGCGTGAAGGGGGCTGCGATTTGATGCTGGCGTTCTATGACCCGGATGCCGCGATGCAGATGGACCCGGAAATCTTCCCCTCGCTGCACCTGGGCCAAACCGAGATGTTGCCGGTCTGCGCGGCGGATGCAGAGGGCAAGCCGCTGTTCGATCTGGAAGGCGAAGGCAGTGTGCCGTTGCTGGCCTACAGCGCCGGTGCGTTTCTCGGTCGCTCGGTGAACATGTTGCTGCGCCAGCGAGCACTGCGCTTCACCACCATCTACGAAACCGCCATGGCCGACAGTCTCAAGAGCATGGCGCTGGAGGGCCTGGGCATCGCCTGGGTACCGCAACTCAGTGTGCGCGCCGAACTGGCGCGCGGTGAACTGGTGGTCTGCGGCGGACCGCAATGGCACGTGCCGCTGGAGATTCGTCTGTACCGCTGCGCCCTGGTGCGCAAGGCCAATGTGCGGTTGCTGTGGCGCAAGCTGGAGGGTGGGGCGGCGAGCGGTAACAGCTGATTCGGGAAAAATTGGAAGTTTAATTGACCTCTGCCGATGAGATAAAACTTCAAGCTTTGCTGTTCAGGAAGTTTTTTATGTTTTCTCGGTTGGCTGGGCTATAGGTATAACAATTTGATTTCATGGAGTCTCCCTGTGGGGTCATATAAGTCTCACACCACCAGCCGTTGTACTGGACTTCCGAGTCTTCATGTTTGGCACCAAGTAAGTGCCCGATTTCATGGCCGACTGTTGCGTAGCTGGACAGCGAGGCGATAGCAAAGGTTCCGATTTGAGAGGGTTGGCGAACAAGTGCGGCGCCTAGAGTTTTCTCGTTCAGACTATCATTGGTGAGCAGCACTACCAGGGGGATTTCATCAAAGGTATGACCTTGTTCTTCCAGCTTATTTATATACCTGTAGCAATGGGATTCCCATTTTTGTAGAGTTTTCAATGGATCGCTACCCTTGTAGTCGAAGTTGCTATAAGGGTCGCCTTTACCAAAAATGACGTGGAATTTTCGCCCGGTGAAACTTTCCAGTTCCGTTATAAATGGATAAAAGTAATCTGCATAAATCGTTTTCCGTGCGGATGCCGTTACATCGTCGTGAATGATGGCGATAATGATGATGGGTTTTTTCTTTTGCTCAATGGTGTTCGTCATTCTTAAGTCCTTTTAAGAAAAGGTTGTTTCGGCTGTTTGTTTATTGATCGTGGAGTTGGTTAATTTATGTCTGTTGCTCCGGGGTTGCGAATAAATCTATGTTTCTTTCAATTGCATAGTTTCGGTTTTTTGCAAATTATTTGGTGTTGAAGTTGGTGCTTTTATCTATATGAGCCGTGCATCTGGAATAGCTGTACCGGCTGACTTTAAAGTCAGTAAATGTTCATGCCGCCTCAGATGACAGATGGTCGCAACAGGGGCTGTTTATCTGTCGTATTGCGGTATACTGCGCGGCCTTCGGCCGGTTCGCCCGGCCATAATTCGTACAATCAAGCCACGCATTCTGCGTGGCTTGTTGTTTTTTGACGCGCCTGCGGGCGCCCAGAGAGAAGAGGCACGACGATGAGTGCACTGGTTGGCGTGATCATGGGCTCCAAGTCCGATTGGTCCACCCTTAGCCACACCGCCGATATGCTGGAAAAGCTCGGCATCCCTTACGAGGTGAAAGTGGTCTCTGCCCACCGCACCCCGGACCTGCTGTTCCAGTACGCTGAAGAAGCCGAGGCGCGTGGTATCGAGGTGATCATCGCCGGTGCCGGTGGCGCGGCCCACTTGCCTGGTATGTGTGCGGCCAAGACCCACCTGCCGGTACTGGGCGTTCCGGTGCAGTCGTCGATGCTCTCGGGCGTCGATTCCCTGCTCTCCATTGTGCAGATGCCAGCGGGCATTCCGGTCGCCACCCTGGCCATCGGCAAGGCCGGCGCGATCAACGCCGCGCTGCTGTCGGCGAGTATCCTTGGCGCCAAGCACCCGCAGTTCCATGAAGTGCTGAAAACCTTCCGTGCTGAGCAGACAGACAGCGTCCTGGATAATCCAGACCCACGCATTGCCTGAGGTTGTTGACGATGAAGATCGGTGTAATCGGTGGCGGCCAGTTGGGTCGCATGTTGGCGCTGGCGGGTACTCCGCTGGGCATGAACTTCGCTTTCCTGGACCCGGCGCCGGACGCCTGCGCGGCGGCATTGGGTGAACACCTGCGCGCCGACTACGGCGACCAGGATCACCTGCGTCAGTTGGCCGATGAAGTCGATCTGGTGACCTTCGAGTTCGAGAGCGTCCCGGCCGAAACCGTGGCGTTCCTGTCGCAATTCGTTCCGGTGTATCCGAGTGCCGAAGCCCTGCGCATTGCCCGCGATCGCTGGTTCGAGAAGAGCATGTTCAAGGACCTGGGGATTCCAACCCCGGCGTTTGCCGACATCCAGTCGCAGGCCGATCTCGACGCCGCCGTGGCCTCCATCGGTCTGCCGGCCGTGCTCAAGACCCGCACCCTGGGTTACGACGGCAAAGGCCAGAAAGTGCTGCGCACCCCTGAAGACGTGGTCGGCACGTTCGCCGAGCTGGGCAGCGTCGCCTGCCTGCTGGAAGGCTTCGTGCCGTTCACCGGTGAAGTTTCATTGATCGCTGTGCGCGCGCGCGACGGTGAAACCCGGTTCTACCCGCTGGTGCATAACACTCACGACAGCGGCATCCTCAAGCTGTCCGTGGCCAGCACCAATCACCCGCTGCAAGCGCTGGCCGAAGACTATTCCAGTCGCGTGCTCAAGCAGCTGGATTATGTGGGCGTCATGGCATTCGAGTTCTTTGAAGTCGACGGTGGCCTCAAGGCCAACGAAATCGCCCCGCGCGTACACAACTCCGGACACTGGACCACCGAAGGCGCCGAATGCAGCCAGTTCGAAAACCACCTGCGCGCCGTGGCCGGCCTGCCGTTGGGTTCTACGGCCAAGGTTGGTGAGAGCGCCATGCTCAACTTCATCGGCAAAGTGCCGGAGACCGAGAAAGTCCTGGCCATCGCCGATTGCCACCTGCATCACTATGGCAAGGCCTTCAAGGTGGGGCGCAAGGTCGGTCACGCCAACCTGCGTTGTGCGGACCGCGAGACGCTGGCCGCGCAGATCCTCAAGGTCGAAGCGCTCATTGCCGAATAGTTTCATGTGGCAGCGGCGGAACCATTAAGGGGTCGCCGTTCTCTCATGGCAGGATGCGAAAGTCTGGCTAGGCTTTCGCATGACTATCCATTCAGAGGGAAATGCCATGGGAATTATCGGAACCATCTTTATCGGCCTGATCGTCGGCCTGCTGGCGCGGTTCCTGAAACCGGGCGATGACAGCATGGGCTGGATCATGACCATCCTGCTCGGTATTGGCGGTTCGCTGGCAGCCACGTATGGCGGTCAGGCGTTAGGCATTTACCAGGCCGGGCAAGGTGCAGGCTTCATTGGTGCCCTGGTTGGCGCCATTGTGTTGCTGGTGATCTACGGCCTGATCAAAAAGAGCTGATTCGTACGACAAAGTCCTCTCGGCCGCGCAACCCGAGAGGGCTAAAATGCCCGGCGAATCACCGTCCTTCCTTTTACCGAGCACCTTCATGCGCCGTCTTTTGTTGACACTTCTTTTCCTGGGTACGGGCTTTGCCCACGCCGGCGAACTGCCGGAAACCGACTGGCTCGAACTGATGCCCAAGTCGGATCAGAAAGCCCTTGAGGCCATGCCTGAAATCGACCACAACTCCCCCGAGGCCAATGGCACCTTTACACAAAAGGGTGGCATGAAGCAGAGCAAAGGCCTGCCTGCGGTGATGTATTCGACCAAAACCGTTGCGTCGATGAACGATAAGGACATCCGTATCGGTGGCTATCCAGTGCCGTTGGAAACAGACGAGAAAGGGCGCAGCACCCTGTTTTTCCTGGTGCCATACCCAGGCGCCTGCATCCACGTGCCGCCACCACCACCGAATCAACTGGTGCTGGTGCGGTATCCAAAAGGTTTGAAACTGAACGATATCTACACGCCGTTGTGGGTGACCGGCACGTTGAAGATCGAGAAGGTCAGCAATGACCTGGCCGATGCGGCGTATGCGCTGGATGCGGCGAAGGTGCGGGTGGTGAAAGAGTCCGATCTGTAGAGATTCAAATGTGGGAGCGAGCCTGCTCGCGATAGCAACCTGACAGCCAACGATGATGTTGGATGGGGTGACCTCATCGCGAGCAGGCTCGCTCCCACACTGTTTTTAGCGCAGCTTAGAGTGGCTTGCTGGCGATGCTGACGCCCAAGGTATGGCTCGCACCCGGCGCCAGCGAAACCACGTCACCCATCACATTCGCCGTTTCGATGCACAGCATGCGCTGCCAGCCATCGTTGGCCATGTCGCTGAACGCAGCGGCGCGATCGATCCAGGGGTTCCAGATCACCGCAGAGCGTGAGCCAGTGCTGGTCAGCTCGATGCGTCGCTCCCAGGCTGGATCGACGATGCTCAGGGTCGCCGGGGTGTTCAGGTAGATGCGATCGGTCTCGCCGGCAAATCGCAGGTCGCCGGACTGAGTCACGGTTTTCCAGTCGTCCAGTGTCTCGATATAGTCCAGGCCATCCAGTCCTTCGACCTGCACGTTGCGCACATCGCTGACGGCGAAATAGCTGTGCAGCGCCTGGCTGATCGTGACGTTTTCAGCGCCCCGGTTGAGGCTGGTCAAACGGATGTGCAGTTGCTCATCCAGGCGAATGTTCAGCTTCAAGTCCACCTGGTGTGGCCAGCCCGGCAAACCGCCTTCGGGATAGGGCAGGAGGAATTCGACGTTGAGGCTTTCGCCCTCGGTTTCGATGCCACCCAGTTCCCAGTCCATCGCACGCACCAGACCGTGAGCGGTCGCCGGTTCGTGGCTGACGCGCATGGCCTGAACGCTCTGCGGATTGCGCGCGAGGTTACCGAACCACGGCCAGCAAACCGGCACACCGGCGCGAATGCTCTTGCCCGTCTTGAACACCGCCTCGTCGTTGAGCCAGATCAGTGGTGGCTGGCCGGCCAGTTGATAACTGAGGATCTGCGCGCCTTGCTGGGCGACCAGCAATTCGGCCTGGCCGTGGCGGATGCGCCAGCAGTTCAGCTCATCCAGTTTCACGGCTTCAACGTTGGGCGTGTTCATGGGGCAACTCTCGATCAGGAACAATGACGACTACAGACTGCAAAAAGATCGCCGGGTTTAACGAACCTTTTTTTAACGAGCTCTGGGCGGAACCGAACGGGTGCGGCCGCTGCCATCGATGGCGACGAACACGAATACCGCTTCGGTGACTTTGCGCCATTCACTGGACAGCGGATCATCGCTCCAGACCTCGACCATCATCTTGATCGAGCTACGGCCGATTTCCAGTGCCTGCGTATAGAAGGAGAGCTGAGCGCCCACCGCCACCGGAACCAGGAATGCCATACGGTCGATCGCCACCGTGGCCACGCGTCCACCGGCAACCTTGCTGGCCATAGCGGTGCCAGCCAAGTCCATTTGCGAAACCAGCCAGCCGCCGAAAATATCGCCAAAGCCGTTGGTTTCGCGAGGAAGCGCGGTGATTTGCAGGGCCAGGTCGCCTTGCGGAATCGGATCTTCTTGTTCGAGCTCTATCATGCCGGGGGTGCCTCTGACCCGTGACTCTTCGTTGGTATTGCTGGTGGTAGCCGTCTTCGGGAAAAACGATCCAAGCACCGAACATACTACGTTCGTCACGTTTTTCTTCAGGCGCCTAAAGGGAAACTCTGCGAAATCGCCTATGAACCTGACAGGCGTTTTCGCACAGCAACCCTTTCAATCTTCCGCAAGATTGCGAGTATATCGGTCGGTAGACTCCTAGACGACCGTCCGGTTCTCATTTTGACCGTCAAAAACGCACCTCTATGTGCTTTTTCGAACAATTTGTTATGGTGCCGGTCCTGCCCGAGCCCTTGCCAGCGTTGTTGGGGCGGCAGATTTGACTATAAGAGAAGCCCTTGCCATGACCACCGCGCCCTCGAGTATCGCGCAGCCAAGCCAGCCTGCACGCCCGCTGACCCGCAACGACTACAAGACCCTATCGCTGTCGGCCCTGGGCGGCGCGCTGGAATTCTACGACTTCATCATTTTCGTGTTCTTTGCCACGGTGGTGGGCAAGCTGTTCTTCCCGGCGGACATGCCAGAGTGGCTGCGCTTGATGCAGACCTTCGGCATCTTTGCTGCCGGCTACCTGGCGCGCCCGCTGGGCGGCATCGTGATGGCGCACTTCGGCGACCTGCTGGGGCGCAAGAAGATGTTCACCCTGAGCATTTTCATGATGGCGGTACCGACCCTGATCATGGGCTTGTTGCCGACTTATGCGCAGATCGGCCTGTGGGCGCCGATCCTGTTGCTGCTGATGCGGGTGATTCAGGGCGCGGCGATTGGCGGCGAAGTGCCGGGCGCCTGGGTCTTCGTTTCCGAACACGTTCCGCAGCGGCACATTGGCTACGCCTGCGGCACCCTGACCAGCGGTTTGACGGCAGGTATCCTCCTGGGATCGCTGGTTGCAACGGCGATCAACAGCCTTTACACCCCGGTGGAGGTGTCGGATTACGCCTGGCGGATTCCGTTTCTGTTGGGCGGTGTGTTTGGCCTGTTCTCGGTGTACCTGCGCCGCTGGCTGCACGAAACCCCGGTGTTCGCCGAACTGCAATTGCGCAAGGCCCTGGCCGAGGAAGTGCCGCTGCGTGCAGTGCTGCGTGACCACCGTGGCGCCATCGCGATTTCCATGTTGCTGACCTGGCTGCTGTCCGCGGCCATCGTGGTATTGATCCTGATGACCCCGACTGTGTTGCAAACGGTCTACCACTTCTCGCCGACCACATCCCTGCAGGCGAACAGTGTGGCGATCGTTTTCCTGAGCGTTGGTTGCGTCATTGCCGGCGCATTGGCCGATCGCTTTGGCGCGGGTCGAGTGTTCGTGTTCGGCTGCGCTGCCTTGCTGGCCAGCTCCTGGACCTTCTATCACGGCCTGGCCGACCATCCTGACTGGCTGTTCCCGATGTACGCCCTGACCGGCCTGTTGGTCGGCACCATCGGTGCGGTGCCGTACGTCATGGTCAAGGCGTTCCCACCGGTAGTGCGCTTCAGTGGCTTGTCCTTTTCCTACAACGTGGCCTACGCCATTTTCGGTGGACTGACGCCGATGATCGTCAGTCTGCTGCTCAAGGAAAGCCCGATGGGGCCGGCTTACTACGTCGCGATCCTGTGCGGGGTGGGGATTCTGGTGGGTGGGTATCTCTGGAAGAAGGGTCGATAAACCAAGCCCCTTCATCGATTGAACGGGCCTCATCGCGAGCAGGCTCGCTCTCACAGAAGTCTGTGGTGAACGCAGAATCGATGTGGGAGCCTGCTCGCGATGGGGCTGCGCGGTTTATTGCGTAACCCCTAATACTGGCCTTTCATCCAATTGTCATATTTCAGCCATAGAGTGTTCACACGGCCTGCTGATACTTGGCCCCGACTTAACACACCCTATCTGCTAGGAGTAAGGCATGAAACTGAAGCGTTTGATGGCGGCAATGACTTTTGTCGCTGCTGGCGTTGCGACTGCCCACGCGGTAGCCGCTGGCGTTGACCCGGCAATTCCGGCTTACACCAAGGTCACCGGTGTATCGGGCAACTTGTCCAGCGTTGGTTCCGACACCCTGGCCAACCTCATGACCCTGTGGGCTGAGAACTACAAAAAAGAATACCCGAACGTAAACATCCAGATTCAGGCCGCTGGCTCTGCCACCGCGCCACCTGCGCTGACTGAAGGCACCTCCAACCTGGGCCCGATGAGCCGCAAGATGAAGGACACCGAACTGGCTGCCTTCGAGCAGAAGTACGGCTACAAGCCAACCGCTATCCCGGTTGCCGTGGACGCCCTGGCGGTGTTCGTGCACAAAGACAACCCGATCCAGCACCTGACCATGGAACAAGTCGACGCGATCTTCTCGTCCACTCGTCTGTGCGGCGCCAAGACCGAAGTCAAAACCTGGGGTGACCTGGGCGTGACCGGCGACCTGGCCAATAAGCCGGTTCAACTGTTCGGTCGTAACTCGGTATCCGGCACCTACGGCTACTTCAAAGAAGAAGCCCTGTGCAAAGGCGATTACAAACCGAACGTCAACGAACAACCAGGTTCGGCTTCGGTCGTGCAGTCGATCAGCTCCTCGCTGAACGGCATCGGTTACTCGGGCATCGGTTACAAGACCGCTAGCGTGAAAACTGTAGCCCTGGCCAAGAAAGGCAGCACCGACTTCATCGAAGACTCGGAAGAAAACGCCCTGAACGGCAAGTACCCGCTGTCCCGCTTCCTGTACGTGTACGTCAACAAGGCCCCGAACAAGCCTCTGGCCCCGCTGGAAGCCGAGTTCGTGAAACTGGTTCTGTCGAAGCAGGGTCAGGAAGTTGTAGTGAAAGACGGTTACATCCCACTGCCAGCCAAAGTTGCCGCAAAAGCACTGGCTGACCTGGGTCTGTCCGAAGGCGGCGCTGAAGTCGCAAAAAAGTAACAAATTGAGTCCGAAGTGAACCCCCTTCGGACTTTTATGGGGGCGGCAGGAGCCGCCCCCATACACTTCTAATCCTCTATCCACTGCTGGCTAACGCTAGCGGCGGATTTGTCGCGTCACTGTGCTGTCATCTTTCTGTCATACAGGATCGCTAGGGTGTGCGAATGAATGATCTGGCCAATTCCAACATGACTACAAATCCCCCCAAGCGAATTGATTTCAATACGCCTGAGCTGCAACGCAAGCGCCGCATCCGCGCGCTCAAGGATCGCCTGACCCGCTGGTACGTCCTCGTGGGCGGCCTGGCTGTCCTGGGCGC
The DNA here is from genome assembly GCF_054061835.1 of Pseudomonas sp. TE12234. NCBI lineage: Bacteria > Pseudomonadati > Pseudomonadota > Gammaproteobacteria > Pseudomonadales > Pseudomonadaceae > Pseudomonas > Pseudomonas sp. TE12234. Next base: position 285,684 of record NZ_JBSSEP010000001.1, read on the forward strand.
GATCACGTTGATCTTTTTCTTCCTTGCCTACGTCGTCGCGCCCCTGTTCCAGGGTGCCAGCCTGACCGCCAAGGACGCCATCACGCCAGCCTGGATGCAAGACGCCGGCAAGCCGCTGATGATCTCCCTGGAAGAACAGAACCAGGTGGCCATGCGGGTTTCCGACAAGGGCCAGGCGCTGTTCTTCGATATCGACAGTGGCGCCGAACTCAAGCGCGTCGATTTGCCTGTCCCGGCCGGTGTCACCGTGACCTCCATTGCTGAAGACCAGCCAGGTCACCCGCTGGCGGCTGTGGGCCTGTCCAACGGCCAGGCGCTGGTATTCCGTCACACCTACAAGGTCAGCTACCCGGACGGCAAGAAAACCATTTCGCCAGCGGTCGAATACCCGTACGGCGAAACGCCGATCGTGGTGAACGAGACGGGCGGTGCGCTGGAGCACGTCAGCCTCAACGCCAACGATACGACCCTGATGCTGGTCGGTGCCACCGGTTCGCAACTCAATGTTTTGTCGCTGACCAGCGAAGAAAACATGATGACCGGCGAAATCACCAACGAGCAGAAGCGTATCGATCTGCCGCAAATGACAGAACCGGTGAAAAACATCTTCGTCGATCCGCGTCAGCAGTGGTTGTACGTGGTCAACGGGCGCGCCCAGGCCGACGTATTCAGCCTGCGCGACAAGAGCCTCAACGGTCGCTACAAACTGCTTGAAGACGGGGAAGCCCAAGTCACTGCCAGCACTCAACTGGTTGGCGGTATCTCGCTGATCATCGGCGACTCCAAAGGTGGCCTGGCCCAATGGTTCATGGCGCGCGATCATGACGGCGAACAGCGCCTGAAGCAGATCCGTACCTTCCAGATGGGCACCACGCCTATCGTTGAAATCACTGCCGAAGAGCGCCGCAAGGGCTTCGTCGCCCTCGACGCCTCCGGCAAGCTCGGCGTGTTCCACAGTACAGCCCACCGCACCTTGCTGGTGAATCAGGTGGTCGAAGGCCAGGGCCTTTTCGGCCTGTCGCCACGGGCCAACCGCGTGATCGTGGAAGCCGGCGGCAAGCTGCAACCGTTGTTGCTCGACAACCCGCACCCGGAAGTCTCGTGGAGCGCGTTGTGGAGCAAGGTCTGGTACGAGAACTACGACGAACCTAAATACGTCTGGCAATCGACCGCCGCCAACACCGATTTCGAACCCAAGCTGAGCCTGTCGCCGCTGACCTTCGGTACCCTCAAGGCCGCGTTCTACGCCATGCTGCTGGCGGCTCCACTGGCCGTCGCTGCTGCGATCTACACCGCGTACTTCATGGCGCCGGGCATGCGCCGCAAGGTCAAGCCGGTGATCGAACTGATGGAAGCGATGCCGACGGTGATCCTCGGTTTCTTCGCCGGTCTGTTCCTGGCGCCGTATGTAGAAGGGCACCTGCCGGGTATCTTCAGCCTGCTGATGCTCTTGCCGATCGGCATTCTGGTCGCCGGTTTCATCTTCAGCCGCCTGCCTGAATCCATCCGCCTGAAAGTGCCGGACGGCTGGGAAAGCGCGATCCTGATCCCGGTGATCCTCTTCGTTGGCTGGCTCTCGCTGTACATGAGCCCGTTCATGGAGAACTGGTTCTTCGGCGGCGACATGCGCATGTGGATCTCCCACGACCTGGGCATCACCTACGACCAGCGCAACGCACTGGTGGTCGGCCTGGCCATGGGCTTTGCGGTCATCCCGAACATCTATTCCATCGCCGAAGACGCCGTGTTCAGCGTGCCTCGCGGCCTGACCCTCGGCTCCCTGGCCCTCGGTGCCACGCCGTGGCAGACCATGACTCGCGTGGTGATCCTCACCGCCAGCCCGGGCATCTTCTCGGCGCTGATGATCGGCATGGGCCGTGCGGTCGGTGAAACCATGATCGTATTGATGGCCACCGGTAACACCCCGGTCATGGAAATGAACCTGTTCGAAGGCCTGCGCACCCTGGCCGCCAACGTCGCGGTGGAAATGCCCGAATCGGAAGTCGGCGGCAGCCACTACCGCGTGCTGTTCCTCTCGGCGCTGGTGCTGCTGTTGTTCACCTTCATCATGAACACCCTCGCGGAGCTGATTCGTCAGCGTCTGCGCAAGAAATACTCGTCGCTTTAAGAAAGGTAGAAGTCTGTGAAACAGAACTCCCTGAATGGATGGTTCAAGAGCGGCGCCCCCGGCGTCTGGATCAGCGGTGGCGCGGTGTCCATCGCGGTCATCATGACCATTGGCCTGCTGGCGGTGATCGCCGTGCGCGGTTTGGGTCACTTCTGGCCGGCGGATCTGATCCACGCCAACTACGACGTGCCAGGCCAGGCCAATCACCTGGTCATCGGCGAAGTGGTACAGAAGGAAGAAGTGCCCCGCGCGCGTCTGAAGTCCGCTGGTTTGCCGGTGCCGGATCAAGGCCCGGAATTCATGACCCGCGAGCTGATCAAGGTCGGCAACCGCGACCTCAACGGCAACGACTTCACCTGGGTGGTCGGCGAGTGGCTGAGCAACCAGACCACGCCGCTGGAGCTGATGACCATCGAGCGTCGTGAGTGGGGCAACTTCTACGGCTACCTGGTCAACGTCAAGCAGGACGGCAAGGTCATCGCTGAAGGCGAAGCCGCATGGCCTGAGTTGCAGGCCCGCGTGGATCGCGTCAACAAGCTGGCTGCCCAGCTCAAGAGCCTGGAAAAAACCGACATTGGCGCGATCAACTCCGGTCTCGAGCGTATCCGCTTGCACGGTCGCAAGCTGGAGCTGGAAGGCAAACTCGACCCTGCCGCGCAAGCGGACATGGAATCCGAGCGCGCCGAGCTGAACGCTCGCTATCAAGAGGTCGAAGCACGTCTGGCCGATCTGCACGCGCAGTTCAACCGCGACAGCCTGACGGCCCGCGATGCCAACGGCAAGGAAGTGGAAATCGGTATCGGCAAAGTGGTTCATGCCTATCAGCCGAACGCCATGAGCACCATGACCAAGATGGGCTTCTACTTCAGCAAGGTCTGGGAGTTCCTGAGCGACGACCCGCGTGAAGCGAACACCGAAGGCGGGATTTTCCCGGCGATCTTCGGCACCGTGATGATGACCCTGATCATGGCGATGATCGTCACCCCGTTCGGCGTACTGGCGGCGGTGTACCTGCGTGAATACGCCAAGCAAAACACCCTGACCCGCGTGATCCGTATCGCGGTGAACAACCTGGCGGGCGTTCCGGCCATCGTGTACGGCGTGTTTGGTCTGGGCTTCTTCGTCTATGTGCTGGGTGGTTCGGTCGACCGGTTGTTCTTCCCGGAAGCCTTGCCGGCACCGACCTTCGGTACACCGGGCCTGCTCTGGGCTTCGCTGACCCTGGCGCTGCTGGCAGTGCCGGTGGTGATCGTGGCCACCGAAGAAGGTCTGGCGCGGATTCCTCGCACCGTTCGCGAAGGTTCGTTGGCCCTCGGCGCGACCAAGGCTGAAACCTTGTGGAAGATCGTGCTGCCAATGGCCAGCCCGGCGATGATGACCGGCATGATCCTCGCCGTGGCGCGCGCCGCCGGTGAAGTGGCACCGCTGATGCTGGTGGGTGTGGTGAAACTGGCGCCGTCGCTGCCGGTGGACGGCAACTACCCGTACCTGCACCTGGACCAGAAGATCATGCACCTGGGCTTCCACATCTATGACGTCGGCTTCCAGAGCCCGAACGTCGAGGCCGCACGGCCGCTGGTGTACGCCACGGCGCTGCTGCTGGTGCTGGTGATCGCGACATTGAACCTGTCGGCCGTATGGATCCGTAACCACCTGCGCGAGAAGTACAAGGCTTTGGACAGTTAAGACAAACCCTGTGGGAGCTGGCTTGCCAGCGATGGCATCACTGCGGTGCTGCTGGCGGACCGAGTCGCCTGCATCGCTGGCAAGCCAACTCCCACAGGAATCAGCGTCAGACACAGATTTTGAGTAAACCATTGGCCAGGCCAGTGGTTCAAAAAACCGAATTTGTTAGCACAGGGAGCCTCCCATGCAGCACGAAGCACATACCCACGGCATCAACATGTCGGCCCTGGGTCGCGACAAACAGAGCCTGAGCCTCGAGCAGGAAACCGTGGCCATCGAAGTGCCGGGCCTGAGCCTGTTCTACGGCGAGAAACAAGCCCTGTACGACGTCAGCATGAACATTCCGAAACAGCGCGTGACTGCCTTCATCGGCCCGTCCGGCTGCGGCAAGTCCACGTTGCTACGTACCTTCAACCGCATGAACGATCTGGTGGACGGTTGCCGCGTCGAAGGCGCGATCAACCTCTACGGCAACAACATCTATCGCAAGGGCGAAGACGTGGCCGAGCTGCGTCGTCGTGTCGGCATGGTGTTCCAGAAGCCCAACCCGTTCCCGAAAACCATCTACGAGAACGTGGTCTACGGCCTGCGGATCCAGGGCATCAACAAGAAGCGCATCCTCGACGAAGCGGTCGAGTGGGCGTTGAAAGGCGCGGCGCTGTGGGAGGAAGTCAAAGACCGTCTGCATGAATCGGCACTGGGCCTGTCCGGTGGTCAGCAGCAACGTCTGGTCATCGCTCGCACCATCGCCGTGGAACCGGAAGTGCTGCTGCTCGACGAACCGTGCTCGGCACTTGACCCGATCTCGACGCTGAAAGTCGAAGAGCTGATCTACGAGCTGAAGTCCAAGTTCACTATCGTCATCGTGACCCACAACATGCAACAGGCCGCTCGGGTGTCCGACTACACGGCGTTCATGTACATGGGCAAGCTGGTGGAATTCGGCGATACCGATACCCTGTTTACCAATCCGGCGAAGAAGCAGACCGAAGACTACATCACCGGTCGTTACGGCTAGGAAGTTGTAGTTGCTCACTGAACTGACGCTGCGGTCCACCGCACCTTACCGGACGCTCCAAGGACGCCAACATGATTAGCAAAGAAGGCCTTACCCACCACATCTCCCAGCAGTTCAACGCCGAGCTGGAGGAAGTACGCAGCCACCTCCTGGCCATGGGCGGACTGGTGGAGAAGCAGGTCAACGACGCGGTGACCGCGTTGATCGAGGCCGACTCCGGCCTGGCTCAGCAAGTCCGCGAGATCGATGACCAGATCAACCAGATGGAACGCAATATCGACGAAGAATGCCTGCGCATTCTGGCCCGTCGTCAGCCGGCAGCGTCCGACTTGCGTCTGATCATCAGCATCTCCAAGTCGGTGATCGACCTGGAGCGCATCGGTGACGAAGCGACCAAGATCGCCCGCCGCGCCATCCAGTTGTGTGAAGAAGGCGAAGCGCCGCGCGGTTATGTTGAAGTGCGCCACATCGGCGACCAGGTGCGCAACATGGTGCGCGATGCCTTGGACGCTTTTGCCCGTTTCGACGCCGACCTGGCGTTGTCGGTGGCGCAATACGACAAAGTCATCGACCGCGAATACAAGACCGCCCTGCGTGAGCTGGCGACCTACATGATGGAAGACCCGCGCTCTATCTCGCGGGTCTTGAGCATTATCTGGGTGTTGCGTTCGCTGGAGCGCATCGGCGACCACGCGCGCAATATCTCGGAGTTGGTGATTTATCTGGTGCGCGGTACCGACGTGCGTCACCTGGGCCTCAAGCGCATGAAGGAAGAAGTTCAGGGCACAAGTGCTGAAACCGCTAATGTTCCGGGTGAAGCTGACGATAAGTAAGATTGCCCAAGTAAAGCGCCCGGCCCTTTGGCCGGGCGTTTTTGTTTGTGGTTCACGAATTCGAAAGGCAGCACCCGTGAACGAAAAGTCCCGGCGTGACTGAAGGTTTTGGCAAAGTGCCATCAGCAAAGCGGTATGCTTGCCGGGGTTTTTTAAGGGGTTATGGATGAGTAAGGTCAGTGTGTTGGTCGTGGACGATGCCTCGTTCATTCGTGACCTGGTGAAAAAGTGCCTGCGTAACTACTTCCCGGGCATGCGCATCGAAGATGCAATCAACGGTAGAAAGGCTCAGGCACTGCTGGCACGGGAAACGTTCGACTTGGTGCTGTGCGACTGGGAAATGCCGGAAATGTCCGGCCTGGAGCTGCTGACCTGGTGCCGTGAGCAGGACAATCTCAAAGCCATGCCCTTTGTGATGGTGACCAGCCGTGGCGACAAGGAAAACGTCGTGCAGGCGATTCAGGCCGGGGTTTCCGGCTACGTCAGCAAGCCGTTCACCAACGAGCAACTGATCAACAAGGTCAAGCAGGCGCTGCACAAGGTCGGCAAACTCGACACGTTGATGAGCGTCGCGGCGACCAAAACCAGCTCGGCGTTCGGCAACGATTCGCTCAATGCATTGACCGGCGGCAAGGCCGCCGTCGTCGCGCCATCGCCATCGCCTTCTGCTCCTGCACCTGCCGCCGCACCGTCTCGCGGTTTGCTCAATAGCCCGCCGGTCAAGGCACCTGCCTCTGCGGCGACCGGAGGGCGTGGCCAGGGTCAATTGCGTCTGCCGAATGGTATTCAGCAGTGCGTGATCAAGGCACTGAGCCTCAAGGAAGCGCTGTTGGTGGTAAAGCGCTCCGAAACACTGCCACAAGTGCTGGATAGCGCGGTGCTCGACCTGGAGCAGGGCGACAACGCCGAAACCGCCCGTCTGAATGGCTATTTGCACGCCGTCGTCGCCCATGAACCCAAGCCCGATAGCGACTGGTTGCAACTGACCTTTCGCTTTGTCGATCAGGACGCGCAGAAACTCGACTACCTCTCCCGCCTGATCGCCCGCGGCACCGCGCAGAAGCACTTCATTCCGGGGGCGTAAGTCAGGCGTCGCCTGTCAGGTAGCCATCGCGGGCAGGCCCGTTCCCACAGGTGCAGCGCAGAACCTGTGGAGCGGGCTTGCCCGCGATGACGCTGGAACAATCTCAAAACATCAGTCTGACCATCCACTTTGAAACATCTGTCGACAACACGGGTCCATTCCGACTGCTAGGCTCATTCCAGGCCTCACACGACAGAATCCTGCCCATGCTCGCGCGCCTGCTGTTTTTATGTGGTCTGTTCATGGCTGCCTCCCCGGTCATGGCCGTGACGATCTACAAGTCCACCGACGCCAATGGCGTGGTCTCCTACAGCGACCGCCCCACGAAAGGCTCCAAGGTGTTCACCTTCCGCGATCGCATGGAAGAGCATCTTGAGCGTCAGGTGTACCTGGTGATCATGAAGAAGGACGGCGTGGACAGCGTGTACGTGCGTAACGACCTGTATGCGCCGGTAGAGATCGAATTGAGTTTCGATGGCTTGAAGAACGTCAGTGGCGCGCCAAGCCGGCCAATTCGTCGGGTGATGCCGTCACGCAGCAGCATTCGTCTGGCGATGCTCACGGCCACTGAATCCGCAAGACCGATCGCCTATATCCCCAGGTTCGAATACTCCCTGGGCGACCCTGCAGGCGCCTCCGTGGCCTATCGATACCCGTTGCCCTGGCGTGGCGGGCCGTTTCGGGTGACCCAGGGCGCCGAGGGTCAATACAGCCACTTTGGGCCGAAGAACCGTTACGCCATCGACATCGCCATGCCCGAAGGAACACCGATCATTGCCGCACGTGGCGGGGTCGTGGTGAAGATTGAAAACGGGCAGACCGGACGCGGCACCAATCCATCGGGCAATTTCGTGCGGGTGTTGCACGATGACGGGACCATGGGCGTGTACCTGCACCTGAAAAAAGGCTCGGTCAGCGTTCGGGAGGGGCAAAGGGTGATGGTGGGCACCGCACTGGCGCTGTCGGGCAATACCGGCAACAGCAGCGGGCCGCACCTGCATTTCGTGGTGCAGCGCAACACCGGGATGGGCCTGGTTTCGATTCCGTATGAGTTCAACCAGCCGGTGGGGATATTGCCCAACTTTGCGTTGGGCAAGCAATAAAGCGGGCTTGCGAAAACTTATTGTGGCGAGGGAGCAAGCTCCCTCGCCACAAGAGCCGGTCGCTGCACTCAGTCGAGCAACAACACCTTGGCCAGAATGATCTTCGGTCCTTTCATCTTCTTGATGATGATGCGCAGGCCTTCGACTTCCAGCACTTCTTCCTCTTCCGGCACGCGTTTGAGGGTTTCGTAGACGAGCCCTGCGAGGGTTTCGGCTTCAACGTGGTCCAGGTCGATACCCAGCAGTCGTTCGACCTTGAACAGCGGCGTATCGCCTCGAACCAGCAGCTTGCCCGGCTGGTAGGCGAGGATCCCGCGTTCGGCCTTGCGGTGTTCGTCCTGAATGTCGCCGACCAGCACTTCCAGCACGTCTTCCATGGTCAGGTAGCCGATGATGTTGCCGTCAGCCTCTTCAACCACGGCGAAGTGCGAGCCGCCCTTGCGGAACTGTTCCAGTAACTGCGACAGCGGCATGTGTCGGGACACACGCTCCAGCGGACGGGTCAGTTCGGCCAGGTTGAACGACTCGGGAATGTGATCCAGGGCCGCCAGTTCAAGCAGCAGGTCCTTGATGTGCAGCAGGCCGACGAACTCCTGGCGCTCGCTGTCGTACACCGGATAACGGCTGAACTTGTGGCGACGGAACATCGCCAGGATTTCCTTGAGCGGCGCGTTGAATTCCAGGGTCACCAGGTCTTCGCGGGAATTGGCCCAGTCGACCACTTCCAGTTCGCCCATTTCCACCGCCGAGGCCAGTACGCGCATGCCCTGGTCGCTCGGGTCCTGGCCACGGCTGGAGTGCAGGATCAGTTTCAGTTCCTCGCGGCTGTAGTGGTGCTCGTGATGCGGGCCGGGCTCACCCTGGCCGGCAATGCGCAGGATCGTGTTGGCACTGGCGTTGAGCAAGTAGATCGCCGGGTACATGGCCCAGTAGAACAGGTACAGCGGTACGGCGGTCCACAGCGACAGCAGTTCGGGTTTGCGGATGGCCCAGGATTTCGGAGCCAGTTCACCGACCACGATGTGCAGGTACGAGATGACGAAAAACGCGGCGAAGAACGAAACGCCCTTGATCACTTCGGCCGACTGCACGCCGACGGCGTCGAGCAGCGGTTCGAGGATGTGGGCGAACGCCGGTTCACCGACCCAGCCGAGGCCCAGGGAGGCGAGGGTGATACCCAGTTGGCACGCCGACAGGTAGGCATCGAGCTGACTGTGCACGGTACGCAGGATGTGCCCGCGCCAGCCGTGTTTTTCAGCGATGGCTTCGACCCGGGTCGAGCGCAGTTTGACCATGGCAAATTCCGCCGCAACGAAAAATCCGTTGAGCAACACCAGGATCAGAGCAAAAAGAATCATGCCGAAGTCGGCGAATAGTGTGGCGAGGGTCAAACCAGGGGAAGGGTCCATGATGGAGTTTTGCGGGTTCCGTGTATTCGAAAGGAAAGAAAAAAGTGGGCCTGAAAGGCAGGCACAAGTCAGCCAATGTAGCGGCTGACTCAGCGATTGCCTAGTGCCGCTATCAGTCCGCTGGGCTGATGACCCGGGATTTGCTGACCTGGGCAGGGGCGAAATGGCAGGTAAAGGTGCTGCCGTGCCCCGGTACGCTGCTGATTTCCATCCGTGCGCGGTGCCGCAGCAGTACATGTTTGACGATTGCCAGCCCCAACCCGGTGCCACCGGTATTGGAGTTGCGACTGGAGTCGACGCGATAGAAGCGTTCGGTCAGGCGCGGCAGGTGTTTGCTGTCGATGCCGATCCCGGAGTCCTGCACGCTCAGATGCGCACCCTGTTCATCGCCCCACCAGCGAATGCGGATGTTGCCTTCGGCCGGGGTGTACTTGACCGCGTTGAACACCAGGTTGGAAAACGCGCTGCGCAGTTCGGCTTCACTGCCTTTGAGCAAAGTCGTCGGATCGGCTTCCAGGGTGATGCGCTGATTCTTCTGACCGGAAAGCTGTTGAGCGTCACTCTTGATCGACTGCAACAGGCCATCGATGGCCACTGGCTGGTTATCCGATGGGTAGTCGGTGGCTTCGAGCTTGGCCAGCAGCAGCAAGTCATTGAGCAGCGTCTGCATGCGCTCGCCTTGTTGCTGCATCTGCTGCAGGGCGCGATTCCAGCGTGGGTTCACGTCCTCGACGTTGTCGAGCAGGGTTTCCAGGTAGCCGCAAATCACCGTCAGTGGCGTGCGTAATTCATGGGAAACGTTGGCGATGAAGTCTTTGCGCATCTGTTCTAGCTGATGGATGCGTGTCACGTCGCGCACCAGCATCAGATGCTCGTTGTTGCCGTAACGGGTGATGTACAGCTGAATACGCATCCGGTCGTTGGTCGGCGAAGGGATTTCCAGCGGCTCGGCGTAGCTGTCCTGCTCGAAGTATTCCTTGAAGCGCGGGTGACGCACCAGGTTGGTCACCGGCTGACCACTGTCCTGTGGCGTCTTGAGGCCCAGCAGTGTTTCGGCGGCACGGTTCCACCATTCCAGGTTGCCGTCGCTGTCGAGCATGACCACCGCGTCTTTCAAGGCGGCGGTGGATTCCTGTACCCGGTCGATCACGGCTTGCAACCGCCCGCGCACTCGCTGATCGCGACGTTGCAGGTGGTAGATGCTGTCGAACACTTCGCCCCACAGGCCGTAGCCATCGGGCGGGGCTTCATCGGGTTGATGCAGGCGCAGCCACTCGTGCAGGCGCAGCAGTTGCTTGAGGGTCCAGGTCAGGTAAAGGCCCAGTCCCGCGGCGAGGCTCCAGCCGTAGTAGCCGGTGATCAAACCGATCACCAGGCAGGCGGTGACCAGCAGCAGCATGTGGCGAATCAGGGTGCCATGCCAGTTTTGGTTCACGAAAAATATGCGTCCTTGTCAGCGAGTCTGGCGGCTGGCTCAGGCCTTGGTGGAGAACCGGTAGCCGGTGCCGCGCACGGTTTGTACCAGGTTTTCGTAGGCGTCGCCGAGGGCTTTGCGCAGGCGACGGATGTGCACATCGACGGTGCGCTCTTCAACATAGACGTTGCCGCCCCAGACCTGATCCAGCAATTGCCCGCGCGTGTAGGCGCGCTCCTGGTGGGTCATGAAGAACTGCAGCAGGCGGTATTCGGTCGGCCCCATTTCGGCCGGTTTGCCATCGATGGTCACGCGGTGGCCGATCGGGTCCAGCAGCAGGCCACCGACTTCAATCGGCGCTTCGCCATCGGTAGGACCGGCACGGCGCAGCACGGCTTTGAGGCGTGCGACCAGTTCACGGGGAGAAAAGGGTTTGGTGATGTAATCGTCGGCGCCGACTTCCAGGCCCTGGATCTTGTTGTCTTCTTCGCCCTTGGCGGTGAGCATGATGATCGGGATATCACCGGTCAGTTCATCGCGCTTTAGGCGGCGGGCCAGCTCGATGCCAGAGGTGCCGGGCAGCATCCAGTCGAGCAGGATCAGGTCCGGTTTGCGGTCGACAATAATGGCGTGGGCCTGCTGGGAGTTCTCGGCCTCCAGGCAGTCATAGCCGGCCATTTCCAACGCAACGGCGATCATTTCGCGAATAGGCGCTTCGTCGTCGACGATCAGAATGCTCCTGCCAACCATGCCTTAATCCTCTTGTCATTTAACTGTCTTGCGCCGCATTAGATAACGGAATTATTGCAGTCGTGTGACAGTATTTTAGCCGTCCGGCGATTGTCGCGAACCTGGACTAAGCTCTAAGTCCGAATCCTGACAACCGCAAAAGGAAGGTTTCCATGAATTACATCGCTCAATCCTGGAAGGCTTTGCTGGTAACGGCCGTGCTAACGCTGCCGACCCTGGCGCTCGCCGCCGACCCGGCAATGATGAAAGACGGCATGATGGTCGACCATAAAGGCATGACCGTGTACACGTTCGACAAAGACTCGGGCGGCAAGTCGATGTGTAATGGTGACTGCGCGAAGAATTGGCCACCCATGATGGCTCCGGCCGGCGCCAAGCCCGAAGGCAAATTCACGCCCATCAAGCGCGATGACGGCACGATGCAGTGGGCGTATGACGGTAAACCGCTGTACACCTTCATGAAGGACGAAAAGCCTGGAGAAATGAAGGGCGACGGCATGAAAGACGTCTGGCATGTCGTTCACGAGTCGCAGAAGTAACCGACTCGATCCGCCTCCGCATGATTGCTATGCGGGGGCGATATCATTCCTGTCTCAGCGCAACCCGTAATCCAGCACGATCCCGACGAAAATCGCCAGTCCGGCCCAGTGATTGTGCAAAAACGCCTTGAAACAGCGCATCCGCTCCTTGTCGCGGGTGTACCAGAATTCCCAGGCAAAGCAGCCCGCCGCCACCGCCAGCCCGAGGTGGAACCAGGCGCCGAGCTCGAATTTCGAACCCGCCAGCAGCAAGCATCCCAGCGCCAACCCTTGCAGGGTCAGGATGATCACCCGGTCCGCCTCGCCGAACAGAATCGCCGTGGATTTCACGCCGATCTTCAGATCGTCGTCGCGGTCGGTCATCGCGTAATAGGTGTCGTAGCCCACCGTCCACAGCAGATTGCCGATGTACAGCAACCAGGCCGCCGCCGGCAGTTCACCGGTTTCGGCGGTGAACGCCATTGGCATCCCCCAGGAAAACGCCGCGCCCAACACCACCTGCGGGTAATAGGTGTAGCGCTTCATGAACGGGTAAGTGAATGCCAGCGCCAGGCCGCCCAGTGACAACCAGATCGTGGTCGCGTTGGTGCACAGCACCAGCAGGAAACTCACGCCCATCAATAGCGCAAAGAACACCAACGCTTCTTTGGAGCTGATCTTGCCACTCGCCAGTGGCCGTTGTGCGGTGCGTTTCACATGGCCATCGACCTTGCGGTCGGCCCAGTCGTTGATCACACAGCCGCCGGCGCGGGTCAGCACCACACCGAGGACAAAAATCACGATGTTGGCCAGCGACGGCGAGCCCTTGCCGGCGATCCATAGCGCCCACAGCGTTGGCCACAGCAACAGATAGATGCCAATCGGCTTGTCCATGCGCGTCAGCTGAATGAAGTCCCAGGCCCGAGGGTTCAAGCGGTTCAGGGACTTGAGCAGGCTCTGGTACATCAGCAGTTCTCCGGATGCGCGCGGGCGGCGTTCCACAGTGTCGGCAGGAAAATTTCGGCCACCAGTACGCTCAAGGCGCCGCGGTCGAAACGCGAACGGCGGCCCCATAATTCAGGCGACTGGACCTCGTTCGGCAGCCACGCTTGAGGATAGTGACAAACCTCGATGGCCCGGCGCTGGAAGGCGTGATCGCAAAACAGCAATTCGCCCAGGGAGCGGCTGCCCAATTCATCCATGTGCAAGCCGTCGCCCTGCAAGGCGCTGCGCGAGGCAACGCTGCGGGCAAACACCCACGCTTCGCCATGACCGCGCAGATACACCTCGCGAACCCAGCCCTCACTGCCATCGGCCAGATCCAGCGCGGCGCATTCGTCGGCGCGCAGGGTCTGCCAGCCTTCGAACAGCGGCGTGACGCTGAAGCCGTCATTCGACAAACGGGTCAGGCGGCGGGTCAGCGAACCTTCGTCGAATAGCCAGTCGAGGGTAGACGTATCGGGGAGGGGGGCCAGTTGGCTTTGAGGAAGCCAGAGCGGGGCCGGGCAAGGGGATTTTGAGTGCGGCACAGTGAGTCATTATTGGCAGCAAAGGAGGCGGCGAGCTTAACATGTCAGCTCATCAATTTGAGTGATCTGGCCACCCGTTGCGCCGAACAGGCTTGCATCTGCCCGGCCCGATCAGTAAAAAACGCTTTTGAGCGCGATGGCAGCGCAGCAGCCGTTGACCGTCCGTGCCGGCAAAAGCCTGAACCCTGAGGATGTACCTGTATGAAAAAGTGGCAATGTATCGTCTGCGGCCTGATCTACAACGAAGCCGATGGTTGGCCGGATGACGGCATCGCGCCCGGCACTCGCTGGGAAGACGTGCCGGCAGACTGGCTGTGCCCTGACTGCGGTGTGGGCAAAATGGACTTCGAAATGATCGAAATCGCTGCTTGAACAATTGAGGAGTCATGCATGAACGCACCTGTCGTAATCGTCGGCACCGGGTTGGCGGGTTACAACGTGGCCCGCGAATTTCGCAAGCTCGATAGCGAAACCCCATTGCTGCTGATTACCGCAGATGACGGTCGCTCCTACTCCAAGCCAATGCTCTCCACCGGTTTTGGCAAAAACAAAGACGCCGACGGCCTGAGCATGGCCGAGCCCGGCACCATGGCCGAGCAGTTGAAAGCCGAAGTGCGCACCCACACGCGCATCAGTGGTATTGACCCGGGCCACAAGCGCCTCTGGATCGGCGAAGAAGCGGTGTACTACCGTGACCTGATCCTGGCGTGGGGCGCAGAAACCGTGCGCGTGCCCATCGAAGGTGATGCGGCGGACTGCGTATTCCCGATCAACGACCTGGAAGACTACGCACGCTTTCGCGCGGCAGCGGCCGGCAAGCGCCGTGTGCTGTTGCTCGGCGCGGGGCTGATTGGCTGCGAGTTCGCCAACGACCTCAGCCTCGGCGGCTACGAGGTGCAACTGGTGGCGCCGTGTGAACAAGTCATGCCGACCCTACTGCACCCGGCGGCGGCTGCGGCGGTGCAGGCCGGGCTGGAAAGTCTCGGCGCACGCTTCCACCTCGGGCCGGTGCTCAATCGCCTGCAGCGCGTCGCTGATGGCCTGGAGGCGCATCTGTCCGATGGTCAGGTGATCCCGTGCGACGTGGTGGTGTCGGCCATTGGCCTGCGTCCGCGCATCGACCTGGCTGCCGCTGCCGGCGTGCAAGTCAATCGCGGCGTGGTGGTCAACCGTCACCTGCAAACCTCCCACGCCAACATCTACGCCCTGGGTGACTGTGCCGAGGTCGATGGGCTGAACCTGCTGTATGTGATGCCCCTGATGAGCTGTGCCAGGGCTCTGGCCCAGACCCTCGCCGGCAACCCGACGGCGGTCACCTATGGGCCGATGCCCATCACCGTCAAAACCCCGGTGTGCCCATTGGTGGTGTCCCCGCCGCCACGCGGTGCGGAGGGCGTCTGGACCGTCGAAGGGCAGGGTGCCGACATCAAGGTGTTATGCCGCGATGCCAGCGGCAGACTGCTCGGATACGCCCTGACAGGCGCGGCGGTGATGGAAAAACTGGCCCTGAACAAAGAGCTTCCGGCGCTGCTGGCGTAAATACCGGTCGTTCTGTCGGAATCACCCCCCTTTTGCCCATACATTGGCCGCGCCGACACTGGCGCGGCTCCTCGCTGCGTGCCATCCTCACTCCCGTCTGCCGCAGAGTAGAGCACCTGCGGCGCTTTGGGCGCTGCTTCGCAGAGAGCAGCACGGACATAACAACAAAAAACCGTCAAAGGGGCTTCACTAATATGCGTAAACCAGAACTCGCCGCAGCAATTGCTGAAAAAGCAGACCTCACCAAAGAGCAGGCCAACCGCGTTCTCAACGCCGTTCTCGAAGAAATCACCGGCGCCCTGCACCGCAAAGACAGCGTCACGCTGGTAGGTTTCGGCACCTTCCTGCAACGCCACCGCGGTGCCCGCACCGGCAAAAACCCGCAAACCGGTGAGCCCGTTAAAATCAAGGCCAGCAACACTGTCGCCTTCAAGCCAGGCAAATCGTTGAAAGACAGCGTCAATCCGTAATCCGTCGCCATACCCTGCGTAGCAGGGACGCGGAACAAAGAATGGGCACGCCAACCAGGTTGGGTGCCCATTTTTTTGGTTTTCGCGCCATCCCGGAAGCTGATTACGCAACACCCGTAGGAGCCAGCCTTGCTGGCGATGGTCGTTGACGATAACGCGTGTGGGCTGGATAAACGCGGCGCACTTGAGGTCATCGCTCGCAAGCTGGCTACAGAATGTGTTCGATTGGTGTAGGAGTGCAGGGAGGGTGGTCTGTCAGAAGGCTTAAAAAATTGTGACTTGGCGGTCATCGTGCGGCTAATGGTTATGATCTCCTCCTAATGTAACTGGATACTGGCGTTATGGCTTGAAGCCGTTAAACTGCCCCGGCCGTTCATTTTCTTTTTGAGGCTTGCGCATGAAATTTCGTTTTCTGCTGTGGATGCTGGGTTTGTTGATGGGTAAGGCCAGTCGGACCAATCCTGCGTTTCAGCAGCAGTTGGGCGACAAGGACCTGGTGTTTCAGCTGCAGACCCTGGACGGGAAGGTGGCGCGGCACTTTCGTGTGAAGGATCAGCGCATTACCAGCAAGGCCGGCGTGTATGCCGAGCCTGCGTTTGCCATCGCCTTTAAAGACGCTGCCTATGGCTTTGCCACGATGCAGGCGAAGAACAAGCAGTTGGCGTTCATGACGGGGATTCAGGACAAGTCGATTCAGATCAAGGGCAACCCCGCGTTGGTAATCTGGTTCCAGGGGTTGACCAAGTATTTGAAGCCGAAGAAAAAGTCTGCCGTAGCTCGTTGATAGGCGTTCTATCAGAAGGGGGCTCGGCTTTAATTACTTCCAATTCTGAAAATAAAAATTAAAAAGACTGTCATTTATGACAGGTCACAACTGCCTTTTCGCGTGCTCCACTGTGCTGGGTTCAACAAGGTTTTCATTCCTTACTCACCACAATGGAGCAAGAACATGAGCAAGGTAAAAGAAGCGGCAGCGGGGACTCTCGATCCATCCTTTGGCGATAATGGAGTAGTGGATCTGGAGTCCGACGGGAACCTGAGTGTTCCTCAGTCAATTTTTGCGCTATCCGATGGAAAATTGCTTTATGCCAATGGCGATCATAGGGATAGCCAAAATACACTCAGGCTCAGGCGCTTGCACGCCAACGGATTCTTCGACTCGTCGTTCGGTGAAAACGGATCAGTGATTCTGCCTCTTGGTTGGAACACGGCGCCTAGATTCGGATTATTTTCATATCAGGCTGACAGGCTCTTGGTGAAGGGTACACACCTGACTGAAAATGGTCAGAGCGATATGGTACTCGCGCGACTAGACCTGGATGGTCGCATGGATGCCACATTTGGTACTGATGGCATTGTGAAGATCGACCCCTATGATCTGGTTTACCCGCGTAATACCAAGCCGAATCACGAAAGCACCGTCCAAAATCTAACCCCTGCGTTCAATTACATCGGTAGGTCTGTGTGCGTGCAGCCAGATGGCAAGATTCTGGTGGCGCACAGCGGAATTCGCGATGACGAGTATCGAAGTAGCGGGCTGGTTTTTCGTCTGTTGCCGAACGGGTCGATTGACAAGACGTTTAACGGAACGGGTGTATTGCTTATCGAGCTGAATATCGATGGCGCTGAGGATAACGAAGCCATAAGTATCGCCCTGCAGAAAGATGGAAAAATTCTGGTGTGCGGTAGTTACTTGGCTGAGTCAACCGTAAGTGGCTATATCATTCGTTACGAAGAAAACGGTGAATTAGATACCACCTTCAACAATGGCAGGCAGGTGGTAATCACCAACCCGAATTTCAAAATAATTGCAGCTGGCACCCTTTCGGTGAGAGAAAGCGACAATACAATTCTTGTGGTGGGCACCGCCTATGAGGCGTTTAGCCCGATACCATCTGTCAGTACGCCATGGATTGCAGTTCTTGACGCCGATGGCTCGTTCAATATCTTGTTCAATAACAGCAAGCCATTGTTCGCGAGGGTAGTGCCTGGCGATGGATCATGGCGTAATTCTGCTTGGCAGGAAGATGGCAGCGCGATTCTTGTCTCCGGATCGGTCGTAGCGCGCTATCTTTCAAGCGGTTTGCTGGATCCGTCATTCAATGATACGGGCTGGAACTCCCACAAAGGTAGCTATAAGGACATGTTGGTAACAAGCGACAGGAAACTCGTCGTTATCGGACAGAGGAGTTTGTTGCGCTACCTCACATGAGCAGTTGATTAGAAACGCTGAGCGCTAGCCTGGTTAGTCAGGTTTCAAGCGGATTCATCGCGGGCAAGCCACGCGCCCACAGGGATCATTTAAATCCTGTGGGAGCGGGCTTGCCCGCGATGCCTTTCAGCCCTGAGTGAATTGCGAAGCGAGTTCGCGCAGCAATACTTCGGCTTCAAGCACTTTGCTGACCACGTCTTCGGCCTTGGCGCGGGTCAGGCCGAGGCGTTCGAGCAGGGCGTCGGGGATGTCTTCGTCGGGGCCGGAACCAATGCCACGGCTGCGCAGCAAACGCACGCTCAGGCATACGAGGTTCGGGTACTCGGCGTAGTCGCCGTCGTAATGTGGGTCGTGCTGGAAACGCAACGCGGTGGCCAGTTCATCGGGCATGTCCCAGTAGCGCATCAGCCAGGCGCCGATCTGTTCGCGGCTGATGCCCAGCAGGTGTTGCTCGATGTAGCTGTGGCACAGGTGCGGGTTGACCTCCAGGTGGCGGCAGATCAGCGAGAAGTGCGGCGGAAACACGTGGGCCAGCAGCAGGTAACCGAAGTTGTGCAGCAGGCCGGCCAGGTAAGTCAGGCCGGCTTCCGGGCGCTGGGTGCGCGGCATGGCGCGGGTCAGGCCTTCAATGACGGCGGCGGTGTAGATCGATTGCTGCCAGTACGGCGTGCTGTGTTGCGGGTGGTCCTTGGGCAGGCTCAGGGTTTTGCCCAGGGCCAGGCCCAGCGCCAGGTTGATCACCAGGTCGAAACCCAGCACCCGAACGATGGCATCTTCCACCGAGCGGATCTTGCCCGGCGACGCGTAGTAAGGCGACGCCGCCCAGCTCACCACTTGCGCCGCCAGCGCCGGGTCGGTTTCGACCACGCCGGTGATGTCGTCGATGGTGGCGTTGGGGTCGACGCGCAGCTTGATGATCTTCTGCGCGGTCTCGGCCAGCGGCGGAATCTCGATGGTCGCTTCCAGGCGCTGCTGGATACGTCGTGCGGTGAACGCTTGAACGGCCTGGGTGATTTCCTCGCGGTCATCGTCGGGGCGGTCGAGGTTCGGGCGGATGCTGGCCAGCACTTCGCCGAAATTGGCGGCGCTGGCTTTATTCAGCATGGATTTGAAGGCTTCGCTGCTGATTTCCAGCAACACGCCAGGCTCGCCCGAGTTGACCAGCAACATCGGTTCGCGCAGCAGGCTTTCCTCGTACAGGCACGGCGAGCTGGTGAGTGACGGCAGACCTGGCAACAGGCTCAGGTTGTGCTTGCCGAGCATCTTCTCCAGGCGCTCGGTCGGCACCGCCGTGAGGCGGCGGCCGGTGAGTTCGGTGAGGCGATTGAGGTCCAGCAACTGGCTCTGCGGGAACAGCACCATCAGTGCGCCAACGGCATCGTCG
Organism: Pseudomonas sp. TE12234; assembly: GCF_054061835.1. Taxonomy (NCBI): domain Bacteria; kingdom Pseudomonadati; phylum Pseudomonadota; class Gammaproteobacteria; order Pseudomonadales; family Pseudomonadaceae; genus Pseudomonas; species Pseudomonas sp. TE12234. The sequence continues at coordinate 304,761 of NZ_JBSSEP010000001.1, forward strand.
AGCAGCACGGCCTGGACCTTGCGCGCCGGATTCAGGCCGTGATGGTCGAGAACTTCTTCGTAGGCAATGCCCAGTTTGCCCAGCATCAGCCGAATGACCGACGGCGCGTGCGGGGTAGCGGGTGCGAGGGCAACTTCGGTCATGGTCTGTATCCGTTCGAAAACAATTGCAGGAGTATAACCAGCTTGCTCAAACCCATCTCTCAGAAACTGCGACGGTGCTCACACTTGGCCGTATTGCTGCCCATGGCGCAACCAGCGGTCGAGCAGTGGGCTGACGTGGTCGGGCCAGCGTTCGAGCAAAGCTTGAGCCGCGTCACGCACGGCGGGTAGCAGGTCGGCGTCACGCATCAGGTCGGCGACCTTGAATTGAAGCAGACCCGTCTGGCGCGTGCCGAGCATTTCGCCGGGGCCGCGCAGTTCGAGGTCTTTTTCGGCGATGACAAAGCCGTCGTTGGTTTCGCGCATGATGCCCAAGCGTTGACGGCCAATCTGCGACAGCGGCGGATGGTAGAGCAACACGCAATGGCTGACGGCACTGCCTCGCCCGACGCGACCGCGCAGCTGGTGCAGTTGCGCGAGGCCAAGGCGTTCCGGGTTTTCGATGATCATCAGGCTGGCGTTGGGCACGTCGACACCCACTTCGATCACGGTGGTGGCGACCAGCAGCTGCAAGTTGCCGGCCTTGAACTCGGCCATCACGGCGGCTTTCTCGGCCGGCTTCATGCGCCCGTGGATCAGCCCGACCTTCAACTCGCCGAGGGCGGCGGTGAGGTCTTCATAGGTGGTTTCGGCGGCCTGGCAGGTCAGCTCTTCCGACTCTTCAATCAGCGTGCACACCCAATAGGCCTGACGACCCTCGGCACAGGCGCCGCGCACCCGTTCGATGACTTCGACCCGCCGGGTGTCGGTGATCAGCACCGTGTTCACAGGCGTTCGGCCTGGCGGCAATTCGTCGAGGATCGAGGTGTCGAGGTCGGCGTAGGCACTCATGGCCAGGGTTCGCGGGATGGGCGTCGCAGTCATGATCAGTTGATGTGGGCACATGCGCCCACCGACCCCTTTCTGCCGTAACGCCAGGCGCTGTTGCACACCGAAGCGGTGCTGTTCGTCGATGATCACCAGCGCCAGGTTCTTGAACTGCACCTCGTCCTGGAACAGCGCGTGGGTGCCGACCACCATCGGCGTGCCATTGGCAATCTGCTCCAGCGCGGCCACGCGGTTTTTTCCCTTCAGCTTGCCGGCCAGCCACGCGACTTCGATACCCAGTGGTTCGAGCCAGCGTTTGAAGGTGATGAAGTGCTGTTCGGCGAGAATTTCGGTAGGTGCCATCAGGGCGACCTGATAGCCGGCCTCCAGCGCTTGCAACGCAGCCAGCGCGGCGACCACGGTCTTGCCCGCGCCGACGTCGCCCTGAATCAAGCGCAGCATCGGCTCGTGTTGACTGAGGTCGTAGGCGATTTCGTTGCCGACCCGCTGCTGTGCACCCGTAGGGCTGAAGCCGAGGTTGGCCAGGTATCTGGCCGGTAGCTTCGTGGCTTTGGGCATGGCCGGTGCGCGCAGCGAACGCATGCTTTCACGCAAGCGTTGCTGGGACAGTTGATGGGTCAGCAGTTCTTCGAAGGCCAGGCGATGCTGGGCCCAGTGGTGGCCGAGGGCGAGTTCGTCGACATCGGCGTCAGCCGGGGGATGGTGCAGGTAGCGGATCGCATCGGCCAGCGGTGCCAATTGATAATCACGGGCCAGTTCGGTCGGCAGCCAGTCGGGCAGGCTGGTGGGGCCGAGCAAGGTCAGGGTCTGCATGCACAGTTGGCGCAAGCGTTGCTGCGTCAGGCCTTCGGTAAGCGGATACACCGGGGTCAGGGTTTCGTCCACCGGCGGCGGCTCGTCGCCGGTAATGGCGCGGTATTCCGGGTGGTAGATTTCCAGCCCCGACGCACCGGGTCGCGCTTCGCCGTAGCAGCGAATTCGCGTGCCGCGCTTGAGGCCTTCTTTCTGTGCGTTGCTGAAATGGTAGAAGCGCAGGCTGAGCCCGCCGGTGCCGTCCTGCAGGCGCACCACCAGGCTGCGGCGTCGGCCCATGACCACGTCGGCACCGCTGACGGTCCCTTCGATCACGGCATCCTGACCCGGGCGCAACGCCCCGATCGGGACCACGCGAGTGCGGTCCTGGTAGCGCAGCGGCAGGTGAAACAGGACGTCCTGGAGATTTTCCAGACCCACCTTGGCCAGTTTCTCGGCCATGGCTTCGCCGACACCCTTGAGTGCCGTCACCGACACTTGCGACAACTCGGTCATGACGCGTGCTTAGCCGGCCACCACCGGTGCCGATGGCTTGGCCACCGAACACAGGCGAATGGAGTCAGCGAGAATTTCAATCGCTTTCGGACGCGGGAAGCTCGCACGCCAGGCGATGGCCACGGTGCGAAACGGCACCGGCGCCGACAACGGCCGAACTTCGATCACGCCAGGGGCGTAGTGGTGGCTGTCGACGGCCGACAGCGGCAGGATCGAAACCCCGAGGCCGGAGGCAACCATGTGGCGGATGGTTTCCAGCGAACTGGATTCCACCGTGGTGTGTTTGGCGCCGTCGTTGCCTTTGGTCAGGGTCGGGCAGGCTTCCAGTACCTGATCGCGGAAGCAGTGACCTTCGCCGAGCAACAGCAGACTCTTGTCATTGAGCAGGCTGGCGTCGATGGATTCTTTTTGTGTCCACGGGTGCTGCGCCGGCATCAGGACGTAGAACGGCTCGTCGTAGAGCTGCAGGGTCAGGACGTCGGCTTCATTGAACGGCAGGGCGATGATGATCGCGTCGAGCTCGCCGTTGCGCAGCTTGTCACGCAGGATGTGGGTGAAGTTTTCTTCGATGTACAACGGCATCTGCGGGGCAACCCGGTGCAGTTGCGGGATCAGGTGCGGGAACAGGTACGGGCCGACGGTGTAGATCGCGCCGACTTTCAGCGGGGCGGTCAGTTGGTTCTTGCCGGCTTGGGCCAATTCGCGAATGCCTTGGGCCTGCTCCAGGACTTTCTGTGCCTGGGCCACGATGCCTTCGCCAACCGGGGTCAGGCGCACGGCGCTTTTGCTGCGCTCGAAAATCAGCACACCGAGTTCGTCTTCAAGCTTTTTCACGCCCACCGAAAGGGTCGGTTGGCTGACGTGGCAACGCTCGGCTGCATGGCCGAAGTGCTGCTCTTGGGCGAGGGTAACGATGTAGCGTAATTCTGTGAGGGTCATAGCAAGCGTCCATGAAGTTGCGAGCCAAGCATACCGGCTGCAATCGATAGACGCACGTTATCAGACTGTGTGTATCGGGTGACACCGGACAATGCCGGTTTGCCGCTGGCAGATACGTAAAAGGCACCTTTCGATGCCTTTGGTGGATCGCTGCAGAATCTGTAGAAGCGAGCTTGCTCGCGATAGCGCTCCAACAGTCAACGATGATGTTGGACGTCAGGCAGCAATCGCGAGCAAGCTCGCTCCCCTATTGATCAGCGCCGGTCTTTATCCAGCGAGTAGACAAAGGGCGCAACAATCTCGATGGAGCCGTTGCTCAACATGTCAGCCGGGGGCTTGGGCAGCGGTTGGGCGCGACGGATCATCTCCAGCGTGGCCCGGTCAAGATCGGCCGTACCAGAGGCGCCGACCAGTTCGAACGACAACACCTTGCCTTCAGCGTCCACCACGAACCGCAGGCGGTTCATGCCTTGTTTGCCCCGTGCCTGTGCACTGGCCGGGTACTTTTTGTACTTGGCCAAATGTGCGAGCAGGGCGCCTTGCCAACTGGCCTTGGCCGCCACTTGAGCCGCCGATGGGCCAGGGGCTGGCTGAGCGGATTGCTCCGTCGGTGCCGGCGTCGGTGGCGCTTCGCTCGGCTTTGCCTCGGATGGCTTTTCCTTGGGCGGCTCGGGCTTTTTCTCCACAGGCTTGGGCGGTTGAGGCTTGGGCTTGGGTTTGACCGGTTTCGGCACCGCAATCTCGGCCTTGGGGGCTTCGGCGAGCTTCGGGATCGGCAGTTCTTCAACCGGAGCCGGCGGCTGCGGCGGTGTGACGACCTTCGGCGGCGCAGGCGGTGGCGGGGCGGGAAGCGGTGCCAGCTCGACCATCATTGCCTGGGGTGGCAATTCGATGGGCGGGCGAGCCTTCCAGTTTACGGCCAGCGCAACGGCCAGCGCGTGAACACCCAGCACCACGGCCAGGCTCGCGCCGTATCGCGTCAGCTTATGGCGCGTCGTGATCATTTCTTGGCTGCCGACTCGAGACCGACCAGACCCACCTTCAGGTAGCCGGCGGAGCGCAGGGTGTCCATCACGCTCATGAGGTCACCGTAGTCCACGCCCTTGTCGGCCTGGAAGAAGATCGTCGTGTCTTTCTTGCCATGGGTCTTGGCGTCGAGTGTGGCGCCGAGTGTTTCGGCCTTCACTTCGTCTTCGCCGAGGAACAGGCGCTGGTCAGCCTTGACGCTGAGGAATACCGGTTTTTCGGGGCGTGGCGCCGGTTTGGCGGTGGACGCCGGCAGGTCGACCTTGATGTCCACGGTGGCCAGCGGTGCTGCGACCATGAAGATGATCAGCAGCACGAGCATGACGTCGATGAACGGCGTGACGTTGATTTCGTGATTCTCGGCCAGATCGTCGTCCGCGCCTTCTTTCAAATGCAGGCCCATGGCCGATTACCCCACTTTCACCATGTGCGGTGGCGAGCTGCGCTCAGGCTGGTGGTCGAGGTCGCGGCTGACCAGCAGCAGGACCTGCGCCGAAGCGTCGGACACCTGCGCCTTGTAACCGGCGATGGAACGGGCGAATACGTTGTAGATAACGACCGCAGGAATCGCGGCAACCAGCCCCAGTGCCGTCGCCAGCAGGGCTTCGGCGATGCCGGGAGCCACCACGGCGAGGTTGGTGGTCTGGGTCTTTGCGATGCCGATGAAGCTGTTCATGATGCCCCATACGGTACCGAACAGGCCTACGAACGGCGCCGTGGAACCGATGGTGGCGAGCACGCCGGTACCGCTGCTCATGTTGCGACCGCAGGCAGCGACCAGGCGTTCGAGGCGGAAGCTGACGCGTTCCTTGATACCTTCCTTCTCGCGGCTATTGACCGACAGGCGCATTTCTTCGAGGGCGTCGTGCACCAGCAGGTTAGCGAGGGTGCCAGCCTTTGCCGCAGTGACGCTGGCTTCCTTGAGCGAGGCAGATTTTTTCAGCTGGGCGATTTCGTCACGCAGACGGCGCTTGGCGCCCATCAGTTCCAGGCCTTTGGCGATCCAGAGGGTCCAGGTGATGATCGAGGCGATGGCCAGACCGATCATGACGATTTTCACGATGATGTCGGCGTTCTGGTACATGCCCCACGGCGACAGGTCGTGGGCCATGCCCAGGGAATTATCGGCTTCGAGGACTTCGGGCGCGTCTTCGCTGGCGACGGCTTGGGTCTGTGCCGGGTCGGCGGCGACCGGAGTGACAGCCGGGGCAGTGTGATCGGCTGGAGCGGGGGCGGTGGCGACGGTCGGAGTGGCTGGTGCTTGGGCGTCGGCGAATGCGGCAACTGGTGCCAGCAGTACGCTGAACAGCAGGGCGGTCAGCGTGCTCCAGATGCGAGGTCGTTTGGTAGGCGAAGCGGAGAGTGGATTGCGTGTCATGCTGGCCGGACCTGAGAGGAAAATTCGATTAATGTTCTTCCAGGCCTCGTGGGGGCCGAGAACAAAGTGGCGTGCATTATTGCAATTAATTCTTGTTAACAAAAGTAATAGAGTCTCTTTTTTTCTTGCATTGCTAACCGCTTGTCCACTGTCGGCGCTAGCTTATCCGTTCCCGAGAGGAGTTTTTTGATGTCCGCACCTTCTGTTCTGATCGCCGGTTGTGGTGATGTCGGTGGTCGTCTGGCCACGCAATTGTTGGCGTTGGGGTGGGAAGTTCATGGCCTGCGGCGTGACATTTCGCGACTGCCCGAGGGTGTCATCGGCGTGGCGGGCGACTTGTTCAATGAAGACTGTCCGGCCAGTTGGCCAATCGGTGCCGTGGACTACCTGGTGTATTGCGCGGCGGCTACCGATCACGATGAGGCCGGTTACCGCGCTGCTTACGTGCAGGGCTTGCAACACGTGCTGGGCTGGTTGAACGACTACGGGCAGGTGCCCGAACGTTTGTTGTTCGTTTCCAGCAGCAGTGTTTACGGGCAGCAGCAGGGCGAGTGGGTCGACGAGACTTCGCCGGCCGTGGCGGCTGGCTACTCCGGGCGTGTGATGCTCGAAGCCGAGCAGATTGCGCTCAATAGCGGCATTCCGGCCAGCATTGTGCGGTTGACCGGTATTTATGGTCCAGGCCGCGAGTGGTTACTGACTCAGGTGCGCCGGGGGTATCGCGTGGCGGTCGATCCTCCGCTTTATGCCAATCGGATTCATGCCGATGACGCCGCAGGGTTGATGGCATTTCTCCTTGAGGCCGCTCGACGTGGCGTGGCGTTGGAGGATGTTTATATCGGCGTCGATGATGCACCCGCTGCGTTGGCGGATGTGGTGGGTTGGTTGCGCGAGTACCTGGGGGTGACCGAGTGGGCAGATGACGCCAGCGTACGCCGCACCGGAAGCAAGCGTTGCAGCAACGCGCGGGCGAAGGCCTTGGGCTGGACGCCTAAGTATCCGAGTTTTCGTGAGGGGTATGCGGCGATTCTCGAAGGGCGCTGCTGACGTTCAGGCGCCATAAACACCTGTAGGAGTGAGCAAGCTCGCTCCTACGGGTGTTTATGTATTGCTTACTGCTTCTCGAGCAGCCACTTGCGATCGCCTGGCGTGAACGAAGGCATCTCGTCAGCCTGTGCGGTGTTAACGGTCTGGAAAATTTCCAGTTCTTTGCCTTTGCGGGTAAAGATCCACGCGTTCCCTTGGCCGTTGAGTTGCAGCCACATGTTGTCGTTGCCGCCGCTCATCGACGCACAATCGCCAGCCAGGCACAGCGCGTAGCGATCAGTGTTCGGCAGGCCGCTGACCTGGCCGTCGGCCTGGAACTGCACAGTGTTGCCTTCGCCCGGGCCGCTGACGATTTTCCAGTTACCGCCCATGTAGGCTGAGTAGAGTGCCCGTTCGAAGCTGGCGCCGATCGGCGCGCCATCCGGTACGGGGATCAATGCGCGGTCGAAGACTTGTGCCGGTTCGTTCTCGGTCGAGGCCTGGCTCAATTGCTTGCCATCGCGCTTCAACTCACTGCTGGAACTGCCATAAAAGTCGACTTTCCAGGCGTTGGACTCTTCGCCCAGCAGCTTGCCTTCGACATTTTCAAAACCATTGGTGTAGCGGGCCTGAGCAGCCTTGGTGTTGACGTTCCATTCCAGGTTCGGACCATAGGCCTGGAGCGCTTCACGCAGGGGAACGCCTTTGGATGCCGCGTCAATCGCCACCTGGTTGATCCAGGTGCCGCTGATATCACGGTCGGCAGGGTTGCTGGCACATCCGCCCAAAAAAAGGGCGAGCAGCGAGAGAGCAAGCGCTTTGCGCATGGTGGAATCCTTTCAAACTTTCTTTACAGCTGAGCAGTCGGCGCAGCCTCAGGCTGCGCCAGACGCATTACTCGATGACCAGGATGGCATCCATTTCAACTTGCGAACCCTTTGGCAGGGCCGCTACGCCGATGGCGGCGCGGGCAGGGTAAGGCTGGTCGAAGTACTTGCCCATGATCTCGTTGACCTTGGCGAAGTGGCTCAGGTCGGTGAGGAAGATGTTCAGTTTGACGATGTCCTTGAACGAGCCACCGGCAGCTTCAGCCACGGCCTTGAGGTTCTCGAAGACCTGGACGGTCTGGGCTTCGAAGCCTTCAACCAGTTCCATGGTTTTTGGGTCCAGAGGAATTTGACCCGACATGTAAACGGTGTTGCCAGCCTTGATCGCCTGAGAGTAAGTACCGATGGCGGCCGGGGCCTTGTCGCTGGTGATAACGGTCTTGGTCATGAATGACTCCTTGTAAGGGTTGGATGGCTACGCACGCATGCGGGTGATGCGGATCACCCCGGTCAGGGCGCGCAGTTTCTTGATCACGCGGGCCAGGTGCACGCGGTCGTGCACGCTGACCACCAGTTGGACCACGCTGATGCGACCATCGCGTTCGTCCATGCTGATTTTTTCGATGTTGCCGTCGGCCGCATTGACGCTGCTGGCCAGCAGGGCGATCAGGCCACGCTGGTGTTCCAGCTCGACACGCAGTTCGACATTGAATTCGCCGGTGACATCCTTGGCCCACGAGAGCTGGATACATTTTTCCGGGTTGTGGCGGATTTCGCTGATGTTACGGCAGTTGTCCAGGTGCACGACCATGCCTTTGCCCGCGGACAGGTGGCCGACAATCGGGTCGCCCGGGATCGGTGTGCAGCACTTGGCGTAGCTGAGCACCAGGCCTTCGGTGCCGCGAATGGCCAGCGGACCTTCCGGGCTCGGTAGCTGTTCACCTTCGCCGAGCAGGCGCCGGGCGACAACGTAGGCCATGCGATTGCCCAGGCCAATGTCTTCCAGCAGGTCTTCGATCAGCTCGAGGCGGTACTCGGTGAGCATGGCCTTGACGCGCTCGGCCGGAATTTTTTCCAGCGAGCTGTCGAAGCCGTTGAGGACTTTGTTCAGCAGGCGTTCGCCCAGGCTGATGGACTCGGAGCGGCGTTGCAGCTTCAGCGCATGGCGGATGTGCGTACGCGCCTTGCCGGTGACCACGAAGTTGAGCCACGCCGGGTTCGGCCGCGCACCCGGAGCGCTGACGATCTCGACCGTAGAGCCGCTTTGCAGAGGTTCGGACAGTGGCGCGAGTCGACGGTTGATCCGGCAGGCGATGCAGCTGTTGCCCACGTCGGTATGTACCGCATAAGCGAAGTCGACCGCCGTGGAGCCCTTGGGCAGCTCCATGATCCGGCCTTTGGGCGTGAACACGTAGACCTCGTCCGGGAACAGGTCGATCTTCACGCTTTCGATGAATTCCAGCGAGTTGCCGGCGCGCTGCTGCATTTCCAGCACGCCTTTGACCCATTGGCGCGCGCGGGCGTGAGTGCCTTTTGGCTGCTCATCGCCGCTGGATTTATACAGCCAATGGGCTGCGATGCCGTTGTTGGCCATCTCTTCCATTTCGCGGGTGCGGATCTGGATTTCGATCGGAACGCCATGCATGCCGAACAGCGTTGTGTGCAGGGACTGATAGCCGTTGGCCTTGGGGATCGCGATGTAATCCTTGAAACGACCTGGCAACGGCTTGTACAAATTATGCACGGCACCCAGGACGCGGTAACAGGTATCGACCTTGTCGACGATGATCCGGAACGCGTAGACGTCCATGATCTCGTTGAAGGCCCGACGCTTGCCGCGCATTTTCTTGTAGATGCCGTAGAGGTGTTTCTGTCGACCGCTGACCTCGCCCTGAATGCCGTCGATGGCCAGGCAGTGGCTGAGGGATTCCTCGATCTTGTTGACGATTTCCTTGCGGTTGCCCCGGGCGCGCTTGACCGCCTGGTAGATTCGCGCGGAACGCATCGGGTGCATGGCCTTGAAGCCGAGGTCTTCGAATTCTATGCGGATGGCGTGCATGCCCAGCCGGTTGGCGATGGGCGCATAGATTTCCAGGGTTTCCTTGGCGATGCGCCGACGTTTTTCGCCGGACAGCACTTCCAGCGTGCGCATGTTGTGCAGGCGGTCGGCCAGCTTGACCAGGATCACGCGAATGTCACGTGCCATGGCCATGGCCATTTTCTGGAAGTTTTCAGCCTGGGCTTCGGCCTTGGTCTCGAAGTTCATCTGGGTCAGTTTGCTGACCCCGTCGACCAGTTCGGCCACGGTTTCGCCGAACTGCGCCTGCAGCGCTTCCTTGGCAATACCGGTGTCTTCGATCACGTCATGCAACATGGCCGCCATCAGGCTCTGATGGTCCATATGCATGTCGGCAAGAATATTCGCTACAGCGAGCGGGTGCGTGACGTACGCCTCGCCACTGCGGCGGCGTTGGCCGTCGTGGGCTTGTTCGGCGTAGAAATACGCTCGGCGGACCAGATTGACCTGGTCCTTGCCGAGGTAGGTCGATATGCGATCGGCGAGGGCGTCTATGCTCGGCATGATGACTCCTGCCGTAAGCTGTGATCCCGCGCCGTGCTACGTCGACCAGGCATAGGCTTAGACGGCCTCGTTGGACTCGTCCTCGAATGCAGCAAAAAGCGGTTCATCTTCAACGATTTCGGCTTCGGCGATAGCTGCGTAGTCGATCAGGCCTTCAGCGATTTCACGCAGGGCGACGACGGTAGGCTTGTCGTTTTCCCATGCTACTTTCGGCTCTTTGCCGCCGGTGGCCAGTTGACGGGCACGCTTGGTAGAGAGCATGACCAGCTCAAAGCGGTTATCCACGTGTTCTAGGCAGTCTTCAACGGTTACGCGGGCCATGGTCTTCCTCGTAGCAAATGCAATATGCGCGCTGCCCGGATGGGCGAGCGGACTCAACAGTTTAAAAAATCACCAGCGATTAGGGAAGCGCTGATTTTTTGATCAAGCCCTTCAACGCGCTGCAAGTGCCAATGTAAAGCCCTCGCAGCGGTTTTGGGAAGAGTTGTTTAACCGAGCAATTCAGCCAGCAATTTGCCGAAACGCTGTTGTTGGCGTTTCTGTTGCAGCTGATTGGCGCGGAAAATTGCCTTCAGATCGTGCAGCGCGTGGGCGAAATCGTCGTTGATGATCAGGTAGTCGTAGTCGACATAATGGCTCATTTCGCTGACGGCTTCGCGCATGCGCCCGTCAATGATCTCGTCGCTGTCCTGGCCACGGTTGGTCAGACGTTGGTGCAGGGCCTGAAGCGATGGCGGCAGAATGAAGATCGAGCGGGCCTTGGGCATCAGTTGACGCACTTGCTCGGCACCCTGCCAGTCGATTTCCAGGATCAGGTCGTGGCCTTCGTCGAGGGTCTGCTGCAGGTGGCTTTGCGAGGTGCCGTAGAGATTGCCGAAAACCTCGGCGCGCTCGAGGAAATCCCCGTGCTCGATCATCTTCACGAACTCGCTGCGTTCGACGAAGTGGTAGTTCACGCCGTTCACTTCACCGGGGCGCATGGCGCGGGTGGTGTGGGAAATCGAGACGCGGATCTCGGGATCGGCGTCGGTCAGGGCCTTGACCAGGCTGCTTTTGCCCGCGCCCGATGGGGCGGAAATAATGTACAGGGTGCCGGTGCTGTGGGTCATGTCGGGAATGCCTTACTCAATATTCTGCACTTGTTCGCGCATCTGCTCGATCAACACCTTGAGGTTGACCGCAGCCTGGGTGCTGCGCGGGTCGAAGGCTTTGGAGCCCAGTGTGTTGGCTTCGCGGTTGAGCTCCTGCATCAGGAAATCCAGGCGCCGCCCGGCAGCGCCACCGGACTTGAGTACCCGGCGAACTTCAATGATGTGAGTGCTCAGGCGATCCAGTTCTTCGGCGACGTCGCTCTTTTGCGCGAGCATGACCATTTCCTGCTCCAGGCGCTGCGGGTCCATCTCGGCCTTCATGTCGGCGAAACGGTCGAGGACCTTCTGACGCTGGGTGGCGAGCATCTGCGGGACCAATTCGCGCAAGGTCACCACGTCTTCTTCAATGGAGGTCAGGCGCTCGTTGATCAACCGCGCCAGCTCCGCGCCTTCGCGCTCGCGGCCGGACTTGAGTTCCTTCAGTCCCTGGTTGAACAGCGCCAGTGCTTCGGCGTTCAGCGCTTGCGGGTCGGTGGCATCGCCTACCAGCACGCCGGGCCAGGCGAGGACTTCGAGGGGGTTCAGCGCTGCCGGATTTTTGATCAGGCTGGCGATCGTCTCGGCGGCGGCGACCAATTGCGCGGCGCGCGCCTGGTCGACTTGCAGCGGTTTGCCCGTGTTTTCTTCGGTGAAGCGCAGGGTGCATTCCAGCTTGCCTCGGGATACGCCCTGGCGCAGGGCTTCGCGCACGGCACCTTCAAGGTCGCGAAAAGACTCGGGCAGACGCAAGTGGGGTTCCAGGTACCGGCTGTTGACCGAGCGCAGTTCCCAGCTCAGGGTGCCCTGAACGCCGGCTTTCTCGACGCGGGCGAAGGCGGTCATGCTGTGCACCATGGCGGTACCTCGCAATGCAGATCGGCCGGAACAGCGATTCCGGTCATCCGATATCAATGAATTTAAGCCGACTGGCAGCAAAGGCGCAGGATTGTAGCGCAGTGGTACGTATGCGCCCAAACACAGGCTGTCACAAACGGCTGCAAAGCTTCGGCGACGGGCTGTTCAGAGCCTTCGGTCGTCGGAGGATTTTTTTAGAAGTGCCCAGCGGTGGCCGTCGGCTCTATAATGCTCCGCAGTTTTCCGTCCCCGTACAGGTATCCCTTATGAAACGTCCAAGTGGTCGCGCTGCCGATCAGCTCCGCTCGATCCGCATTACCCGCAACTACACCAAACACGCCGAGGGATCTGTACTGGTCGAGTTCGGTGATACCAAAGTCATCTGCACCGTCAGCGTCGAGAATGGCGTGCCGCGTTTTCTCAAAGGTCAGGGCCAGGGCTGGCTGACGGCCGAATACGGCATGCTGCCGCGCGCCACCGGTGAGCGTAACCAGCGTGAAGCAAGCCGCGGCAAGCAAGGCGGTCGCACTCTGGAGATCCAGCGCCTGATCGGCCGTTCCCTGCGCGCTTCGCTGGACATGTCCAAGCTGGGCGACGTTACCCTGTACGTCGACTGCGACGTGATCCAGGCTGACGGCGGCACCCGTACCGCATCCATCACTGGTGCCATGGTTGCGCTGGTCGATGCCTTGAAAGTGATCAAGAAGCGCGGCGGCCTCAAGGGCGGCGACCCGCTCAAGCAAATGATCGGTGCCGTTTCGGTGGGCATGTATCAGGGCGAGCCAGTGCTGGACCTCGATTACCTGGAAGACTCCGCTGCCGAGACCGACCTGAACGTGGTGATGACCAGTACCGGTGGTTTCATCGAAGTCCAGGGTACTGCCGAAGGCGCACCGTTCCAGCCTGAAGAGCTGAACGCCATGCTGGAACTGGCGAAGAAAGGCATGAACGAGATCTTCGATCTGCAAAAGGCTGCACTGGCTGACTAACCGGAATGGTCCAGGCAAGGAGGACGCCATGAGTGACGAACAGCAGCTGCTTCCCACCCCGAGCAAAGAGGTTCGGCAGTGGGCGATGTTTTGTCACCTGTCCGCCTTGCTGGGGATCTGGATTCCATTCGGTACCTTGATCGGCCCATTGATTCTCTGGCAGATGAAGCGTGAGATGGACCCGTTTGTCGATGCGCAGGGCAAGGAAGCTCTGAACTTTCAGCTCACTGTCGCCATAGCTTCTGCCATTTGTTTTTTGCTGATGGTGGTGATCGTCGGATTCTTCCTGTTTGGTCTGATCGCGATTGGTGCGTTGGTACTGACCATTATTGCTGGAGTGAAAGCCAATGAAGGGGTGCCTTATCGGTATCCGTTCACCTGGCGGCTGATCAAATAAGCAATCCGTGCCCTGTCGGCATGAGTTTGTTGGCCAGAAAAGACGACATTACTCGCTTATCTTTTTCGATTTAAAACAAATGCCCCGATTTCGGGGCATTTGCTCTTCTAAAACAGTTGAGTGTTTCAAGTTGTGTGAAGCGCTTGTCACTGCAAAATTCAGGCGCTGCAGAAATTTTCTCATACACATATATACAATCGTCTTACACGTTTAGTCACAACTGCAACGCTTTAACACGGCCTATATGCTTGGCAATGAGACTTGGTGGTTGATAAGGTTGCGCCAAGTAATATTTATCTAGAAATATTTCGATATATTCAAACCATTGACGGTCCTTGAATCTCAATTAATCAGTGTTGAGTGATCAACCTGTTCAAGAGGCGAGTCCAGGTAAAAAGTTCGCCCCTGAATATATATCAATGAATTATTCCAATGCTTCAGCTTGATTTTTACGGAACACTTGTGGCTGCCTCCCTGGTGCTGTTACTGGGACGAGGGCTTGTCACGCGTGTCGGCTTTTTACGTACTTACAATATCCCTGAGCCTGTAGCAGGAGGACTGCTGGTTGCTCTGGCTCTCCTGGCCCTGCGAGGCCTGGACATTGAAGTTCGATTTGATACTTCACTGCAGACACCTTTGATGTTGGCGTTTTTTGCCACCATTGGCTTGAGTGCAGATTTCGCCAGCTTGAAGAAAGGCGGGCGCATAGTGGGGATTTTTCTACTGGCGGTCATCGGGCTTCTGGTGGTCCAGAATGCCATGGGCATCGGTCTCGCAACGGCGTTGGGGCTCGATCCCTTGATGGGCCTGCTGACAGGCTCCGTTACGTTGGCGGGTGGGCACGGTACAGGCGCGGCGTGGAGCGCGACGTTCAGCGAGAAGTATGGCCTGGCCTCTGCTTCCGAGCTGGCGATGGCTTCTGCAACCTTTGGCCTGGTCCTGGGCGGATTGATTGGTGGGCCGGTCGCTCGCCTGCTCATCAACCGTGTTCAGGTGCCCGGCCTTGAGCAAGCAAAGCCAGGGATGCCCAGGGGCTTTGAGCAACCGAACAAAGAGCGCTCGATCACGCCATTTTCGTTCATCGAGACGCTCGCGCTGATTGCGGTCAGCTTGCTGGCAGGTTCTCTCCTGAATGGTCTGTTGAAGGACACCGCCTTTGAGCTGCCGACGTTCGTTTGCGTCTTGTTCGTGGGTGTGGTTTTGCGCAACAGTCTTTCCGCACTTGGCTTGTATCAGGTGTTTGAACGTGAAGTTTCAGTGCTGGGTAATGTCAGCTTGTCGCTGTTTCTGGCGATTGCGCTAATGTCACTCAAACTTTGGGACCTGGCTGCACTGGCGTTGCCTATCTTCATTATCCTGGCTGCGCAAACCCTGGTCATGGCACTATTCGCGATGTTTGTGACTTTCAGGGTCATGGGCAGCAACTACGATGCGGCAGTGCTGGCGGCAGGACACTGCGGTTTCGGGCTGGGTGCCACGCCAACGGCGATCGCTAACATGCAAGCGGTGACTCAGCGTTATGGGCCTTCGCAGATAGCATTTCTGGTGGTGCCGATGGTGGGGGCATTCTTCATCGACATCATTAATGTGATCGTGATCAAGTTGTACCTTGCGTTGCCGATCTTCGCCGCTGCCTGAAGATCCGAACACTGCTGATGATCCAAAAAAAATGCCCGTATCTTGCGATACGGGCATTTTTCATTCGATGCAACGCTTAGATGGTCAGCGTCCAGTCGTAGTCCACGATCAGCGGCGCGTGTTGCGAGAACCGCGGCTGGCGTGGCAAGCGTGCGCTGCGTACGAAGCGACGCAGACCCGGGGTCAGCAGTTGATAGTCGAAACGCCAACCGAGGTTGAGCATTTCGGCTTGTTCGTTATCCGGCCACCAGCTGTACTGATCGCCTTCACGGCTGACTTCGCGCAGGGCGTCGACATAGCCCATGTTGCCGACAATCTCGTCCATCCAGGCACGTTCAGGTGCCAGGAAGCCCGGGGATTGCTGGCTGTCGCGCCAGTTCTTGATATCCAGCTTCTGTTGCGCCACGTACAGCGAGCCACAGTAAATGTACTCGCGACGTTTGCGTCGCTGTTTATCCAGGTAACGGGCGAAGTCGTCCATTAGCTTGAACTTCTGGTTCAAGTCTTCATCGCCGTTCTGCCCCGAAGGGAGCAGCAAGGTCGCGATGCTGACCTTGTCGAAATCGGCTTGCAGGTAGCGCCCGTAGCGGTCGGCCGTCTCGAAACCGAGACCGCTGATGACAGCCTTCGGTTGCAGCCGCGAATACAAAGCCACGCCACCTTGGGCGGGGACTTCGGCATCGCAGGCATAAAGGAAGTATCCATCCAGTTGGAAGGCTGGATCGTCCAGTTCAAAGGCGGAGGCGCGGGTGTCCTGCAGGCAGATGACGTCGGCATTCTGTGCTTGCAGCCAACTGAGCAAACCACGCTCGACTGCAGCCTGAATACCATTGACGTTCACACTGATGATCCGCATAAATGGCCCCAAAAATCGCGTGCGTGTATGATACACGGCGTCAAGCTAATTAGCTAAATCCGTGGTATTTGGGGTTTTTCCATGCAAGCGTATCAGCGCGATTTCATTCGTTTTGCCATCGATCGCGGCGTTTTGCGCTTCGGTGAGTTCACCCTGAAGTCCGGACGTACCAGTCCTTACTTCTTCAATGCGGGCCTGTTCAATACAGGTTCGGCCCTGGCGCAGCTGGGGCGTTTCTATGCCGCAGCCATTGCCGAAAGCGGTATTTCCTTCGATGTGCTGTTCGGGCCAGCCTACAAAGGCATCCCGTTGGCGGCGACCACCGCCGTGGCATTGGCCGAGCATCACAACCGTGACCTGCCCTGGTGTTTCAACCGCAAGGAAGCCAAGGCTCACGGCGAAGGCGGCAGCCTGGTTGGCGCACCATTGACCGGCAACGTGCTGATCATTGACGACGTGATCACCGCTGGCACCGCCATTCGCGAGGTGATGCAAATCATCGCGTCCCAGGACGGCGCCAAGGCCGCTGGCGTGCTGATCGCCCTGAACCGTCAGGAGCGTGGCAACGGCGAGCTGTCGGCGATTCAGGAAGTGGAGCGTGATTTCGGTATCCCGGTGATCAGCATCGTTTCGCTGAACCAGGTGCTGGAATTCCTGGCGGACGATCCGCAGCTCAAGCAGCACTTGCCGGCTGTAGAAGCGTACCGCGCTCAGTTCGGCGTCTAAGCGCAATCCCATGTGTGAGCGAGCCCGCTCGCGATGGACATCAGAGCACTGCTTTTCGTCAGGTACCCCGCGTTATCGTTGACGATTTTCGCGAGCAGGCTCGCTCCTACAAGGATCGCAGGCAAAAAAGACCCCGCGCAGCCAGGCTGAGCGGGGTCTTTTTTTTTGCGTCATCAGTGCAGCCTCCGCCATTTTCCTGTCAGTTTCAGTGACAGTCCCCAGTTGAACAGCGCAAAAACCAGCAGTGCCATGACGACCAGCACGTAAAGCGTGCGGTCCACATCGAAATTCCACAGATCCAGCCTGCTGCTACGCATGATTCCAACGGCGGCCGGCAGGTTGATATAAAACAGTGCTGTAAAGGCGCATGCCAGGGGCAGAGCGCAACCGAAAAGAACACCAGAAATCATCTCTCGACTACGCTTCCTGGCCAGTGGACCTGGTTGCTTTTCATCCAGCCGCAACGCCTCATGCAGCTTGGGCCATGCCAGGTTGAACATGAAGGTGGTCAGGGTCAGCAGTAAGCCGCTGACCGCGACTACGTCACTGAACGGCATTCAGGCCCAGTGTCTGGCACAACAGCGCGTGGGAATCCTCACTGATTTCGAACTGACCTGCACTGCCTTTGCGTTTGATGATGGGTTTGAAGGTCGGCTCGTTCTGTGTGATCAACATATTCAGTTCATCGCGGATGACATCCGAACTGATCACGACCAAATACACCGTCTGAGCATGCTCCGCAGACTCGATCACGGCTCGCATGCTGTGTTGCAGAATCTCGTCCAGTTGATTCCGAAAGCGTGACACAGTGTTTTTCAGCAGCGTTTTGCTTTGGCTCTGGGTCAGCTGGAAAATCGTCGATATCTGCGATTCCGTCGGCAGTGTCTGCCCGAAGTAACTTTGAATCAGGTACAGCAAACGGTCCTGTTTGGCTTCATCGGCCCGGCTTGGCATGCCGCCTTCAACCAACATTTTCAAGTATTCGGTCAGACTTGCCTTGGCGATACGCTGTAAGGCGTGAGCAATTTCCGTGTCTGAAATCTTCAGGGTTTTTTTGACCGGTTCCTTCTGCTCTTGCTCGAAAGCCTGGGCATCGATCGTGAACGAGATCTGCATGGCTCAGTGCCTCCGTGGCTACTTTTTACTGACAGGGCTGGATGTCTCGGCCTGATTGATATCGACGGTTTTTTCGGTTTTTTGCGGGTAGGGATCAATGACCGCGTCACCCTGGCCGGTGAGAACTTTCCAGCCATTTTGCGTGTGCGTCGATTTCTTATATTGAGGGCAAGGAGGAATCGAGGTTTTTGCCTGATTCGAATACTGATGTCCGCAGTCCACACACTCAAAAGTGCCGGATGAAACATCGCTACCGTAAGGAACGTAGTTTTTTTGCATGAGGTAGTTCTCCTGTGGATACAGGGAAGATCCTATGCGGACAAATGCTGGTGGGATGTCGGACGTTTCGCTAATTCGGGTAGGGCATTTCTTGTGCGCATAAAAAAGATCGCAGATCTCATCAGATCCTACGGAATATTCATACATCCGTAGGTACCGATGAAGGCTGCGATCTATCGGTATTCGTGAATCAGTGACGCTTGCGATTGCTGATCAAGGTACCCACACCGGTATCGGTGAAGATTTCCAGCAGGATCGCATTCGGCACGCGACCGTCGATGATCAGCGAGCTGCCCACACCGCCTTGAACCGCTTCCAGCGCGCAACGGATCTTCGGCAACATGCCGCCGTAGATGGTGCCATCGGCGATCAGATCGTCGACCTGCTGAGTGCTCAGACCGGTCAGGACCTTGCCCGACTTGTCCATCAGGCCGGCAATGTTGGTCAGCAGCATCAGCTTCTCGGCTTTCAGCGCTTCGGCAACTTTACCGGCCACCAGGTCAGCGTTGATGTTGTACGACTCGCCGTTCTCACCGACGCCGATGGGCGCGATCACCGGGATGAAATTGCCTTTGACCAGCAGGTTCAGCAGTTCGGTGTTGATCCCGACCACTTCGCCCACCTGACCGATATCGATGATTTCCGGTTGGGTCATCTCCGGCGTCTGGCGAGTGACGGTGAGCTTTTTCGCGCGAATCAGCCCGGCGTCTTTACCGGTCAGGCCGATGGCGCTGCCGCCGTGGCGGTTGATCAGGTTGACGATGTCCTTGTTGACCTGGCCACCGAGGACCATTTCCACGACGTCCATGGTCGCAGCGTCGGTGACGCGCATGCCATCGACGAAATGGCTTTCGATCGACAGGCGCTTGAGCAAATCACCGATTTGCGGACCGCCGCCATGAACGACCACCGGGTTGATGCCCACGGCTTTCATCAGCACGATGTCGCGGGCGAAGCCGGTTTTCAGCTCCTCGCTTTCCATCGCGTTGCCGCCGTATTTGATCACCAGCGTCTTGCCGACATAACGGCGAATGTAAGGCAGTGCTTCGGACAGGACCTTGGCGGTGTTGGCGGCGGCTTCGCGTTCGAGGGTCATTCAGGGCTCCGGTGCTTCAATAAATCAAAACGGTAGTTGGAGATCAGGTGCAACACGCTTCAGTTGAACGTGGAATACGTCCTTGATGCGCTGCAATTCAGCCTCGTCATCGGCCTCGAAACGCAGCACCAGCACCGGTGTGGTGTTGGACGCGCGAACCAGGCCCCAGCCTTTGGCATAGTCGACTCGCACGCCGTCAATGGTGGTCAGGTCAGCGCCTGCGCCCCACTGCGCGTCGTGCAGTGCATCAATGATGCTGAATTTGCTCTCTTCGGTCACATGGATATTGATTTCCGGCGTAGAAATATCATTCGGGAAGGTCGCGAACAGCTCTTCGGCCGATGATTTTTCCTTGCTGAGGATCTCCAGCAGCCGCGCGGCGCTGTAAATGCCGTCGTCGAAACCGAACCAGCGCTCCTTGAAGAAGATGTGCCCGCTCATTTCGCCGGCCAGCAGGGCGCCGGATTGTTTCATTTTCTTCTTGATCAGCGAGTGACCGGTCTTCCACATCAGCGGACGGCCACCGTATTCCTTGATCAGCGGGATCAGGCGACGGGTGCATTTGACGTCGAAGATGATTTCCGCGTCCGGGTTGCGCGCCACCACGTCGCGGGCGAACAGCATCAGCAGGCGGTCCGGATAGACGATGCTGCCGGTGTTGGTCACCACGCCGACACGGTCACCGTCACCGTCGAAGGCCAGGCCGATGTCAGCGTTGGTTTCCTTGACCTTGGCGATCAGGTCGACGAGGTTTTCAGGCTTGCCCGGATCCGGATGGTGGTTCGGGAAGTTGCCGTCGACTTCGCAGAACAACGGAATGACTTCGCAATTCAGCGCTTCGATCAGCTGCGGAGCGATCACACCGGCGGCGCCATTGCCGCAGTCCACGACCACTTTCAGGCGGCGGGCCAGTTTGATGTCCTGGACGATTTCGGTGGTGTAACGATCGAGGATCTCGACCCGGGTGATGCTGCCTTGGCCGCTGCTCAGGTTGTTGGTCTTGAGGCGTTCATGCAGTGCCTGGATCTGTTCGTTGGCCAAGGTATCGCCAGCAATGACGATTTTGAAGCCGTTGTAGTTCGATGGGTTGTGGCTGCCGGTCAGCATGACCCCGGATTTGCCGGCCAAAATGTTGGCGGCGTAGTACAGCGCTGGCGTTGGCACCAGGCCGACGTCGCTGACGTGGCAGCCGCTTTCAGCCAGGCCCTGAATCAGTTTTTCCACCAGCTCCGGGCCGGACAGGCGACCATCACGGCCAACGGATACATTGGGTTCGCCCTGCGCGAGGCTTTGTGCACCGATGGCGCGACCGAGCCAGTAGGCCGTTTCTGCGTTCAGAAATTCCGGGACGGTGCCGCGAATGTCATAGGCGCGGAAAATACTGTCTGGGAATTTGGGGGCAATTTTGGCCGGGGTGCTCATCTGGGGGAAACTCCATCTCGAATGTGGCTGGACCTGCCTGCGAGTGACTCGGCAGACTCAAACTGAAGGGTATGACGGCGTTTTCCACAGAGAGTTCGTGGTGCGAAAAGGCCATCCTGGCGAAATCAGCGACTAATTGGTTGGCTAATGCCTTGATTTTGGGCGGCCACCCTTCCCGTTGAGGCCGCTCAAAATGTATGGCGAGGATGCGTGTTCCCTCGCCTCGGGGACAGCCTATGAGATCAGTGGCTGCCTGAGTGACCGAAGCCACCCGTGCCACGTTGGGTTTCGACGAACTCTTCGACCATCTCGAAATGTGCCTGCACCACCGGTACCAGCACCAGTTGCGCCAGGCGTTCGCCCACGGCCATGGTGAAGTCGGTCTGGCCACGGTTCCAGCACGAAACCATCAGCGGACCCTGGTAATCAGAGTCGATCAGCCCCACCAGGTTGCCCAGCACGATACCGTGCTTATGGCCCAGGCCGGAGCGCGGCAGGATCAGTGCGGCGAGGTTCGGGTCGCCGATGTAGACCGACAGGCCGGTAGGGATCAGCACGGTTTCACCCGGCTTGATCACGATGTCCTGCTCCAGCATGGCGCGCAGGTCGAGGCCGGCGGATCCCGGTGTGGCGTATTGCGGCAACGGGAATTCGGTACCGATGCGGGGGTCGAGGATCTTGGCTTGCAAAGCGTGCATGTAAATTAAACCTGGTTCAGACGTTCGGCGATAAAAGTGATCAGCTGGCGAGCAATCTTGCTCTTGCTGGTCTGGGCGAAAAGTGTGGCGTGAAGCTCGCGGTCGATCACGCTGCAGGCGTTTTCTTCGCTGTTGAAGCCAATGCTCGGGTTGGCGACGTCGTTGGCAACGATCAAATCGAGGTTCTTGTCCTTCAACTTGCGGGCAGCGTAGTCGAGCAGGTGTTCGGTTTCAGCGGCGAAACCGACACTGAACGGACGGTCGGGGCGTGTCGCGATGCTGGCCAGGATGTCCGGGTTACGCACCATTTGCAGCAACAAGCCGTCGCCGTTCGTAGGATCTTTCTTGAGTTTTTGTGGGGCGACTACTTCAGGGCGGTAATCCGCGACCGCCGCAGAGGCGATGAACAGGTCGCAGGGAATCGCGGCTTCGCAGGCGGCCAGCATGTCGCGGGCACTGACGACATCGATGCGTGTGACACGGTCCGGGGTCGGCAGATGCACGGGGCCGGTGATCAGCGTCACCCGAGCGCCGGCTTCAACAGCCGCTTCAGCCAGGGCGAAACCCATTTTTCCGGAGCTGTGATTGGTGATGTAGCGCACCGGGTCGATGTTTTCCTGGGTCGGGCCGGCGGTGATCAGCACGTGCTTGCCGGTCAGCGCCTGGCGCTGGAAGCAGTCGGCGGCGCACTGGGCCAGATCGGTGGCTTCGAGCATTCGGCCCAGACCGACGTCGCCGCAGGCCTGGCTGCCAGACGCCGGGCCAAAGACTTTCAAGTCGCGACTTTCGAGGGTTTGCAGGTTGGCCTGGGTTGCCGGATCGCGCCACATGGCCTGGTTCATCGCCGGGGCGACAGCGACGACTGCGTCGGTAGCCAGCACCAGGGTGGTCAGCAAATCATCGGCAATGCCTTGGGCCAGGCGGGCGATCAAGTCTGCGGTAGCGGGCGCGATCAGTACCAGATCGGCCCATTTCGCCAGCTCGATGTGGCCCATGGCGGCTTCGGCTGCCGGGTCCAGCAGATCCAGATGGACCGGATGCCCGGACAGGGCCTGCATGGTCAGCGGGGTGATGAACTCGGCGCCGCCACGGGTCATGACCACGCGCACTTCAGCACCCTGATCCATCAGGCGGCGAACCAGGTCGGCGCTCTTATAGGCAGCAATGCCGCCGCCGACGCCCAGAACAATGCGTTTCCGATACAGCCGCTGCATAGGCCTGCCTTTCAATTCGTTGATGACTGCTGGGCGATACCCCCTCCCCAGGAGTGAAATCGCCCGCAAAAAAGATGGGCTACGATATCACAGCGACCGCTATGGAACAGCGGCGCCCACAGACAGGGAGGTGCTATGAGTATTCGCAATTGGCCGGCGGCGGAACGGCCGCGGGAGAGATTACTGACGCTGGGAGCGGCGAGTCTTTCAGACGCCGAGTTGCTGGCGATTTTTTTACGAACTGGCGTATCCGGCAAAAGCGCGGTGGATCTGGCGCGGCATCTGCTGAGCCAGTTTGGCAGCTTGCGTGCATTGCTCGAGGCCGATCTGGTCACGTTCAGCCTGCATTTGGGACTTGGGCCCGCGAAATTCGCTCAGTTGCAGGCAGCGCAGGAAATGAGCAGGCGCCATTTGGCCGAGCGTGCGCGGCAAAAACCGGCACTGGAAAGCCCGCACGCCGTTCGCGAATATCTGAAATCGATGTTGCGCCACGAGCCGCATGAGGTGTTCGGCTGCCTGTTTCTGGATTCCAAACATCAGGTGCTGAGTTTCGAAGCGCTGTTTCGCGGTTCCATCGACAATACCAGTGTGCATCCGCGGGAGGTGGTCAAGCGTGCGCTGGCAAACAACGCCGCGGCGTTGATCCTCTGTCACAACCACCCGTCGGGCAACAGCGACCCCAGTCAGGCTGACCGGGTGCTGACCAGGCGCCTGCAAAAGGCGCTGGAGTTGATCGATGTACGAGTGCTTGATCACTTCATCATCGGTGATGGCGATCCACTGTCCATGGCCGAGTACGGTTGGATGTAAATGAGTGCGTAACACTGTAGGAGCGAGCTTGCTCGCGATGAACCCGTGAACGCCGCGGGGTGTCAGGTTGCCCGCTTTATCCTTGACGATCATCGCGAGCAAGCTTGCTCCTACAATTTGACCTTCGAAAAGTCCTGACGCCCAAACGGGCTGACCGAATAACCCTCAACCTCTTTGCGCGTCAGTGCGAACGCGGTCGGGTGGGCCAGCGGCAGCCAGAGTGCCTGTTGCTGGATCTGCGTCTGGGCCTGTTCATAGAGTTTGCTGCGTACACCTTGCTCGCCGGTGGTTTTGCCGGCACTGATCAGCTTGTCCAGATCCGCATTGCAATAGCGGGAGAAATTGGTGCCGGACTTCACCGCAGCGCAGGAAAACTGAGGTGTGAGGAAGTTGTCCGGGTCGCCGTTGTCGCCAGCCCAACCCATGAACAGCAGGTCGTGCTCACCGGCCTTGGCGCGGCGGATCAGTTCGCCCCATTCGATCACGCGGATCTCGGCCTGAATGCCGATTTCCGCGAGGTCAGATTGCAGCAGCTGAGCGCCGAGGCTCGGGTTCGGGTTCAGCAGGCTGCCGGTAGGGCGGGTCCAGATGGTGGTCTGGAAACCGTCCTTGAGCCCGGCCTTGGCCATCAATGCCTTGGCTTTCTCGACGTCATGCGGGTAGCCCGGCAGGTTTTTCGCGTAGCTCCAGGTATTGGGTGGGTACGGGCCGTTGGCTGCTTCGGCGGTGTCCTCGAACACGGCTTTGACGTAGTTGGCCTTGTCGAACGCAAGGTTGATCGCCTGGCGTACTTCCGGCTTGTCCAGCGGTGGATGTTGGCTGTTGATGCCGACGAATGCGGTCATGAACGCGTCAGTCTTTTCCACCTTCAGGGTCGGCTCTTTCAGCGCGGCCTGCACGTCCAGAGGTTTGGGCGACAGGGCGATCTGGCACTCATTGCGTCGCAGCTTCTGCAAGCGCACGTTGGCGTCCGGGGTAATGGCGAAGATCAACGGGTCCACTGACGGCTTGCCGCCAAAGTAGTCCGGGTTGGCTTTGTAGCGAACCGAAGAATCCTTCTGGAAGCGTGTGAAAACGAACGGGCCGGTGCCGATTGGCTGGCTGTTGAGCTTGTCTGTGGTGCCGGCCTTCAACAATTTGTCGGCGTATTCGGCCGAGTAAATCGAGGCGAAACCCATGCTCAGGGTCGCGAGGAATGTCGAGTCCGGATGGTCCAGGGTGAAGCGCACGGTCAGCGGATCGAGGGCATCGATCTTCTTGATCAGTGCTGGCAATTGCATCGATTGCGCATGAGGAAAGCCACTCTGGGCAACCTGGTGCCACGGGTTGGCCGGGTCGAGCATGCGGTCGAAGCTGAATTTCACGTCTTCGGCGGTCAGCTCGCGGGTCGGGCTGAAATACTCGGTGCGGTGGAATTTCACCTGTGGGTGCAGCTTGAAGACGTAGATCAGGCCATCGGGGCTGACTTCCCAGCTGTCCGCCAGGCTGGCGACCACTTTGCCGCTGGCGGTATCGAAGTCCACCAGCCGGTTCATCAGTACGTCGGCCGAGGCATTGGTGGTGGTCAGCGAGTTGTATTGCACCACGTCGAACCCTTCCGGGCTGGCCTCGGTGCAGACGCTCAGGGCGGCGGCGAAGGCCTGTGGGCTCAGCAAAAACGGGGCGAGCAACAACGGTAGGGCAGCGAGGCGCATGGTCGGATTCCTTTACAGATCGAAGGCCCATCTGCAAGTGCAGTCTGGAAAAGGCTTACCCTAGTGGGCTCGATTGCAAATGACTATCCCCTTTTTGATTTTGAGGGGACCATAGGCGATTGATTTTGGTGGGCATCGGGCGCCAAACGGCAAGATGGGTGGGTTGGGCGGATTCTCTGCGACGAGCGGTCAAAATCGACGACAGCCTTTATCCAAGGCGGCTGGCGCCGGAAAAATGGGGTTTTTATCAACTCATCGCACACCGAATGTTGTTGCTCTCCAGTCTTTCTGGTATAAAGCAGCGCTCTTTTCTAGGGGCCCGGTTCCTTCGTTTGTAGGTGTAGCCGGTAAGACCCCTAAAGAAACGCGGCGCCTGGCGCCAAATGACTGAGAGATTAAGCGGCCAACCCATGCCGGGTTGGGCATGTGGTTTTAGAGGGCTGAGGCATGTCTAGAGTCTGTCAAGTTACCGGTAAGGGTCCGGTGACTGGGAATAACATTTCCCACGCAAACAACAAAACCCGTCGTCGTTTCCTGCCGAACCTGCAGCATCACCGCTTCTGGGTTGAAGAAGAGAAACGTTTCGTGCGTCTGCGCGTATCTGCCAAAGGCATGCGTATCATCGACAAGCGTGGCATCACTGCCGTGCTGGCCGAAATCCGCAAAGCCGGCAAGATCTAAGGGAGCTAATCATGCGTGAATTGATTCGTTTGATTTCGAGCGCCGGTACTGGTCACTTCTACACTACCGACAAGAACAAGCGTACTACTCCGGACAAAATCGAGATCAAGAAATTTGATCCGGTTGTTCGCAAGCACGTGATCTACAAAGAAGGCAAAATCAAGTAATTGATTTTCTCCTCTTACGAAAAAGGCCCGTATCGCGAGATACGGGCCTTTTTTGTTGCCTGAGTTTTGTGGTGCTTGTCAGGGCCTTCGTACGGAGCAAGTCCGCTTCCACAGGTTCTGCGAATGACGCAGATCTCTGTGGGAGCGTGGCTTGCCCGCGATAAGGCCGGTCCAGACTATGGACGTCTTCAGGCCTTCTGTTCAAACGCCACATAAATCTTGCGGCACGGCTCCAGCACTTCCCACGTGCCCCGGAACCCGGCCGGGATCACGAAGCGATCACCCGCGCGCACGGTTTTGCTGTTGCCATCGTTATCGCGCAGCACGGAAACGCCCTGAATGATTTCGCAGTATTCATGCTCGGTGAAGTTCACCAGCCACTGGCCGACGGCACCTTCCCACACGCCAGCATTCAATTGACCGCAAGGGCTGTTGTAGTGGTTGTAGACCGTTTGCTCGGGGTCGCCCTTGAGCACTCTGGCCGGGTCTGGTCGATAGCGCTCGGGCTCGGTGGTGGCCTGGCCAAAGTCGACGATGTTCTGGATGCTCATTGTTGTATTCCCCAGTCATTGTTGGTATTGCCAAAGTCTATGTTTATTAAAATGAACATCGCAAGGCCGTTTGCCGGTGTTATGTCAAATATATTGAAACTTCACCTGCCGCTGGTTTAGGGTGGCGGTTGCCTTGGGCCGAAAGCAGGCTGGCCGGGCAGAATTCCTGACAGCGCCCGCGAAGATCGCGGGTGTCGTATTCAATAAGAGGAGGACACTCGCATGACCACCCTGACTCGTGCCGATTGGGAGCAGCGGGCTCGCGATCTGAAGATCGAAGGCCGCGCCTACATCAATGGCGAATACACCGATGCCGTCTCCGGCGAGACCTTCGAGTGCATCAGCCCGGTCGATGGCCGTCTGCTGGGCAAGATTGCCAGCTGTGATGCCGCCGATGCCCAGCGCGCTGTTGAAAACGCCCGTGCCACCTTCAATTCCGGTGTCTGGTCGCGCCTGGCGCCGACCAAACGCAAAGCCACCATGATCCGTTTTGCCGGCCTGCTGAAACAGCACGCCGAAGAGCTGGCCTTGCTTGAAACCCTGGACATGGGCAAGCCGATCAGCGACTCCCTGTACATCGACGTTCCCGGCGCGGCGCAAGCCCTCAGCTGGAGCGGCGAAGCCATCGACAAGATCTACGACGAAGTCGCGGCAACCCCGCACGATCAACTGGGCCTGGTGACTCGCGAGCCTGTCGGTGTTGTCGGCGCCATCGTGCCGTGGAACTTCCCGCTGATGATGGCGTGCTGGAAACTCGGCCCGGCGCTGTCCACCGGTAACTCGGTGATCCTCAAACCGTCGGAAAAATCGCCGCTGACCGCCATCCGCATCGCTGCTTTGGCCGTCGAAGCCGGGATTCCGAAAGGCGTGCTCAACGTCCTGCCGGGTTACGGTCATACCGTCGGCAAGGCCCTGGCCCTGCATAACGACGTAGATACTCTGGTGTTCACCGGTTCGACCAAGATCGCCAAGCAACTGCTGATCTACTCCGGCGAATCGAACATGAAGCGCGTCTGGCTTGAAGCCGGCGGCAAAAGCCCGAACATCGTGTTCGCCGACGCGCCAAACCTGCAGGAGGCAGCTGAAGCCGCTGCGGGTGCTATCGCCTTCAACCAGGGCGAAGTCTGCACCGCTGGTTCGCGCCTGCTGGTGGAGCGTTCGATCAAGGACAAATTCCTGCCACTGGTGATCGAAGCCCTGAAAACCTGGAAGCCGGGCAATCCGCTGGATCCGGCGACCAACGTCGGTGCACTGGTGGATACCCAGCAGATGAACACCGTGCTGTCCTACATCGAGTCCGGTCACACCGACGGCGCCAAACTGGTGGCCGGTGGTAAACGTATCCTCCAGGAAACCGGTGGTACCTACGTTGAGCCGACGATTTTCGACGGCGTGAGCAACGCGATGAAAATCGCCCAGGAAGAAATCTTCGGCCCGGTACTGTCGGTCATCACCTTCGACAGCGCCGAAGAAGCCGTCGCGATCGCCAACGACACTCCGTACGGTCTGGCCGCTGCAGTATGGACTTCCGACATTTCCAAGGCGCACCTGACCGCCCGTGCACTGCGTGCCGGTAGTGTGTGGGTCAACCAGTACGATGGCGGCGACATGACCGCACCGTTCGGTGGCTTCAAGCAGTCCGGCAACGGTCGCGACAAGTCGCTGCACGCGTTCGACAAGTACACCGAGCTGAAGGCGACCTGGATCAAGTTGTAAGTCGTTACAGGCGGCCTGTTGCAGAGCAGGCCTCCTGAACGAAGCAGATCCCTTGTGGGAGCGAGCCTGCTCGCGATAGCGGTGTGACAGTCGACGAACAAGTTGAATGTTGCTCCGTTATCGCGAGCCGGCTCGCTCCCACAGTGTTTTGTGCCGTACATAAAAATTATCCACAGGAGCGTGGAACATGCGTTGGGCGACGTATTTCGCCGTGTTGGCGTCTGTCTTGAGTGTCGGTCTGGCCCTGGGTGTCAGCATGCCGCTGGTGTCGTTTCGCCTGGAAAGCTGGGGTTACG
This sequence comes from Pseudomonas sp. TE12234, assembly GCF_054061835.1. Taxonomy (NCBI): domain Bacteria; kingdom Pseudomonadati; phylum Pseudomonadota; class Gammaproteobacteria; order Pseudomonadales; family Pseudomonadaceae; genus Pseudomonas; species Pseudomonas sp. TE12234. The sequence continues at coordinate 333,166 of NZ_JBSSEP010000001.1, forward strand.
GCTCGTTTGCCATTGGTGTGATGGCGGCGATGCCGGCCATCGGTGTACTGGTCGGGGCGAAGATTTCCAGTCGTCTGGCGGCGCGTTTCGGCACCGCCAACCTGATGCGCCTGTGCCTGTGGGCCGGAGCGGTTTCCATCGGCTTGTTGGCACTGTTGCCGAGCTACCCGATCTGGCTGGTACTGCGGCTGATGATCGGGGTGATCCTGACCCTCGTGTTCATCATCGGTGAAAGCTGGATCAACCAACTGGTGGTCGAGCAATGGCGTGGGCGTTTGGTAGCGCTGTATGGCAGCAGTTATGCGTTGAGTCAGCTGGCCGGACCGGTGTTGTTGGGCTTTCTTGGCACCGAGCACGATTATGGTTTTTGGGTCGGCGTCAGTCTGCTGATGGCGGCACCGTTCCTGTTGTTGGGCCGCAGCGGTGCCCCGAGCAGCGAGTCCAGCAGCGTGACTCTGAGAGATTTGCTCGAGTTCTGTCGGGGTCTGCCGGCGATTGCCTGGGCGGTGTCGCTGTTTGCCGCGTTCGAAGCAATGATCCTGACGCTGCTGCCGGTCTACTGCTTGCGCCAGGGCTTCACCACGGAAATCGCCCTGGCGATGGTCAGTACGGTGGTGGTCGGTGATGCCGTGCTGCAATTACCGATTGGCGCATTGGCCGATCGTCTGTCGCGGCGCGCGTTGTTCACCGGGTGCGCGGTGGTGCTGCTGGGGTCGAGTCTGGCCATCCCGTTGCTGATCGATACGCTGCTGATCTGGCCGCTGTGGGTGTTGTTCGGTGCCAGCGCGGGCGGCTTGTTCACCTTGTCGCTGATTCTGATCGGCGAGCGTTATCGCGACGACGCGCTGGTCAGGGCCAACGCGCACATAGCGCAGTTATGGGGGATCGGCTGCCTGATCGGACCATTGCTGGCCGGTGCCGGCAGCCAGTGGATCAGCGGGCACGCCTTGCCGTTGCTGATGGCGGTGGGGGCGTTGGGCGTTTTGATCGTCGTTTCGCGCCAAGGGGCATTTGGCTCGGTTGCCGAGCCGGCCTAAACCCTGTGGGAGCAAGCTCCCGCAGGGTTACAACATCCGTTCCAGGCCAACCGTATTACTGAGCCAGGCATTGAAGTGTCGCCACCAACTGCCCGGCTGCCTGGTCAGGGTGTGCAGTTTGCCATTGTCTTCGGTGACCCAGACGAGCTGGTTTTTTTCCAGTTCAACTTTGTAGCTCAGGGGCGGCGCCATGCCTTGCAGCGCCAGTTCGCGCGCGTGTGCCGCGAGTTCCGGGCTGTCCACCAGAACGCCGACTTCGGTGTTCCACAGCACCGAGCGCGGATCGAAGTTGAACGAGCCGATGAAGGCTTTCTGCTGGTCGAAAATGATCGCCTTGCTGTGCAAGCTGGAATCGGAGCCGCGATAGGATCGGCTGTAGAACAGTTTGGGGCCGCTGCCGCCTTCGCCCGGCTGGCGGCGCAACTCGAACAATTGCACGCCATGTTCCAGCAACGCCTTGCGATACGGTGCATAACCGCCATGCACCGCCGGTACGTCCGTCGCTTCCAGGGAGTTGGTCAGCAGTCGTACTGAAACCCCGGCATCGGCGCGCCCGGTCAAGTAGACCAGCCCTGGCTGACCCGGCACGAAATAAGCCGAGACCATGATCAACTCTTTGCTGACGCCATTGAGTTCGGGCGCCAATTGCGTGGTCAGCAGCAATTGAGGGTCTGGTTCGCCATCGGCCAGCACCTTGCTTGGTGCATCCCACAACGCCTGGTTCCAGGCCCATACCAACTCTTTGCGCCAAATGTCCAGGCGCGGTTTGGTGGCGTAAGTCATCAGATGTTTATAGAGGGCGTGGTTCTCCTTTCGGGTTGCCTCCAGGGATTCTTCGAGCCGGGTCCGGGTGTATTCCAGGTCCTTGGCGGTCGGTTTGCTGTATAGAAACCCATCGATCGGCTTGCTCAGGGCGCTGTTCCAGTACTGGTCGAAACTGTGGCCCAACTGCTCGGCGACCGGGCCCACGCCGAGCATGTCGATGTCGGTGAAGTTCAGGTTGGGTTCGGCATCGAAATACTCGTCACCCAGATTGCGGCCGCCCACGATGGCCATGCTGTTGTCGGCCAGCCACAGTTTGTTATGCATGCGCCGATGTTGCTGCGACAGGTTGAACAAGCGGCCCATGGTTCGCGTCACGCCAGTGCTGCGGCCCAGATTCAGCGGGTTGAACACGCGAATCTGGATCTGTGGATGCGCCGCCAGCGTGGCGATGGTGAAGTCCAGGCCGTCACTGGTGGTGTCGTCGATCAGTATGCGCACGCGCACGCCACGGTCAGCGGCCTTGAGCAGTTCATTGGCCAGCATTCGTGTACTGATGCCGTCGTGAACGATGTAGTACTGCAAATCGAGACTGCGTTGCGCGTTGCGGATCAGCTCGGCGCGCGCAGTGAAGGCTTCGGTGCTGTCGGAAAGCAGGCGAAAACCGGACTGCCCTTGATGGGGCGCTGCCTGGGCCAGGACCGAGCGACCGAATGCCGAGTCACTCGCTGGCAGCGCCTGGCTCGGTTCGCGCTGCACGTCGAGGCTGGCGCAACCACCGAGAAACGAGGCCAATACAAGAGCAAGCAGGGGCTTTGTGACTCTCACGTGGGATCGTTCCGATTGGCGGCAGGTCTTGGCATATGGACGTTGGTATCCGCAGAAAGGTCAGTCGTTGAGATTGCTGGTTTCGGCCAGCAATTGGATGGCCGCCGCACCGACCTTGCGTACCGCGTCTTCGATCTGTGCTGTTGGTTTGGCAGCGTAGTTCATCCGCAGGCAATTGCGGTATTTGCCAGAGGCGGAAAAGATGCTGCCGACGGCAATCTGTACGCCCTGGTCGTGCAAGGCGCGATTCAGTTTCAGGGTGTCGAACCCTTCCGGCAGTTCAACCCACAGCATGAAGCTGCCTTGCGGACGACTGGCGCGCGTGCCGGCCGGAAAGTAGCGGGTGACCCAGTCGATCATGGCGTCGCGATTGCGCTGGTATTGCGTCCGCATCCGCCGCAAATGCGGTTCGAAATGGCCGCCCTTGAGGAATTCGGCGATGGCGATCTGTGGCTGTGGCGCCGTGGAGCCAGTGCTGATGTATTTCATGTGCAGCACCCGTTCCAGGTAACGACCGGGTGCCACCCAGCCGATGCGCAGGCCAGGTGCCAACGTCTTGGAAAATGAACTGCACAGTAAGACGCGACCGTCCTCGTCGAAGGATTTGATCGTACGCGGACGCGGATAGGTGTAGGACAGTTCGCCATACACATCATCCTCGATGATCGCCACGTCGAAACGCTGTGCGAGCGTCAACAGCCCGCGTTTTCGCGACTCCGGCATGATGTAGCCCAGCGGGTTGTTGCAGTTGGGGGTCAACTGTATGGCCTTGATCGGCCATTGTTCCAATGCCAGTTCCAGAGCTTCCAGGCTGATGCCGGTGAGCGGGTCAGTGGGGATTTCCAGGGCTTTCATGCCCAGGCCCTTGAGGGTCTGCATGGCGCCGTGGAAGCTGGGTGAGTCGACCGCCACGATGTCGCCCGGCTCGCAGATCGCCCGAATGCTGGTAGACAGCGCTTCATGGCAACCGGTTGTGACCACCAGATCGCCCGGGCTCAATTGGCAGCCGGAATCGAGCATCAGGCGTGCAATCTGTTCGCGCAGCTCGATATTGCCGTGGATGTTGTCGTAATACAGGCCGGGCATGTCCTGCCGCCGACTGATCCGCGCCAGATCACGCAACAACGGTTTCATGGTCGGGCTGGTGATGTCCGGCATGCCGCGACCCAGTTGCACCACATCCTTTCGCGGTACCGCGCGGATCAGTTCCAGCACCTGATCCCATTGGGAGATATCCACAGGGCGTTGAGCCGGGCGACCAATCGCCGGCAGTTCCGGCAACTCGCGACTGACCGGCACGAAATACCCGGATTTGGGTTTTGGCGTGGCCAGTCCGTTGTCTTCCAGCATGCGATAGGCCTGCTGCACCGTGCTCAGGCTGACCCCGTGCTCGATGCTCAGTGCCCGCACCGATGGCAGCCGGTCACCCGGGCGATAGAAGCCCTGTTCGATACGCGTACCGAGCAATTCGGCGAGGTTCACATAAAGGGTCATGGCACTGCCTCGGTGCGGGTGATTCGGTAGACCAGTACAGATGCGGTAAAAATCGACAATTCAGTGCTTCGAACGGCAATTCTGTATGGAAATAATACATCAGTGTTGAATCTGTAATGCTTTTGCTCGCCCACGCATCATGGAATCTCTGGCTACCCAAGTAAACAGGAGCAATGAAAATGAACGGCTTGAGCGATGTGCGGCTGACGTTACACAGTCAGGAACTGGCGGCAGGGCAGAATAACGGTGCGCACAGGTCAGTCATGCGCAATGCACCGATGGGCCTGAGTCGCTGGGCTCTGTTCTGGCAGCGTCTGCACACGCGCCAGGCGCTGCTGAGGCTGACACCCGAGCAGCTCAAGGATGTCGGGCTGACGCGTGAACAGGCGCGGGAGGAGGGGCTCAAGCCTTTCTGGCGGATCTGAGTTTTGCAGTGTTATCTCCGGGCCTCTTCGCTGGCTTGCCAGCGAAGGCGCCAGGGATGACACCAAAGCCATATCAGACCCACTCTTTGAACCGATGCCACAACATCCCCAACGCCAGTAACGGCGAACGCAGATGCTTGCCGCCGGGGAAGGTGATGTGTGGCACCTTGGCGAACAGATCGAACCCGCCACTGTGCTGGCCACTGATCGCCTCGGCCAGCAACTTGCCCGCCAGGTGCGTGGCATTCACGCCATGGCCGGAATAGGCCTGGGCGTAATACACGTTCGGCTGGTCGTTGAGTCGACCGATTTGCGGCAAGCGGTTGGCGCCGATACCGATCATGCCGCCCCATTGGTAATCGATTTTCACATCGGCCAGCTGCGGGAATACATCCAGCATCTTTGGCCGCATGTAGGCGGCAATGTCCTTGGGGTCTCGACCTGAATAATGGCAGGCGCCGCCGAACAGCAAGCGTCGATCCGCCGAGAGCCGGTAGTAATCCAGCGCTACTCGCTGATCACAGACCGCCATGTTCTGCGGCAGCAGGGCGTGCGCCTGCTCCTCGCTCAACGGTTCGGTGGCGATGATGTAACTGCCGGCGGGCAGCACTTTGCCGCTGAGGTGCGGGTTTAGTTCATTGAGGTAAGCGTTGCAGCCCAGCACCAATGTCCTGGCGCGGACCGAGCCTTGGGCGGAATGAACCTTGATCTCGGGGCCGTAATCGATTCGGGTAACTGCGGACTGTTCGAATAGTTTGACGCCCAATCGCAGGGCGGCAGCCGCTTCGCCCAGTGCCAGGTTCAACGGGTGCAGGTGCCCGGAACCCATGTCGACAAGACCGCCGACGTAGCGGTCGGAGCCCACCACCGTGTGCATTTCATGGGGTTGTACCAGGCGGGTTTCGTAGCGATAACCGAGGCTGCGCAGTTCTTCGGCGTCTTCGGCGAAGCCTTCGAGGTCGCGGGGTTTGTTGGCCAGGTCGCAGTAACCCCAGGTCAGGTCACAGCGGATCTGAAATCGCTCGATGCGCTGTCGGACGATTTCCACCGCTTCCAGGCCCATGAGTTTCATCTGACGCACACCGTCCGCACCGATCACATTGGCGAATTGATCGAGGCCGTGCCCGACGCCGCGAATCAACTGCCCGCCATTGCGTCCGCTGGCGCCCCAGCCGATCTTGTGCGCTTCGAGCAACACCACGCTGAAGCCGCGTTCGGCCAGTTCAAGCGCCGTGTTCAATCCCGAGAACCCGCCACCGACCACGCACACGTCGGCCAGCACTTCGCCCTTGAGCAGCGGATACTCCGGCTGCGGCAAGCTGCTGGCGGCATAGTAGGAGGCGGTGTGCTGGTGGTTCGAGACAGGTTGCCGAGCACGAGCAGTCATCTACGTGATCCTGATACTTGTGTTTATAAAATTTGACGGAGCATAAGCCGGAGCTTCGCAGACGGGCAACATTGGTCGGTTGCTGCTGTCTGGAACGGGGCTTTTGCGTCAGAATCCCGCTCTATTCCGATATCGGTCACCGCTTCGATGAGCTGCAACAGTCAGAAAATCCGCACCCTTCGCCAGCAGATTCCCTCATTCGAGTGCGTCCCCGGCTGCCACGACTGCTGTGGCCCGGTGACAACCTCCCCGGAAGAAATGTCGCGCCTGCCGCGCAAGACCCGGGCCGAGCAGGACGCGGCGATGGAGGAACTCAACTGTGTGCACCTGGGACCGAATGGTTGCACGGTGTATGACGAGCGGCCGCTGATCTGCCGATTGTTCGGCACGACCAAGAGCTTGCCGTGCCCCAACGGGCGAGGGCCGGTGGAGCTGATTCATCCGCGGGTGGAGAAGCAGGTGTTCGAATACATGGCCAGTACACGGCAGGTGTTGGTTTAAACGGCGGTGTACTTCAGCGGAACTGAGCCGACCCTGTCGCGGGCAGACCCGCTTCCACAGGTCAGCGCAACACCTGTGGGAGCGGGCCTGAACAAACTGTAAGTTTCAATCCGGAATCGGCAAACTCAAGCTCTCTTTCACCTCTTCCATCACGATGTAACTCTTGGATTCGCGCACATGGGGCAGCTTGAGCAGGATGTCGCCCAGCAGCTTGCGGTACGAGGCCATCTCGGAAATCCGCGCTTTCACCAGATAGTCGAAATCCCCTGACACCAGATGGCATTCCAGCACGTGGGGCAGCTTCAGCACTGCGCGTCGGAACTCTTCGAAAGTGTCGCCGGATTTGTAGTCGAGACTGATCTCGACGAACACCAGAAGACTTCCCTTGAGGTGTTGCGGATTGAGCCGCGCGTTGTAGCCCATGATGATCCCTTCGCGCTCCAGGCGCCGCACCCGTTCGGTACAGGGCGTGGTCGAGAGCCCGACCTTCTCCCCCAGCTCGGTGAAGGAAATACGTCCGTCCGCTTGCAGGATCCGCAGAATATTGCGGTCGATCTTATCCAGCTCACGTTTGGTTTGAGTGTTGGTACGCATAGGGGATGCGCCTCCGTGAAAAGGGTTTTTGCCGAGAATTGTCGCCAAATATAGGCGCTTATATAGTGAAAATCACTGGCTATTCTTTTTTACACTGCGCACATCTAAAGCTCTGAACAACAAACGTCAGCGGTTAGCCGCGATGAGGGATATGAAAATGCGCGTTATGGTCTTGGGTAGCGGCGTCATCGGCACCACCAGTGCTTACTATCTGGCCCGTGCCGGGTTTGAAGTGGTGGTCGTCGACCGGCAGCCAGCTGCCGCGATGGAGACCAGTTTCGCCAACGCCGGCCAGGTTTCGCCCGGTTATGCCTCGCCGTGGGCCGCACCGGGCGTGCCGCTCAAAGCCATCAAGTGGCTGTTGCAGCGCCACGCGCCTCTGGCGATCAAAGCCACTGGCGACATCGATCAATACCTGTGGATGGCGCAAATGCTGCGCAACTGCACCGCCAGCCGTTACGCGGTGAACAAGGAGCGCATGGTCCGTCTGTCCGAGTACAGCCGTGACTGCCTCGACGAACTGCGCGCCGAAACCGGCATTGCCTACGAAGGCCGCAGCCTCGGCACGACTCAATTGTTCCGCACCCAGGCCCAGCTCGACGGCGCAGCGAAAGACATCGCCGTGTTGAAAGAGTCTGGCGTGCCGTTCGAACTGCTCGACCGCGCAGGCATTGCCCGCGTTGAGCCGGCCCTGGCGAGTGTCACCGACATCCTCGCCGGTGCCTTGCGCCTGCCGAACGACCAGACCGGCGACTGCCAGATGTTCACCACCAAGCTTGCAGAGATGGCCGCGAACCTCGGCGTGCAATTCCGTTTCGGTCAGGACATCCAGCGCCTGGACTTCGCCGGCGATCGCATCAACGGTGTATGGATCGACGGCAAGCTGGAAACCGCTGACCGTTACGTCCTGGCACTCGGCAGCTACTCGCCGCAATTGCTCAAGCCTCTGGGCATCAAGGCCCCGGTGTATCCGCTCAAGGGTTACTCCCTGACCGTGCCGATCACCAACCCGGCCATGGCCCCGACCTCGACCATTCTCGACGAGACCTACAAGGTCGCGATCACCCGTTTCGACAACCGCATCCGCGTCGGCGGCATGGCTGAAATTGCCGGTTTTGACCTGTCGCTGAACCCGCGTCGGCGCGAAACCCTGGAGATGATCGTCAACGACCTCTATCCTCAGGGCGGCAATCTGGCCGAGGCCAGCTTCTGGACCGGCCTGCGTCCGACCACTCCGGATGGCACGCCAATTGTTGGTGCCACACCGTTCAAGAATCTGTTCCTGAACACCGGTCACGGCACCCTGGGCTGGACCATGGCTTGTGGCTCCGGCCGCTTGCTGGCTGATCTGATGGCGAAGAAAAAGCCGCAAATCAGCGCCGAAGGCCTCGATATTTCCCGTTATGGCAACAAAACCCAGGAGTCCGCAAAACATGTCAATCCAGCGCCAGCTCACCAATGAGCGCATGAGTCAGATCGTCACCCACAACGGCACGGTGTATCTGGCCGGACAGGTTGGCGACGACATGAACGCCGGGGTTGAACAGCAGACCCGTGAAGCCCTCGCCAACATCGAGCGTTTGCTCGATCTGGCCGGGACCGACAAAAACCGTCTGCTGTCGGTGACGATTTACCTGAAAGACATCGATGCACACTTCGCCGGCATGAATGCCGTCTGGGACCAGTGGTTGCCCAAAGGCGTCGCACCGGCCCGCGCCACCGTTGAAGCGAAGCTGTGCGAAGCGGAAATCCTGGTGGAGCTGTCGGTTGTAGCCGCTCTGCCATAAGCAAGTCAGAAAGATCCCTCTCCCGGCGCGACTGGCGGCTAACGTCATCAGCCTGCGCCGGTTTTTCTTCCAAACGACCGACCAGAAGTCTGCCGCCATGCGCCCTGCCCGTGCCCTGATCGACCTTCAAGCCCTGCGTCACAACTACCAAATCGCCCGTGAAGTCACGGGTGCCAAGGCCCTCGCGGTCATCAAGGCCGATGCTTACGGCCATGGCGCGGTGCGTTGCGCCCAGGCGCTGGAAGCGGAGGCAGATGGTTTTGCCGTGGCCTGCATTGAAGAAGCCCTGGAGCTTCGGGTCGCAGGCATTCGTGCGCCGGTGTTGTTGCTGGAAGGTTTTTTTGAGGCCGATGAGCTTTCGCTGATCGTCGAGCACGATTTCTGGTGCGTGGTGCATTCGCTGTGGCAACTCGAGGCGATCGAGAAGGCCGCTTTGAGCAAACCGATCGTGGTCTGGCTCAAACTCGATTCGGGCATGCACCGGGTGGGCCTGCATCCGAAGGATTACCAGGCGGCCTATCAACGTCTGCTGGCCACTGGCAAGGTCGCGAAGATCGTGCTGATGAGCCACTTCGCCCGGGCCGATGAATTGCACAGTCAAGCGAGCGCTGAGCAAGTCGCGGTGTTTGAAGCGGCGCGTCAGGGACTGTCGGCCGAGGTCAGCCTTCGCAACTCGCCAGCGGTGCTCGGCTGGCCGCAGGTACCGAGTGACTGGGTGCGTCCAGGCATCATGCTCTACGGTGCCACACCGTTTGAAGAAGCCAATGCCGTGGCTGCACGCCTGCAGCCGGTGATGACCCTTGAATCGAAAGTGATCAGCGTGCGTGAACTGCCGGCCGGCGAGCCGATTGGTTATGGCGCCAAATTCATTACCCAGAAACCGATGCGCGTGGGCGTGGTGGCCATGGGTTACGCCGACGGCTACCCGCGCTTGGCACCGACCGGCACGCCAGTGTTGGTCGCCGGGCAGCGTAGCCAGTTGATCGGCCGTGTGTCGATGGACATGCTGTGCATCGACCTGACCGATGTGCCGCAAGCGGGTCTGGGCTCCACCGTGGAGTTGTGGGGCAAGAATATTCTGGCCAGCGACGTGGCCATTGCGGCTGGCACGATTCCTTACCAGATCTTCTGCAACCTGCGCCGGGTGCCACTGCTCTATTCCGGGAGCTAGGGCCAGACAGGCCGGACCGGAAGCTGTCTCGCCGAACAGGATTCAGGTCAAAGTGTTGTAAATACTGAACGCTGTCGCCATGATAACGCTCATTATTCCAACAACCTGAATTCCTGGAGGCTCCAGCATTGGACGTCGGTGAGCGACTGCAATCAATCCGTAAGCTCAAAGGACTTTCCCAGCGTGAGCTCGCCAAACGTGCGGGCGTCACCAACAGCACCATTTCGATGATCGAGAAGAACAGCGTCAGCCCCTCGATCAGCTCGCTGCGCAAAGTGTTGGGCGGGATTCCCATGTCCATGGTCGAGTTCTTTTCCGAAGAAATCCTGCAGGAAAAACCGGCTCAGATCGTCTACAAAGCTAACGAACTGATCGATATTTCCGATGGTGCAGTGACCATGAAACTGGTCGGCCGGGCACACCCGAGTCGGGCTATCACCTTCCTCACTGAAATCTACCCGCCAGGCGCCGATACCGGTGAAGAGATGCTCACCCATGAGGGCGAGGAAACCGGCATTTTGGTGGAAGGGCGTCTGGAACTGGTGGTCGGACTCGAAACATTTGTGCTCGAAGCGGGCGATAGCTACTACTTTGAAAGTACCAAGCCGCATCGTTTCCGTAATCCGTTCGATGCGCCGGCGCGACTAATCAGCGCAGCTACACCGGCGAATTTTTAAGCAAAGAAGCGCCCTGCCAGCACGGCCGAGGCACCCGAGCTGTTTTACCGTTGCGCAACAAGACCCCTTCGACTTTGGGGTTGTTTCAGTGTCGCGGGCTTACCGCTATACTTGCGCCCGCCTGCGAACCGTGGCCGTAGGCGTGACTAGCCACCATTGAGGGTGAACGCGTGAATCTAATTATGAAAATGCTGGCCGTACCAGCAACCGTATTGGCCCTCTGGGCTGTCAGCGCTCAAGCTGCGACCAACGACGAAATTGCCAAGCGCCTTGAGCCAGTCGGCCAGGTTTGCGTACAGGGTAAAGAGTGCAAGGGCATGGAAGTCGCCGCCTCTGCCGGCGGCGGTGGTGGTGCCAAGACGCCTGATGAAGTGATTGCAAAACATTGCAACGCTTGCCACGGTACCGGCCTGCTGGGCTCGCCAAAAATCGGTGATACCGCCGCCTGGAAAGACCGTGCCGATCACCAGGGCGGCCTGGACGGCATCCTGGCCAAAGCCATTACCGGTATCAACTCGATGCCGCCTAAAGGCACCTGCGCCGATTGCTCCGACGCCGAGCTCAAAGGCGCGATCCAGAAGATGTCCGGCCTGAAATAAGGCGCCGCATCTTTCGCAAAAAACCGTCTAAGGACGGTTTTTTTGTGCCCGCAGATCGCCGCCACCCCCTGTAGGAGCGAGCTTGCTCGCGATGTTTTCGAAGGCGCCGAGGCGTGTCAGATTCACCAGGTTATCGTTGACGAGCATCGCGAGCTTGCTCCTACAGGGTTTTGTGTTTCTTGTGGGCTGTTCATTGCAGCCAAGACCCGGCAAGCTCAGTCCAACCCCACGTCATGGAATGTAAGGGAGGTTCGGATGGTTCAGCTGTGTTCTATCGAGCAAGCGGTTGATGACGTGTTGGCGCGGTTGCCGGCGCATATTCACATGGGCCTGCCTTTGGGCCTGGGCAAGCCCAATCACTTCGTTAACGCGTTGTACCAACGTGTCGCGCAATTGCCGGAGCGGCGACTGACGATCTACACCGCGCTGTGCCTGGGGCGTCCTGCGTTGGGCGATGGATTGCAAAAGCGCTTCCTCGAACCTTTCACCGAACGGGTTTTCGGCGACTATCCGGAACTGGATTTTCTTGCCGATCTGCGTCGCGACAGGCTGCCGGGAAACATCCATATCCAGCAGTTCTTCATGCAGCCCGGCAGCCTGCTACACAGTGCGTGTGCGCAACAGGACTATGTCAGCAGCAACTACAGCCATGCCGCGCGGGACATCAACGCCGCCGGGTTGAACCTGGTTGCACAGTTGGTGGCCAGTCATGCCGAGCACCCGGACCGTTTGAGCCTGAGCTGCAACCCGGACATCACCCTCGACCTGTTGCCGATGATCGCCAAGCGCCGGGCTGCCGGGGAAACGATCCTGATGCTCGGCCAGGTGCACAGCGATTTGCCCTACATGCCCGGTGATGCCGAAGTCGCCATCGATACGTTTGACCTGTTGATCGACGCGAAGGACAGCACCACGCTGTTCTCCACGCCGAACATGCCAGTGGGGTTCCAGGATCACTTCATCGGTTTGCACGCCAGCACGCTGGTCCGCGATGGCGGCACCTTGCAGATCGGCATCGGCGCCATGGGCGATGCGCTGACCGCTGCGTTGCTGGCGCGGCAGGCCGATAACAGCGGCTACAAGGCGCTGTTGGCGGATCTGAATCTGAGCCAGTGGGCACAATTGATCGAGCGCGAAGGCGGCACCGAGCCGTTCGCCAATGGCCTTTACGGTTGTAGCGAAATGTTCGTCAACGGCCTGCTGGTGCTGGCGGATGCCGGGATCGTGCGGCGCAAGGTCTACCCGGATGTGCCGACTCAGCAACAGGCGAATGCCGGCACTCTGGACCAAGCGGCACAGACTGACGGCATTTCGGTGCATGGCGGCTTCTTTCTCGGGCCGCGCAGTTTCTATGAGCGCTTGCGTGAATTGCCGCAAGGCAAGCGGCTCGAATTCAACATGACCCGCATCAGCTACATCAACGAACTCTACGGCCAGGAAGAATTGAAGCGCTTGCAGCGCCTCGATGCACGGTTCATCAACACCGCATTCACCATGACCTTGCTTGGTGCAGGCGTGGCGGATCAACTGGAGGACGGACGTGTGCTCAGCGGAGTGGGCGGGCAATACAACTTCGTTGCCCAGGGTCATGCGCTGCAGGGTGCGCGCTCGATACTGTTGCTGCGCAGCTGGCGCGAGTCGGGTGGCGAGGTCAGTTCCAACATGGTTTGGGAGTATGGTCACTGCACGATTCCACGGCATTTGCGCGACATCGTCGTCACCGAGTACGGCATCGCCGATCTGCGGGGCAAGACCGATGCGGCAGTGATTGAAGCGTTGTTGAATATCAGCGACTCACGTTTCCAGCCGGGGCTGATCGAGCAAGCGCAGAAGGTCGGCAAATTACCGAAGGATTTCCGCCTGGATCCGCGGTTCACCGACAACAGTCCGCAACGTTTGCAGGCGATTCAGGCGCGGCATCCGCATTTGTTTCCGGAGTATCCGTTGGGCTGTGATTTCACTGACGTGGAGCGGGATTTGTTGCGGGCGCTGAACTGGCTCAAGAGCAAATTCAAACTGAGCGAGATTCTGGAGCTGGGCAAGGCTGCGCTGGATGCGCCGGAGCCTGCGGCGTTTCCTGAGCATCTGGAACGCATGCTGCTGACCAACCCAGAAGGGTTGAAAGAGGATTTGTATCAGCGGTTGTTGCTTGCGGGCCTCAAGGCCACCGCTTCGCTGTAGGCGCTGGCTTGCCAGCGAAGGCGGTATGACAAGCAACATGGACGTTGGAATCAGGACCTCTTCGCTGGCAAGCCAGCTCCTACAAGGGGTTGCGGTATGACAGGTTACTCGATGAAGGTCACGACGCCGCCGGCGAGGGATTTCACGCGAGCCAGGGACTCGACGCGATAACCCTGCGCATCCAGCTCTGCACGACCGCCCTGGAACGATTTCTCGATCACGATACCCAAGCCTGCGACGGTGGCGCCGGCCTGCTTGATGATCGAAATCAGCGCCTGGGACGCCTTACCGTTGGCCAGGAAGTCATCGATTATCAGTACGCGGTCGCTGCTGGTCAGGTGGCGCGGGGAGATCGCCACGGTGCTTTCGGTCTGCTTGGTGAACGAGTACACCGTCGCCGACAGCAGGTTTTCGGTCAGGGTCAGGGACTGGTGCTTGCGGGCGAAAATCACCGGTACGCCAAGGTTCAGGCCCGTCATGATCGCCGGGGCGATGCCCGAGGCTTCGATGGTGACGATCTTGGTAATGCCCGAGTCCTTGAACAGCGTGGCGAATTCGTCGCCGATCAGCTTCATCAGGGCGGGGTCGATCTGGTGGTTCAGAAAGGCGTCGACCTTCAGAACCTGGTCGGAAAGCACGATGCCTTGTTCGCGAATTTTCTGGTGCAGTGCTTCCATGAAGCTGTCCTCTATAGGCGTCTTTTGCGCCGAAGGTCTAATTAAAGGGGGCAATTCTAGCGCTTTAACATGGCGCGTATATCCGCCAGTGCGCTATTGCCGCGAACGGCTTTGACTTCGGTCGGGGTGTCGTCGTTGCCTTCCCAGGCCAGGTCGTCCGGCGGCAGTTCATCGAGGAAGCGGCTCGGTGCGCAGTCGATGATCTCGCCGTATTGCTTGCGCTTGGCGGCGAAAGTGAAGGCCAGGGTCTGACGTGCGCGGGTAATACCCACGTACGCCAGGCGACGTTCTTCTTCGATGGTGTCGGCTTCGATGCTGGAGCGGTGCGGGAGGATTTCCTCTTCCATGCCCATGATGAACACGTAGGGGAATTCCAGGCCCTTGGAGGCGTGCAGGGTCATCATCTGCACACCTTCGGCACCGTCTTCCTCTTCCTGCTGACGCTCCAGCATGTCGCGCAGCACCAGTTTGCCGATGGCGTCTTCGACGGTCATTTCGCCGTCTTCGTCTTTTTCCAGGGTGTTCTTCAGCGCCTCGATCAGGAACCAGACGTTACCCATGCGGTAATCAGCGGCCTTGTCGCTGGAGCTGTTGGTGCGCAGCCAGTTCTCGTAGTCGATGTCCATGACCATGCTGCGCAGGGCCGAGATCGGGTCTTCGCCGGCACATTGCTCGCGCACCTTGTCCATGAAGCGCTTGAAGCGCGACAGGCGATCGGTGAAGCGCGAATCCAGGTGCTCGCCCAGGCCGATTTCGTCGGTGGCGGCGTACATCGAGATTTTTCGCTCGGTGGCGTAGTTGCCCAGCTTCTCCAACGTCGTCGAACCGATTTCCCGACGTGGAACGTTGATCACTCGCAGGAAGGCGTTGTCGTCGTCCGGGTTCACGATCAGGCGGAAATAGGCCATCAGGTCTTTCACTTCCTGGCGTCCGAAAAAGCTGTTGCCGCCAGACAGGCGATACGGCACCTGGTGGTGCTGCAATTTCAGCTCGATCAGCTTGGCCTGGTAGTTACCGCGATAGAGGATGGCGAAATCGCTGTAAGGGCGGTCGGTGCGCAAGTGCAGGCTGAGGATTTCCACGGCTACGCGCTCGGCTTCGGCGTCTTCGTTGCGGCAGCGGATCACGCGGATCTCGTCGCCGTGGCCCATTTCACTCCACAGCTGCTTTTCGAATTCGTGGGGGTTGTTGGAAATCAGCACGTTGGCGCAGCGCAAGATGCGGCTGGTGGAGCGATAGTTCTGCTCCAGCATTACCACTTTCAACGACGGGTAGTCGTCCTTGAGCAGCATCAGGTTTTCCGGGCGCGCGCCGCGCCAGGCATAGATCGACTGGTCGTCGTCACCCACCACGGTGAACTGGTTGCGCTTGCCGATGAGCATTTTCACCAGCAGGTACTGGCTGGCGTTGGTGTCCTGGTATTCGTCGACGAGCAGGTAACGCACCTTGTTCTGCCACTTTTCCAGGATGTCGGCGTGTTCTTCGAACAGCTTCACCGGCAGCAGGATCAAATCGTCGAAATCCACCGCGTTGAACGCCTTGAGCGTGCGCTGGTAGTGGGTGTAGACGATAGCGGCGGTCTGTTCCTTGGGGTTGCGCGCGTTTTCCAGGGCCTGGGGCGGCAGGATCAGGTCGTTCTTCCAGGCACCGATCATGTTCTTGATCTCGTCGACGCCGTCGTCGCCCGAGTATTCCTTCTGCATGATGTCGGTCATCAGGGCCTTGACGTCGGCCTCGTCGAAGATCGAGAAACCCGGTTTATAGCCCAGCCGCACGTGTTCCTTGCGGATGATGTTCAGGCCCAGGTTGTGGAAGGTACAGACCGTCAGGCCGCGGCCTTCACCAGCGCGCAGCAGCGTGCCGACCCGTTCCTTCATCTCGCGCGCCGCCTTGTTGGTAAAGGTCATGGCGACGATGTACTGGGCGCGGATGCCACAGTTCTGGATCAAGTGTGCGATCTTGCGCGTGATCACGCTGGTCTTGCCGGAGCCAGCGCCGGCGAGCACCAAAAGAGGGCCGCCGACGTAGCTCACGGCTTCTTGCTGCCGGGGATTGAGTCGGGACATACGTAAATTCAGGAGTCAGGACGAAATGGGCCGGCATTTTAACAGGCTCAGCGATTTGTGCTGCTCTCTCCGACTTGTGACGTATAACGCGATCTCTATTTGCCGGTTTTGTTACTTTCACGCAGGATGCGCGAGGAAATTGCGTCTAATGTTCGTAATTCCGGATACAAAGGCCTCGTTTTGATAACTGATGTCATTGGTCATTAGTTATCGGCACGGCATAATGCCCATCGCCTACATCTTTGCAGAGTCTAGGGAGCTAGCTTGTCTACGCCTGTCGAACCCTTGCGTTTGCTGCTACTGGCCGAAGAGCCAGCGTGGGCAGCGTTGTTGCGCGAGTGTCTGGCTCCGATGGGGAGCTCGGCCGTGCTCATCAGCGCGCCGAGTTGGGAGTCGGTCAGCAGTCTGTTCGACGACAACCGCAGTGCGGTGTTGTTGACGATCCCGGCTCTTCAGCCGGCGCCTGGCCGTTGCTGTCTGCCGACGGTGTTGCTGCTTGAGCATGAACCGCTGACGCCACCCGACGGTGTGAGTGACTGGCTGGTACGCGACCATCTCGACCCGGGCATGCTGCGCCGGTGCCTGCGGCATGTTCGCGAGCGCGGGGTGCTGGAAAACACTCTGCAGCGCCTCGCCGAACAAGACCCTTTGACCGGCATTGCCAATCGTCAGGGCTTCCAGACATTGTTGACGGCCCGATTGGCCGAAAACGAAGGGCGTGGCCTGGCGCTGGGTCACCTCGATCTCGACAACTTCCGTCACGCCAACGATGCCCTTGGCCACCAGGCCGGTGACCGGTTGATTCTGCAAGTGGTCGCGCGGCTCAAAAGCCAGCTTGAGGCCGGCGATCAACTGGCACGGCTGGGCAGTGATGAATTCGCCTTGCTGATCGACACCCGCCGCGCCCCTCAGCGCGCCGAGTGGATGGCCGAGCGCATCACCGAAGCGCTGGCCGAGCCGTATTGGGTCGATGGCGAAAGCCTGTTGATCGGCTCCAGCCTGGGTATCGCCCACGCTCGGGCCCAGGCCGGTGCCGACCCATTGATGTGGCACGCACACATCGCCATGCAGCAGGCCAAAAGCACACAGGGCTGCACCTTTCATATCTTCAACGAGCGCATCAACCGCAATGCCCGCAGCATCGCCGACCTCGAAAGCGAACTGCGCCGGGCATTGCGCCGCGATGAGCTGGAACTGCATTACCAGCCACGCCTGAACCTTGAGGACGGGCAGATCGTCGGCCTCGAGGCATTGGTGCGCTGGCGTCATGGCGAGCGTGGCTTGCTGCCGCCGAGTGAATTCGTGCCGCTGGCCGAGCAAAGCGGCTTGATCGTGCCACTGGGCTACTGGGTGATTTCCCGGGCCTTGCGCGACATGCAGGCCCTGCGTGAGCGCGGCTTGCCGCCTTTGCACATGGCGATCAATCTGTCGTTCCGGCAGTTTCAGGACAGCCAGTTGCTCTCGACCCTGAGCCGGCTGATTGCCGAGCGTGGCGTCGAGGCGCAGTGGCTGGAGTTCGAATTGACCGAAACCGCGGTCATGCGCCGCAGTGATCTGGTCAAGCAGACCATGGACGCCCTGGGGCGCCTGGGGGTGCGTTTCTCCCTCGACGATTTCGGTACCGGGTTCTCATCGTTCGTACACCTCAACAGCCTGCCGATTACTTTGCTCAAGATCGACAAGAGCTTCGTCGGCGGCATGGAGCAGCGGGAAGAGAATCGCAAACTGGTCCACGCCATGATCAACCTGGCGCACAACCTCAACCTCGAAGTCGTCGCCGAAGGGGTGGAAACCCCGGAGCAACTGGAGCTGTTGCGCGGGTTTGATTGCGATCAGGTGCAGGGTTATCTGATCAGCAAGCCGTTGGCCCTGGCGGATCTGGTGGACTACCTGACGTTTGATTCCAGCCAGCAGGCGATGCTGGAAGTGGTGAGCTGACCGCGAATAATAGGCTGCCACGGAGCCCGCAGGAGCAGGCTCGCTCGCGATGAACGACAACGATAATGCCGGTTGGCAGGTGCCCCGCGGCGTTCTCAGGTTTATCGCGAGCAAGCTCACTCCTACAAGGGATCTCAGTCAGTCTGAGCAAACCCGAAGCGCTGCTCTGGCGACGTGTCCTGCCGAATCATTCGCTTCATCTTCCACTCGAACGCCAGCGTCAAACTCACCGCCGAGCACGCCAGGCCCAGCGCCAGGCCCCACCAGACGCCCGTCGGCCCCCATTGCAAGTCGAACGCCATCCACCACGCCGCAGGCGCGCCGATCAGCCAATAGCAAGCCAGACCGACCAGGAATGTGGTCTTGGCGTCCTTGAGTCCACGAATGCAGCCCATGGCGATGGTTTGCGTACCGTCGAACAGTTCGAACCAGGCTGCGACCGCCAACAGGCTCACCGCCAGGTGGATGACGTCGCGAAACGCCGGGTCGTTGTGGTCAAGAAACAGGCCCACCAACTGGTTCGGCAACAGCCAGAACACCATCGCGAAACACAGCATCGCCGCGGCACCGAAAGCGAGGCCGACCCGGCCAGCCAGTCGTGCATCGAGCAGTTGCCCGGCACCGTAGTGCTGGCCGATGCGCATGGTGATCGCGTAGGAAATCCCCGCCGGTACCATGAACGCCACCGAGACGATCTGCAGGGCGATCTGGTGTGCGCCCAATTGCGTGCTGCCCATGGTGCCCATGCACAGCGCCGCGAAGGCAAACAGCCCGACCTCCACCGCGTAAGTGCCGCCAATCGGCAGGCCCAGGCGCCACAGCTCTTTCAGGTACTGTCGGTTGAGCCGCAGCAGGCCCTGACGCAGCGGATAGGCGTCGTAAGCCGGGTGCCGGCGAATATGCAGCGCCAATGCCAGGGCCATGAGGTTGGCGACAATCGCCGTGACCAGGCCAATACCCATCAGCCCCAGTTTCGGCAGGCCAAACATGCCGGTAATCAAGGCGTAGTTGAGCAGGAAGTTCGCCACCGTACCGCCCAGGCTGATCACCATCACTGGCGTCGCACGGCCGATGGCACTGGTGAAGCCACGCAGGGCCATGAAGCTCAGATAGCCGGGCAGGGCGAACGGCAGAAAGATCAGAAACTGGCCGGCCGACTGGACGTTGCTTTCAGTCTGGCCGAACAGCAGCAACACCGGTTTCAGATTCCACAACAGCAGCCCGGCGACCAATGCCATCAGCCACGCCAGCCACAAACCGGCCTGGGTCAACCGGGTCGCGCCGAGGATGTCGCCGGCACCCTGACGGATCGCCACCAGGGTGCCGACTGCCGCAATCACGCCAATGCAGAAAATCGACACGAACGAATAGGTTGCCGCGCCGAGCCCGCCGCCGGCCAGTGCCTCGGGACTCAGGCGCGCCATCATCAAGGTGTCGGTGAGGACCATCAACATGTGCGCCAACTGCGAGGCAATCAACGGCCCCGCCAGCCGCAGGATGGCCCAGAGTTCAATACGCGCTGGATGCTGCATGGTCATCACGCTCGTTTATCAAAGAGGACAGGAAAGCGTCGATTCTCGGCGCTCTGGACGGAATGCACAAAGGGATAAAAAGGATGGGTGGCATGATTCAAACTCATGCTGGAGAGTTTCTGCTAGGGTGGCCAAATCCCGCTGTAGGAGCTTTCCCAATGTCACGTCGTCTCCCTCCCTTGTATGCCTTGCGCGCATTCGAAGCTGCGGCGCGGCACAGTTCGTTCACACGAGCGGCCGAAGAACTGTCGATCACACAGAGTGCGGTCAGCCGGCACATTCGTACGCTCGAAGAGCACTTTGCCTGTCGCTTGTTTCATCGCAGTGGCCGTCATCTGCAACTGACCGAATCGGCGCGCTTGCTATTGCCTGGCATCCGCGAGGGCTTCACCGCCCTGGAGCGCGCCTGTAACACCCTGCGCGCCGAAGACGACATCCTGCGCATGAAAGCCCCGTCGACCCTGACCATGCGCTGGTTGCTGGCGCGCCTGAGTCGCTTCCGCCATTTGCAACCGGGCAACGAGGTGCAATTGACCAGCGCCTGGATGGATGTCGATTCTGTGGATTTCAACGACGAGCCGTTCGACTGTGCGGTATTGCTGAGCAACGGGCACTTCCCGCCGGATTGGGAGGCGAGTTACCTGTTTCCCGAGGAACTGATTCCAGTGGGCGCGCCCAACCTGCCGAATGATCAGCCTTGGGATGCGGCGCGCCTGGCAAACACCGAGTTGCTGCACCCGACACCGGATCGCCGCGACTGGCGTAACTGGCTGGAGCGCATGGGCCTGGCCGATCAAGTGTCGCTCAAGGGTGGCCAGGTGTTCGATACGCTGGAACTGGGCATGATCGCGGCCGCCCGCGGCTACGGCGTGTCCATGGGCGATCTGCTGATGGTGGCGGAAGATGTGGCACAGGGACGCTTGAGCCTGCCATGGCCAACCGCTGTCGCAAGCGGCGAGCGTTATTACCTGGTCTGGCCGAAAACCCGCCCCGGTGGCGAGCGCATGCGTCGGCTCAGCGACTTCTTGCAAAGTGAGGTCCGGGCGATGGAGTTGCCGGATGTCGAGCACTTGAGCTGAATCGATAGAGCCTCAACACCGACGGGCTTGAGCTATATCCGGGTCAAACGCTCAAGTATTCCCGTTCACCGCCGAATAGGTGCACATGGGACCTTCGTGCAGGTTCGACGCTTTCCCATCATCAGAAACTTTTACTGAGTGCGCCGCGATCAGGATGATCCGCTCGCTCGGCCAGGAGCTGTCATGCCTCAACCTCATGCCCGGATCGCCTCACAGCTGGGTCTTGCGCTCGCCTTGATTCTGGTGACAGTCATCAGCGCAAGCACCTTGTTCGCCCTGCGTTCGCTAGATGCCGCCAACCTCGCTACCCGCGAAGAGCACCTGACCAGCGAGGCCCGGTTGCTGGCCGATCAGTTGAGCACCTTCCACGGCACGTTGCGTGAAAGCACCCAGCGCCTGGCGGGTCTGTTCGAGAAGCGTTTCAGTGCCGGCTTGAGCGTGCACCCGGATGAGCCGGTGACGGTGGCGGGCACGCAGACCCCGGGCCTGCACCTGGGCAGCGAAGTGCTGAACAACGACTTCAAGGAAGTGGACGAGTTCAAGCAGATGACTGCCGGTGCGGCCACGGTGTTCGTGCGCAGCGGCGAAGACTTTATCCGGGTCAGCACCTCCCTGAGCAAACAGGACGGCAGCCGGGCCATCGGCACGATGCTTGATCACGCCCACCCGGCTTACGCACGCCTGATGGCGGGGCAGAGCTATGTCGGGCGTGCCTTGCTGTTCGAACGCTCCTACATGACGCAATACACCCCGGTACGGGACAGCAGCGGCAAGGTGATTGCCGTGTTGTTCGTGGGCTTCGATTACACCGACGCGCAAAATGCTCAGTTCGAAAACCTCAAGCGTTTCCGCATCGGCCAGACCGGTTCCCTGGCACTGCTGGACGAGCAGAACAAATGGCTGGTGCCGATTGCCGGTGTGCAAGCGCTGGATCAGGCCGTCCCGGCAGTCATGGCGCTGGTCAAGACGCCAGGCAAAGGCCGGTTCTGGAGCGACAAGTCCGAAGACTTCTACAGCATTGCCGTACCGTTTGAAGGCGGGCCGTGGTCGGTGGTGGCAAGCATGCCGAAAACCGAAATCAGCGCTGTGACCTGGAGCGTCGGTATCCAGTTGGCTATCGGCAGTCTGTTGGCGATGTTGTTGGCGGTCGGCGCAGCGGTCTGGCTGTTGCGCAGCAAACTGGCGCCGCTGGGTGATCTGGTGCGTCAGGCCGAAGCCTTGGGTGCCGGTGATTTGAGTGTGCGTCTGAGCGTGTCGAGCAACGATGAAATCGGCCAGTTGGCTCGCGCCTTCAACCAGATGAGTCAGGCGTTGTCGACCATGGTCGAGCACATCCGCAACGCCTCGATGGAGGTCAACAGCCGCGCCCAGGCCTTGTCCGGGTTGTCCGGCGGTGCCTATGAAGGGATGGAGCAGCAATCGGGCGAGATCACCAGCATGGCCGGGGCCGTGGAAGAGTTCAGTGCCACCTCCCTGAACATTGCCGACAACATGGGCAGCACCCAGCGTCTGGCACAGGAAAACGCTCGGCAAACGCAAATCGGTCGTACGTCGATGGACGAAGCGTCCTCGTCGCTTGAGCAAATTGCCGGCGCATTGAACAGCACGGCGACGGTGATCAATACCTTGGGACAGCGCTCCCAGGAAATCGGCGGCATCGTTGGCGTCATCACCTCGATTGCCGAACAAACCAACTTATTGGCGCTCAACGCCGCGATCGAAGCGGCGCGTGCCGGTGAGCAGGGACGTGGCTTTGCCGTGGTGGCCGACGAAGTGCGCAACCTCGCCTCGCGCACCCGTCAGGCCACGGACGAAATTTCCGTGATGATCCAGAGCATTCAGCAGGAAACCGGCAACGCCATCAGCACCATGGAGCAGGGTAATGTGCTGATGCAGGAAGGCTTGTCGCGCAACGCCAACGTGGCTTCTGCACTTGCACATATCGATGAGCAAAGCCGTTCAGCCGGTCAGCAATTCGCCGCGATTACCACGGCGACCCAGGAACAGAGCAGTACGGCGACGTTGCTCAGCAGCAACTTGCAAAGCATTGCGCTGGCCAACAGCGAGCAGCGGGAAGTAGTGTCGAACCTGGCGGTCACCGCTAAAGAGCTGGAGAAGCTGGCGGCGGATTTGCGGTCGGAGGTTGACCGGTTTCGCTGATGTGCCTTTGAAATAGTCATCGAGAGCAGGCACTCATTGCGTTGCCGGCCGATACTGCAATGCCTCCGCCAGATGCTCCCGCTTGATCCCGTCGACCTGTTCCAGATCCGCCAGGGTTCGCGCCACCTTCAGCAACCGATGCGCCGACCGCAACGACAACGTCAGCCGTTCACAGGCCGTTTCCAGCCAGTTCTCATCGACTGTGGATAACTTGCAGTGCCGGCGCAGCCCCGGCAAATCGAGAAAGGCGTTGGCGCACCCCTGACGCTTTTGCTGGCGTTCACGGGCGTCAGCGACCAGTCCTGCCGCGCTGGCGCTGTCCTCCCCGGGTTTCACCGTCGGATTCAACGCCGTGGCCTCCCGCGCCACCGTCAGGTGCAAATCGATCCGATCCAGCAAGGGCCCGGACAGTTTGTTGCGATAGCGCTGAACCATGTCCGGCGTGCAGGAGCAGCGGCCAGTGGGTTCGCCAAGATATCCACAAGGGCACGGATTCATTGCCGCCACCAACTGAAAACGTGCCGGAAACCGCACGCGATCCTTGGCCCGGGAAATCACGATATGGCCTGACTCCAGTGGCTCTCTCAAAACCTCGAGCACTTTGCGGTCGAACTCTGGAAGCTCATCGAGAAACAAAACACCGTGGTGGGCGAGGGTGATTTCACCGGGCTGTGGTTTCGAGCCGCCACCGACCAGCGCCGGGCCAGAAGCCGAGTGGTGCGGTTGTCTGAAGGGGCGCTGCGGCCAATGGCTCAACGGGACGCAACTGGTGACGGACTGAATGGCGGCCACTTCCAGTGCTTCGCACTCTGCCAGTGGGGGCAGCAGCCCTGGCAGGCGACTCGCCAGAAGCGTCTTGCCCGTTCCGGGAGGTCCGCTGAAGAGGAGGTTATGCGCACCCGCCGCTGCAATCAGCAACGCCCGTTTGGCTGCTTGCTGACCCTGCACTTCGTTCAGGTCGGGGTAGGGTTTGCTGGCGTGGATCAATCCATCGGACACATAGGGCTCAACCGGCGTGTGCCCGTTGAAATGCGCCACGGCCTGCAGCAGATGATCCACCGCAATCACCTTCAACCCCGACGCCAGGCACGCTTCTTCGGCATTCGCACGCGGCACCATCAACGAGCGTCCGGCCTTGCGCGCGGCCAACGCCGCCGGCAACACGCCCCGCACCGCACGCACTGCGCCTGACAGGGCCAGCTCGCCCAGACACTCCACATCATCGAGCGTCAATGTCGGCACCTGCACACTGGCCGAAAGAATCCCCAAGGCAATTGCCAGATCGAACCGTCCGCCATCCTTGGGCAAATCCGCCGGGGCCAGATTCAAGGTGATCCGTCGCGCCGGAAACTGCAGCCCCGAATTGATGATCGCGCTACGTACTCGATCTTTGCTCTCCTTCACCGCCGCTTCGGGCAGGCCGACCATGGTCAGCGACGGCAAGCCATTGGCCAGATGAACTTCGACGGTGACGGCGGGGGCATCCACGCCAATCTGGGCGCGGCTGTGGACGATGGAGAGGGACATGGTCGTTCCTTGAGTTGTACGGGGGCCGCTTCCTGCGGGTTTTTGCAAGGGTAGACGGCAGTGCTGTTTCCGCGGTGCATGGCAGGCAAGGAATTTTCGCAAGATGTTGCGCGGCTTCACGGGCAGCGCATTGATTCTGTGGCGAGGGGGAGCGCTCCCCCGCCGCAAACGATTGCAGTCTTTAATCTCTTTGAAGGGCGATTAAAGTGCGATGCGCCAGTGTTAGTGGAAAGTGATCAGTTATTGCATTACTGCGTGTGGATAGATATGGGTGGCCAACTAAGTTGGCTCAGGATCGCTCGCTCGGTTGAGGCGGCTTAGAGGAAGACTGTTCGTCGTCAGGCAGATTGCTATCACTATTTAGAATTTTTAGTATAAAGCTTTCTATGTCGACCTTCTCTTTGCCTTCTGCGACATGCGTCAAATAGTTAAAGTCTAAAGCTATCAATTCATTAAGTCTGGATTCGTAGTCGCTCGGGTACTCTGCTTGTTCTATTCGAGGTAAGCCTTTGTAATGGTCAAGGACGCTTTGGAAGAATTTGGTCAGTTTTCCTGTGGTGTTGTATTCATGCTCTGCCTCGGCAACGACTCTTTGCCTCCATGCGAATTCTTGTTTGTCTGACTCTTCCAGCGCTGCCCGTCTTTCATTAACGGTAAATGTGCCGCTGTCATCGTTATTGATCCAGTCAGGGCTAGACTGCTTTTCACTACAGGATTGCTTGTTGAGTTAATCATCACTGCAACTCCTTTGTTTTTATAAGTCAGATAGGATCTGCCGAAAAAATTACCTGTTGGCAAGGGGAAGGTCTTTCAAGGCCCGCGACGTTATTTACTTCATCGTGATTTCTACTGACCAAGCAAAGGTGGATAGGTTGGTTCTGGTTGCTCTTATGGTGCAGGTAGCACCGCCGCTGGGAGTGGCTGTGTTATTCCACTTTGGGATTTTGCTTCCGTCTGGGCCGGGGGGCGTCACAAATATAGACAGATATACACAGCTTTTTGCGGTGTTACTCCTTGTGATGTTAGGAATATTCCATTGGTATCAATAACTAATATTCACTGCGGGCTAGATTTTTTTCGTGCTGATGCAGTGCTCGCGTTCAAATGACTCATTTGAGAGGAGAGCTTAGAAAGGGGGGATTTGCGGCGCAATCAGACGGCGGATGAGAGTTTCGTAGGATGTTGCCGGGACTCTTGCGGGCTTGAAGACCGCAGTCTCGGCAATTCCTACAGATAAATCTGACAGTCGTTACGACCTTGTCGCGAGCAGGCTCGCGTACACGGTGGAATGGGGCTAACCATTAGGGATTGGGGCGTTATTCTGCAGGCGGATTGAGCCTCGCTTCCATCTCCGCGACCTTCGTTTCAAGTGCTTCCAACCGTGCTCGCGTCCGCGCCAGCACGACCATCTGGCTATCAAACTCTTCCCGGCTCACCAGATCCAGCTTGCTGAAGCCACTCTGCAGCAGGGCCTTGAATTGGCTTTCGATTTCGCTTTTCGGCAATGGGGTGTCGCCGCTGAAGAGACGGGAGGCGGTGCCAGTCAGGGCGTCGAGGAAGTCTTTGGGCGCGAGCATGGGAAAGGTCCTGATAACAATGGCAGGCAGTGTATCACGCAGTGTCTATAGTCATTTCGCGGGCGGTCGATGCACGCTTTTCGCGCATGGGGACGGACGGCATCGCACCGTTGTTGTGCGTAACGCATGGAGTGTTGTTGCGAAGTTGCTGGCATCTACTGGTAAAGGCTTGAAAACAGTAGGTTTTGTGGAGATGGCAAGCTTTCTGCTTAGTCCATGGTGACCCATGCACTGATGCAGTCGCTGTGACGAATGCAGTGCGCCAAGCGAAACGCGGGGAGTGTTTCGTGAGGAGCGGGTAGCTGGCGTCGGACGGGCAGGTAAGGCCGACGATGCGTTACAAAGCCAGGCACTGCGCTTAGACTTGAGACGGGTTTGTTTTCCTGGGGCAAGTCCACCAATTCGGGAGAGAGTTTTCATGAAGCTAGTCACTGCCATCATCAAGCCGTTCAAGTTGGACGACGTGCGCGAATCGTTGTCCGAAATCGGCGTGCAGGGCATTACCGTCACCGAAGTCAAAGGCTTCGGTCGGCAGAAGGGGCACACCGAGCTGTATCGCGGCGCGGAATACGTGGTCGATTTCCTGCCAAAGGTGAAGATTGATGTCGCCATTGACGACAAGGATCTCGACCGGGTTATCGAGGCGATAACCAAGGCCGCCAACACCGGCAAGATCGGTGACGGCAAGATCTTCGTGGTCAATCTGGAACAGGCGATTCGCATTCGTACCGGCGAAACCGATACCGACGCAATCTAAGCCGCCACAAACCCAACGCCCCAGGAGAAAACAATATGACTCTGCGTAAATTCGCAGGGCTAGGAGCCCTGTTGTCCATCGTAATGCCCGGCCTGGCCATGGCGGCAGATCCGGTGGCGACTCCAGTCCTCAACTCCGGCGATACCGCCTGGATGTTGACCTCGACTGCCCTCGTGCTGTTCATGACCATTCCCGGTCTCGCGCTGTTCTACGGCGGCATGGTTCGTTCGAAAAACATTCTTTCCGTGATGATGCAGTGCTTCGCCATTACGGGGCTGGTTACCATCCTGTGGTTCATTTATGGCTACAGCATGGCGTTTGACACGACGGGCATGGAAGCAGGGGTGGTCAACTACAATTCCTTTGTCGGCAGCCTTGCCAAGGCCTTCCTCGCCGGCATCACACCGGCCAGCATTACCGGCCCTGCGGCGCTGTTCCCTGAAGCGGTATTTGTTACCTATCAGATGACTTTCGCCATCATTACTCCAGCGCTGATCGTCGGTGCGTTCGCTGAGCGGATGAAGTTCTCTGCAATGCTGGTCTTCATGGGCGTGTGGTTCACTCTGGTATATGCGCCGATTGCGCACATGGTCTGGAGCGGTCCGGGTTCTCTGTTGGGCGACTGGGGCGTACTGGATTTCGCCGGTGGCACCGTGGTGCACATCAACGCCGGTATTGCAGGTCTTGTAGCCTGCCTGGTGCTGGGCAAGCGAAAAGGCTTCCCTACGACTCCAATGGCTCCGCATAACCTTGGTTACACCCTGGTAGGCGCGGCCATGCTGTGGGTCGGCTGGTTTGGTTTCAACGCCGGTTCCGCAGCTGCGGCCAACGGTACTGCCGGCATGGCGATGCTGGTGACCCAGATCGCAACCGCCGCCGCCGCGCTGGGCTGGATGTTCGCCGAGTGGATCACCCACGGCAAACCTAGCGCACTGGGTATCGCATCGGGTGTGGTTGCCGGCCTGGTCGCCATTACCCCGGCCGCCGGTACTGTAGGCCCAATGGGCTCACTGATAATCGGCCTGGCCGCGGGCGTGGTGTGCTTCTTCTGTGCCACCACCCTGAAACGCAAGCTCGGCTATGACGACTCCCTGGACGCCTTCGGCGTGCACGGTATCGGCGGTATCCTCGGCGCGATCCTGACCGGTGTATTCGCTGCACCGTCCCTGGGTGGCTTCGGCACCGTCACCGACATTGCCGCTCAAGTCTGGATTCAGTGCAAAGGCGTGGGCTTCACGGTGATCTACACCGCGATCGTCACCTTCATCATTCTCAAGGTGCTGGACGCCATCATGGGGCTGCGTATCACCGAAGAAGAAGAAGCCGTCGGTATCGACCTGGCGCTTCACAACGAACGCGGCTACAACTTGTAAGCACGCGCATGAGAAAACTTGCCCGGCTTGCCGGGCATTTTTTTGTCCGGAATTTGTCATCGGGGGCTGCGCTGAAAGGTTTTTTCTTACAGCTTTTGCGACGTTTAGGACGCGGGTTTTTGTGCCGCTGATGGCTTACAGGAATGAAGGAATATTAGGGCCTTTGTTTTTTCCCAGAGCGCGCTAGAATGCGCCCCGAACGTGCGGAGAACTGTATGTGGCAGCAGACTCTGATTACCCTGCGGGCGAGGCCCCGGGGCTTTCATCTGGTAACGGACGAGTTACTCGCCGGCTTGCCTGAACTCAGGGCGTGTCGGGTTGGTCTGCTGCATTTGTGGCTACAGCATACCTCGGCGTCGTTGACCATCAACGAGAACGCCGATCCGGCGGTACGTCGCGACTTCGAACGATTTTTCAATCGTCTGATCCCACAAGGAACAGACGGCTATGAGCATAACGACGAAGGCCTGGACGACCTCCCGGCGCACTTCAAGGCCAGCGTGCTTGGCTGTCAGCTCAGTTTGCCGGTTTCGGCGGGCCGACTGGCGCTAGGGACCTGGTAAGGCGTTTATCTGGGCGAGCACCGTGATCATGGCGGTGCCCGTAAAGTCCTCGCCACCTTGCACGGTGAAGGGGCATAACCGCTGGTCAGCAGCGGCTGTTGATTTTTTTCCGGCAGCCTTCGACAGAGGGCAAAGCTGGGCTATAACTAATCTGCTTTTCGCAAGTCATGAGGTAGAACATGAGCGACGATGATCTGGAAAACGACGACCTCGAAGTAGGCGACGACGACGAAACCGAAGAAGGTCTGGAAGCAGCGGCGGAAGACGTCGCTGAAGATGACGGCGGTGATGCGCCGGTTCCGACCGCCAAAGGCAAAGCCAAGGCAGCGGTATCAATCGATGAGCTGCCGAGTGTCGAAGCCAAGAACAAGGAGCGCGACGCCCTGGCCAAGGCCATGGAAGAGTTCCTGGCTCGTGGCGGCAAGGTGCAGGAAGTGGAGGCCAACGTGGTCGCCGATCCGCCCAAGAAGCCTGATAACAAGTACGGCAGCCGGCCTATCTAAGCCTGTTTCCTTGCTTGCTGAAAAAGCCCGCCGTCGCTGCGGGCTTTTTCATGCCTGAAACAAAAATATGAAAACTGTGGTGATCTCTCTGAGCGAGCTTGTCAGTTCGAGGCCTTGTTCCAACTCGCCAACAACGCCGGCAACTCGGTCAGGCTACGGATCTCGGCGTCCGGCAATCGCTCGGCTTCCCAGTCCTTGCCGGCCGGGTTGAACCAGATCGCCCGCAGTCCCGCTTGCTGGGCGCCGGCAATGTCGTCGCCTGGGTGGTCACCGATGTGCACCGCTGTCTCGGCCGTGGCACCGCCACGCTGCAGCGCCTCATGGAACAATCGAGAATCAGGTTTGGCGATGCCGATGTCTTCGGCGCATAACGCAAACTTGAAGTAGTCCGCGAGCCCCAGGCGTCGTACGTCGGCATTGCCGTTGGTCACCACGCCGAGGGTGTAATGGTTGGCCAGCACTTCCAGGGTCGGTTGTACTTCAGGGAAGATTTCCAGCTGATGCCGGGCATGCAGAAACACTTCGAAGCTCTGATCGGCCAGGTCGGACGCTTCTGTATGGGCGTAACCGGCTTCTTCCAGCGCCTGGAACAGCACCCGGCGGCGCAGGGCGCTGATGCGGTGCTTGAGGTTCGGCTCGATGCTCAGGATGCGTTCGCGAATGGCCCACAAGTGCTCCACCGGCACCGCGCCCAGATTCGGTGCGTGTTCAGCCAGCCATTCACGCAGGATGGCTTCGGCGCTGACGATCACCGGAGCGGTGTCCCACAGAGTGTCGTCGAGGTCGAAGGTGATCAGTTGGAGAGTCATGAATCATCGCCTTTAATGCGTTTGGCCCGTGGATGAGCACTGTCATAGACCGTGGCCAGGTGCTGGAAGTCCAGGTGGGTATAAATCTGCGTGGTCTTGATGTCCGAATGGCCGAGCAGCTCCTGCACCGCCCGCAGGTCCTGGGAGGACTCCAGCAAGTGGCTGGCAAAGGAGTGGCGCAACATGTGCGGGTGCAGGTTTTGCCCGAGCTCACGTTCGCCAGCGGCTTTTACCCGTAGCTGAATCGCCCGTGGGCCGAGCCGCCGGCCTTGCTGGCTGACAAATACCGCGTCGTCCGCCGGATTGGCCAATGCCCGCAATGGCAACCAGAGTTCCAAGGCTTCGCGCGCCATTTTGCCCACCGGCAGCAGACGGGTTTTGCTGCCCTTGCCGAGCACCTGGACCATGCCATCCGCCAAATCAAGCTGATCAAGATTCAGTCCGGTCAGCTCCGACAGGCGCAGCCCGGAAGAGTAGAACAGCTCAAGTATCGCCTGATCGCGACGTGCCAGAAAATCATCCTCCACACCGCCTTCAAGCAGTTGCAGCGCGCGGTCAGTGTCGAGGGTTTTCGGCAGGCGGCGTTCGCCCTTGGGTGGCGTCAGGCCGTTGGCCGGATCGTGGTCGCACAGGCCTTCACGGTTCAGGTAGTGATAGAGCCCTCGCACCGCCGACAACAACCGCGCCAGGCTGCGGGAGGACTGGCCTTGTGCATGCAGGCGAGCGATCAGGCTGCGCAGGCGCTGGATGTCCAGCGCTGCCCAACTGCCGATGTTCTGTTTGACGCACCAGCCCAGCACCTTGTCGAGGTCGCGACGATAGGCCGAAAGGGTGTGTGGGGACACCTGCCGCTCACTGCGCAGGTGTTCGCAGTAAGCGTCCAGTTGCCGTTCCATGTTCAGCGTACCGAGCGCAGGGAGTTGTTGACCCGTGGCAGCACGCGGCCCATGACTTCGGCGATGTAGCTCAGGAACAAGGTGCCCACCGAGCTTTTGTAGTGCTGCGGATCACGGCTGGCGATGGCCAGGATGCCGTGGATGCCCTGATGGCTGATGGCGACGACGGCGGTGGAACCGATCTGCTTGCGCTGCTCTTCGCCGAACAGGAAGTCCAGCTCGTGCTCGCGCAGGCTGCCGCTGACGCTTTTGTCTTCCTGCAACAAGCCGCCTATGGCCACTTGTGCCTCGGCGTGGGTCACCCAGCGGCCGACCGGCATGGCGTTGTCGCCAAGCAGAATGAGGCTGACAAAAGGCACCTGGAAGTCCTGGCGCAGGCTGTCTTCGACAGACATCACCACGTCTTCCAGGCTGGCGGCGTCCATCAGTGCGAGGATCAGGCGGCGGGTCTTGTCGAACAACCGGTCGTTGTCGCGGGCCACATCCATCAAGTGTGAGAGTCGGTGCCGCAACTCGATGTTGCGATCACGCAGGATGGTCATCTGGCGTTCCACCAGCGACACGGTGTCGCCGCGCCGGTGGGGAATGCGCAAGGCCGGCAGCAATTCTTCGTGCTGGACGAAGAAGTCCGGATGAGCCTCCAGGTACGCGGCAATCGCCGCCGCCTCCAGGCTCTCGGACGGGGATTCGTCGGACTGTCGGGCGGGTACCTGAGGCTTATCGGTCATGGCTTTGGCTCACTCAAAGACGCACTTGTCCTTCATATACACGGACTGCCGGGCCGGTCATCAATACCGGGTGGCCAGGGCCTGCCCACTCAATGGACAGACGCCCGCCAGGCAGGTCGATCAATAGCGGCGAATCCATCCACCCCTGGCTGATCGCGGCCACTGCGGCGGCACAGGCGCCGGTACCGCAAGCCTGGGTTTCCCCGGCCCCGCGCTCCCAGACGCGCAATTGCGCGCGGCCCCGGTCGATGACCTGGAGAAAACCGACATTGACCCTTGCCGGGAAGCGCGGGTGATGTTCGATTTTCGGCCCCAGTTCATGTACCGGCGCATTGTTGATATCGCTGACCCGCAGAACCGCATGGGGATTGCCCATGGACACGGCGGCCAGTTCCACGGGTGTGCCATCGACGTCGACCTGATAGCTCAGGGCCTGCTCGGGTGCCAGGAACGGGATGTCGGCCGGTACCAGGCGCGGGGCGCCCATGTTCACGCCGATCTGCCCGTCGTTGCGCACGTCCAGCTCGATGATGCCACTTTTGGTTTCGACGCGGATCTGCCGTTTTGCGGTCAGGCGCTTGTCGAGCACGAAGCGGGCGAAACAGCGCGCACCATTGCCGCACTGTTCCACTTCAGAGCCGTCGGAGTTGAAGATCCGATAACGGAAGTCCACGTCCGGGTTGCTGGGCGCTTCGACGATCAGCAGCTGGTCGAAACCGATGCCGGTGTGCCGGTCACCCCAAAGCTTGGCGTGCTTGGGCAGAATATGCGCGTGCTGGCTGACCAGGTCGAGGACCATGAAGTCGTTGCCCAGGCCGTGCATTTTGGTAAAACGCAGCAGCATGGTTTTACTCCGGCAGCAGGCTTTCGCCAGCAAACAACTCGGCTACCGTTTCACGGCGACGCACTTCAAATGCCTGATCACCGTCCACCAACACTTCAGCGGCGCGGCCACGGGTGTTGTAGTTGGAGCTCATGACAAACCCGTAGGCGCCAGCCGAATGCACGGCCAGCAGATCGCCTTCTTCCAGGGCCAATTCACGATCCTTGGCCAGGAAGTCGCCGGTCTCGCAGATCGGGCCGACGATGTCGTAGGCGCGACCGGCCGTGTTGCGCGGGCGCACGGCAGTGACGTCCATCCAGGCTTGGTACAGCGCCGGGCGGATCAGGTCGTTCATGGCCGCGTCGACGATGGCGAAATCCTTGTGTTCGGTGTGCTTGAGGTACTCGACCTGAGTCAGCAGCACGCCGGCATTGGCCACGATGAAGCGGCCCGGCTCGAACACCAGCGCCAGGTCGCGACCGTCCAGACGTTCGCGCACGGCCTTGATGTAATCGGCAGCCAATGGTGGCTCTTCGTCGCGATAACGCACGCCCAGGCCGCCACCGAGATCGATGTGGCGCAGGTAAATGCCGCAATCGCCGAGACGGTCGACCAGGCCCAGCAGGCGGTCGAGGGCGTCGATGAAGGGTGGCAGGGTGGTCAGTTGCGAGCCGATATGGCAGTCGACGCCGACCACTTCCAGGTTCGGCAGCTGCGCGGCGCGCACGTACACATCCTCGGCGTCGGCAATGGCGATGCCGAACTTGTTCTCTTTGAGACCGGTGGAAATGTACGGGTGAGTGCCGGCATCGACATCCGGATTCACGCGCAGCGAGATCGGCGCGCGAACACCCAGTTCGGCGGCAACCACTTGCAGGCGTTCCAGTTCGTCGGTGGATTCGACGTTGAAGCAGTGCACGCCGACTTCCAGGGCGCGACGCATGTCGTCACGGGTCTTGCCGACACCGGAGAACACGATCTTGTCGGCGCTGCCGCCGGCGGCGAGTACGCGTTCCAGCTCGCCACGGGAGACGATGTCGAAACCGGCGCCCAGGCGCGCCAGGACATTCAGTACACCCAGGTTGGAGTTGGCCTTGACCGCGAAGCAGACCAGATGTGGCATGCCCGCCAGTGCATCGGCGTAAGCCAGGTATTGGGCTTCGATGTGGGCACGGGAGTAAACGTAAGTCGGTGTACCAAAGCGATCGGCGATGGCAGACAGGGCAACACCTTCCGCGAACAGTTCACCGTCACGGTAGTTAAAAGCGTCCATGAGGTTCCCTTATTGGTAGACGTCGTGCTTGTGTGCCTTGGAGGCGGGCTTTTGCGAGGACTGGGCTTGCGCCGCAGGATCCTGGTTGTCGTCAGGCAGGTACAGCGGGCCTTTTTGACCGCAGGCCGACACAAGGCAGGCAACCGCGAGGAGCGCAGCAAGGGAGGAGATCAGGCGCTTCATGGCGAAATCCTTGAAAATGCATTAATTGCGCCGGAGTATACCGGCCACCCGGCAGCTTGCCTATGCGACGGGGCTCCCGTCTGGCGGGCCTTGGACCGATGCCGGTCGGTATCATGCAATCCTTGTGGGAGCGAGACTGCTCGCGATAGCGGTGTTTCCGTTGACCATAATGTTAAATGTGCCGGCGTCATCGCGAGCAGGCTCGCTCCCACAGATTGGGGTTGCTGGGCGTTATCCTTTGCAATCGGGAGGCCTCGGTCGTATCTTGCGGCGCTTGAGCCTGATCAGACACTTTTTGAGGTTGCCGTAATGAGTTTGTCCGAAGCGCGTTTCCATGACCTGGTCGATGCCACCCAGCAGACGTTGGAGGACATCTTTGACGACAGCGACCTGGATATCGATCTGGAAAGCTCGGCCGGTGTGCTCACCGTCAAGTTCGAAAACGGAACCCAGTTGATTTTCAGTCGGCAAGAGCCGTTGCGTCAGTTGTGGCTGGCGGCAGTGTCCGGTGGCTTCCACTTCGATTACGACGAAGAGAGCGAGCGCTGGATGTGCGACAAGAGCGAAGAGCAACTGGGCGAGATGCTTGAGCGCATCGTCAAGGCGCAAGCTGACGTCGAACTCGATTTCGAAGGCCTGTAACGCCGTGACACAGTCAGCGCCCGTGCGTCCGCCCAAGCCGCTCTACAGCAACGTCAGCCCGGCGGTGCCATCGCCGTGCAGCGGCGTGTGTCGGCTGGACGCGCAAAAAGTCTGCCTGGGCTGTTTTCGCCACGTCGAAGACATCCGCGAATGGCGCTCGGCGGATGACGAACGTCGCCGGGTGATTTGCGAGCAGGCTCTGCAACGCCGATCCCTGTAGGGAGGGCCATGACCGCCCGGTGGCGACTTGTATATTTTTTGAGCTGTGTTAGTGTCCGGATACGCCTCAACTCATCGAGGCTCGTGAAAACCCCGCCTTTTTCTGGCGGGGTTTTGCTTTTTTCGCGCAGAAGAAAGGAGTCTGCCCTGATCATGACCGCACCTTCCATCACCCTTACCCGTCTGGACGTACAGCGTCTGGAGCGTCTGATCGACAGCCTTGATGAAACGCTGCCGGGCGTTATCGCGTTGCAAACCGAGCTGGACCGCGCCGATACATTGGTCAGTCACGAAGAAGTGCCGGCCGATGTCGTGACCATGAATTCGCGCGTGCATTGCCGTGAAGAGAGCAGTGGCAAGGATTACCACCTGACCCTGGTTTATCCAAAGGATGCCAACGCCGACGAAGGCCGGATCTCCATCCTGGCCCCCGTGGGCAGCGCGTTGCTCGGCCTGAAGGTTGGCCAGCACATCGACTGGCCGGCGCCGGGTGGCAAGACGCTGAAGCTGACCCTGCTGGAAGTCGAATCGCAGCCTGCCAATGGCGGCGCCTTCCCCGAGTGACAACCTGTCAGACCTGTTCGAGCGCCCCGTTCAGTGCGTGCTCCAGGTCGGCCTTGTAGCGCAGGTACAAATTGCTTGAACTCTGCCCATCACCGAGCAGGCCTGTCAGGTCAAGGTCGGTGATGTAGCAGCGATAGCGCTCGGTTTCCCGGCGCTGTTCGATGATTTCCCGGGCGACCACGCTGAATAGTTGGTCGCCATGCTCCAGCTCTGAAAACTCCCGCTGATTGCAATACAGGGTGACCTGTACCTTGCCCGGTGCCGCTTTGCCGATGATCGCCTGCACGTCATAGAACGGTTTGTTGGCCGGTGTTTGCGGTGCCGGCCGGGCCTCGACCCGGCGCGCGCGCCCCGTTCCCGAGGGCAGAAGCTGATAAAACAATGTGTCCAGGCTCAAGGGGTGGGCCGCGTCCATGGGCAGCAAGGCGTCGCGCCGGTACTGGATCGACTGCAGGAACCGTTGCAGCGGCACCAGCAGGCTTTGCTCGTCATGCCACGGCAAGCGTTGCTGCCACAAGGCATTGAATTCATCGAGTACGTACAGTTCGGCCTGGTCTTCCTTGACCCGGTAAAACACCTGGAGGCAGTCGGGCTGCCCCATGGGCAGGAGCAGTGCCAGATCGTGGTTTTCCAGTGCCTTGTGATCAAGGTGCAGCGGGCTGTAACGGGTCAGGTCTTCGCTCAGGTAATCGAACAGCTCAGGCAGTGTGGTCAGGGTGACGTGATTGACCTGGCCGGGTATCAGCTCAAGTACGTGGTAATGCTGCTGAACCTGAATCAGGTAGCGGTAATTGAGTTTGCTCAGCAGCAGGTTCTGCGCCGTTTCGAGGATCTCTTCGACGCGCTGGGCAATGAATTGCGCGCGGTTGTGGCAGAAGCACCGCACCCGCAGCCTGGGCTGCTGCGGTCCGTTGGGCAGATTGTTGAGGTAGTCGCGCAGGCAGTCGAGCAGGGCGTGGGGGCCGTCGAAGCGATTGACCAATACTTCGTTCCAGCTATTGAGCGTGACTTGATCCAGGGTCAGCACCAGGTTTTCCCTGACGCCGGCATAGCTCAGGGAGTCGGTGCGCTCGGTGGTCATCAGGATGTTCAGGTCGCGATGGTGCTTGAGCGGGTCGACGCCGACGTTCACCAGGATCAGCACCTCGCTGGGCACGCTGGCGCGCAACAACGGTTCTTCGGCGACGGTCTGCAGCGGCAGGCGAATGCTCTGTTGCAGGCTGCCCAGCAGGTTGAACAGTTCGAATTCGCTCAGGTCGCTGCTTCCGGGGTGCAGGGCCAGGCGGGTGCTGCTGTCGATCACGCCGTTGCGGTGGCACCAGGTCAGCAGTTCAAGCAACTGACGGCTGCGCTTGATCGGGGCGAAGTGCTCCCACTCAAGGGCGGTCAGGCTGCCGTTGTACAAGCCCCACTGGCTCGGTTCCGATTCCTTTTTGCTCGAAGCATGTACCAGTGTCAGGGTGTCTTCGGCCAGATCCGGCGCGATGCCCGGGTTGATGAATTCGACCTTGTCCGCCTTGCGCTCGAAGGCGGCATAC
Source organism: Pseudomonas sp. TE12234 (assembly GCF_054061835.1). NCBI lineage: Bacteria > Pseudomonadati > Pseudomonadota > Gammaproteobacteria > Pseudomonadales > Pseudomonadaceae > Pseudomonas > Pseudomonas sp. TE12234. The sequence continues at coordinate 370,036 of NZ_JBSSEP010000001.1, forward strand.
AGGCGTCGGCCCAGCACACTCAGGTCGCGTTTGTTGATCAGACTGGCAGTTTGGTCGTTACGGGCAAATTGGGTCAGGAAGCGGTAGCTGTAGTTCAGCTCGTTGACCAGGGCTCGGCGCTCCGAGCTGACCTGGCGGACTTTCCACTGACTGCGGCTGTCGAGCAGCGCCAATTGCCGTGGGTCCCATTGCCATTCGTGGGCCAGCCGTTCCAGCAGCGAACGTTGCCAGCCCTGGCTTCGACCGCTGCTGCCGGTGAGCTTGCGATTGACCTTCAGGTAAAGCGCGCGACGCACCAGTTCCAGGCGCTCCGGCTCGTTGCGGGCAATGAGGTATTCCTCGATGCGCCGGTAGACCACGACGTACGGGTCCAGCTCGTCGAGGTCGAGCCGGTTGGCGAACACGGCTTGCTTGAAACGCAGGCTCAGGCACTGGACCCTGGGGTGTTCGCTGGCGTAAACCTCGGTCAGCAGCAGCTTGAGCACCGATTTGTATGGCGACTCGATGCCCTTGAACAGTTGCCAGAGTCCGGCACCGATAAATTCACCGGGCGGAATGTAGGCCAGATGCCCCAGGTCGAGGGTTTCGTCAGCGCGGATGAAGCGCTTGGAAATCAGCGTGTGGGTATAGCGGTCGTAACTCGCTTCTTCATAGACGGGCACCAGCCACCAGATCGGCGTGCGCCCGGCCAGCCAGATCGCGGTACGGTAAAACTCGTCCAGCAGCAAGTAGTGCTGGGTGGTACCGCAGTCTTCCGAACTCAATTGGCTATCGCGTTCGCCGCGTACGAAGCGAACCGGGTCGATCAGGAAAAAGTGCGCTTCGGCTCCCTGGCTGTCGGCCCATGCTTCGAGCAATTGGCATTTCTTGCGCAGCTCGGCGAGTTCCTGCTCGGTTAAATCCGGGCTGTGGCAGACCCACACGTCCATATCGCTCTGATCGGCCTGGGCCAGCGTGCCGAGGCTGCCCATCAGGAACAGGCCGTGAATCGGCCGCGGCGGATTGCTGCCGTGGCGCGGCTTATAGGAAAACGAGCGGGTCAGGCGTTGAGCTTCGGCCAAAGCGTTGGCATCCGGCTCGAAATTCGAAAGCCCGGCCGGTGTGCTGCCGGAAACGTAACCGGGCAACAGCGGATGGTTGACGTGAAAAAACAATGGCAGAAGGTTCAGCACCCCTTGCTGGCGGGTCGACAAACCCTCCATGGCGCGAGCCATGCGGCCCTGGTTGAGCTTCAGAAAGCGCGCGCGCAGTTGGCTGAGAACCTTGCGGTCGATTCCCTCGTCCAGATCGGGGCGGATTTCATGGGTGCGGGTCATGTCAGCTCAAACCGGCTCACAGGGCTCGGATGTGGGGCTCTCGGTTGAGGGGCAGTTTAGCGCCTTGGCGCGGAGGCATTTAAGCTGATTTTGTTTTTCTGGCGTCAGATTTTTATCGCGTGGCGATTACAGGTCACAGAGTTTGCCCGCGGAAATCCCGTGGTGGAGGTTTCCGTGGGCAATGCGATGGAATTCAGGCTGTTTCTTTTACGCTCAGAATGGTCAGCAGGGTTTGCACATTTTGCGCGGCGTCACGACCCAGGCTGGTCAGGTAGCCGCCATCGGGTTGGTCGATCAGATCTTTTTCATACAGGCGACGGGCAGCGGCAATGGCTTTGGGGGCAGCGGTCTGATGAATTTTCAAACCTTCCTGGGAACTGTCCAGGTTGAAGAGTGCGAGGATTTCCAGTTCGGCAACCAACTCAGGGGTAAGCGACATAGGGACTCCAGACTTTCTAGGAATTAGACGACAGCGCCCCTAAGGTGATCCCACTCGTGCGGCATGTCCAGCCCTCGCGACAGGGTTTTTTCATCATGGTGAGCTTTCCCCGTTTCCGGGGCTTGCAGGAGCGGGCTCGCTCCTGCGGGGGGAAGGGGTTATTTCTTTTCCGGGGGCAACTCGGGCAGCGCGCGCAATGCCGCTTCGTACCATTCGGTGTCGAACGCGCGGTCTTCTTCGAGGATTGCGTCGATTTCTACGGCCAAAACATGGGCCATCAGGTTGAGAATTTCTTCCTTCTCGTAGCCCACCAGTGTCAGCTTGTTGAAGGTTGCCTTGGCGGCCGGCGGATTTTCGCTTTCGATCTGGTTTTCGATGGCTTCGATCAGGGTGTTTTCGGTGAATTCTTCTTCGTCGCTATCGATGTCTGTAGGCTCGCTCATGGCAGGCTCCTCAAGTTAAGGCGGCCAGTTTACCCGCATTCAGCAGCGTGATGCTGCTGGCAAGAAAGCCTCGAGCGATCTATAAACAGGCACTGCCCACCCCGCACGGCCTGGAGGCTCTGTGATGATCAAGCTTTATGGATTTTCCGTCAGCAACTACTACAACATGGTCAAACTGGCGTTGCTGGAAAAAGGCCTGACCTTCGAGGAAGTGCCGTTTTACGGCGGCACCAGCGCCGAGGCGCTGGCCATCAGTCCGCGCGGCAAGGTGCCGGTGTTGCAGGTCGAGCAGGGCTTCATCAACGAAACCAGCGTGATTATCGAGTATATCGAGCAGAGCCAGCAAGGCAGGCCCCTGCTACCAAGCGAACCATTCCAGCGCGCGCAGGTGTTGGCGCTGGCCAGGGAAATCGAGTTGTACATCGAACTGCCGGCGCGCGCCTGTTTCGCCGAAGCGTTTTTCGGCATGACAGTGCCCGATGCGATCAAGGAAAAGACCAGGGCCGAGTTGCTGCTGGGAGTGGCGGCCCTGGGCCGGCACGGCAAGTTCGCCCCCTATGTAGCGGGCGACAGCTTGAGCGTGGCGGATTTGTATTTCCTGTACAGCGTGCCGCTGGCGTGTGGCGTGGCGCACAAACTGTTCGGGATGGATCTGTTGGCTGAAGTGCCACAGGCCAAGGCGCTGCTGGAGCGATTGGGAGAGAACCCGAACGTGCAGCGAGTGGCGGCGGATCGGGAAGCGGCGATGCCGGCGTTTATGGCAATGGTTGCGGCGAAGAAGTAGGAATCTTCAGCGCTCTTGCGAATGCCATCGCGGGCAAGCCCGCTCCCACAGGTTTTGTGTCGTGGCGCCTTCGGGCGAACGCCACAAAACCTGTGACAGCGAGCGGGCGGCGTGCAGCCTGCTCGCCAAGCTTTTTAGCGGCTGGCGAGCAACGCCTGACCGCGAACCACGGCGGCCTTCACCTGCGCCGGCGCTGTGCCGCCGATGTGATTACGGGCGTTGACCGAGCCTTCCAGGGTCAGTACTGCGAAAACGTCCTGATCGATCTGGTCGCTGAACTTGCGCAGTTCTTCCAGGCTCATCTCCGCCAGGTCCTTGCCGCTTTCCACGCCGTACTTCACCGCATGGCCAACGATTTCATGGCAGTCACGGAACGGCAGACCACGGCGGACCAGGTAGTCAGCCAGGTCAGTGGCGGTAGAGAAGCCGCGCAGGGCCGCTTCGCGCATCATCGCGTGCTTGGGCTTGATCGCCGGGATCATGTCGGCAAAGGCCCGTAGCGAGTCGCGCAGGGTATCGGCGGCGTCGAACAGCGGTTCCTTGTCTTCCTGGTTGTCCTTGTTGTAAGCCAGAGGCTGGCCTTTCATCAGGGTTAGCAGGCCCATCAAGGCACCGAACACGCGGCCGCTCTTGCCGCGCACCAGTTCCGGCACGTCCGGGTTTTTCTTTTGCGGCATGATCGAACTGCCGGTGCAGAAACGGTCTGGCAGATCGATGAACTGGAATTGCGCACTGGTCCACAGCACCAGTTCTTCGGAGAAGCGCGACAGGTGCATCATCGCGATGCTGGCGGCCGAGCAGAATTCGATAGCGAAGTCACGATCGGACACGTTGTCCAGCGAGTTGCCACCCACTGCGTCGAAACCCAGCAACTGGGCGGTGTATTCACGGTCGATCGGGTACGTGGTGCCGGCCAGTGCGGCGCTGCCCAGAGGCATGCGGTTGGTGCGCTTGCGGCAGTCGACAAGACGCTCGTAGTCGCGGCTGAGCATTTCGAACCAGGCCAGCATGTGGTGCCCGAAGGTGACGGGCTGTGCGGTCTGCAGGTGGGTGAAGCCTGGCATGATGCTGCCCGCTTCGCGTTCGGCCTGTTCCAGCAAGCCTTTTTGCAGGCGGGTGATTTCGCCCAGAATCAGGTCGATTTCGTCGCGAAGCCAAAGGCGGATATCGGTGGCGACCTGGTCGTTACGACTGCGTCCGGTGTGCAGCTTCTTGCCGGTCACGCCGATGCGGTCGGTCAGGCGCGCCTCGATGTTCATGTGTACGTCTTCGAGGTCGATGCGCCAGTCGAACTGGCCGGCCTCGATTTCACCCTGGATGGTCTTCAGGCCATCGATGATGCTGTCGCGCTCGGCATCGGTGAGCACGCCGACCTTGGCCAGCATGGTGGCGTGGGCGATCGAGCCCATGATGTCGTGGCGATACAGGCGCTGGTCGAAGGTGACGGAGGCGGTGAAGCGGGCGACGAAGGCGTCGACGGGTTCACTGAAGCGGCCGCCCCAGGACTGATTGGTCTTGTCAGTGCTCATGAATTCGCTCGTATCGGCTGAAGAAAGATGGCGTTGAAAGCTGCCGCGGATAATAACAGGGTTGCCATTGCTGTCGCTGACACTGGTCGCCTGGTTTTTTCATGGCCAGCGCCTGTCCCAGGCAAGTCCTGTGCAATTGGCTCAACGATATTTTTCATTTGAGCAATATCGTCCCGGCAACCGTCTACAGTTGGACAGTAGGATCAGTGCACTTCTCGGTGCGCAAGCGGACTATAAGAAGAGGGGGTGTTCAGATTGCGTATCAGCAAACCCTGTGGCGCTGTGTCGCCAATGCGAGCCTGGGCCGCCAATTGCCCGGCGGATGAAAATTTAGCCGTCGGTCTCGCGGCACTTTTTGACGCTCGCGCTAGTCTTAGCGTGGATCGCGGTGACGGACGTCACTTACCCTGTCTACGCTATCCTTGTGCGAGACTCACGCAGGAATCCAGCGCAATATGAATGTCCTGATCGTTGATGACGACCCCCTAGCCCGCGAGCGCCTGAGCCGAATGGTTGGCGAACTCGAGGGATACAGTGTCCTGGAGCCCAGCGCCACGAACGGCGAAGAAGCGTTGGCACTGATCGACAGCCACAAGCCGGATATCGTGCTACTCGATATCCGCATGCCAGGCCTTGATGGCCTGCAAGTGGCCGCGCGATTGTGCGAACGCGAAACCCCGCCCGCCGTGGTGTTCTGCACAGGGCCCGATGAATTTGCCGTGGAAGCCTTACAGGCCAGCGCCGTAGGCTATCTGGTGAAACCTGTGCGAACCGAACATTTACATGACGCATTAAAGAAAGCCGAGCGACCCAATCGTGTTCAACTCTCGGCCCTGACCCGCCCGGCCGCCGAAAGTGGCAATGGTCCACGCAGCCACATCAGCGCCCGAACCCGAAAGGGAATCGAGCTGATCCCGCTGGATCAGGTGGTCTACTTCATTGCCGATCACAAATACGTGACCTTGCGCCACGAGAGCGGCGAAGTGCTTCTGGATGAGCCGCTCAAGGCCCTCGAGGACGAGTTCGGTGACCGCTTTGTGCGGATCCACCGCAACGCACTGGTCGCTCGTGATCGCATCGAACGGCTGCAACGAACGCCACTCGGGCACTTCCAGCTGTTCCTCAAAGGCCTGAACGGTGACGCCTTGATCGTCAGTCGACGCCACGTGGCGGGCGTTAGGAAAATGATGCAACAGCTTTAATTCGCCGGTTACAGGCGTATTTCACACCCGAATGCCGGAAATCCGGGGCCAGGGAGGCCGAGTAGTATCTGATACAAGTCAAAGTGGATTTGGCTGAGCTGTTATTATCCGCCGTATCTATTCAGTACGGATTGATCCATGTCCTCTCGCGAAATCCGCATCGCCACGCGTAAAAGTGCTCTCGCCCTGTGGCAGGCCGAATATGTCAAAGCCCGTCTTGAAGAGGCCCATCCCGGTCTGCTCGTGACGCTGGTCCCGATGGTCAGTCGCGGCGACAAGCTGCTTGACTCGCCGCTGTCGAAAATCGGTGGCAAGGGGCTGTTCGTCAAAGAGCTGGAAACCGCGTTGCTGGAAAACGAAGCCGACATCGCCGTGCATTCCATGAAAGACGTGCCGATGGACTTCCCCGAAGGCCTGGGGCTGTTCTGTATCTGCGAGCGCGAAGACCCGCGCGATGCATTCGTCTCCAATACCTATGCCAGCCTGGATGAGCTGCCCGAAGGCAGCATCGTCGGCACGTCGAGCCTGCGTCGCCAGGCCCAATTGCTGACCCGTCGTCCGGACCTGGAAATCCGCTTCCTGCGCGGCAACGTCAACACTCGTCTGGCCAAGCTCGATGCCGGTGAATACGACGCCATCATCCTTGCATCCGCCGGTTTGATTCGCCTGGGATTCGAAGATCGCATTACGTCGGCCATCAGTGTCGACGACAGCCTGCCCGCCGGTGGCCAGGGTGCCGTGGGCATCGAATGCCGCAGTGCAGACAGTGAAATTCACGCACTGCTGGCACCGCTGCATCACCAGGACACCGCCACCCGCGTGACGGCCGAACGTTCCCTCAATAAACACCTCAATGGCGGCTGCCAGGTGCCGATTGCCTGCTATGCCGTGCTTGAAGGCGAGCAGATCTGGTTGCGTGGTCTGGTGGGGGATCCGAGCGGCGGTCTGCTGCTGAATGCCGAAGCTCGCGCGCCGCGTGATCAGGCCGAGGCCTTGGGTGTGCAAGTGGCCGAAGACCTTTTGAGTCAGGGCGCCAACGAGATTCTCAAAGCGGTCTATGGCGAGGCAGGTCACGAGTGACGGGCTGGCGCCTGCTGCTGACGCGTCCGGCGGATGAGTCGGCGGCGCTGAGCGATCTGCTGGCCGAACAGGGGATTTTCAGCAGTAGCTTGCCGCTTTTGGACATAGCGCCGATCCCTGCCTCTGACACAATGCGCCAGGTGATGCAGGAACTGGATCGCTACAGCGCCGTGATCGTGGTCAGCAAGCCAGCCGCCCGGATTGCCCTTGAGTTGCTTGACCGGTTTTGTTCGTCAGCGCCCCGTGTGCAGTGGTTCAGTGTCGGCGCGGCGACGGCGCAGATCCTTGCCGATCATGGCCTGGACGTGAGCTTTCCGGCGCAGGGCGACGACAGCGAAGCCTTGCTTGAACTCGCGTCGTTGCGCGAGGCTATCGCCGGGCCTGATCCGCGCGTGCTGATCCTGCGTGGAGAGGGCGGTCGCGAGTTGCTGGCAGAGCGCCTGCGCGAGCGAGGTGCTAGTGTCGAGTATCTGGAGCTGTACCGTCGTGAACTGCCGCACTACCTGCCGGCAGCGTTGCCACGGCAGATCGAAGCGGAACGCCTGAACGGGCTGGTGGTCAGCAGTGGGCAGGGTTTTGAGCACCTGCATCAATTGGCCGCGGATGCCTGGCCACGGTTGGCACGATTGCCGTTGTTTGTACCAAGCCCCAGGGTCGCCGAGCTGGCACGTGCCGCCGGAGCCCTGACAGTTGTGGATTGCCGCGGCGCCAGTGCCGCGGCTTTGCTGACGGCGTTACGGGAGCACCCCGTGCCCGTTCTCTAATGCAAAGGATGGATACGTGAGCGAAACAGCCTTGCCTAAAGAAGACGTCCGGCCAGTGCTCGATGCACCGGTTGAAACTCCACCACCCGCTGCAGAGCAGCGCCGAGGCAATGGGCTGGCAATCGTCGCGCTGCTGTTGGGCGCTGCCGGTGTCGCGGTGGGGGGCTGGGGAGTCTGGCAGGTGCGTCACCTGCAAGCGACTAACCAGCAACAGCTGAGTCAGGTGCAGGCTTTGAGTGATGAGTCGCAAAGCCTGAAGCTCAATGAGCAGCGCCTGAGTGCGCGCCTTGAGCAACTTCCCGGCGCCGATGTGCTGGAAGAGCGCAGCCGCCTGGTAATTCAGTTGCAGGGCGATCAGCAGCGCCTGAACCAGCGTCTGGAAACCGTTCTCGGCGCCAGCCGCAAGGACTGGCGTCTGGCCGAGGCCGAGCACCTGCTGCGTCTGGCCAGCCTGCGTCTTTCCGCCTTGCAGGACATCAGCAGTGCCCAGGCCCTGGTGCAGGGCGCCGATGAAATTCTGCGCGAACAAAATGATCCCGGTGCCTTCGCCGCCCGCGAGCAAGTGGCCAAAACCCTGGTGGCCTTGCGCAGCACCGAGCAACCGGATCGCACCGGACTGTTCCTGCGACTGGGAGCATTGCGTGAGCAGGTGGTCGGCCTGACCGAGCTGGCGCCCGAGTACAAGGATCGTGGCGAATCGCTGCTCGGCCTCACCGCCGATGGCGACGGTGCGAGCCGTTGGGCCCAATGGTGGGATCAGATTTCGCGCTACATCCGCATCGATTTCAATGCCGATAAAAATGTCCGCCCGTTACTGGCCGGGCAGAGCCTGAGCCAGGTGCGACTGGCCCTGAGCCTGACGCTCGAGCAAGCGCAATGGGCCGCGCTCAATGGGCAGGCGGCAGTGTACTCCCAGGCACTGGACGAAGCGCGCGATGTGCTCAAGGGCAACTTCAACCCGGACAACCCGCAGAGCAAAGTGATGCTTGAACAGGTGGCCGAGTTGAGCAAGCAGCCTGTCACCGTGGTCACTCCGGATCTGACCGGCACGCTGAGTGCGGTTCAGGCTTATCTTGAACGGCGTAACGTGAATGCCGAAGACTCGGTCAAGCCCATGGCCAAACCTGCCGCGAATACGGCGCAGGAGACCACGCCATGAAGCGCCTGTATGTGATCGTGTTCCTGGTCATCGCCGCGACCGCCGCGCTGGGCTTGGCGATAGCGGAGCACTCCGGCTACGTGCTGATCGCCTACAAGACCTTTCGCTACGAATCGAGCCTGTGGGCAACGTTGGCCCTGGTGGCTGTCCTTTGGCTGGTGCTCTGGGGGATCAAGGCGTTGGTCGAGTTGGTGACGACTTCCAGTGGCGTGGTCAACCCATGGTCACGGCGCAATCGCAGTCGTCGGGTGCAGGTTGCGATCGAGCATGGTCAGCTGGATCTGGCTGAAGGTCGCTGGGCCAGCGCGCAGCGTCATCTGGCCCGGGCGGCGGAAGCCGAACGCCAGCCGCTACTGTATTACCTCGGTGCTGCCCGTGCCGCGAACGAACAAGGTCATTACGAGGAAAGCGACAACTTGCTGGAGCGTGCGTTGGAGCGTCAGCCCCAGGCCGAGCTGGCAATCGCCTTGAGCCACGCGCAATTGCAGACCGATCGCGGTGACACCGATGGCGCCCTCGCGACCCTGCAAGCAATGCACGAGCGCCACCCTCATAACGTCCAGACCCTTCGCCAGTTGCAGCGCCTGCATCAGCAGCGGGGCGACTGGCCGGCGTTGATCCGGTTGCTGCCGGAGTTGCGCAAGGACAAGGTCCTGCCCGCGGCTGAACTGGCCGAGCTGGAGCGCCGTGCCTGGGGAGAGAACTTGTCCCTGGCGGCACATCAGGAAGCAGACGGAACCGTCGGCTTGCAGACGCTCAATCGTGCCTGGCAGCAGCTGAGTTCGGCCCAGCGTCAGGAGCCTCAACTGGTGCTCGCCTATGCCGAACAACTGCGCCAACTGGGGGCTCAGGTCGAGGCCGAAGACGTCTTGAGGACAGCGCTCAAGCGCAACTACGACAGTCACCTGGCGCGGCTCTACGGTTTGGTTCGTGGCAGTGATCCGGCGCGTCAGCTGCAACTGGCTGAAGGTTGGCTCAAGGAGCATCCAGCCGACCCGAGCCTGCTTTTGACCCTGGGGCGCCTTTGCCTGCAAAGCAGCTTGTGGGGCAAGGCGCGGGATTATCTGGAAAGCAGTCTGCGCGTGCAGCGCAACCCGGAAGCCTGTGCCGAACTGGCTCGGCTGCTGGCGCAGATGGGGGATACCGAGCGCAGTAATCAGCTGTTCCAGGAAGGTTTGGGCTTGCTGGACGAGCGTTTGTTGGCAGCACCACTGCCGGTGCCGTCTCACGCTTGAGAGTGAGTGAAGGGTCGCCCGAAGGGGCGATCCGATGGTGCAAATTTTTGTCGGAATTTTCCTTTCATGATGGGGCTTCAGCAGAATCCTACAAGCGACTACATCTGATCCTCTGTTTTCTGTCGGGAATTCCCTACACTCTTGCTGAAGTGTCCCTGCCAACCTGCCTTGAAAGGCTGTCGCGCTTTCCTCTACCGTAGCCGTCGGTCCTCACTGTTACGGAAAAGCCATGCCTATGGCCTGCTCACGTTCTCTGTTTTTCATGGTCTTCATTGCGGGCACCCTGGTCCTGGGCGTGTCCTATTACCTTGAATACGTCGTCGGCCTGAAGCCATGTGGCTTGTGCTTGTTGCAACGGTTTTGCCTGGCACTGCTGACAGGCTTCTGCCTGATGGCTTCAGTGCATGGTCCCGGTCGCTTCGGTTCTTTCCTGTATTGGCTGCTCGGACTGATCAGTAGTCTGGTCGGCACTGTCCTGGCATGGCGACAGGTGTTGCTGCAAAGTGATCCGGCGCAGCAATTGTCGACCTGTGCGCCCAATTTGAGTGACCTGTTCGCCAGCGCGCCCTGGACGTGCATCTTGCAGCAGATGTTCAAAGGCACCATCGACTGCGCACAAATCTCCTGGACGCTGTTTGACTTGAGCATCCCGGAGTGGAGTCTGCTGTTCTTCGTCGCGATGATGATTCTGGCGGGTTATCAACTGCTGCATCATGTCTGGACCGCCGTTCGGCGACCGCTCAGCGACGAGTCGTCGCACCAGGCCCTGGTGGGTGATTAAACACTTGTATGAACTTTATCGCCTGCGTACCTTGAAGCCACAGTCGTGCGGGCATAATCTGGCCCGCACGTGTCATTGGAATTATGTTGCTCGATGACGCTCTGCCTGGCCGATTCTTGACCTTCAAGAGTATGACGGGTGTAGGGCAGCATGACCCACAAGGGAAGAGAGATCGCCATGCTCGAAAGTTGTCAGAATGCTCAGGAACGTTGGGGTGGAGTACATCTGCTTATCGATCGTTGGTTGCAGGAACGTCACGAACTGGTTCGTGCCTATGATGCGCTCGGTGCCAGGCCCGAGGCTCTGGGGGAAAACCGCAAACCTTTGCAGGAATTCTGCGGTGTGCTGGTTGATTACGTGTCCGCCGGGCATTTCGAGATCTACGAACAGCTGACCGGTGAAGCCAAGGCTTTCAATGACAAGCGTGGTCTGGAGCTGGCTGAGACCCTCTACCCGCGCATCGACGTCATCACCGAGAAACTGCTCGCGTTCAACGACCTGTGCGATGCAGGCAAGTGCGTTGCAGAGAAATTCAAGGAGCTGGGTGGTCTGTTGCATGAGCGCTTCGAACTGGAAGATTGCCTGATCGAAGTTCTGCACACCGCTCACAAGGCAGAAGACTCGGTTCAAGCCTGAAGTCTCTCCTCGCAATACCAAAAACGGTGCGCTTTGCGCACCGTTTTTCGTTTCTGCCATTCAGCCAGTGGCACCACGCAGTTCGACTTCGAACACCAGCGGTGTAAACGGCGCGATCAAGTCGCCGGCACCATCGGCGCCATAGGCTTGCGCCGATGGAATCACCAGGCGCCATTTCGCACCGACCGGCATTTGCTGCAGCGCACTGCGCCATCCGCTGATCACGCTATCGAGACTGAACCATTGTGGCTGGCTGTTCTGGTCGAACACCGTGCCGTCGGGAAGGCGACCGATATACAGCACCTGCACCTTGCCGTTGGGCCCGGCCTTGGCGCCAGTGCCTGGCGTCAGTTCTGTCAGCAGTATTCCATCTGCCAGTTCACGAACACCGGGCTTGGCTTTTTCCTCGGCGAGAAAGCGCTGCTCTTTTTCCAGGGCCACTTCGCTTCGGGGCGCAGGCGTTTGCATGGCGACCCGGGCTTCGTGCTCATTCAGGATCTGTTCGATCTGCTCGTCTTTCAAAGCCAGAGGCTTGCCTTGATAGGCTTGCTGCAAACCTTCGACGAGCGCCTGCAGTTGCAGATCGGGGACCTCCTGGCGCAGGCGTTCGCCGAGGCTCGCACCCAGACTGTAAGCCAGATCGTGAGCGTCATTTTCCTGGGTTTTTTCGGCCGCGTGGGCAGTGGAAAAAATCACGCACAGCGATAAAAAAAAGTAGCGCGACATGGGCACCCTCCAACCTGAGATGCGGGCGATTATGCCAGTGCGAATGCATTCAACGGTGAACTGCTTTTACGCAAGAGCAGAACATTTTCGATTCGTTGCAACGCAACGCTCTGGATACTGTCAAGATGCCCTAGCGGCGGTAGCAGCAGAGGTCTAGTATGAGCCGCACCCACGTCAGCCAGGAGGTAAACCATGTCGGCCACCAAGAAGCCTGTAAATACCCCGTTGCACTTACTTCAACAACTCTCGGGCAGCTTGCTCGAGCATCTGGAAACCGCTTGTTCCGAAGCACTGGCTGATGCTGAAAAACTGCTCGCCAAGCTGGAAAAGCAGCGCGGAAAAGCGCAGGAAAAATTGCACAACGCCCGCACCAAATTGCAGGACGCTGCATCGGCCGGCAAGGCCAAGGCACAAGCCAAAGCGAAGGACGCCGTGAAGGAACTCGAGGACCTGCTTGATGCCCTCAAGGAGCGTCAGTCGGACACTCGCGGCTACATCCTGCAACTCAAGCGCGACGCTCAAGAAAGCCTGAAACTGGCCCAGGGCGTTGGTCGCGTTCAAGAGGCTGTCGGCAAGGCATTGTCCCTGCGTGCGGCCAAGTCTGCTGCGGCCCCTGCGAAGAAAGCCGCTGCCAAACCGGTTGCTGCAAAAGCACCGGCCAAGCCTGCCGCCAAACCGGTTGCCAAGGCACCGGTGAAAGCCGCAGCCAAGCCTGCTGCAAAACCTGCGGCGAAAAAAACCGTCGCGGCCAGCGCTGCCAAACCGGCAGCTAAAACAACCGCCGCCAAACCGGCTGCGGCCAAACCGGCTGCTGCAAAAACAGCTGCTGCAAAAACAGCCGTAGCGAAAACTGCTGCAGCGAAACCAGCGGCAAAACCAGCGGCAAAAGCCGCCGCTAAACCTGCAGCCAAAACCGCAGCGGCGAAACCTGCTGCCAAGCCAGCCGCTAAACCTGTCGCAGCTAAACCTGCTGCCAAGCCAGCCGCTAAACCTGTCGCAGCTAAACCCGCTGCCAAGCCAGCGGCAAAACCTGCTGCAAAAACGACGGCTAAACCAGCCGCCAAACCTGCTGCGGCGAAACCTGCCGCTGCCGCCAAACCTGCCACGGCCAGTGCAGCAAAACCCGCCGCAGCAAAACCCGCTGCCAAGCCAGCTGCAGCCAAGCCTGCCGCTAAGCCAGCCGCCAAACCTGCTGCCAAACCAGCCGTGAAAAAACCGGTTGCCGCCAAGCCGGCCGCCGCGCCAGTTGCCAAGCCAGCCGTCCCGGCTGCAGCCGCCACACCTGCTCCGGCAGCCACCCCCTCGACAGTCGCGCCAGCGCCAACGCCGGCCGCTGCTCCGAGCGCAACCACCTCCAGCCCAACCAGCGCTTCCTAAGTGCCGGATACCGCGACGCGCAGCTGATGCAGCGCGTCGCGGTCCAGGTGAGCGGCGCCCGCCGTGACACCTTCGAGCCAGACCGACAGATCGGTCGCTTCTTCCTGCGGCCAACCTTGTGCCGATCGCTCCAGTCGTAGCAACAGATGTCGCTCGGCTTCCAGCTCCAGGGTCTTCACCTGTTCGCGCAGTGCATTCAGTTCAGCATCATTCATGGCGATGGCTTTCCATTGCATGCGTAATGCCCGCAGCGGTTGCACGACATCGCTGTCCCACGGCTCAACCACGCTGCGTAGTTGCTGCAGGCGTTGCCCATTGCAGGCGACCCCGCGCTGTCCCAGCCAGGCCGCGCAGAGCAGCAGGCACACGTTGACACCCGCCGACTGCAATTGCAGGCACGCCTGTTCAACGCCCGGACGGGCATAAGTGCTCAGGGAAAAGCTCCACAGGTCAGAGGACATAGTGCTACTCGCGCCAGTTGCGAGCGAAGCTGGTAGACTCCGCCGCCATTATGATTCGACTTCAGAACCTGACTTTACAGCGTGGCCCGCAACGTCTGCTAGAAGACGCCGAGTTGACGCTGCACGCCGGCCAGAAAGCCGGCCTCATCGGTGCCAACGGCGCCGGCAAATCGAGCCTGTTCGCCTTGCTTCGGGGTGAGCTGCACCCGGACTCGGGTGATTGCTTCCTGCCGGCCGACTGGCGTATCGCCCACATGCGCCAGGAAGTCGATACGCTCGAACGCCTGGCGGTCGACTACGTGCTCGATGGCGACCTGCGCCTGCGTCAGGTGCAACGCGACCTCGCTGCAGCCGAAGCGGCCCATGACGGTGCCGCTCAGGCCCGTCTACACTCGGAACTCGACAGTGCCGACGGCTACACCGCCGATGCCCGTGCCCGCAAGCTGCTGGCGGGCCTTGGATTCACCAACGAGCAAATGGACCGGCAAGTCGGTGATTTCTCCGGTGGCTGGCGGATGCGTCTGAACCTGGCGCAGGCCTTGATGTGCCCCTCGGACCTGTTGCTGCTCGACGAACCGACCAACCACTTGGACCTCGACGCCATCATCTGGCTGGAAGAGTGGCTCAAAAGCTATCCCGGCACCTTGATGCTGATTTCCCACGACCGGGATTTCCTCGATGCCGTGGTCGATCACGTGGCTCACGTCGATCAACGCAAGATCACCCTGTATCGCGGTGGCTACAGCGCCTTCGAACGCGCTCGCGCCGAACGCCTGGCCCAGCAACAACAGGCTTACGAGAAGCAGCAGGCGCAACGTGCGCACATGGAAAGCTACATCGCCCGTTTCAAGGCCCAGGCCACCAAGGCCCGCCAGGCCCAGAGCCGGATCAAGGCGCTGGAACGGATGGAAGAGCTGACCGCGGCCCACGTCGACTCGCCGTTCGACTTCGTCTTCCGCGAATCGCAGAAAATCTCCAGCCCGCTGATCGACCTGTCCGATGCCCGACTGGGTTATGGCGAGAAGGCGGTGCTGGAGAAGGTCAAGCTGCAACTGACGCCTGGCGCACGGATCGGCCTGCTTGGCCCCAATGGCGCCGGCAAATCGACCCTGATCAAGAACCTTGCGGGTGAGCTCACGCCGCTGGCCGGTCGCTTGACCCGTGGCGAGAACACGGTTGTCGGTTACTTCGCCCAGCATCAGTTGGATTCCCTGGACTCGAAGGCCAGCCCGTTGCTGCACTTGCAGCGCCTGGCACCGACCGAGCGCGAGCAGACCCTGCGTGACTTCCTCGGCGGCTTCGACTTCCGTGGTGCGCGGATCGATGAGCCCGTGCTGAATTTCTCCGGTGGCGAGAAGGCGCGTCTGGCGTTGGCGCTGATCGCCTGGGACCGACCGAACCTGTTGCTGCTCGACGAACCAACCAACCACCTGGATCTGGAAATGCGCCTGGCGCTGACCATGGCCCTGCAGGAGTTCAGTGGCGCGGTACTGGTGGTTTCCCACGACCGTCATTTGCTCAAAAGCACCACCGACAATTTCTATCTGGTCGCCGATGGCAAGGTCGAAGAGTTCGACGGTGATCTGGAGGACTACACCCGTTGGCTGGTGGAGTACCGTCAGCGCAATGCCCCGGTCAGCAACACGCCGGTCAATCCGGACAAGACCGACAAGAAAGCCCAGCGTCAGGCTGCGGCGGCGTTGCGTCAGCAACTGGCACCGCACAAGCGCGAGGCCGACAAGCTCGAAGCCGAACTGGGCAAGCTCCACGAGAAACTGGCGAAGATCGATGCCAGTCTCGGTGACAGCGATATCTACGAACCGGCGCGCAAGAACGAATTGCGTGATCTGTTGGCCGAGCAGGCCAAGTTGAAGGTGCGTGAGGCCGAGCTGGAAGAAGCCTGGATGGAAGCCCTGGAACTGTTGGAAAGCATGCAGGCGGAGCTGGAGGCGCTGTCCTGATGGACGCCCTCAAGTTACCGTTGCCGGCAGTGTGGGTCGAGCCGATCTGGCTCGGTGCGCAAATCCTGTTGATCCTGCTGGCCGGTTACTTCACCCAGCGCTTCGTCGCGAAATGCCTGAACCGTCTCGGTGAGCGCTACCCGTTTCCGCCACAATTGCTGATGCCGCTGCGCGGCGGCCTGCGCTGGCTGATCATGGGCAGCGCGCTGATTTTCGTGCTGGAGCGTCTCGGGGTTTCGGCCACGGTGCTCTGGACCGCGCTGTCCGGATTCGTCGCGGTGGCAGCGGTGGCGTTTTTCGCCATGTGGAGCGTGCTCTCCAACCTGCTCTGCGCGATTCTGATCTTCACGGTCGGCCCCTTCCGCCTCGGCGATGTGGTCGAGCTGGTGGACACCACCGACAAGCCCGGGGTCAAAGGCCGGGTAGTAGCGATCAATTTGCTTTACACCACATTGATCGAGGCCGAAGAGCTCGGAACCGGCAGTGCCATGGTGCAAGTGCCCAACAGCCTGTTTTTCCAGCGTTCGGTTCGACGCTGGCGCGGCAGTGATGTCTTTCCTTCGAGCGGTTTCGAAAAGTAGCCGAGACACCGGCCGCGCTGGTCGGCAGTCGTCATGTCCTACAAAAAATCGGTGGTCATCGGGCTAAAGCCGCATTAGCTTAGACGTCTGTTACGAGTCTGAGTCGAGGTGTGCGATGGAGCTTCAAACATGGTTGGCGTTTTTCGCCGCCTGCTGGGTGATCAGCCTGTCTCCTGGTGCGGGCGCCATTGCGTCGATGTCCAGCGGCCTGCAATACGGTTTCTGGCGCGGGTACTGGAATGCCCTTGGCCTGCAATTGGGGCTGGCGCTGCAGATCGCGATTGTCGGCGCCGGTGTGGGCGCGATTCTCACGGCGTCGGCGACCGCGTTCTACGCAATCAAATGGTTCGGTGTGGCGTATCTGGTCTATCTCGCGATCAAACAATGGCGTGCGTTGCCCAGCGACATGAGCGATAACGCCGCCGTGCGCCCGATCGGCAAACCGCTGGTGCTGATATTCCGTGGGTTCCTGGTCAACATCAGCAACCCCAAGGCGTTGGTGTTCATGTTGGCGGTGCTGCCGCAGTTCATCGACCCCCACGCACCGCTGCTGGCGCAGTACCTGATCATTGGTGTAACCATGATCTGCGTCGACCTGATCGTCATGGCCGGTTACACCGGGTTGGCATCCAGGGTGCTGCGAATGTTGCGCACGCCCAAGCAGCAGAAACGCATGAACAGGACCTTTGCCGGCTTGTTCATTGGAGCGGCGGCCTTCATGGCGACCCTGCGCAAAGCCGTCGTTTAACCCCACGCTGACAAAAAAGGCGACCTTTGCAGGTCGCCTTTTTTATTGCCGCAAGGGTGGGATCAACGCGCCCGATTGGCCTGACGACCCATGGCTGCGGGTCGGCGAACGGTCGATGGGGGCGCCGGCTCCTTGTTTCGCTCTGACGCCAGCAGAGCAGACAACACTTGAGTGAAAGTCATTGAGAGTGAACAATATATTACTTCGTATTTCTAATTGAGACTCATTCATGATTGCCCCGTCCCGTTTCCTGGCCTGGCTGTTTGTGCCGTTGCTGGCCTTATGCAGCTCCCATCTGCTGGCCGACACGGTGGAAGGCGCGCCGAAAGCGCTGCACCTGCTCGACTACATCGGTGCGGATTACCCGGCAACGGTGCAGGCAGGCAAGGTCACTGACGAGTCTGAATACCGCGAGCAGCTCGAATTCACCCGGGTGCTGCAAGGGCTGGTCGCCGCCATGCCGGACAAGCCGGAAAAAGCCGGGCTGGAGCAGGGCATCAATGCGCTGCATGCGGCGATCACGGCGTGTCAGGACGGCGCGGATGTCGCCCGTCAGGCCCGGCAACTGGGCGCGAAACTGGCCGTGGCCTACGAGGTCAGCCAGGCCCCTGTCATAACCCCGGACTCAACTCGCGGCGCATCGCTGTACGCGCAGCATTGTTCGGTGTGCCACGGCGATGCGGGTGCTGGCGACGGCCCTGCGGGTGTCGGCCTGACCCCGCCACCGGCCAATCTGCGGGATGCCGCGCGCCTGGATCACCTGAGCCTCTACGGGATCTACAGCACCCTGGGACTTGGCGTCGAAGGCACCGACATGCCGGCCTTCGCCGATCAGCTGGACGATCGTCAGCGCTGGGATCTGGCCACTTACGTCGCCAGTTTCAGTGCCGATCCGGCGGCAGCCAGTAGCGACAAGCTTTACAACATTGCCGATCTGGCCCGTCAGACGCCATCCGAAGTTCAGGTGGCGGAAGGCCCGCAAGCGGCTGCGACCTTCCGTGCCCAGCGGGCGCAACCACCGCAGGTCAAGCGCGGCCCGGCGCAGTTGCTCGACTACACCGCCGCCACGCTGGACAAGAGCATCGCGGCCTATCGCACCGGTGAACACGATCAGGCCTATGACTTGTCGGTTGCGGCGTATCTGGAAGGCTTCGAACTGGTCGAAAGCTCGCTGGATAACGTCGATGCCAACGTGCGCAAAGACACTGAAAAATCGCTGATGGCCTACCGTCAGTCATTGCAGGATGGCTTGCCGTTAGAGCAGGTCGAGCAGCGCCTGGAGGCCGCCAAGGCCAAGTTGAAAGTGTCCGCCGGGTTGTTGGGCAGTGATGGTTTGAGCTGGTCCCTGAGCTTCATCTCTGGTCTGCTGATTCTGTTGCGCGAAGGTCTGGAAGCCATCCTGGTGCTGGCGGCAATCCTCGCCTTCTTGCGTAACACCGGTCAGCAATCGGCGGTGCGCAGCGTCAACGTCGGTTGGGGGCTGGCGCTGCTGGCCGGTCTGGGGACATGGGCGCTGGCGGCGTATGTGATCGATGTCAGCGGCTCCCAGCGGGAACTGTTGGAAGGCGCGACGGCACTGTTTGCCAGCGTCATGGTGCTGTGGCTCGGCGTGTGGATGCACGACCGTCGTCATGCCGCAGCCTGGCAGGATTACATCAAGAGCAGCCTGGTGGGCGGTGGCGGGCGTTTCGGCTTTGCGATCCTGGCGTTTTTCTCGGTTTATCGGGAGCTGTTCGAAGTGATCCTGTTTTACGAAACCCTGTGGCTGCAGGCCGGCCCTGCCGGTCACGATGCGGTACTGGCGGGTGGGGCAACGGCGCTGGTGCTGTTGGTCGGCCTGGCATGGGTCATCCTGCGTGGTTCAGCGAAACTGCCGCTGGCGCTGTTCTTCAGCATCAACGCTGCTCTGCTGTGCGCGCTGTCGGTCGTGTTCGCCGGGCATGGCGTGAAGGCGCTGCAGGAAGCCGGGATCTTCGGTACGCGGCCGGTGCCGTTCTTTGAATTCGACTGGCTGGGAATTCATGCCGATGCGTATTCGCTGAGTGCTCAGGCGGTGGCGATAGTTGCGATTGTTGTGTTGTATGGTCGGAGCTGGATGGCTGAGAAGCGTCGGGTAGCTGTTTCTTAACGCATTCGCTTTGCTCACATTCGCGAGCAGGCTCGTTCCCACAGGATTAGCGCTAACCTTGTGGGAGCGAGCCTGCTCGCGATGCTTTTTTGAAGAGGAAAAACTGATGCGTGTCTGGATCGATGCCGACGCCTGCCCCAGGGCGGCCAAGGACCTGGTGGTGAAGTTCGCCCTCAAGCGCCGCTTCGAAGTGGTGCTGGTGGCCGGGCAGCCGCAGATCAAGCCGGGCCTGGCGCTGGTGAAGCTGATCGTGGTGCCGAGCGGCCCGGACGCGGCCGACGATTACCTGGTTGAGCACGCGGTGCCTGGGGAGTTGGTGATCTGCAGCGATGTGCCGCTGGCCGACCGTCTGGTGAAGAAGGGCGTTGCCGCGCTGGACCCGCGAGGCAAGGAGTTCGATGCGCAGAACATGGGTGATCGGCTGGCAGTGCGTAACCTGTTCACCGATCTGCGAGAGCAGGGGCAGATGGGTGGTGGCCCGGCGCCGTTTGGCGAGCGGGAAAAGCAGGCGTTTGCCAATGCACTGGATCGGATTTTGACCCGGTTATCGCGCAACGCCTGAGCGTGTGCCGCCCTCGCCACAGAAATCAGTCACTGCGATGTGTCAGGCGTCGTTTTCGTGGGTCAGCTCAAGCACTCGGTCGACCAGCTTGTTGATACCGGACGCCGCTTCGCTGATCGACTGCGCCAACATGTACGCCGGAGTGGTCACCAGTTTGCGAGCCTTGTCTTCGACGATTTCGCTGACTGCACATTCCTTGTGGGTTGCGCCCATCTTGTTCAGGGCGGCTGCGGTGTCGGCGTCGTTGCCGATGGTGCAGGTCACGCCCGGCCCATAGATCTTCGCTGCCAGTGCCGGCGAGATGCAGATCAGGCCGACCGGCTTGCCGGCCTCGGCAAAGGCTTCGGTCAAGGCCAGTACGTCTGGTTGCACGGTGCAGCCGGTGCCTTCGACGGCAAAGTTGGAGAGGTTCTTGGCCGAACCGAAACCGCCGGGAACGATCAAGGCATCGAAATCCTCGACGCTGGCTTCGCGGATGTCCTTGACCTCGCCACGGGCGATGCGCGCCGACTCCACCAGCACATTGCGCGACTCGGGCATTTCTTTGCCGGTCAGGTGGTTGATCACATGCAACTGCGCGATGTCCGGGGCAAAACACTGCACCTGGGCGCCGCGCTGGTCCAGGCGCAGCAAGGTAATCACGCTTTCGTAGATCTCTGCGCCGTCGTACACGCCACAACCGGAAAGGATCACTGCAACTTTTTTGCTCATGGGCTTTTCTCCAGATTCATGGCGTTAAATGTCCACTAATTTGTCACTCGTTGCCATAGGGTTAAATCGCGGCTACACATAGCATCTATCCCCAGGATTCCGATCAGGGCGCGTCATGGACTTCATTCTGTATGCGGTGCCGTTTTTCTTTGTGCTGATTGCCTTCGAGCTGTTGGCCGACCGTTGGCGCGGGGTGAGCAACTATCGGGTGGCGGACGCGATCAACAGCATCAGCACCGGTGTGCTGTCGACCACCACCGGCCTGCTGACCAAGGGCGTGGGGCTGGTCACCTATGCCTTTGCCCTCAAGCATCTGGCGCTGTTCGAGCTTTCGGCCGACAGCGTTTGGGTCTGGTTTTTCGCCTTCGTCTTCTACGACTTCTGCTACTACTGGCTGCATCGCATGGGCCACGAACGCAACATTCTCTGGGCCGCGCATTCGGTGCACCACCAGAGCGAGGACTACAACCTCTCCACCGCCCTGCGTCAGACCAGCACCGGATTTCTGCTGAGCTGGATCTTCTACCTGCCAATGGCCGTGGTCGGCGTGCCGCTGCTGGTATTCGTCAGCGTCGCCGCGCTGAACCTGCTGTACCAGTTCTGGGTGCATACCCGGCACATTCCCAAGCTTGGCTGGTTCGAGTGGTTCTTTGTCACGCCGTCCAATCATCGGGCTCACCATGCACAGAACGCTCTCTACATGGATCGTAACTACGGCGGGGTGTTCATTATTTGGGACCGTCTATTCGGCTCGTTCCAGGAAGAAGACGATAACGAACCGGTGATCTTCGGCGTGACCACGCCGCTGGCGAGCTGGAATCCGATATGGGCGAACGTGCAGTTCTATGCGCAGTTGTGGGCGGATGCGCGGCGTGCGCAAAGCACCTGGGACAAGTTGCGGATCTGGTTCATGCGCACCGGTTGGCGGCCGGTGGACGTAGCGGCCAAATACCCGATGAGCAAACCGGACCTGACCCAGTTCCGCAAATTCGAGGTGCCGCTGGACGGGCGTCAGCAGCTCTACGTCTTGCTGCAGTTCTGCGTTTACATCGCGTTGGGCAGTTACTTGATGAATCTGGAGCCGAGCCTGTCGACCGCCGCTCTGGTCTTGGGCTGGAGTGCAATGGCGTTGGGACTGTTCGTGCTGGGCGTGGCCCTGGAGAATCGCCCGTGGGCGTTGAAGCTGGAGTTACTGCGACTGGTGTCGAACGTGCCGCTGGTATGGCTGGCGCCGCTGGTGGGGCTGTGGCCGGCCAGCGCGGTGGGCTGGGTCGGCCTGCTCAGTTACAGCTTGCTCAGCGGCATCGGTCTCTACTGCTGCAGAAACCGCTTCACTCGGCTGGCGTCTTAGGACTTTCGGTTTTGGCCCGCTCGGCCTTCAGGGCTTGCTCGTCGGCATAGATCTGTTTGGCCAGGCGGGCATTCTTGAAGCGTCGGCGCAGCCACAGGATCAGGCCCAGGATGAGCAGGGCGCCCAGCACCCATAGCTCGTATTTCTTGATGCTGCCGAGCATGCCTTCCAGCACCGCGCCGAAGTGATAGGCGGCGGCAGCCAGTGCGGCAGCCCAGATCGCGGCCCCAATGCCGTTGAGCAGCAAGTAGCGGCCCGGTGGGTAGCCCGACAGGCCGATGGCGACGGGCATCACGGTGCGCAACCCATAGACGAAGCGGAAGCTCAGCACCCAGATGTCCGGGTGTTTGCGGATATGTTCCAGCGCCCGGTCACCCATCAGTTGCCAGCGTGGTTTGCGCGCAAGCAACTTGCGCCCGTGCTTTCGTCCCAGGAAGTACCACAGCTGATCGCCGGCATAACTGCCGAAGAACGCCACGACCACCACCAGGTTGATATCCATGTATCCACGGAACGCGAGGAAGCCTGCGAGCACCAGAATGGTTTCGCCTTCGAAGAACGTGCCGAGAAACAGGGCAAAGTAGCCGAAGTCATGCAGAAATTGTTGGAGCATTGTCTGGGTGCTGGCGAAATGAACGCGCAGCCTAACCCTTCGTACACATTCAGGAAAGTGTCCAAATGTGTCTCGACGTGAACATTTCCTACAAGGACAATGGAATGCGGCTACCTGTCGCAGCGTGCACATAACTGTCACACGTTGGTCATAATGGCCGCTTATAACTGTCACGCTCGCCCGTCAGCGCGGGCTCAGGAGTCTGCCGTGAGCTTTACCCCCGCCAACCGTTTGTTCCCTGCAACCCGCCTGCGCCGCAACCGCCGTGATGATTTTTCGCGTCGTCTGGTCCGTGAAAACGTGTTGACCGTCGATGATCTGATCCTGCCGGTGTTCGTGCTGGACGGTGAGAACCGTCGCGAAGCGGTTGCCTCGATGCCGGGCGTCGAACGCCTGACCATCGATCTGTTGCTGGAAGAGGCGGCCAAATGGGTCGAACTGGGGATTCCGGCGCTGGCGCTGTTCCCGGTCACTCCGCCTGAACTCAAGTCGCTGGACGCCGCCGAAGCCTGGAACCCCGAGGGTATTGCCCAGCGTGCCACCCGGGCCTTGCGCGCGCGGTTCCCTGAGCTGGGCGTGATCACCGATGTCGCGCTGGACCCGTTCACTACCCACGGTCAGGACGGCATTCTCGACGAAGAAGGCTATGTGCAAAACGACATCACCGTCGACGCACTGGTCAAGCAGGCCTTGTCCCATGCCGAAGCCGGCGCTCAGGTCGTTGCTCCGTCGGACATGATGGACGGTCGCATCCAGGCTATACGCGAGGCACTGGAACTGGCCGATCACGTCAATGTGCGGATCATGGCCTACTCGGCCAAGTACGCCAGCGCCTATTACGGCCCGTTCCGCGATGCGGTGGGCTCGGCGCTGAACCTGGGCAAGGCCAACAAGGCCTCCTATCAGATGGACCCGGCCAACAGCAACGAAGCCCTGCACGAAGTGGCGGCTGACTTGTCAGAAGGCGCAGACATGGTCATGGTCAAGCCAGGCATGCCCTATCTGGACATCCTCTGCCGGGTCAAAGAAGAATTCAAAGTGCCGACTTTTGTTTATCAGGTCAGCGGCGAGTACGCCATGCACATGGCAGCGATCCAGAATGGCTGGTTGAGCGAAGGGGTGATCCTCGAATCCCTGACCGCCTTTAAACGTGCAGGCGCTGATGGCATCCTGACGTACTTTGCCGTTCGCGCAGCTCAATTGTTACGAGAGCAAAAATAGCCCTCCCAGGAACATTCGATGAATACCGAAGTACTCACTGAAGTTGCCGTAAAAGACGCTCAGCCTGTGGTGGAGCAAATCGACGAAACCCCGCCGGAGCTGGAGCCCGCTCCGCAAGCGGTCGCCGAAACCGCCGCGGCAGCGCCAGCGATTGCGATTCCGGGCCTGGATGACAGCAGCCTGTATATCCACCGCGAGCTGTCGCAACTGCAGTTCAACATCCGCGTACTGGAACAGGCGCTGGATGAGTCCTACCCCTTGCTGGAGCGGTTGAAGTTTCTGCTGATCTTCTCCAGCAACCTGGACGAGTTCTTCGAAATTCGCGTGGCCGGCCTGAAGAAACAGATCACCTTCGCCCGTGAACAGGCCGGTGCCGATGGCCTGCAACCGCACCAGGCCCTGGCCCGCATCAGCGAGCTGGTGCATGGTCACGTTGACCGTCAGTACGCGATTCTCAACGATATCCTGCTGCCGGAGCTGGAAAAGCATCAGGTCCGCTTCATTCGTCGCCGGCACTGGACGACCAAGCTCAAGACCTGGGTTCGTCGTTACTTCCGCGATGAAATCGCCCCGATCATCACCCCGATCGGCCTCGATCCGACGCACCCGTTCCCGTTGCTGGTCAACAAGAGCCTGAACTTCATCGTCGAGCTCGAAGGCATCGACGCCTTCGGTCGCGATTCGGGCCTGGCGATCATTCCGGCCCCGCGCCTGTTGCCACGGATCATCAAGGTGCCGGAAGAAGTCGGCGGCTCCGGCGACAACTATGTGTTCCTGTCATCGATGATCCACGCTCACGCCGATGACCTGTTCCAGGGCATGAAGGTCAAGGGCTGCTATCAGTTCCGCCTGACCCGTAACGCCGACCTGGCGCTGGACTCCGAGGATGTCGAGGACCTGGCCCGCGCGTTGCGCGGTGAACTGTTCTCCCGTCGCTACGGTGACGCGGTGCGTCTGGAAGTGGCTGATACCTGCCCGAAACACCTGTCCGACTACCTGCTCAAGCAATTCAACCTGAGCGAGACCGAGCTGTATCAGGTCAATGGCCCGGTGAACCTGACGCGACTGTTCAGCATTACCGGCCTGGACAGCCAGCGCGAGCTGCAATACGTGCCGTTCACGCCGCAGATCCCCAAACTGCTGCAGAACAGCGAAAACATCTTCAGCGTGATCAGCAAGCAGGACATCCTGTTGCTGCACCCGTTTGAGTCATTCACCCCGGTGGTCGACCTGCTGCGCCAGGCGGCAAAGGACCCGCACGTTCTGGCCGTACGCCAGACCCTGTACCGCTCCGGCGCCAACTCGGAAATCGTCGATGCGCTGGTGGATGCCGCGCGTAACGGCAAGGAAGTCACCGCCGTCATCGAATTGCGCGCGCGGTTCGACGAAGAATCCAACCTGCAACTGGCCAGCCGCCTGCAAGCGGCGGGTGCGGTGGTGATCTATGGCGTGGTCGGCTTCAAGACCCACGCCAAGATGATGCTGATCCTGCGTCGCGAGGCCGGTGAAATCGTGCGTTATGCCCACCTGGGCACCGGTAACTACCACGCCGGCAACGCCCGCCTGTACACCGACTACAGCCTGCTGACCTCCGACGACGCCTTGTGCGAAGACGTCGGCAAGCTGTTCAGCCAGTTGATCGGCATGGGCAAGACGCTGCGCATGAAGAAGTTGCTGCATGCGCCGTTCACCCTGAAGAAGGGCATGCTCGACATGATTGCCCGCGAAACCCAGTTCGCCCTCGACGGCAAACCGGCGCACATCATCGCCAAGTTCAACTCGCTGACCGATCCGAAGATCATCCGCGCGCTGTACAAGGCCAGCCAGTCGGGCGTGCGCATCGATCTGGTGGTGCGTGGCATGTGCTGCCTGCGGCCGGGCATCGCCGGGGTTTCACACAACATCCATGTGCGCTCGATCATCGGTCGCTTCCTCGAGCACACCCGGGTCTTCTACTTCCTCAACGGCGGCGACGAGCAGATGTTCCTGTCCAGTGCCGACTGGATGGAGCGCAACCTCGACAAACGCGTTGAGACTTGCTTCCCGGTCGAGGGCAAGAAGCTGATCATGCGGGTCAAGAAGGAGCTGGAGTTGTATCTCACTGATAACACCCACAGCTGGAGCTTGCAGTCGGACGGCCGTTACATCCGCAATACGCCGACCGGCAACCAGAACCCGCGCAGCGCACAAGCGACGTTGCTGGAGCGCCTGGGCAGCCCGATCCTGACGGTTCGTTAACGCACAAAACCTGTGGGAGCGAGCAAGCTCGCTTGTATGTTTAGACTTGAAGGGGTGGGTTACTTGCTGAATCGCGGGCACAAAAAAGGGCGATCCATTGGATCGCCCTTTTTGCTTTTGCTGGTTTTCAGCGAGCGTTCAGGACGATGTCGACCCGGGTGAGCCATTCCGCTTCGATGGCGAAATCAGCCTGTGTCAGCTGGTTGTCGTCCAGCCAGTTTTCCGGGAATACCACTTCCAGGCTGTTGCCATTGGCATTGAGTTCGACCTGAGGCATGGCTTGAGTGCCGCGGATGTGATGGAACAGGATCGCGAAGCGCAGCAGCACGCACAGGCGAATCAGTTTGATGCCGTCATCGCCGAACTCGGCGAATTTGTCCTTGGGAATATTGCGACGGTGGCCGCGCACCAGCAGTGCGAGCATCAATTGGTCTTCGCGGGAGAACCCGGCCAGGTCCGAGTGTTCGATCAGGTAGGCACCGTGCTTGTGGTACTGGTAGTGGGCGATGTCCAGGCCCACTTCGTGGACCTTGGCGGCCCAGCCGAGCAGTTCACGCCAGACACCGTCCTCCAGATCCCAGTCCTTGGCCACCTGATCGAACGCATGCAGGGCCTTGCGTTCGACCCGCGCCGCCTGTTCAAGGTCAACGTGATAACGCTCCATCAGCGAGGTGAGGGTGCGCTCGCGCACGTCTTCGTGGTGATGGCGGCCCAGCAGGTCGTAGAGCACGCCTTCGCGCAGGGCGCCTTCACAATGGTCCATGCGTTGCAGTTCGAGGGCGTCGAAAATGGCTTCGAGAATCGCCAGGCCGGCCGGGAAAATCGCGCGCCGGTCGGGCTTGATGCCTTCGAAGTCGATTTTCTCGACATCACCGAGCTTGATCAGCTTGCGCTTGAGCCAGGCCAGCCCCTCGGCGTTGACTTCGCCCGCACCATGACCGCCGGCCTTCAATGCCAAACCGATGGCGCGGATGGTTCCCGAGGAGCCGATGGCTTCATCCCAGGTCAGGCGGTGCAGGGCGTGTTCAATGCTCATGATCTCCAGCCGTGCCGCCGTGTACGCCTGGGCGTAGCGGGCCGGGGTGATCTTGCCGTCCTTGAAATAGCGCTGGGTGAAGCTGACGCAGCCCATTTGCAGGCTTTCGCGCAGCAAGGGTTCGAAACGCTGGCCGATGATGAATTCAGTACTGCCGCCACCGATGTCGGCCACCAGGCGCTTGCCCGGGGTGTCGGCGAGGGTGTGGGACACGCCGAGATAGATCAGGCGCGCCTCTTCACGGCCGGAGATGACCTCCACCGGGTGCCCCAGGATTTCTTCGGCGCGACGGATGAATTCGGCGCGGTTGCGGGCTTCGCGCAGGGCATTGGTGCCGACGATGCGCACGGCGCCCGTGGGCATACCGTTGATCAGTTGGGCAAATCGTTTGAGGCAGTCGAGCCCGCGCTGCATGGATTCTTCACTGAGCTGGCGCTCCTCGTCGATGCCGGCGGCCAGCTGAACCTTTTCCCCGAGACGTTCGAGAATGCGGATTTCGCCGTTCTGGGCCTTGGCCACGACCATGTGAAAGCTGTTGGAGCCCAGGTCGATTGCGGCGATCAGGGACAGATTCTTGGCTTGGGATTGCGGCATGGTCAGGGTCTCGGTCGATAACCCAGACATCGTGCCACGATCAAAGGCTGCCGCCAACGCGCAGTGTTCAAAGCCTTGATCCTGCGCAGGTTCTGTGGCGAGGTAGCAAGCTCCCTCGCCACAGAGGATTTAACCGGTTGCTTCTACGGTGCCAATGAAATTCGCCAGCTCCGCCGTCTGTGGATTGGCGAACAGCACTTTCGGATCCCCCACTTCATGCACCTTGCCCAGATGCATGAACACCAACTTGTCCCCAACCTCCCGGGCAAAGCGCATTTCGTGGGTGACCATGATCAGTGTCATGCCTTCCCTGGCCAGTTGCCGGACCACGCTCAACACTTCATTGACCAGCTCCGGGTCCAGTGCCGAGGTGATTTCATCGCACAACAGCACTTTCGGCGACATCGCCAGGGCACGGGCAATCGCCACCCGTTGTTGCTGCCCACCGGACAGTCGATCGGGGAAGGCGTCGAATTTCTCGCCCAGTCCTACGCGCTCCAGCATCTGCCGCGCCAGTTCGGCGGCCTTGGCTTTCGGTACTTTCTGCACCACTTGCGGCGCGAGCATCACGTTCTCGCCCACCGTCAGGTGCGGAAACAGGTTGAACTGCTGGAACACCATGCCGACTTTTTGCCGCAAGCTGCGAAGGTCCGCGCGGGCGGCGTCGAGGTATTCGCCGTCGACTTCGATGACGCCATCGTTGATCGACTCCAGACCGTTGAGGGTGCGCAGCAGGGTCGATTTGCCCGAGCCGCTGCGCCCGATGATTGCCACCACCTGGCCTTCCTCGACACTCAGGTCGATGCCTTTGAGTACATGGTGATCGCCGTAATATTTATGCAGGGCGGAAATTCTAAGCAGAGGCATGCAGTCTCCTTTCCAGGTAGCGCGCACTGAGGGACAAGGGGTAGCAGAGCAAGAAGTAGCCGAGGGCGACGAGGCCGTAGACCATGAAGGGTTCAAATGTCGCGTTGGCGAGCATGCCGCCGGTTTTGGTCAGCTCGGTGAAGCCGATGATCGAGGTCACGGCGGTGCCTTTGACCACCTGCACCGAGAAGCCCACGGTCGGCGCCACGGCGATGCGCAGCGCCTGGGGCAGGATCACATAGCGCAACTGTTCCAGAGGGCTCAGCGCCAGGCTCGACGAGGCTTCCCACTGGCCGTTGGGAATCGAATCGACGCAACCGCGCCAGATCTCTGCCAGGTAAGCGCTGGTGAACAGGGTCAACGCCAGCGCTGCCGCCGCCCACGGCGAAATTTCCACCCCGGCCAACGCCACGCCGAAGAACACCAGAAACAGTTGCATCAACAGCGGCGTGCCCTGGAACAATTCGATGTAGGTGCGGGCGAAGTTGCGTGGCAGGGGATTGTCCGAGATACGCATCACCATGATCAGCAGCCCGATCAAACCGCCACCGATGAACGCCACCAGCGACAGCGCCAGGGTCCATTGCAGGCCCGTGAGCAGGTTGCGCACGATGTCCAGGAAGGTGAAATCGCTCATCGGCTGCTCCTTGCTACGAATCGGTGACCGATCCAGTTGAGCAACTGGCGGATCAACAGGGCCATGCACAGGTAGATCAGCGTGGTCAGGGCGTAGGTTTCAAAGGCGCGGAAGTTGCGCGATTGAATGAAGTTGGCGGCGAAGCTCAGCTCTTCGGTGGCGATCTGCGAACACACGGCAGAGCCGAGCATGACGATGATGATCTGGCTGCTCAGGGCCGGCCAGACCTTGCTCAGCGCCGGCAGCAGCACTACGTGACGGAACGCTTCGAAACGCGTCATCGCCAATGCCGCCGCAGCTTCCAGTTGACCGCGGGGGATCGCCTGGATGCCGGCGCGGATGATCTCGGTGGAGTACGCGCCCAGATTGATCACCATCGCCAGCACGGCGGCCTGCCATTCGGAAATCTGCAGGCCCAGCGAGGGCAGGCCGAAGAAGATGAAAAACAACTGCACCAGGAATGGCGTGTTGCGGATCAACTCGACATAGACGCCGAAGATCCCGGCGAACGGACGGATGTTCCACGCCCGCACCAAGGCTCCCACGATGCCGACACTCACACCGAGCACCGCGCCAATGGCCGTCAGCTCAAGGGTGAACAAGGCCCCGCGCAGCAGCAGATCGGTGTTTTGCACCACCGGCAGGAAATCGAACTGATAAGCCATAAAGGGGCTCCTGCGCGCAGAGTCAGAGGTCGGCCGGCAGCGGTTCTTTGAGCCAGGTCAGGGCGTTCTTCTCCAGAGCGCCGTCGCCCTTGGCGGTGACGAGGATCTGGTTGACCTTGTCCAGCAGCGCCGGCTCGTTCTTGTTGATGCCCACGTAGACCGGCGAATCTTTGAGCTTTACTTTCAGCGTCGGCACGCGTTTCGGGCTCTTCTCGCTGATCGCCACCATCACCACGTTGCCGCTGGCGATCAGGTCGACCTGACCGGCCAGGTAGGCGGCGATGGTCGAGTTGTTGTCTTCGAAACGCTTGATGGTCACGCCTTCGGGGGCGACCTTGGTCAGTTCGATGTCTTCGATGGCGCCACGGGTGACGCTGATGGTTTTGCCCTTGAGGTCATCCAGGCTCTTGACGTTGGCGTCTGGCGGACCGAACACGGCGAGGTAGAACGGCGCGTAGGCACGGGAGAAGTCGATGACTTTTTCACGCTCGGGGTTCTTGCCGAGGCTGGAGATCACCAGATCCACCTTGCCGGTGGTCAGGAACGGAATGCGATTGGTGCTGTTGACCGGCGTCAGCTCAAGTTTGACCTTGAGCTGGTCGGCCAGCAATTTGGCGGTATCGATATCCAGGCCGCGCGGCTTCATGTCCGGGCCGACCGAGCCGAAGGGCGGAAAGTCCTGAGGCACGGCGACTTTAAGGACGCCGCGCTTGAGCACATCCTCCAGGCCGTCGGCGTGGGCGGGTGCCTGGCTCAGCATCAGACTGGCAAACAGGGCAGCGAGGAGGGCGCTGTATCGCTGGATCATGGCAAATCTCCGAATCGGCGAGGAGTAAATTCTGCGATTCGACAGAGCACGGGGCATGCCAACATGGGGTTTCTCGGGTCCAAGGCCGCGGTTTTGCTGGCTTCGCAAGGTCTTACTGGTCTGAACAGTCAGGTGTTGTTTCGCACCTCCATAGCGCACCTGAGAAAATCGCCGAACCCCCATGGGGCACGACTTGCCGGGCGCCGCGAATAGCTTTACAACTAGCCGCTCATTGGCCTGGTTCGTCTGGAAAACCATGAATTCGATCTCCCGCGCCGTACCTGAAGTGGCGCTGCAAGCCATCCGCAAACTGATCACCGAACAGGGTTTCGGTCCGGGCGATGCCTTGCCCTCGCAAAGGGACCTGGCGCTGCAATTGGGGGTCAGTCGAGCGTCGCTGCGCGAGGCGTTGTCATCGCTCAGTGCGCTGGGGGTTATCAGCATCCAGCCCGGTAAAGGCGTGTTCGTGCAGTCGCCCGTGGAGCTGCCGCGAGGCGAGGGCGCACCGGGCTGGCCGTTCGCGGCGCAGGCTTCGCCGCTGGATATCTTTCAATTGCGCTATGCACTGGAAGGTTTTGCGGCGGGGCTCGCCGCCGTGACCTTGAGCACCGATGAGCTTGATGCGCTGGAAGACAATGTCGCCGCCATGCGCGTTGAGCTGAAGTCCGGCTCCTTCGAGGCGGCTGCGCGCCTGGACTTCGACTTCCACCGGCGCATTCTGCTCGCCAGTGGCAACCAGGCGATGCTGAGCATCCTGACCGCCAGCGCCGACATCTTCCTGGAAAGCCAGAAGCTACCGTTCATCCGGGCCGAGCGGGCCATGGAAACCTGGCAGGAGCACCGTAAAATCCTGCGGGCGCTGGCCCGGCGTGCCTCTGGGGCCGCGCAGAAAGCCATGCATGAGCATGTGCGCAATGCCGCCCTGCGCACCGGAATCGCTTTCGTCGCTCCCGCCGCGACCTGACTTGGGCTATACCCAAACTCATGCACCACCATAGCGAGACTCAATCAACTGCGGCTTCCTGAACGTGGGAAGGGCAGCTATGATGGGCCACGTTTTTTTGCTTACAACCCTGGAGAATTCCATGAGCAGCGATC
This sequence comes from Pseudomonas sp. TE12234, assembly GCF_054061835.1. Taxonomy (NCBI): domain Bacteria; kingdom Pseudomonadati; phylum Pseudomonadota; class Gammaproteobacteria; order Pseudomonadales; family Pseudomonadaceae; genus Pseudomonas; species Pseudomonas sp. TE12234. Next base: position 401,787 of record NZ_JBSSEP010000001.1, read on the forward strand.
TTATCAAACACGTTAGCGACGCTAGCTTCGAGGCCGACGTACTCAAGGCTGAAGGCGCTGTACTGGTCGATTACTGGGCTGAATGGTGCGGCCCTTGCAAAATGATCGCTCCTGTTCTGGACGAAATTGCCGAGACCTACAAAGGCAAGCTGACCGTTGCCAAACTGAACATCGACGAAAACCAGGAAACCCCGGCCAAGCATGGCGTGCGTGGTATTCCGACCCTGATGCTGTTCAAGAACGGCAACGTTGAAGCGACCAAGGTCGGTGCGCTGTCGAAGTCGCAGCTGGCGGCCTTCCTCGACGCCAACATCTAAGCGTCGTTGTAGCGTGCCATGAAAAAGCCCCGCAAATAGCGGGGCTTTTTCGTTATAAGGGGCTAGACGCTCCGAAACTCAGGTGTTACATTCGGCCCCGCACTGGTTTCTCCAGTGCCCCCTGCTAGCCGTCGCCGACGCTCTCCTTTTCGAATAAGTACGCGATCCTGTCGCCTTCTCCGCGGCGCGGCCTCATTAAGCCAAAAGCTTAATTTCCCCCCTCCATAAATGATTACGTCATTCCTATATGAATCTGACTGAACTCAAGCAAAAGCCGATTACCGAACTGCTCGAATTGGCCGAACAGATGGGCATAGAAAATATGGCCCGTTCGCGCAAGCAGGACGTGATTTTCTCCCTGCTGAAAAAGCACGCGAAAAGCGGCGAGGAAATCTCCGGTGATGGCGTGCTGGAGATTCTCCAGGACGGCTTCGGCTTCCTCCGCTCTGCAGACGCCTCCTATCTCGCCGGCCCTGACGATATCTACGTCTCGCCGAGCCAGATCCGTCGCTTCAACTTGCGCACCGGTGACACCATCGTTGGCAAGATCCGTCCTCCGAAGGAAGGCGAGCGTTATTTCGCGCTGCTCAAGGTCGACACGATCAACTTCGACCGTCCGGAAAACGCGAAAAACAAGATTCTCTTCGAGAACCTGACCCCGCTGTTCCCGACCGTGCGCATGAAGATGGAAGCCGGCAACGGTTCCACCGAAGACTTGACCGGTCGTGTCATCGACCTGTGCGCCCCGATCGGCAAAGGCCAGCGCGGTCTGATCGTTGCACCGCCGAAAGCCGGTAAAACGATCATGCTGCAAAACATCGCGGCCAACATCGCCCGTAACAACCCTGAAGTTCATCTGATCGTGTTGCTGATCGATGAACGTCCGGAAGAAGTAACCGAAATGCAGCGCACCGTGCGCGGCGAAGTGGTTGCCTCGACGTTCGACGAGCCGCCAACCCGCCACGTGCAGGTTGCCGAAATGGTGATCGAGAAGGCCAAGCGCCTGGTCGAACACAAGAAAGACGTGGTGATCCTGCTCGACTCCATCACCCGTCTGGCCCGTGCCTACAACACCGTGATCCCGAGCTCCGGCAAGGTATTGACCGGTGGTGTCGATGCCCACGCCCTGGAGAAACCGAAACGTTTCTTCGGTGCAGCGCGGAACATCGAAGAAGGCGGCTCGCTGACCATCATCGCCACCGCACTGGTTGAAACCGGTTCGAAGATGGACGAAGTGATCTACGAGGAATTCAAAGGCACCGGCAACATGGAACTGCCTCTGGATCGTCGTATCGCTGAAAAACGCGTCTTCCCGGCGATCAACATCAACCGTTCCGGCACCCGCCGCGAAGAGTTGCTGACCGCTGACGACGAGTTGCAGCGCATGTGGATCCTGCGCAAGCTGCTGCATCCGATGGATGAAGTGGCTGCCATCGAGTTCCTGGTCGACAAGCTGAAAACGACCAAGACCAACGATGAGTTCTTCCTGTCGATGAAGCGCAAGTAACAAGAAAGCTGTTTAAAAAGAAGCGCCCCGAAAGGGCGCTTTTTTTGTGCCGGTCTATTTGTATCTGGATTGAAATCTGTGCTGTTGATAACGTGCGCCCTTTCCTTGGACTATGTATCCAAAAATGAGAAAGGGCTTTTATGCACACGTTTGGCAATCGCCGTGATATCGACGGATTACGGGCACTGGCGGTTATTCCCGTCGTACTTTTTCATTTCGGATTCAATACATTCAGTGGCGGCTTTGTCGGCGTCGACGTATTTTTCGTCATTTCCGGCTTCCTGATCACCACCATCCTGTTCCGTGAAATCAGTGCACAGCGTTTCAGCTTCATTGATTTCTGGGCGCGTCGTGCCCGTCGTATCATTCCTGCCCTGACCATGGTCATGTTGGTCACGCTGGCGCTGGGCTGGCTGCTGCTGACGGCCAAGGACTTTTCCGAGCTGGGACGAACAGTGCGCTATCAGTCGCTGTTCATCTCCAACATTCTGTTCATGCGTGAGGACGGCTACTTCCAGCCCGCCTCCGAGCTGAAGCCGCTGCTGCATACCTGGTCGCTGGCCGTGGAAGAGCAGTACTACATTTTCTTCCCGTTGCTGATGGCAGCCCTGATCCGTTATGTCCGCCACTGGCGCTGGATGTTGCTCGCCGTGCTGCTGATCTCGTTCGGCTTGAATATTCATTCCATCGAGCAAAAGCCGGAATTCACGTTCTTTTCGCTGCCGACCCGGGCCTGGGAGTTGCTCTGCGGAGCCATGCTGGCTGTGATGCCGGCGCCCAAGCAGGCGGTGCGTGCGTGGGTGTATCAGGTTGTCGGCCTCGCCGGGCTGGTCGCGGTGCTGGTTGCGGTGTTCACTTTTGACAAATCCACTGTATTTCCGGGCTGGGCCGCCCTGTTGCCGGTGCTGGGCACGACTGCGCTGATCTGGTCAGGTGCGCAAGGCGCGAGCTGGACCGCGCGGTTGTTGAGCCTGCGTGCGCTGGTCTGGGTCGGCCTGCTCTCTTACTCGCTGTATCTGTGGCACTGGCCGGTCTATGTCTATGCCAACGCCATTTCCATCGACGGCATTCAGCCGCTGGAGGCGATCGGCTGGATCGCGCTGTCGCTGGGGCTGGCGTGGTTGAACCTGCGCTATGTCGAGTTGCCGTTCCGGGAGAAGCGTCTGCTCGCCAGTCGTAACGCGGTATTGACCGGGGCTGTTGCTGTCATCGTGGTGCTGGCGACGACGGGGACGGCGATCAATTCAGCTGACGGCCTTCCCCAGCGCTTGACCGGCAAGGCGCGGGAATATGCCCAGGCCCAGGAATGGCGGGCCGGGCAGTTGAATTGCATGCTGGTCACCCAGGACAAGTCGCTGGACAAGGCTTGTCTGGTCGGTGACAACAAGGATATCCCGGCCACACAAATGTTTTGGGGCGACAGCCACGCCGCGGCATTGCTGCCGGCCATCGAACGCAACGCCCGTCGCGAAGGGCGCCCGATCTGGCTGTTCAGCATGAGCGCCTGCTCGCCGGTACTCAGTAATGATCAGCGCCAGCGTTGTATAGACTTCAACGAACAGACCATGGAAAAAGTGCGCAGTCTCGGGATAAAGGATGTGGTGCTGGCGTCCAATTGGAGCCTGAACGTATATGGTCGTGAAGACGGCGACAAAAAAGTATTGCTCAACTCCAATGACAATACCGCTCAGGCCGAGCAACGTATGGCTGCTGCGCTGAAGGCGCGCGTGGCCGCGTTACGAGAGGCAGGGGTGCAAGTCTGGCTGTTCAAGGACGTACCACTGCAAAGCAAAGGCAGTGTCAACCGTCTCACTAGCCTGGCTCGGATCGGGCGTTCGGCCGAGGGGCTCGGTCGTCCGCTCGAAGAACATCTGACACGACAGCATTTCATCAATGCCTTGTTCGATTCCATGAGTGCTGCCGATCCAGGGGTGCACGTGATCGACCCTACGCCAATGATGTGCACCAGTAGAATTTGCAGCATCGAGGTCGACGGCCGCTCGCAATACCGGGACGAGGATCACTTGTCAGATGTGGGAGGCGCCAGGTTGAGTCCGTTGTTTGCGCCGCTGCTGCTGGGTGCGAGCCACAATTGAGCGATGCCGGGCACTGACGGGCTGCTGTTTGACCGTCAGAGCAGGTAGGATGTACGCCTATTTTAGGGGTGCCATCTTCAATGAAATTCAAGGATCTTCGGGATTTCGTGCAGCAGCTTGAGCAGCGCGGAGAGTTGAAACGCATCCAGATCCCCGTCTCTCCTGTGCTGGAGATGACCGAGGTCTGTGACCGTACGCTGCGGGCCAAAGGCCCGGCGCTGTTGTTCGAAAAGCCAACCGGGTACGACATTCCGGTGCTCGGCAACCTGTTCGGTACGCCTGAGCGGGTGGCCATGGGCATGGGCGCCGAATCGGTCAGCGAACTGCGCGAGATTGGCAAGCTGTTGGCGTTCCTCAAGGAACCCGAGCCGCCGAAGGGGCTGAAAGATGCCTGGTCCAAGTTGCCGATCTTCCGCAAGATCATCTCCATGGCGCCCAAGGTCGTCAAAGATGCGATCTGCCAGGAAGTGGTCATTGAAGGTGATGACGTCGACCTTGCCATGTTGCCGGTGCAGACCTGCTGGCCTGGGGATGTCGCCCCGCTGATCACCTGGGGCCTGACTGTCACCAAAGGCCCGAACAAGGATCGGCAGAACCTCGGCATCTACCGCCAGCAAGTGATTGGCCGCAATAAGGTCATCATGCGCTGGCTGAGCCACCGCGGCGGCGCCCTGGATTACCGTGAGTGGTGCGAGAAGCATCCGGGCCAGCCGTTCCCGGTCGCCGTGGCGCTGGGCGCCGATCCCGCGACCATCCTCGGCGCCGTGACCCCGGTGCCCGATACCCTCTCCGAATACGCCTTCGCCGGCCTGCTGCGTGGTAACCGCACCGAACTGGTGAAGTGCCGTGGCAATGACCTGCAAGTGCCGGCCACGGCCGAAATCATCCTTGAAGGCGTGATCCATCCAGGCGAGATGGCGGACGAAGGTCCGTACGGCGACCACACCGGTTACTACAACGAAGTCGACAGCTTCCCGGTGTTTACGGTCGAGCGCATTACCCACCGCATCAAGCCGATCTACCACAGCACCTACACCGGGCGTCCACCGGATGAACCGGCGATTCTCGGGGTGGCGCTGAACGAAGTGTTCGTGCCGATCCTGCAGAAGCAGTTCCCGGAGATCACCGATTTCTACCTGCCTCCCGAAGGTTGCTCGTATCGCATGGCCGTCGTGACCATGAAGAAGTCGTATCCGGGCCATGCCAAGCGGGTAATGCTCGGCGTCTGGTCGTTTTTGCGACAGTTCATGTACACCAAGTTCGTTATCGTCACTGACGACGATATCAACGCACGGGACTGGAACGACGTGATCTGGGCCATCACCACGCGCATGGACCCCAAGCGCGACACGGTGATGATCGAAAACACGCCGATCGACTACCTCGACTTCGCCTCTCCGGTGTCCGGTCTGGGTTCGAAGATGGGGCTCGATGCCACGCATAAATGGCCGGGCGAAACCACGCGGGAGTGGGGTCGGGTCATCGTCAAGGACGAAGCCGTGACCAAGCGGATCGATGCCATCTGGAATCAGTTAGGAATAGATTGATGCGTGTAACTTTGCAGCCCTCCGGAGCGGTGCTGGATATCCTGCCCGGCGAGCGGATTCTCGATGGCGCACGCCGTCTGGGCTATGAATGCCCGCAAAGCTGTCGTAACGGTAATTGCCACGTGTGTGCCGCGCTGCTGGTGGAGGGGCGTGTCGAACAGGCCGGTGGTGTGCGCGACCATGGTGAGTTCTACACTTGCATAGCAGAGCCGCTGGAAGACTGCATCGTGCTGTGGGATGGCGTGCTCTCGCTGGGAGAGTTGCCGGTGCGCAGTCTGTCGTGTCAGGTCACCAGTTGCACCGACGTCGGCGGTGATACCTGGCGGGTACGGCTGCGGGCGCCGGCCGGCAAGCCGCCGCGTTATCACGCGGGGCAGTATCTGATGATTCACCGGGACAACGGCGAAAAGTCGTCGTTTTCCCTGGCCTCGGCTCCATCAGGCGGGCGCGATCTGGAAATCCATGTGCTGGCGCGCGAAGCCAGTGCGCTGAACCTGATCAAACAATTACAACGCGAAACGATGGTGCGGATCGACATGCCGTTCGGCGACACGCACCTGGCCGAGTTGCCAGACGGTCCTCTGGTGCTGATCGCCGCAGGTACCGGCATGGGTCAGGTCCACGGTCTGATCGAACATTGCCGTGCCACGGGATTCAAACATCCCGTACACCTGTATTGGGGTGTGCGCCGTCCGGACGATTTTTATCAAATCGAACATTGGGACGAGTGGCTGAAGTTGCCCAATCTGTTCCTGCATAAAGTCGTCAGCGATCAGTGCGGATGGCCGGGGCGTTGCGGCATGTTGCATGAAGCCGTTCGCGAGGACTTCCCGGATCTCAAGGCACTGCACGTGTATGCCAGTGGTTCGCCGGCGATGGTCTACGGCACGCTGGATGCGCTGGTCGAGGCGGGGATGGACGCCCACCAGATGCGAGCCGACGTATTTGCGTACGCGCCGCGATCTTGATCCGCGATCTTGATCCGCGCTCTTGATTGCCACCCGGCAGGCCCTTTCTAGAAGCGTATGCCCGTCGTCACCATGGCCGCGTTGGCGCCGAGGAACACCAACTCGGCGGCCAGCGGGCCGTAGTGCGCGCCAACGGATGGAATGATCACCGGCGCAATGCCGAAGTGGTTGAGTGGAATCTTGTCCTTGTACCGGCCGCTGTAGCCCTCGAGCAGCCCGCCGGTCAATTTCAGATACACCGGATACTCGGCACTCTCATAGCGTTTGCCGGCATAGGCATAGTTGGAGCGCTGGCTGAACGAGTTGCGAAAAGTTGCTCCACCAAATACCCAGCCAGACGCTTCATTGCGTTCAATGCCAATCAGATCCTGATTGTTATTGTGGTCGGGATCAGGTGAGTAATGTCGGGTGTAGATGCTGGTCTGTGCATACCAGAAGCCTTTGTCCTGTTGTGCATCATCCGCTGCCAGAACATGGCCAGCCTGGACCATCAACAACATGGCAAAAAGCCCCGGTTTTCTCATCATCCAGCCTCTGTTAAACGGTATGGCTTACGCCTGAGGGGGCTTTATACGTGTACGCCTGGCAACGGGGAAGGCAGAAAATCCGAGAGTTTAGTAGGAAATTTCCTGCGCATTATGAACCTGCCCTGAACAGGCCGAATGCCTATGCATATGTCATTCAGGTATTTAAGCCATTTCCAAAATGGTATTAGGCTATATAAAACGAGGTGGCTGCAGTGATAGCCGGTATTTAGGGGCATCACGAGTGTCATACATCCCTTAGCACTTTTCGTTTTACAGTTACTGCTATATGTTCTATGTAACGAAATTTGCTGCATCTTGTAATACTTGTGGGGCCGAACACTTCCGCCATGACAGCCATTGAATCGACTTTTCTGAATCTGGCTTACCCTCCGCGGCTCGATCTGGGGCCGCAGCTCACTCATGAACAATTGCTCAGCTCGATGCAGTCGACCATGGCACGCCACAAGGGCGGCCCGGTCTGGTTGTTCGCGTATGGGTCACTGATCTGGCGTCCCGAATGCACGGCGGTTGAGCGGGTTCGCGGGCGGGTGCATGGCTACCATCGCGGTTTGTACCTGTGGTCCCACGAACATCGCGGCACGCCGGAAATGCCCGGCCTGGTGTTTGGTCTGGATCGCGGCGGCTCTTGCAGTGGATTTGCCTATCGATTGCCGGAAGAGCAACTGGAGGCTTCGCTGTACGCGCTCTGGAAACGGGAAATGCCCTTTCCGTCCTATCGCCCGCACTGGCTTAATTGCCGACTTGAAGACGGCAGCCAGGTTCAGGCGTTGGGATTCGTTCTGGAGCGGCACCTGCCCAGCTATGCCGGTAACTTGCCGGATCACGTGCTCAGTCATGTGTTTGAAAACGCTTGCGGGCGCTACGGCACTACTCGCGATTATGTCGAGCAGACCGCCCACGCCCTGCGTAGCCACGCCATGCCGGACCGGAATCTGGAAGCGAGGCTCAAGCGCTGTAAAGCCAAGTCCCATCAGTCGGATGCGCCGCCGATGTGAAAGGGCGCAGGAAACATTACCTGCGCGCCCGCTTCGTGGCTTTAGAGCTACGAATGAACAGGCCAGAACAACCTCGTCAGTTGTTCTGGCCTTTTTGGTCTCTGGCGAAGGCTCAGCGAACCTGCACCACCACTTTCCCGACGGCCTTGCGCTGGCTGAGGTCATTGATGGCCTGAGCGGCGTTGCTCAACGGGTAGACCTGCGATACCAGTGGCTTCAACTTGCCTTCGGCAAACCAGCCAAACAATTGCTGGAAGTTCGCCGCGTTGTCCTGAGGCTGACGCTGGGCGAACGAGCCCCAGAACACACCAAGCACCGCTGCGCCCTTGAGCAAGGCCAGGTTCACCGGCAGTTCAGGGATACGCCCACTGGCAAAGCCAACCACCAGCAGGCGGCCGTTCCAGGCGATGGCGCGGATGGCCTGGTCGAACAGGTCGCCGCCCACCGGGTCGTAGATCACGTCGGCGCCCTGGCCATCGGTCAGGCGTTTGATTTCGTCCTTGAGGCTGGTTTCGCTGTAGTTGATCAGTTCATCGGCACCGGCGGCCTTGGCCACGGCGAGTTTTTCCGCGCTGCTGGCGGCGGCGATGACCCGAGCGCCCATGGCTTTGCCGATTTCCACGGCGGCCAGGCCGACACCGCCGGAAGCGCCGAGAACCAGCAGGGTTTCACCCGGTTGCAGGTTGCCCCGTTGCTTGAGCGCATGCATCGAGGTGCCGTAGGTCATGCTGAAGGCGGCGGCAGTATTGAAGTCCATGGAAGGCGGAATCGGCAGCACGTTGTAGCCCGGCACCGCGACCTGTTCGGCGAAACTGCCCCAGCCGGTCAGGGCCATGACCCGGTCACCGACTTTCAGGTGGCTGACCTTTTCGCCTACCGCGCTCACCACGCCGGCGGCCTCGCCACCCGGAGAAAACGGGAAGGGCGGTTTGAATTGGTATTTGCCCTCGATGATCAGCGTGTCCGGGAAATTGACCCCGGCGGCGTGCACGTCCAGCAGGATTTCGTTCTTCTTCGCGACAGGACTGGCGACGTCTTCCAGCACCAGCGATTCGGCGGGGCCGAAGGCTTTGCACAGCACGGCTTTCATCAGGGCTATTCCTTTGGGAGTGATGGCCGATAAGTGTAGGTGTGTGAGTCGATGGGTCAACGAGCATGCCCGGCCCTGATAGTCAGCCATAAGCTTGTGCTTGAGCGGCGGGTCGTTATGCTAGGCCGCAAACCGGATAAGGAGCGAATTGTGAAAGCGTGGATCGTGTTGATGATGGCCCTGTCTCTGCCTGTGGCAGCAGTGGCCGAAGAGGCAAAAGAAGGTGAGGCTCCGAAGGTCAATTACATCACCCTCAGCCCGCCGTTCGTGGGCAACTATGGGTTGGACGGCACGCCGAAGCTCAAGGTCTACAAGGCCGACGTGGCGTTGCGAGTGACCGGTGACGAGGCCACCAAAGCGGTGAAAGCCAATGAACCGCTGATCCGCAATCAACTGGTGGCGCTGTTTGCCCAGCAGACCACCGAGACGATGAACAACGTCGAAGCCAAGGAAAAACTGCGTCAGGAAGCCCTGAAGCAAACCCAGCAAGTCATGAATGACGAAACCGGCAAACCGGTGGTCGAGGATCTGTTGTTCAACAATCTGATCATCCAGTAACGCTGGATCTACAGGCATTGGCTTGAGCAGCGCTTCAGGACGCCAGGCTCTTGCGAAACCGCATCAGCGCGATCGCAAAGAACAGCAGGCCGATGCCGGCGAGCTCGAGCAAGTCCGGCCACACCACGCTCAGCCCGGCGTCGCGAAACAGGATCGCGGCGCCAAGGCTGACGAAATGTGTCGATGGCGACCCCTGCATCACCCATTGCAACCATTGCGGCATGCTGTCGAGCGGCGTGCTGCCACCGGACAGCAGCAGCATCGGAATGATGACCGGAATGGCCAGCAGGCCGAACTGCGGTGTCGACCGGGCCAGGGTCGCGAGGAAAATCCCCAGCGCCGTACTGGCGAACAGATAAACCGCGGTCACCATCAAAAACAGACCCATGGAGCCGGCCAGCGGCACGCCGAGTGCGCCTTTGACGATCACTTCCAGTGAGATCCAGGTGCACACCACGACGACGAGCATGTTGCTCCAGATTTTCGCCAGCATGATCTCCAGCGCTGTCAGCGGCAGCACCAGCAAATGGTCGAGGGTGCCGTGTTCGCGCTCACGCAGCAATGCAGTGCCGGTGAGGATGATTGCGAGGATGGTGATGTTGTTGACGATCTGAATCACGGCCAGGAACCAGCCACCTTCCAGATTCGTGTTGAACAGCGAGCGGGTAGTCAGCAGGATCGGCGCCTGGCTGGCGGGATCGCTTTGACCACTGTAGGTCAGCAATTCGCGCTGGAATATCCGCCCGATGTAGCCGGCCCCCATGAATGCCTGGCTCATGGCCGTGGCATCGACATTCACCTGCACCGCAGGCTGGCGACCGGCCAGCAAATCCGTCTGGAAATTCGCCGGCACGTTGATTACAAAGGTGTACCGGCCACTGTCCAGGACCTGATCGAGTTGCCCGTAAGGCAGCGGTACAGGGCGCTGAAACTCGGGTGGTTGCAGGGCCTGGGCCAGTTGTCGTGACAGGTGGCTGTGATCTTCGTCCACCATCGCCACGCTGGCGTTGTGCACGCCGATCACCGAACCGGCGGCCGGCATGTAGATCGCCACGGTGAAGGCGTAGAACAGAAACACCAGCAATACGCTGTCGTGCCGCAAGCTGGTCAGTTCCTTGATGCCCAGACGCAAGATGTGAGCAAGCTTGTGCATCAGGCCTCCTGCTTTTTCAGCATGATCAGGCTCAGCCCGGTAAACCCGAGAAAGAACCCGAACAGCGCCAGGCATTGCGGCCACAACTGCCGCAGGTCCAGCGCTTTGGTGAAAGTGCCGACGGTGATATCGAGGAAATAGCCCGCCGGAAACAACATTCCCATCACCGCCGCCGCACCCTCAAGAGAAGAGCGCGGCACGATCAGCCCGGAAAACTGGATGGTTGGCAGACTGGTGATGATCATGGTGCCGAGGATGGCGGCGATCTGGGTCCGGGTGAACGCCGAGATCAACAGCCCCATGCTGGTCGTGGCCAATACGTAGAGCAGTCCGCCGAAGGCCAGGGTGAGGCCGCTGCCCTTGAAGGGCACGCCGAACAACCAGCGGTTCATCGCCGTCAGCACGGCCAGATTGATCAGGCTGATCAGCAGATACGGCGCCTGTTTGCCCAGCAGGAATTCCAGGCGGGTGAGCGGCGTGGCGTAGAAGTTGGTGATCGACCCCAGTTCTTTCTCCCGCACGATCCCCAGGGCCGTCAACATGGCCGGGATGAACGCGAGGATCAGCGCCATCACCCCGGGGCCGATGGCGTTGACGCTGACCACGTCCTGGTTGTAGCGGAATCGGGTTTCCAGTTTGGCCGCCGCGGGGGCCTTCAGTGCGGGGCTGCTCTGTTCGGCCAGTCGCTCCAGATCTGACTGGTGCACCGCTTCCACATAGTTGCGACTGGTTTCGGCACGAAACGGCATGCCCCCATCCAGCCAGGCCGCCACAGTGGGTTGGCGTCCGGCGTACAGGTCGCGACCAAAGCCAGGCGGGATCTCCAATGCGAGTTTGATTTCCGAGCGCTGAAGGCGTCGATGCAGTTCTTTCGTGTCGCGGATCGGGGATTGTTCGGCGAAGTAGCGAGAGCTGCGAAAGGCCTCCAGGTAGGTGCGGCTTTGCGGCGTCTGGTCTTGATCGAACACGGCGAAAGCGAGGTTTTCCACATCCAGCGAAATGCCATAGCCGAAGATCACCATCATGAAAATGGCCCCGAGCAAGGCAAAGGCCATTCGCACTTTGTCGCGCAGCAATTCCTTGCCTTCGCGGGTGGCCACTGCCACCAGTCGCCCGACACTGAAACCGCGCTCTTTCATTGGCTTGGCCGCTGTGACAGGTGCGTCGACCGGGGCTGGCGGAGTCGGTGTCTCGGCCGTTCCTTGAGCCTGTTCCAGACAGGTGACAAACGCAGCCTCCAGGGTTTCGCCGTTGAACTGTCGTTGCAGCGCTGCCGGGGTGTCACAGGCCAGCACCTTGCCGGCGTGCATCAGTGAAATGCGGTCGCAGCGCTGGGCTTCGTTCATGAAGTGGGTGGAGAGGAAAATCGTCACGCCTTGCTCGCGCGACAGTTCGATCAGCAGTCGCCAAAAGTCGTCTCGCGCCGCCGGGTCGACACCGGACGTGGGTTCGTCGAGGATCAGGACTTCCGGTCGATGTAACACCGCGACGGCCAGTGACAGCCGTTGGCGCAAGCCCAACGGCAAGGCGCCGGACTGTTGGTCGGCCACACCGCCCAGGTTGAAGCGCTGGATCAGTTCGTCGATGCGCCGGACGCTATCGGCCTTGGGCAGATCGAACAGGCGGGCGTGCAAGTCCAGGTTTTGCCGCACGCTGAGCTCGCCATACAGCGAGAAGCTCTGGGACATGAAACCGACCCGTTTTCGCGTGGCCAGGTCCTTGGCGTTCACCGGGTTACCCAGCAACGTGGCGCTGCCTTCGCTGGCCGGCATCAGCCCGGTGAGGACTTTCATGGTGGTGGTTTTGCCGCAGCCATTGGAGCCGAGGAAGCCGAAAATTTCGCCGCGACCGATGGCGAAGCTGACCTTGTCCACGGCGGTAAAATCGCCAAAGCGCAGGGTCAGGTCGTGGGCCTCGATGGCAATGTCGGTAGTGGAGCCGGTCCGGGGAGGAATCACCAGCGGCTGGTTGTCGTGGCCACTGTCGCCCTGGAAATGTGTGAACGCCTCGTCGAGTTTGCCGCCGGGCGTGACGGCGGCCAATTCGCTGCTCAGGCCCGTGGCAATCAACCGACCGCCGTCGAGCATCAGGCAATGTTCGAATTGCTCGGCCTCTTCCATGTACGCGGTAGCGACCAGCAGTGTCAGTTGCGGGCGTTGACGCCGCACATCGTCCACCAGTTCCCAGAAGCGCCGCCGGGACAAGGGATCGACGCCTGTGGTCGGTTCGTCGAGGATCAGCAGGTCCGGCTCGTGGATCAGCGCACAGCAGAGCCCGAGCTTCTGCTTCATGCCGCCAGACAGTTTGCCGGCCGGGCGATCGGCAAAGTGCAACAGATCGGTGGCCAGCAGCAAGTTGTGCCTGCGCTGGTCGCATTCGGCTTTTGAAAGGCCGAACAGTGTGGCGAAAAACTGGATGTTCTCGCTGATCGACAATTCAGGATAAAGGTTGCCGCCCAGGCCCTGAGGCATGAAGGCGATACGCGAGTAGAGGCTATTGCGATGGCGACGGTCCTGAATCGAGCCGTCAAGCACGTTCAATTGACCTTGTTGCAGGGTTTTCACGCCTGCGATCAAACCCAGCAAACTCGACTTGCCGGCACCGTCCGGGCCGATCAGGCCGCAGCGTGTGCCGGTGGGCAGGCTGAAACTGATGTCGGTCAGGGCCTGCTGTTTGCCGTAAAGGTGGTTGATGCCAGTGGCTTGCAGCGCCAGGCCAGTCATTGCAGGTTGGCCGGCCAACTGATCGGCGCGGTACGTACATAACCGGCACCGGGCATTCCCGGCTTGGCCTGGGGCAGGGCGCCTGGGTCAGTCAGGCGCAGTTTGACCCGGAACACCAGTTTTTGCCGTTCGTCGCGGGTTTCGACTTCCTTGGGGGTGAATTGCGACTTGGCGGCGACGAAGCTGATTTTGGCTGGCTGCGGGTGATCGGGCAGGGCATCGAGCAGGATCCGTGCATCATCGCCAACCGCCAGGCGTCCGGTAATGGAAGCTGGAAGGTAGAGGTTCATGTACTGGTCGCTGGGGTCTATCAGCAATAGCACCCGCCCCCCGGCACCCAGCACCTCGCCGGGTTCGGCCATGCGCAACTGGATGACCCCGTCGATGGGGGCTCGCAGGCTGCTGTCATCGATTTCGCTGGTCAACATCGCCACTTGGGCCTGGGCTGCGCCAATCGTCGCGCTGACCGCCGATACCTGGGCTCTGGAAGCGGCGACTGCGGCAACGCCTGTGTCCAGGCGCGCCTGTTGTTGATCGACGACCTGGCTGCTGACGAAACCGTGCTTTATCAGTTCCTGGGAGCGCTTGAGCTCCTGTTGAGCCAGCAGTTGTTCGCTCTGGCGCAGTTGCACGTTGGCCTGGGCGGCGGACAGGTTTTCCCGGGCACGCAGCACCTCGGCTTCAGCCTGGTTGCGCTGGGCTTCGAGGGTGCGGGTATCCATGCGAGCCAGCAGTTGGCCCTTGGTGACCTTGTCGCCTTCATCGACGAACACCTCTGCCAGGCGTCCGGGTGTCTTGCTGGCGATCTGCACTTCGGTGGCTTCAAGGCGGCCGTTGCCGACGTACAAGCCTTCGGGCAGCCGGTCATGCATTGACTTCCAGTAACCGAAACCACCGGCGGCCAACAGCAAAACCATCAACGAACTGGCGAAGAAAATCGAAGAGCGACTGTGGGTAGACATGCGGGCATCCTGCGGCTGTTGCGTCCTAGTCTGGTTGATCGAGCACCGGGGCGATTTGATACCAGTCAACTGAGGGGCAAGCCTAACCTGATTGGTCAGGCAAAGTAGGACGATCGGCGCCTTCTGCTTTATTTAGCGTAATTCGAGGACGGCCGCCCATTGCTCGGCGGTCACCGGCATTACTGACAATCGACTGCCTTTCTGCACCAGTGGCATTTGCGCCAGTGCGGTCTGCTGTTTCAGGTAATCGAGCTTCAACACCCTGGGAAACGTCTCGACGTGCGCGACATCAATCGCGCTCCAGGCGTTTTTCTCCGGTGAGGCCTTTGGGTCGAAGTAGTGGCTTTCTGGTTCCAGCGCCGTCGGGTCCGGATAAGCGGCTTCAACGATCTTGCCAATCCCGGCAATCCCCGGCTCGGGGCAGCTGGAATGGTAGAAGAAGAACTCGTCGCCGACCGCCATGGCCCTTAGGAAATTGCGCGCCTGATAGTTGCGAACCCCGTCCCAGCGCGCTTTGCCGAGCTTCTCCAGACCTTTGATCGAGAGTTCGTCGGGCTCGGATTTCATCAGCCAATAGGCCATGGTTTTAGCTCCTTGCGAGGTCATTGGGCGGCTTGTCCGGCCATTTTATGACAAACCGACAGTCGGTTGACGCCAGCATTTGCGTGCCGGTTCACGTTGTCGCAAAATGCCGGCCTTTAGAGCTTGACGCTGCTGCACGGCCTACAAACGGAAACCGCTGCTGTCATCGTGTTGATATGCCTTTGGGGGGCAATCGATGAAACGCAAACCGGATTTACTATGGATTTTGGTTATTTTGTTCGGCCTTGGGGTCGTGACTACCGGCTATGCCCAAAGCCTGTGGACCAACAAGACCGATGCCCCGGTCGAAGTCGCACAGTTACAACAACAGTCGACCGCTTTCAAACGCTGAACCCGTCTCTCGACGCCGCTGATTCCGGTGGCGTCTAGCCTGCGTAATACCAAGCCTTGTCTGTCACCGTGCCCTGCAACGGTACATCCCAGCTCGCCTGAGCCAGGCGCTCTACCTTCTGGCATTCATGGGCCAGCCCCAGCAGCGTCGGTTTGCGCCAGTCATGCCGGCGCGACAGATAGGCCAGGCTGCGATCATAGAAGCCGCCGCCCATGCCCAGGCGTCCGCCGACATCGTCAAATCCCACCAATGGCAGCAGCACCAGGTCCAGCGCCCAGACTTTGCGTTGTCGGGCGAGGTTGTGCCTGGGTTCGAGAATCCGGAAGCGATTGGGCTTGAGTTTTTCGCCAGGGCGAATGCGCTGGAACACCATTTTGGTGCGCGGCCAGGCGCTGAGCACCGGAAGATAGGTGGCCTTGCCCCGACGCTGGGCGGCACGCAGCAGCAGGCGCGGATCGATTTCACCGTCGGTGGGCAGATAAAGAGAGATGTGTCTGGCGCGGCGAAACAGCGGTTGCTGGGCCAATTGCCTGTACAGTCCGCGAGCGGCCTGGCGCTGCTGACTGGCGGTCAGTGCACGGCGGGCCTTGCGCAGCATGCGTCGAAGTTGCGGGCGGGGAAGCAGCGCAGGTTCGGTCATGGATTCGGGCTTCAGCAGATCGGGTACGTGAAGCGTACCCGTAAAAACGCCGATGCCGGTATTAAAACCGGCATCGGACTGGAATCAGGCTCCCCGGATGAACCGCTGTCGACTTAGCCCTTGAACCCGAAAGTTCAAGGTGGAAGATGCAGTAGGCTTTAAGGCTTTCCGTCTAGCGGACATGCACACCAGCCCAACGTGCAACCTCCAGGGTATAGCAAATCGGCTCAGGGACATCGCCAACTGGCAAGCACCCCAGGGAGTGTTGGGAGTATACCGCAAGCGTCGGCGCGAATCAGCCTTTGGTGACATCCGGATCGGTAGACAGCACCAGATCGACGCGATCAAGCAGGTCCCGTACCTGTTCGCGGGTCGAGCTGCTGGCCTGAACATCCGGGCGCTCTTCCTTGTGCAGCAGGTCGTGCGTGATGTTCAACGCGGCCATGACAGCGATGCGATCGGCGCCGATGACTTTGCCGCTGCTGCGGATTTCACGCATTTTGCCGTCCAGGTAGCGAGCAGCGCTCACCAGGTTGCTGCGTTCTTCCTGGGGACAGATGATCGAATATTCTTTGTCGAGGATCTGCACGGTGACGCTATTGCTTGAACTCATGAGTCTTGCTCCAGGGCCTTGAGGCGCGAAATCATCGATTCGACCTTACGCCGGGCGATTTCGTTTTTTTCAATGAGGTGAGCGCGTTCCTCGCGCCAGGTCTTTTCCTGAGCTAGTAAGAGTCCGTTTTGGCTCTTAAGTTGCTCGACTCGGGTAATCAGCAGCTCGAGTCTGGCCATCAGCGCTTGCAGGTCGGTGTCTTCCATTGTCTTCACTGTCTGATGGGGGCGAACTGTAGGCGCGAACCTGCTCGCGATGGTCGCCAACGTTACCGCTGGGGCTCTGACACCCCATGGCGTTCTCGGGTTCATCGCGAGCAAGCTCGCTCCTACAGAGGAGTCGATGTAGGATACAAGGCCTTCATTCTAGACATAGCGCCGTCTGGCGCCTAGCTACCCATGCCCATTCAGAATTCCCCGTACCAAGCCTTCGCCACCCTGCTGACTTCCAGCGGTCATCCTGTCTCGCCCGCCGAACTGCACGGCTTGCTGCTCGGCCGCAGCTGCGCCGGCGCTGGTTTTGATGCCGAAGGCTGGCTGATCGATGCCGCCGAGCTGCTGGAAACCGAGCCGCAGGAAAACGTCCGCAATGCCTTGATCGGCCTGCAGGAAATGGTCAAGGGCGAACTCACTGGCGACGACGTGACCGTCGTTCTGCTGCTGCCCACCGATGACGCCCCCCTTGCCGAACGTGCCGCGGCACTGGGTCAATGGTGTCAGGGCTTCCTCAGCGGTTTCGGCCTGAACTGCCGCGATAGCAGCATGCTGAGCACCGAGGCCACCGAAGTGTTACAGGATCTGGCGGCGATTTCCCAGGTCCAGGACGCTCTGGAAGAGTCCGACGACGGCGAAAACGACTATATGGAAGTCATGGAGTACCTGCGCGTTGCGCCGCTGCTGCTGTTCTCCGAAACCCGGAAGGCGGACGCGCCCGCTGCCGCCAAGCCGTCGCTGCACTGATCAACGCCAGGGAACGCCATCTGCCCATGATTCATATCCCGAAATCGGAATACAGCCGTCGCCGCAAGGCCTTGATGGCGCAGATGGAACCCAACAGCATCGCGATCCTGCCCGCTGCCGCGGTGGCCATTCGCAACCGCGACGTCGAGCACGTTTACCGCCAGGACAGCGACTTCCAGTACCTCAGCGGTTTTCCAGAGCCCCAGGCCGTGCTGGTATTGATACCGGGACGCTTGCACGGTGAGTACATCCTGTTCTGCCGCGAACGCAATGCCGAGCGAGAGTTGTGGGACGGCTTGCGTGCCGGGCAGGAAGGCGCGATCCGCGACTTCGGCGCCGACGACGCGTTCCCGATCACCGACATCGACGACATCCTGCCGGGCCTGATCGAGGGCCGTGACCGGGTGTATTCAGCCATGGGCAGCAACCCGGAATTCGACCGGCATCTGATGGAGTGGATCAACGTGATCCGCTCCAAAGCCAACCTTGGCGCCCAGCCACCGAACGAATACGTTGCCCTGGATCATTTGCTTCACGACATGCGCCTGTATAAATCGGCGGCAGAAGTGAAAGTGATGCGCGAAGCTGCAAGGATTTCCGCCCAGGCCCATGTGCGTGCCATGCAGGCCAGCCGTGCCGGGTTGCATGAATTCAGCCTGGAAGCCGAGCTTGATTACGAGTTCCGCAAGGGCGGGGCGAAGATGCCGGCCTACGGTTCGATCGTCGCGGCGGGGCGCAACAGTTGCATCCTGCATTACCAACAGAATGACGCGGTGCTCAAGGACGGCGATCTGGTGTTGATCGACGCCGGGTGCGAAATCGACTGCTACGCCAGCGATATCACGCGCACCTGGCCGGTCAACGGCAAATATTCTGCGGAACAGAAGGCCATCTACGAATTGGTGCTGGCGGCGCAGGAAGCGGCGTTTGCCGAGATCGCCCCGAACAAGCATTGGAATCAGGCCCACGAAGCCACGGTTCGGGTAATCACAACGGGGCTGGTCGAGTTGGGGTTGCTGCAGGGCGATGTCGACGAACTGATCGCCAGCGAAGCCTACAAGGCGTTTTACATGCACCGTGCCGGGCACTGGCTGGGCATGGATGTGCATGACGTCGGTGAATACAAGGTCGGCGGCGAATGGCGCGTGCTGGAAGTCGGCATGGCGCTGACCGTGGAGCCGGGGATCTACATCGCCCCGGATAACCAGAATGTGGCGAAGAAATGGCGCGGCATTGGCGTGCGCATCGAGGACGACGTGGTGGTGACCAGAACCGGCTGTGAAATCCTGACCAAAGGCGTGCCGAAAACGGTCGCCGAGATCGAGGCCCTGATGGCCGAAGCACGGACACAAGCGGCATGAGTCGAGTCAATCTGGCGATTATCGGTGGTGGCCTGGTTGGCGCCAGTCTGGCGTTGGCCTTGCAGGCCGGGGCCAAGGCCCGCGGCTGGAAGATCGTGCTGATCGAGCCTTTCGCTCCCGGCCATACCTGGCAACCGAGCTACGACGCGCGTTCCACGGCGTTGTCCTTTGGTGCCCGGCAGATTTATCAGCGCCTGGGCGTGTGGCAGGAAATTTCCCGCCGCGCCGAGCCGATCAAGCAGATTCACGTCTCCGACCGTGGGCGCTTTTCCACGGCACGGCTGTCGGCGATGGAAGAGGGCGTTCCCGCGCTGGGTTACGTGGTGGAAAACGCCTGGCTCGGGCAATGCCTGTGGCAAGGCCTGGACAAGGACGTGATCAGTTGGCGCTGCCCGGCGGAAGTCACGCGCATGGAGCCGCTGACCGACGGCTATCGCCTGACCCTCAATGATGAAACCACCCTGGAATGCGACCTGGCTGTGCTCGCTGACGGCGGCCGTTCCGGCTTGCGCGAGCAGTTGGGCATCGGCATCAAGAAACGCCCGTACAACCAGAGCGCGCTGATCGCCAATATCACGCCGAGCGAAGCCCATAACGGCATGGCGTTCGAGCGCTTCACCGACGATGGTCCGATGGCCCTGTTGCCACTGCCGGACAACCGTTGTGCACTGGTCTGGACTCGCCAGGGCATGGATGCGCAGCGGCTGGCGGCCCTCGATGAACGCAGCTTCCTCAGTGAGTTGCAGGGTGTATTCGGCTATCGTCTCGGCACCTTGAAGCAGGTCGGCGCCCGTCATTTGTATCCGCTGGCGCTGGTAGAGGCCGAAGAGCAGGTGCGGCCGCATCTGGCTGTGCTCGGCAACGCGGCACACAGCCTGCACCCGATCGCCGGTCAGGGTTTCAACCTGTCCCTGCGTGATGCCCAGGCATTGGCCGATGCGCTGCTTGCCAGCGACGGAACGCCGGGCGATTTTGCGACCTTGCAGGCTTACCGTGAGCGTCAACGCCTGGATCAGAACCTCACGGTGGGCTTCTCCGACCAGGTCACGCGTTTGTTCGGCAGCACTCAGCCATTGGTTTCCATGGGCCGCAACCTGGGTCTGCTGGGCCTCGACCTGCTGCCGCCGGCCAAGCGCTGGTTCGCCCGGCAGGCGATGGGCCTGGGTACTCGCCCCGATGCTTGAATGGCTAACCAAAAAGATCGGCAAGGCGCGGCTGATGCGCTGGTTTATGGGTCTCTACCCGCCGTACCTCGGTGCCGGGGTTCGGGTGCGGCACATCAGCGATGATTTTCGCGACATCCAGGTGTCCATGGGCTTGAGCTGGTACAACCGCAATTACGTGGGCACGCAGTTCGGTGGCAGCCTGTATTCGATGGTCGACCCGTTCTTCATGTTGATGCTCATGGAAAACCTCGGGCGTCATTACATCGTCTGGGACAAAGCCGCCGACATCGACTTCATCGCGCCGGGCAAAGGCACGGTGTATGCCCGTTTCAACATCGATGACACCCTGCTCGACGAGATCCGTCGGCAGACTGCGGGTGGCGACAAGTACCTGCCGCAATTGCAGGTCGATATTCACGACGGCGCCGGCCACCTGGTGGCGCGTGTCGGAAAAACCCTTTACGTGCGGCTCAAGCCGCAAGCGAGACAGGCTTAAAGCATGGAAATGCGCGCAGATCTGCTGATTGTCGGGGCTGGAATGGTCGGCAGCGCCCTCGCGCTGGCGTTGCAGGACAGCGGGCTGGAAGTCCTGCTGCTGGACGGCAGCCCTTTGAGCGTCAAACCCTTTGACGCCCAGGCGCCATTCGAGCCGCGAGTGAGCGCCTTGTCTGCCGCCAGTCAGCGGATTCTTGAGCGACTGGGTGTCTGGGACGGCATCGTCAGCCGCCGCAGCAGTCCTTACCGCGATATGCATGTCTGGGACGGCAGCGGCACCGGAGAAATCCACTTCTCGGCCGCCAGTGTGCATGCCGATGCACTGGGCCATATCGTCGAGAATCGCGTGGTTCAGGACGCCTTGCTTGATCGCTTGCACGACTGTGACCTGGGCATGCTGGCCAATGCGCGCCTGGAACAAATGCGCCGCTCTGGCGACGACTGGCTGCTCACCCTGGCCGACGGCCGCACCCTGCGCGCGCCACTGGTGATCGCCGCGGATGGTGCCAATTCGGCGGTGCGGCGTCTGACCGGTGTCGCGACCCGCGAGTGGGATTACATGCACCATGCAATCGTCACCAGCGTGCGCAGCTCAAAACCTCATCAAATGACCGCCTGGCAGCGCTTTACCGATAACGGCCCGTTGGCGTTCCTGCCGCTGGAGCGGGACGGTCAGCAGGATTGGTGTTCGATCGTCTGGTCGACCACCCCTGGTGAAGCCGAACAGCTGATGGCCATGGATGACGAAGGCTTCTGTCGCGCGCTGGAGCGGGCCTTTGAAGGCCGGCTCGGTACTGTGCTCAGCGCTGACCCTCGTCTGTGTGTACCGCTGCGTCAGCGACATGCCAAGCGTTACGTCGCTGAAGGCCTGGCCCTGATCGGTGATGCGGCGCACACCATTCACCCGTTGGCAGGCCAAGGCGTAAACCTCGGGTTCCTCGATGCCGCCGTGCTGGCCGAAGTGCTGCTGCAAGCGTCGAGCCGGGGTGAACGTCTGGCGGATGTGAAAGTGCTGAGTCGCTACGAGCGCCGGCGCATGCCCCATAACCTGGCGTTGATGGCGGCGATGGAGGGTTTCGAGCGCTTGTTCCAGGCCGATCCGTTGCCGGTGCGCTGGTTGCGAAATGCCGGGTTGAAAATGGTCGAGCAAATGCCCGAGGCCAAGGCGTTGTTCGTGCGTGAGGCCCTTGGGTTGACCGGGGACTTACCGGCGCTGGCCAAGGCCTGAAGTGGGTATGGACCTGTGGCGAGGGGGCTTGCCCCCGTTGGCTGCGAAGCAGCCCCGGCATTTCTTCAGGCAGGACCTGCATTCCGATTTGCGACCGCTTCGCGCTCGAACGGGGGCAAGCCCCCTCGCCACAGGGTTAGTGTCTCCACGCAACATCTGGTAACTCCTCCGCAAACTGTTCGATTGAGAAGCTAAATGTGAGTCCTTATCATTTGCCCTCACTTTTTCAATCGAGGGACCGCTCCCATGTTGGCACCAAAGCGTCTATTGACCGCACTGGCCCTGACCCTGATCGGCAACACCGCCGCCCAGGCTGCCGACGAGGTGGTGGTCTACTCCTCGCGTATCGATGAGCTGATCAAACCGGTCTTCGATGCCTACACCGCGAAAACCGGGGTGAAGGTGAAGTTCATCACCGACAAGGAAGCCCCGCTGATGCAGCGGATCAAGGCCGAGGGCGAGAACGCTACCGCCGACCTGTTGCTGACCGTCGACGCCGGCAACCTCTGGCAAGCCGAGCAGATGGGTATCCTCCAGCCGTTCCCCTCGAAAACCATCGACGCCAATATCCCCCCTCAGTACCGCGCATCGTCACACGCCTGGACCGGCCTGAGCCTGCGGGCGCGGACCATCGCCTATTCCACCGAACGGGTGAAACCGGGTGAATTGACCACTTACGAAGCCCTGGCCGACAAGAACTGGGAAGGCCGCCTGTGCCTGCGCACGGCGAAGAAGGTCTACAACCAGTCCCTGACCGCGATCATGATCGAAGTCCACGGTGCCGAGAAAACCGAGAAGATCCTCAAGGGCTGGGTCAACAACCTGTCCACCGACGTGTTCTCCGACGATGTCGCGGTGCTGGAAGCCATCAAGGCCGGCCAATGCGACGTCGGCATCGTCAACACCTACTACTACGGCCGTCTGCACAAGCAGAAACCTGACCTCCCAGTGAAGCTGTTCTGGCCGAACCAGGCGGATCGAGGCGTGCACGTCAATCTGTCCGGCATCGGTCTGACCAGGCACGCGCCACATCCGGAAGCCGCCAAGGCGCTGGTGGAGTGGATGACCACGCCTGAGGCGCAGAAAATCTTCGCTGACGTCAACCAGGAGTTTCCGGCCAACCCTGCCGTGCATCCATCGGCTGAAGTCGCTGCCTGGGGGCAGTTCGTGGCCGATACCTTGCCGGTGGAAGTCGCCGGCAAGCGTCAGGCCGAGGCGATTCGCATGATGGATCGCGCTGGCTGGAACTGAGTTGCTTAGTAGACTGCGCCCCGCCAATGCGGGGCGTTTTGTCTATGGGCCAAGCGCCTTGGCCCTGTAGCCGGCTTGCCAGCGAAGGCGGTGTACCTGACAACCGTGCTGACCGGTTCACTGGATAGCCAGCTCCAGCAGGGGAGCTGCTGTTGTATCTATCTCATCCGTTAGAGAGTTTTTCCTTGGCCCACCCCGCCCAACGCCGCTGGTACCCGCTGGTCTTCGCCATCGCTGCGCTGGTCCTGCTGCCCCTGAGCGTTTTGCTGCTTTCCTGGCAAACCATCGATCAGCCAATCTGGTCCCATTTGTGGGACACGCAGATGTCACGCTTGCTGGGCAACACGCTGACGCTGGTGCTTGGCGTCGGTGTCGGCGTCACGTTGCTGGGCGTGAGCCTGGCCTGGCTCACCAGCCTGTGCGAATTCCCCGGCCGGCGTTGGCTCGACTGGGCATTGATGCTGCCGTTTGCGATACCGGCCTATGTGCTGGCCTTCGTTTTCGTCGGCTTGCTGGATTTCGCCGGCCCCGTGCAAACCCTGCTGCGCGAATGGTTCGGAACGGGCATGCGCTTGCCTCGGGTGCGTTCCACGGGCGGGGTGATTATGGTTCTGGTGCTGGTCTTTTATCCCTACGTTTATTTGCTGGCACGTACCGCGTTCCTGGCTCAGGGCAAGGGCTTGATGGAAGCGGCGCGCGTCCTTGGGCAATCGCCATGGCAGGCGTTCTGGCGGGTGGCCTTGCCCATGGCGCGACCGGCCATCGGCGCGGGTGTGGCATTGGCGTTGATGGAAACCCTGGCGGATTTCGGCGCGGTGTCGGTGTTCAACTTCTACACCTTTACCACCGCGATCTACAAGACCTGGTACGGGTTTTTCAGCCTCTCCACCGCCACGCAACTGGCCAGCCTGTTGCTGTTGGTGGTGATGGTGGTGCTGTACGGCGAGCGTCGCGCACGGGGTGCCAACCGGGCGAGTAATGAGCGGCCAAGGGTCAAGGCCTTGTATCACCTGCGGGGGTTCAAAGCGCTGCTGGCCATGAGCTGGTGCGGTCTGGTGTTTGCCTGTGCCTTTGTCATTCCGATGCTGCAATTGCTGGTGTGGTTCTGGCAGCGTGGACGCTTCGATCTGGATGAACGGTACGCCGGACTGATCGTCCACACCCTGTACCTGGGCGCGATGGCCGCGCTGATCACGGTCAGTGTCGCTCTGGTGTTGGCATTCGCCAGGCGCCTGGCACCCACGCCAGGGATCCGTGCCGGAGTCAGTCTGGCCAATCTGGGCTACGCCTTGCCCGGCTCGGTGCTGGCGGTGTCGATCATGCTGGCGTTCAGTTACCTGGATCGCGAGCTGGTGATGCCGCTCTCCGGTTGGCTCGGTGGGGCCGGCAAACCTTTGTTGTTGGGCAGTCTGTCGGCGTTGTTGCTGGCATATCTGGTGCGCTTCATTGCCGTGGCCTATGGCCCCCTGGAAAGCAGTCTGGCGCGTATACGGCCTTCTTTGCCCGAAGCGGCCCGTAGCCTTGGCGTCAGTGGCCCACGACTGTTTTTCAAAGTGTATCTGCCGTTGCTGCTGCCCGGCTCGTTGAGCGCGGCACTGCTGGTCTTTGTCGACGTGCTCAAGGAAATGCCCGCGACCCTGCTGATGCGTCCGTTTGGCTGGGATACGCTGGCGGTTCGGATCTTTGAAATGACCAGCGAGGGTGAGTGGGCGAGGGCCTCTTTGCCGGCGTTGACCCTGGTATTGGTCGGGCTGCTACCGGTCATCGGATTGATCCGACGTTCAGCACATCGAAACAGCTAGGTGTCAGTCCTACACCTTGCAGCTACAATGCGCGGCATTCGGTGCGGTCCGTCTGACAGACACGGTAGTGAAAATCGGCTGGAGGCCCTTTATTTCAAGGCTTTCACCCGAAAAGACATTCAACCGCACCTTCGCCACGCCCGGAAGGAGAAACCCATGGGACAGCGTACGCCTCTGTATGACCTTCATCTCGCCCTCGGCGCGAAGATGGTCGATTTTGGCGGTTGGGATATGCCTTTGCATTACGGATCGCAAGTCGAGGAACACCATCAGGTGCGCCGCGATTGCGGTGTGTTCGATGTATCCCACATGACCGTGATCGATGTCGGCGGGTCCCAGGCCAAGGCCTGGCTTCAGCATCTGCTGACCAATGACGTCGAACGTTTGCACAGCTCTGGCCGTGCCTTGTACAGCGCCATGCTCAACGAGCAAGGTGGCATCGTCGACGACATGATCGTTTATCGCCTCGACGACGGTTATCGCCTGGTAGTCAACGCCTCGACCCGCAATCAGGATCTGGCGTGGATGCAGGCTCATCTCGACGGCTTTGACGTGCAGCTCAATGAGCGCTCGGAGTTGGCGATGCTGGCCATCCAAGGCCCCCACGCCAGGCAAAAAGTAGGCGAGCTGGTCACCCAGTCCCGTGGCAATCTCATCCAGCTCCTCAAGCCTTTCGAAGGCCAACCCGATGGGGACTGGTTCATCGCGCGCACCGGCTACACGGGTGAAGACGGCCTGGAAATCATTCTGCCGGCCAATCAGGCACCGGGATTCTTCAACGATCTGGTCGGGGCGGGCATTTCCCCGATCGGCCTTGGCGCGCGGGACACCTTGCGGGTTGAGGCCGGCATGAATCTGTACGGGCAGGACATCGGCCAGGATGTTTCACCGCTGGTCTCCAACATGGCCTGGAGCATCGCCTGGGAACCGGCCACCCGCCAGTTCATCGGTCGTGCGGCACTGGAGGCTGAACAGGCCGGCGGTATACAGCATCGGCTGGTCGGGCTGGTCCTCGAGGAGCGTGGGGTATTACGCGCTCATCAAGTGGTCCGCATCGCTGATGTTGGCGAAGGGGAGATCACCAGTGGTAGTTTCTCTCCTACGCTTAGCAAGTCGATTGCACTGGCGCGCGTGCCAATGGCAACTGCCGACCGCGCAGAAGTGGAAATCCGTGGCAAGTGGTACCCGGTCCGAGTGGTCAAACCGACCTTCGTACGCCATGGCAAAACCTTGATTTAACCTATTCTGGCGGCATTGACCGCCGACAATTCCCGAGGATACAGAACATGAGCGATATCCCTGCCGACCTGCGTTTTGCCGAAAGTCACGAATGGGCACGCCTGGAAGCCGATGGCACCGTCACCGTGGGCATCAGCGATCACGCGCAGGAAGCGCTGGGTGATGTGGTGTTTGTCGAGCTGACCGACGTCGGAAAAACCTTTGCAGCCGGTGATCAATCCGGTGTGGTGGAATCGGTAAAAGCCGCGTCCGACATCTACTCCCCGGTTGCCGGTGAAGTGATCGCGATCAACGAAGAACTGAGCGGCTCGCCAGAGCTGTTGAACTCCGACCCGTACGGCGCGTGGATCTTCAAACTCAAGCCAAGCAACGCCGCTGACCTGGACAAGCTGCTCGACGCGGCGGGTTACAAGGCCGCCATCGGCGAGTGAGACCCGCCCCGCAGGAGCCGGCAAGCCGGCTCCTGCAAGGTTGGACTCAAGGCTTCAGTACGGCTTTGACCGCT
Organism: Pseudomonas sp. TE12234; assembly: GCF_054061835.1. Classification (NCBI taxonomy): domain Bacteria; kingdom Pseudomonadati; phylum Pseudomonadota; class Gammaproteobacteria; order Pseudomonadales; family Pseudomonadaceae; genus Pseudomonas; species Pseudomonas sp. TE12234. The sequence goes on from NZ_JBSSEP010000001.1 coordinate 428,444, forward strand.
GCCACCGAACGCTCGACGTCCGCTTTGGTCATCGCGGTAAACATCGGCAGCGAGACAATCAAGCGTCCCACCCGTTCGGCTGTCGGGAACATCCCCTCCTTGAAACCGCGCTCGCGGTAAAGACTCAGCAAGTGAATCGGCGGGTAGTGATAGCCGATACCGATACCCAATGCCTGCATCTGTTCCATGAAGGTGGCTCGGGCCGGTTTGCCATCCTGACGCTCAGGCAATACCAGCTGGAACAAATGCCAGTTGCTGTTCTCGAAGTCCGCCGGGGGGAGTTGCGCCCCGTATTGCGCTTCAAAATCTTCGCCAAAGCAGCTGAAGTAGTGTTTGGCCAGTTCACGCCGATGAGCGGTAATCGCTTCGAGATGAGCAAATTGCCCCAGGCCGATGGCTGCGGCGACATCGGTCATGTTGAACTTGCCGCCCAGCACATCGACGTCCAGGCCATCAAAGCCGCTGCGCGTAACGCCTTGCAGACGGTACTTTTCCGCCAGCTTCACTTCTTCGGCATTGTTCAGCACCAGGCAGCCGCCCTCCGACGACGTGACGTTCTTGTTTGCCTGAAAGCTGAAGGAAACGAAATCGCCGGTCGAACCGATGCGCTGGCCGTTCCAGCTGGAGCCCAACGCTTGTGCCGCGTCTTCGATGATCCGCAGGCCATGCTTGTGAGCCAGGGCGTACAAGCGAGTCATGTCCACGGGCAGCCCGGCCAGATACACCGGGATGATGGCTTTGGTGCGCGGGGTGATCGCGGCTTCCAGTTGATCCAGATCGATGTTGCGGGTCACCGGGTCGATGTCGGCAAACACCGGTGTGGCGCCGACTTCCAGAATAACGTTGGCGGTGGCGACCCAGGAAATCGGGGTGGTGATCACTTCGTCACCGGCTCCGATGCCGGCAATGCGCAAAGCGATTTCCATGGTGCAGGTGCCGGAATTGAATGTGCGCACCGGGCGTCCGCCAAAATATTCCGACAGTTGCGCTTCAAAGGCCTGAACCTTGGGGCCGCTGGTAATCCAGCCCGAACGCAGGACCTCGCCGACGGCGGCGATGGTGGCCTCGTCGATAGTGGGTTTGGAGAAGGGCAGGAAAGGCAGTTGGCTCATAAATGTAAGCACCTCAGCAGCAGATATTGAGTAAGCGACGGACATGATGATCCGTAATGCCCGGCAGCGCCATGCTCTCGGTGTCGGCAGCGGCTGCTATGCTGGTTTGACCGTGTTGCATCGACGCTGAGCGCCAGTCCAGAGAGAGCCCGTCATGTCCCAGTTGCCGTCCCTGAGCCAGTTACGCGATCCCAATGCCTTCCTTCGCCGTCACCTGGGGGCCGATGCCGCCGAGCAACAGGCGATGCTCGACAGCCTCGGCCTCGGCAGCCGGATCGAACTGATCGAGCAAACGGTGCCGCCGGGCATTCGCCTGAACCGGGCGCTTGACCTGCCGCCAGCCCTCGATGAAGAAGCCGCGCTGGCCAAGTTGCGCGGCTACGCCGAGCAGAACCAGGTCTGGACCAGCCTGATCGGCATGGGCTATCACGGCACGCTCACACCCACTGTCATTCTGCGCAACGTGCTGGAAAATCCCGGCTGGTACACCGCGTACACCCCCTATCAGCCGGAAATTGCCCAGGGACGTCTCGAAGCGTTGCTGAACTTCCAGCAATTGACCATCGACCTCACGGGCCTTGAGCTGGCCAATGCCTCGTTGCTCGACGAAGCCACAGCGGCGGCGGAAGCCATGGCCTTGGCCAAGCGGGTGGCCAAATCCAAAAGCAATATTTTCTTCGTCGACGAGAATTGCCATCCGCAGACGATATCCGTGGTGCAGACCCGTGCCGAAGGCTTTGGGTTCGAGCTGGTCATCGGCCCTGTGGATAACCTGAAACAGCACCAGGTGTTCGGTGCACTGCTGCAATATCCCGACACCCACGGCGAGATTCGCGATCTGCGGCCCTTGATCGATCACCTGCATGCCCAGCAGGCATTGGCGTGTGTCGCCGCCGATCTGTTGAGTCTGTTGTTACTGACCCCTCCGGGGGAGTTGGGCGCGGACGTGGTGTTCGGCTCCTCCCAGCGTTTCGGCGTACCGATGGGCTACGGCGGGCCTCACGCAGCGTTTTTTGCCAGCCGTGACGAATACAAGCGTGCGATACCCGGGCGGATCATCGGCGTGTCGAAAGACGCGCGTGGCAATGTGGCCCTGCGCATGGCGCTGCAGACCCGTGAGCAACATATCCGCCGGGAGAAGGCCAACTCGAACATCTGCACGGCCCAGGTGCTGCTGGCCAATATCGCCAGTTTCTACGCGGTCTATCATGGCCCTGAAGGGTTGAAGCGGATCGCCCAGCGCGTGCATCGCCTGACCTGCATCCTCGCCGCCGGCCTTGAGCGCAAGGGCCTGATCCGCGTCAATGAACATTTCTTCGACACCCTGACCCTGGACGTCGGCGGCACCCAGACCGCGATCATTGAAAGCGCCCAGGCTGCGCAGATCAATGTGCGCATTCTGGGGCGCGGGCGATTGGGGGTGAGCCTGGACGAAACCTGTGACGAAGCCACGGTGGCGAAACTGTTCGATGTGTTCCTGGGCGCCGATCATGGGTTCAAGGTTGAAGAACTGGACGCCGAAACCCTGAGCCCCGGCATTCCCGGGGCGCTGGCGCGTACCTCGCCTTATCTGCGCCATCCGGTATTCAACGCCCATCACAGCGAAACCGAGATGCTGCGTTACCTCAAGCAGCTGGAAAACAAGGACCTGGCGCTCAATCAATCGATGATCCCGTTGGGCTCCTGCACCATGAAGCTCAATGCCACCAGCGAGATGATCCCGATTACCTGGCCGCAATTTGCCAATCTGCATCCGTTCGCACCGAAAGAGCAGGCTGCCGGTTATGCGCTGATGATCGAAGAGCTGGAGCGTTGGCTGTGCGCGATCACCGGGTTCGATGCGATCTGCATGCAACCCAACTCCGGTGCCCAGGGCGAGTACGCCGGGTTGCTGGCCATTCGCAAATACCACGAGAGCCGGCATCAGGGTGCCCGGGACATCTGCCTGATCCCGTCCTCCGCCCACGGCACCAACCCGGCTTCAGCGCAGATGGCCGGGATGCGCGTGGTGATTGTCGAATGCGATGAGGCGGGCAACGTCGATCTGGAGGACTTGAAAGACAAAGCGGCACAGGCCGGGGACAAACTCGCCTGCCTGATGGCGACCTATCCTTCGACCCATGGGGTGTACGAGGAAGGCATCAGCGAGATCTGTGAGGTGATCCACAGCCATGGCGGTCAGGTCTACATGGACGGCGCCAACCTCAATGCCCAGGTCGGGCTTGCGCGTCCGGCGGATATTGGTGCGGATGTATCGCACATGAACCTGCACAAAACCTTCTGCATCCCCCATGGCGGCGGCGGTCCGGGCATGGGGCCGATTGGCGTGCGCGCACACCTGGCACCCTTCGTGGCCAATCACCCGGTGGTGCCGATCGACGGGCCACTGCCGCAGAACGGTGCCGTCAGTGCCGCACCCTGGGGCAGTGCGAGCATTCTGCCGATCAGTTGGATGTACATCGCCATGATGGGGCCGCAACTGGCGGACGCCAGTGAAGTGGCGATCCTTGCCGCGAATTACCTGGCGCAACACCTGTCCGGGGCGTTCCCGGTGCTCTACACCGGGCGCAACGAGCGAGTGGCCCACGAGTGCATTCTCGACCTGCGCCCCCTCAAGGCGCTGACTGGTATCAGCGAAGAGGACGTGGCCAAGCGACTGATGGACTATGGCTTCCATGCGCCAACCATGTCGTTCCCGGTGCCTGGGACCTTGATGGTCGAACCCACCGAAAGTGAATCGAAGGCAGAACTGGACCGCTTTATCGGCGCGATGCTGAGCATTCGCGCGGAAATTACCGAGGTGCAGAACGGTAACTGGCCGGGCGAGGACAACCCGCTGAAACGTGCGCCGCATACCCTGGCCGACATCACCGGTGTCTGGGAGCGGCCTTACAGCATCGAGCAGGCCGTTACGCCGGACGCTCACACCAAGGCCCACAAATATTGGCCGGTAGTGAATCGGGTGGACAATGTCTACGGCGACCGAAATCTGTTTTGTGCGTGTGTGCCGGTGGATGAGTACCGCTGATAAACACGCATTCCTTGTAGGAGCTGGCTTGCCAGCTCCTACAAGGGGATTTGTGTTGGCCATAAAAATGCCGCTCCATTTGAGCGGCATTTTTATTCAACTTGAAGGCTTATTCCGACGCCACGGCATTCTTCGCCAGGATCGCATTCGCCAGTTCCATGTCTGTCGCCTGCAGGCCCGGGTTGTCGGCGCGGACTTTCTGCATGGCGGCTTCCAGGTACGGGCCGCGGATACCGCCGTCGCTGGCGACGAAGCTGCCGGCATCGTCCTGGGCGGCGACGATCAGCTTGTGATCCTTGAACGTCAGGTAGGTCGAACCGGTGGTGGCACCGGAGGAAATGACGTTACGCCAAAAGCTATCGGCCATCGCCGAACCGACAGGCAGGGACAGCAGGGCGATGGTTGCGACAGCAAGTTTCAGACGCATAAAAGTGACTCCACAGGGTTAACTCCGGTGTTTGATAGCGATTCCCCCAATCGAGTTCCACAGCGGCCAATCTACTTTTGCTCACTCTGTGGCGTCACTCGCAGCACCTCCTCGATGGTCGTCAAACCGGCCGCCACTTTCTGCGCGCCGGACAATCGCAGACTGCGCATGCCTTCCTTAAAGGCCTGACGCCGCACGGCGAGCAAGTCCGTATCCGGGTTGATCAGCGCCTTGAGACCATCGGTCAGTTGCATGATTTCGTAGACCCCGGCGCGGCCGTGATAGCCGGTGTCGCGGCATTCCAGGCAGCCGGTGGCGCGTTGCGCATGGGTGGGGAGCGGCGCTTGCCAGGGCCGGGTCAGGGTTTGCCAGTCCTCTTCGCTCAGGTCTTGCGGAGCCTTGCAGTGCGGGCACAAGGTGCGCACCAGCCGTTGGGCCATGACGCCCAGCAGCGTGGCCTTGATCAAATAATGCGGTACGCCAAGTTCCAGCAGGCGACTGATGGCGCCGGGCGCGTCGTTGGTGTGCAGGGTCGACAGCACAAGGTGCCCGGTGAGGGCCGCCTGAATGGCCATTTCCGCGGTTTCGAGGTCGCGAATCTCGCCGATCATGATGATGTCCGGGTCTTGTCGCATCAGTGCGCGCACGCCGGCGGCGAAGCTCAGGTCGATGTTGTGCTGGACCTGCATCTGGTTGAACGCCGGCTCGACCATTTCGATCGGGTCTTCGATGGTGCAGAGGTTGACCTGCGGCGTCGCCAGTTTTTTCAGCGTGGTGTAGAGCGTGGTGGTCTTGCCGGACCCCGTCGGCCCGGTGACCAGAATGATGCCGTTGGGCTGGCGCGTCATGTCGTGCCAGCGCCGCAGATCGTCGGCTGAAAACCCGAGCTGATCGAAGTCCTTGAGCAGCACCTCCGGGTCGAAGATCCGCATGACCATTTTTTCGCCGAAGGCTGTCGGCAGTGTCGATAGCCGCAACTCGACTTCGCCGCCCTCCGGGGTCTTGGTCTTCACCCGGCCGTCCTGGGGTTTGCGTTTCTCCGCAACGTTCATCCGGCCCAGGCTTTTCAGGCGGCTGACGATGGCCATGGTGACCTGTGGCGGGAATTGGTAGACGTTGTGCAGCACGCCGTCGATGCGAAAACGCACGGTGCCCTGTTCGCGCCGGGGTTCGATGTGGATATCGCTGGCACGTTGCTGGAAAGCGTACTGGAACAGCCAGTCGACAATGTTGACGATGTGCGCGTCGTTGGCGTCCGGCTCCTGGTCGCTGGCGCCGAGATTGAGCAGCTGTTCGAAATTGCCCAGGGTGTTGAATGGCTGATCGGCGTTATTCGCGCCGCTGACCGACTTGGCCAGGCGAAAGAACTCCACGCTGAAGCGCTGGATATCCACCGGATTGGCCACCACACGTTTAATGGGTAGCTTCAGCACATGGGTCAGGTCGGCTTCCCAGCCTTTGACGTAGGGTTGTGCGCTGGCCACGGTCACAGCGTCGCGATCGATGGACACCGCCAGAATCTTGTGGCGTTGGGCGAAGGCGTAAGACATCAAGGGCGTGATGGCGGCGACGTTGATCTTCAGCGGATCGATGCGCAAGTAAGGCTGGCCAGCCTGCTGCGACAGCCACAGCGTCAGGCTTTCGAGGTCGAGGTGTTTGCCGGGTCGGCTGAGGTCCTCAAGCTGTTGGCTGGCGATGAACTCCAGGGGGTGCATCTGGCCATTGGCGACATGGCGACGGCGGGCGTTGAGCGCGTGTTCGGCCGAATCCTGGTTGATAAATCCCTGGGCGACCAGTTCACGCAGCAAATCACTGAGATCCAGCCAGCGGTCCTGAAGGGCGAGTTGAACGGACATGCGGGTTCCTTGTGAACGACAGTTCGCAAAGGATAGTCGTGACCCTGCCGACCGCTGGGCCACTACCCGACCAAGCCGTATCGACTTTTTTCAGCCTGTCGCCTGAGCCGTTTCGCCCCAGGCAGAATCCGCCGATTGCAGATCGACCGAGCAGACGCTGATCAGGTTACGCAGTTTTTCCGCAATCACCTGGGCACGGTGCCAGGTCAACCCGTCGACGACTACATGGATGTCCATCAGGTCGTCCTGGCGCTGCACGTTCACTTGTTCCGGCGTCAGAAACTGCAGGGCGAACAGGTTCAATGCGCGGCAAAGCAGGTCCGGCTCAGCTTCGGCCAGCAACTGATAGCGAACGCGGCAGAGCGTGTTGCTGACGTTCCAGACATCGGCGCGGGTGGGTGGGGTGTTCACGGCTTCCAGATACGGCATGGTCGATCTCCAAATCACTGGAGAAATTTTTACATTCGTGGCCGGGTATTTCTTATCTATGATGGGGCGTATGGCGGCTATGTCGAATCGTTTAATTCATAAATTTGCTAATTAAGGGTTTTTTTATGCAGAGCGAACTGGATGGCTACGACCGCAGGATTCTCGCGTTGCTGCAAGAGGACGCTTCGCTCTCCAGTGCGCAGATTGCCGAACAGGTAGGGCTATCGCAGTCACCGTGCTGGCGGCGGATTCAGCGGATGAAAGAGGAGGGGATCATTCGGGGTCAGGTGACGTTGCTCGACCGCAAGAAAATCGGTCTCAACACGCAGATTTTCGCGCAGGTCAAACTCAACGCCCACGGACGCTCGAATTTCACCGAGTTCACCGAGGCCATTCGCGGCTTTCCCGAAGTGCTGGAGTGTTATGTATTGATGGGAGCGGTGGATTTCATGCTGCGGATCGTCGCGGCAGACATCGAGGCGTATGAGCGATTTTTCTTCGAGAAACTATCGCTGGTGCCGGGGATTCAGGAGGTCAATTCGGTTGTGGCGTTGTCGGAAATCAAGTCGACCACCAGTTTACCGGTCTGAAGTGTTGTGGTGACGGTGCTGGCCTATTCGCTGGCAAGCCAGCTCCCACAGGGATTAACCGTCGTACACAAATTTTGTGTTTGCCAACGGTCCTGTGGGAGCGGGCTTGCCCGCGATGGCGGTATTACAGGCGCAGAAGCATCTTCCAGGCACGATTCTGATAAACCGCAATCGCCTGCTGCTTGCGCGCATCCAGGGTTTCGTCGGTGATCGGTTCGTTGGCCAGTTGGGCCAGCTTGTTCAGCTCGCCATACAGGCGATCCATTTCCGGGATGTCCAGCACGTGACGCGCGTGGTGCAGCCAGGCCTGGATGCGTTCAATACGCGGCAGTTGCTCGGCCAGGTCTTCCGGTTGCTGCTGGTAACGCTGCAATTGCAGCGAGTTGGCTTCTTCGCCCAGCAGGCGTGGCAACCAGCTGCCCAGTTGCGCCGCGCCCTGGCGATTGCCGCGGGTATTGCGGTCGGCGGCCCAGGTGCGAGCGAGCAACCAGCGCGAGGTGTTCAGGGAGAACAGGCCCCAGCGCGGGTCTTCGAGTTCTTCAAGGAACTGCTCCGGCGCGGCTTTGCGTACATCTTCGTCATCCAGGCCGGCCTGGACCAGCGGACGCCAGTCTTCGAGCAGGGCATCGAGCGCGACGCGCAGGTCGTGGGTCGATTGACGCGGCGCAGCCTGGCCGAGGCTGCTCACCAGCGCGCGCAATTCGGCGAGGTTTTCCACCCAGTCCTGCAGCAGGCGCCAGTGGCCATTGAAGCGATATTGTTCGGCCAGACGCTGGCTGCTGCCCAGCAAGTGCCAGCTCAGGGCGGCGAAGGCGTCGTCCAGCGGCGTTTCGGCGGTGATCTGCGGTGCCGGCAGGCTCAACGAATAACTGTTGGCGTCGTACAGGCGATAGCCGCGTTCGGCCTTGCTGATGTCGCAGGGCATCAGGGCCAGGGTCGCGGCCAGCTCGGCGGCCAGTTCCAGCAACGCAGCCGGTTCGCCTTCGCGCAATTCCAGTTCCAGCTCGCAGATTTCTTCTTTCTGTTTGCCCACCACCACGTGGCCCAGGTCCAGCGCGGCTTCGATGACCACTTTGGTCTTGCCGCGGCCCCAGGCGATTTCAGCGCGTTCGCGGACAAAATCGGTGGTGAAAATCGGCTTCAGGGTTTTCTTGTCCAGTTCAGCCAGGGCTTCGGGCCAGCATTCACCGTCGAGCTTCTTCACGTCGAGCTTGGCTTTGGGCAGGTGCCAGTCGTACTCATTGCGCTCGGACAGACCGGCGACGCTCTGGCCACGGGTCTTGAGCGTCTGAATGACTTCTTCGCCATCCTTGCGCAGGCGCAGGGCGACCTTGGCGCGGGCCAGATCGCGCTCGGGCGTGTCGAAGTACTGGTTCATCAACTCACGGCGTTCCCAGCCACTTTTGTTGCGTTTTTTCAGTAGCGGGTGCTCGCGCAGCGCAGCGAGGGTTTCGCGGCTGACGCGGAGTTTGATTTCGGTTTCTTTCTGCATGGCCGGAAAATCCAGGATCGGGAGCGCAGCCGGGGGAATGTGTGGCTGCCAAGGTCGTGCAGTGTACAGGAGTCGTCCTTGCTCCGCCCTGCGACGGTTTATTCCTGTCGCCGGATGGTTCTATGATGGACTTCAATCCGCGAGTGGGAGCCAGCGATGCCTTTGCCGTCCATGAAAGATCAGTTCGCTGCATTGATCGCGGCACCGTCGGTCAGTTGCACCCAGGCGAATCTCGATCAATCCAATCGCCCGGTGATTGACCTGCTGGCCGCCTGGCTTGGCGATCTGGGTTTTGCCTGCGACATCCAGCAGGTCAGTCCCGGCAAATTCAACCTGTTGGCCAGTTTCGGCTCCGGTCCTGGCGGTCTGGTGCTGGCCGGCCACAGTGACACCGTGCCCTTCGATGGCGCGCTGTGGCAGACCGACCCGCTGAAGCTGACCGAAGTCGACGGTCGCTGGGTCGGCCTGGGCAGTTGTGACATGAAGGGCTTTTTCGCCCTGGCCATCGAGGCGGTCAAACCGCTGCTCGATCAGCCGTTCAAGCAGCCGCTGCTGATCCTGGCCACCTGCGATGAAGAGAGTTCGATGTCTGGCGCACGCGCCCTCGCACAAGCCGGACGGCCGTTGGGGCGAGCGGCGGTGATCGGCGAGCCGACCGGGCTCAAGCCGATCCGCATGCACAAAGGCATCATGATGGAGCGCATCGACATTCTCGGGCAGAGCGGCCACTCCTCCGACCCACGCCTGGGGCACAGCGCCCTCGAAGCCATGCACGATGCCATTGGCGAACTGCGTGGACTGCGTCTGTTGTGGCAGCGTGAATTTCGCAATCCACAATTCAGCGTGCCAATGCCGACGATGAATTTCGGCTGCATCCATGGCGGCGATAATCCCAACCGAATTTGCGGGCAATGTTCGCTGGAGTTCGACCTGCGGCCATTGCCGGGCATGGACCCCAAAGCCCTGCGCGCGGCGATTTTGCAGAAGCTCAACCCGATTGCCGAACGGCATCAGGTCAAGATCGATTACGCACCACTGTTCCCCGAAGTGCCGCCGTTCGAACAGGCCGAAGACGCCGAACTGGTGCGGATCGCCGAAAAGCTCACCGGTCATACGGCCGAAGCAGTGGCGTTCGGCACCGAAGCGCCTTATCTTCAGCAACTTGGCTGCGAGACACTGGTGCTCGGCCCGGGCGACATCGCCTGCGCCCACCAGCCGGGGGAATACCTCGAAATGTCACGTTTGCAGCCTACGGTGCATCTATTACGACAGTTGATTGAACATTACTGCCTGGCACCGGCAAACAACCCCCTGTAGGAGCGAGCCTGCTCGCGATGGACGTCAACGATGACGAGGGCTGCCTGGAGCAACGCGGTAGCTCTACCACCATCGCGAGCAAGCTCGCTCCTACAGGTGTTTGCGGTTAAATTGCCGATACCCAAACCCGTATTCATGAGGAGAGCGCGCGTGTCGCCAAGCCTGTTCCGACGATAACCATCAGCCCGCTGTGCGTTTTCTGTTTCGCCCTTTTTTTCGGCTGCTATTTATTACAGGCCCAGGTTCATGCCCGAATACGTCAATTGGCTTCGTCACGCTTCGCCATACATCAACGCCCACCGCGATTGCACCTTCGTCGTCATGCTGCCCGGCGATGGCGTTGAGCATCCCAACTTCGGCAATATCGTCCACGACCTGGTGCTGTTGCACAGCCTGGGCGTACGACTGGTGCTGGTTCACGGCTCGCGTCCGCAAATCGAAGCGCGTCTCGCCGCTCGCGGCCTGACCCCGCATTACCATCACGGCATGCGCATCACCGACGCGGCAACGCTTGAGTGCGTGATCGATGCCGTCGGCCAGTTGCGCATCGCCATCGAAGCGCGGCTGTCGATGGATATGGCTTCCTCGCCGATGCAGGGCTCACGCTTGCGCGTGGCCAGCGGCAACCTCGTTACAGCCCGGCCGATCGGCGTGCTCGAAGGCGTCGACTATCACCACACCGGCGAAGTACGCCGGGTCGACCGCAAGGGCATCAATCGCCTGCTGGACGAGCGCTCCATCGTGCTGCTGTCGCCATTGGGCTACTCGCCGACCGGTGAAATTTTCAACCTCGCCTGTGAAGACGTCGCCACCCGCGCGGCCATTGATCTGGGCGCGGACAAACTGCTGTTGTTTGGCGCAGACCTTGGCTTGATCGATGAGCATGGCCGTCTGGTTCGTGAATTGCGTCCGCAACAGGTGCCGGCGCATTTGCAGCGTCTGGGCAGCAATTATCAGGCGGAACTGCTGGATGCCGCCGCAGAAGCCTGCCGTGGCGGCGTGGCGCGCAGTCATATCGTCAGCTATGCCGAGGACGGCGCTCTGCTGACCGAACTGTTCACCCGCGACGGTGGCGGCACGCTGGTCGCCCAGGAACAATTTGAAGTGGTGCGCGAAGCGGCCATTGAAGACGTCGGTGGTCTGCTGGACTTGATCAGTCCGCTGGAAGAGCAGGGGATTCTGGTGCGGCGTTCCCGCGAGGTGCTGGAGCGCGAGATCGAGCAGTTCAGTGTGGTCGAGCGTGAAGGCATGATCATCGCCTGCGCGGCGCTGTATCAGATTGCCGATTCCGATGCCGGTGAGCTGGCCTGCCTGGCCGTTAACCCTGAGTACCGTCATGGCGGTCGTGGGGATGAGCTGCTGGAGCGCATCGAAACCCGTGCACGGGCGCAAGGGCTCAAGACACTGTTCGTACTCACGACCCGCACCGCGCACTGGTTCCGCGAGCGTGGTTTCGAGCCCAGCAGCGTCGAGCGCCTGCCGTCGGCGCGGGCGTCGCTGTACAACTATCAGCGTAATTCGAAGATCTTCGAAAAGACCCTTTAACCGTGGTGGCCCTATCGCGAGCAAGCTCGCTCTCACAAGGTTCTGTGTCGTTCGCAGAACCTGTGTGCAAGCCTGCTCGCGATGGGCCGCGCAGCCGCCTTCAGCAATCACTCAGTGACGAACTTCGCGCTCACATAAGGCGAATAATCCGGCAGCACCGTTTCAACCTTCCCTTGTTCCTTCAAGAATTTCGCCGTCTCACCAATCGCCTTCGCCGTGCCGCCGTCCAGCAATGCGCTGGTCAGTTGCGCCTTGGCGTCCGGGAAGGCGGAGCCGGCCAGCAGTTCCGGCACGTCAGCGGCGTTGGCACCGGTCAGTTTGGCGATTTTTTGCACGGGTAGTGAGTCAGCGGTCCAGCTGTCCTTGTGCGCGGCATAGTCGGCAAAAGAGTCCAGGGTGACCTTGGCGAACCTGGCGACCACTTCCGGATGCTTCTCGGCGTAGTCCTTGCGTGCCACCCACACTTCGAAGGTGGGCGCTCCCCATTGGCCGACCTGTGCGGCATCCGTCAGGGTCTTGCCAGTCTTGCGAATTTCACCCAGGGCCGGCGACCAGACGAACGCCCCATCGATGTCTCCACGTTTCCAGGCCGCGGCGATTTCCGCCGGTTGCAGGTTCACCACTTTGACTTTCGAGGTGTCCAGGCCCCAGTGCTTCAGTGCACCCAGCAGGCTGTAGTGGGAGGTCGAGACGAACGGCGTCGCGATGGTTTTGCCGATCAGATCTTCCGGTTTGTTGATGCCGCTGCCGTTGCGCACCACCAGGGCTTCGGCCGCATTGATCTGGGCGGACACAATGAACGCGACGATCGGCAGCTTGCGCGAGGCTGCCGCAGCCAGTGGGCTGGAACCCAGATTGCCGATCTGCACATCACCGGAGGCAATCGCCGTGACGACTTCCGGACCGCTATTGAAACGACGCCAGTCGATCTTCTCGCCGATGGTTTTTTCGTAGACGCCGTCCGCCTGGGGGACTTTGCTGGGGTCGATACCAGTCTGGTAGCCCACTGTGAGATTTGTGGCATGGGCGAAAAAAGAATATGCCAGCAACACACAAACTGTAACAATTCGTCTGGATAGTTCGCGCTTGAATCTCATGGGGGGCGGCCTTTGCGTAAAGGAATTGTTTCCGAATTGAGTCAACGCTAAACGATCTAAAAAACGACCAATAAATACCATTTAGGAATTAGCTTATGAGTCGACCGCTCTAGGCTGGGGTAGCGCGCGGCGGTGAGTTAAATTCCTAAAAGGTATGAGAAAAGAATTGGTCTATTCTTTTCAGGTTTGTGACAGTTTCATGACCTGCAGGGACCAAAAAAACGGGCATTAGACTATGGTCGTAGACACACATGGTTACGATTGACTTGTGGGTCACGGTACAGCGCTAATCGCGCATCTTAGGAATCGGGGCATCGACTCTGAGCCAGGAACACAAGAATTAGAAACGAGAGGAGCTAAACAATGAACAAGTCCACCTTGGCATTGGCCGTGGCGGTTGGGGTTTTGGCGCAGCAGGCAGGCGCAGCAGGTTTCCTGGAAGACAGCAAGGCTTCGGTCAGTTCCCGGACCATGTATTACGACGCCGACGTGCGGGAAGCGCCTTCTAGTACCGCTCCTAGTAATGCCAAAAACAGACAGCGGGAAACCGCTGAAGGTCTTAAGTTCGATTACCTGTCCGGTTTCACCCAAGGTACCGTTGGTTTCGGTATTGACGCCCAGGCACTGGTGGGTATCCATCTGGACGGCGGCAGAGGGCATCACCCGCTCGGTAACGACAACTCCTTCTTCCCGAGCGACGGCGACAGGTCCGCCGACGAGTGGAGCCGTCTGGATGCCAACGTCAAGGCGCGTTTCTCCAAGACTGAGGCCCACTTGGGTGGCGGCCTGGCACCTAACCTGCCGATCCTGATTGCGAACGACAGCCGTCTGCTGCCGCAAACCTTCGAAGGTGGCACCATCTCCTCGAAGGAAATCGACAACGTGACCTTCAACCTGGGTCAACTGGAGCACGCGTCGGGTCGCGCTTCCTCCAACGACACGGGTATGGCAGTGGCTGGCGGTACCCAGGACAGCAACAAGTTCCGTTACGCCGGTGCTGACTGGAAGGTCACCAAAGACCTGTTGCTGCAGTACTACTATGCGAACCTGGAAGACTACTACAAGCAGAACTTCCTCGGCCTGGTGCACGTCTACCCGATCGCGGCGAACCAGTCGTTCAAGACTGATCTTCGTTATTTCGACAGCAGCTCCGACGGCAAGAACGGCGAGGCCGGCTACCGCTTTAACAACAACAATGGCTACGCCAAGAATCCAGGCGAAGTCGATAACAAGACCTGGAGCGCGACCTTCACCTACACCCTGGGTGGCAGTGCGTTCCTGCTTGGCCATCAACGTGTCAGCGATGACGGCGGCTTTGTTTTCTTGAACCAGGGTAGCCTGATCGATAGCAAAGGTCGTCCAGAAGGTGCCGGTGGCTCCAGCTTCTACTCCTTCACCGACGCCACCGTGGGCAGCTTCATCCGTGCCGGTGAAAACACCACGTACGGTCAGTACTCCTATGACTTCGCCTCGCTGGGCGTGCCAGGTTTGAAAGCTTCGATTGCTTACCTGGATGGCCGGGACATCAAGGCCACCAGCGGCGTGGGTAAAGACCTGAATGAGCACGAGACCGACGCACGTATCGACTACGTGATTCAAACGGGCCCACTCAAAGGCTTTGGTACGACGCTGCGTCACGGTACTTACGGCGGTAACACCAGCACCGCTGACCAGGACCAGACCCGTCTGATCTTCAACTACACCTACAGCTTCCTGTAATACGCGCCACCCAAAGAAAACCTCGCCCATCGGCGAGGTTTTTTTTGTGCTGCGTTTTATATTCCATAAACAATGCACATGATGATTTTTTATTCTTTTTAGCTTTTTCTTCAAGCGCATAAAGTAGGCGCATCCGACTCGCCATGCGTCTCGGATTTGGCGATTTCACCCCTCGACAAACCAACCATCAAGGAATTGGCCTGTCAGCCGATACCTCGGTTTCGTGCTGCGGATGTATATAGCCAAATGGCATTAAAAGTAATTATGTAATTCTTTTAAGGTTTGTGTCGAGGTATCCTGTAGCAATGAAAACCCCGATTTAGAGCGGTTGACGCGATTGGCGCGTCTGCGGATCCAGGGCGTACGACCCAGGACCAGCAACAGAAAAATTAGAACCAATAGGAGCGAAACAATGAACAAGTCCACCTTGGCCCTGGCTGTGGCCGTAGGGGTTTTGGCGCAGCAGGCAAGCGCCGCCGGTTTCATCGAAGACAGCAAGGCTACCTTGGGTCTGCGTAACTTCTACATCAACACCGACAACCGCGATGGCCAGCCATCGGCGACGTCCAACACTCGTAACAAGAACGCCGAATGGGGCCAGGGCTTCGACCTGCGCTTCATCTCCGGTTACACCCAGGGCACTGTCCAGTTCGGTGTTGACGCCATCGGCCTGTACGGCGTGCGTCTGGACTCCAGCCGTGCAGAACACGGTAACTACACCGGCACGGCTTCGGGCGGCACCGTTTTCCCTAGCGATGGCAACGAAGCTGTGAATGATTTCGCCAGCCTGGGCGTGACCGGCAAGGCCAGGATCTCCCAGACCGAGCTGAAAATCGGCACCCTGCAACCCAACAACCCGGTCATCAAATACAACGATGGTCGTCTGTTGCCACAAACCTTCCAGGGCGGCGCCATCACCTCGAACGAGATCAAGGACCTGACCCTGACCGCTGGGCAAATCGAGCACGCCAAAGGCCGTAACTCCAGCAACAATGAAGGCTTGTCCATCGCGGGTGCCAACGGCAGCTCGAACTATGACGCTGGTGAATTCGTCAACAAGTTCTACTACGGCGGCGCTGACTACAAAATCACCAAAGACCTGACCGCTTCGTACTACTACGGCAACCTGGAAGACTTCTACAAACAACACTTCCTGGGTCTGGTGCACAACTGGGCCATCGGCCCTGGCGTGTTGAAGTCTGACTTCCGTTATTTCCATAGCTCCGACGACGGTGCCAACGGCAGCGATCCGCTTTACTACAGCTCTGGCAACTACAGCGGCGTGGCTAACGGTAAAGGCAAGGTCGACAACAACCTCTACAGCGGCCTGTTCCTGTACAGCGTTGCCGGTCACACCTTCGGTGGCGGTTACCAGGTCAGCAACGGCAGCAGTGACTTCCCTTGGCTGAACCAGGGCGACGGTTCGTCGAACTACACCATCACCGACTCGCAAATCCAGAAGTTCAGCCGTGCCGGCGAGCGCACCTGGCAAGCCCGTTACTCGTATGACTTCGCCACCGTCGGCGTGCCTGGCCTGACGGCGGGTGTGGTTTACCTGCATGGCGATAACATCGACACCGTTAACGCACGCGGTGGCGAAGCGGCTAACGGCGCTACCGAGTGGGAGCGTGACCTGAGCGTTGGTTATGTGGTCCAGTCGGGCGCACTGAAGAACCTGGGCGTGGCGTGGAAAAACGCCACCTGGCGCACCGATCTGCCGAGCACCCGCTCGCAGGACGAAAACCGCCTGATCGTCAGCTACTCGATCCCGCTGTTGTAACAGCGAGTGGGAGCGAGCCTGCTCGCGAAGGTGTCGTCTCAGCCACAAACGTGCTGAATGACGCACGCCTTCGGGAGTAAGCCGTGACCAAAAAAAAGCCCCGCCCGGCATCTCGCCGGGCGGGGCTTTTGCGTTTTCAAGGCGGGCTCACCCCCGCAAACCCGCCTTGAAACTCCCCTTTTTTGCAGCAACTCAAGGCCTTCTCGAACCTCGGTGGCGATGTTCGGCGGGATGGGCAGGCACGTCCAGTGAACAGATCTTTAATATTACTTATAGGTATAAATAAATCGATATTTATTCTTTTTAATAGATAAAAAACGCAGGCACAGTTGAGCTCATCAAGCACTCACAAGGAGCAGCACCATGAGCCTCAGACTCGGCGATATCGCCCCCGATTTCGAACAGGATTCAAGTGCCGGCACCATCCGGTTCCACCAGTGGCTGGGCGACAGCTGGGGTGTGCTGTTTTCCCATCCGGCGGACTTCACGCCGGTGTGCACCACCGAACTGGGATTCACGGCCAGGCTCAAGGACGAGTTCGACAAGCGTGGGGTCAAGGCCATCGCGCTGTCCGTCGACCCGGTGGATTCGCATCACAAGTGGATCGAAGACATCAACGAAACCCAGAACACGGTGGTTACCTTTCCGATCCTCGACGATGCCGACCGCAAGGTCTCGGACCTGTACGACCTGATCCACCCCAACGCCAACGACACCCTCACAGTGCGCTCGCTGTTTGTGATCGATCCGAACAAAAAGGTGCGGTTGACCATCACCTACCCGGCGAGCACTGGCCGCAACTTCCATGAAATCCTGCGGGTGATCGACTCGCTGCAACTCACCGACAACTACAAGGTGGCCACCCCGGCCAACTGGCAGGACGGTGATGAGGTGGTGATCGTGCCGTCGCTCAAGGATGAAGACGAAATCAAGCAACGCTTTCCCAAGGGCTACCGCGCCGTCAAACCTTACTTGCGCCTGACGCCGCAGCCGAACCGCTAATCACCTTTGTAGGAGCCGGCTTGCTGGCGATTGATGCGGCGCGGTGTGTGAGAGGGGCCGCCTTCGCTGGCAAGCCAGCTCCAGAGGTATGTGCAAACCACAAAGCAGGG
Source organism: Pseudomonas sp. TE12234 (assembly GCF_054061835.1). Taxonomy (NCBI): domain Bacteria; kingdom Pseudomonadati; phylum Pseudomonadota; class Gammaproteobacteria; order Pseudomonadales; family Pseudomonadaceae; genus Pseudomonas; species Pseudomonas sp. TE12234. The sequence goes on from NZ_JBSSEP010000001.1 coordinate 445,948, forward strand.
GATTTCAGGCCGTTTCGACGGCCTTTTTTTTCGCCTGGAAGAAGTGGATTCATATATCTCTTAATTGCATAACTAAATGAATAAATATGATTTATGGATATATAAATCACCTGTTAAGGTCACTCCATCGAAGCGAGATCGCAAACCGCGAATCGCCCCCACCGTTCAAGGAATCGTCTGGATGCTGGTCGTCTCACTCGGTGGCAGTCCCAGCCAACGCTCCCGTTCCGGGGTGCTGCTGGACCGCTCCCAGCGTTGGTTACAAGAGCAAGGCGTGGAAGTGGTGAGTTACCAGGTACGGGACTTCCCGGCCGAAGACTTGCTGCATGCACGCTTCGACAGCCCGAAGGTGATCGACCTGTTGCAACAGATTGAAAACGCCGACGGTCTGCTGATCGCCACACCGGTGTACAAGGCGTCGTTCTCCGGCGCGTTGAAAACCGTACTGGATCTGCTGCCCGAGCGCGCGCTGAGCCATAAGGTGGTTCTGCCGATGGCAACCGGGGGCAGCATCGCCCACATGCTGGCGGTGGATTACGCACTCAAGCCGGTGTTGTCGGCCTTGAAGGCCCAGGAAATGCTCCACGGCATTTTCGCGGTGGACAGCCAGATCGCCTACGGCGAAGGCAGCGCACTGGCGCAGTTGGCGCCGGAGCTGGAGCAAAGACTGATCGAATCGCTGGAGCTGTTTTTCAGCGCCATGGCCCGACGGCCCAAGCCGCTGGATCCGAACCTGTTGAATGAACGTTTGTTGAGTGCTCGCTGGAGCATTTAAGCCCCATCCGACATTGATGTACTGGCCTTACTCGCCCGCTAACGGGCAAGCAGGTGCAGCCAAAACCCAACTGCAAAAAAGGAGAGCGCCATGCGCCCTGTCATTTTGCGTCGTGGTCTGGTCGCTCTGTTTGCAGCGGCTGTAGCCTTCGGCGCCATTACACAAGCTCAAGCTGAAACATTACGAATCGGCTATCAGAAATACGGCACCCTGGTGCTGCTCAAAGCCAAAGGCACGCTGGAAAAACGCCTCGCCGCCCAAGGCGTGGACGTGCAATGGACTGAGTTCCCCGGCGGCCCGCAGTTGCTTGAGGGCCTGAACGTCGGTTCCATCGACTTCGGCGTCACCGGCGAAACCCCGCCCGTGTTCGCTCAGGCGGCGGGCGCCGATTTGCTTTACGTCGCCTACGAACCCCCAGCCCCTCACAGTGAAGCGATCCTGGTACCGAAGGACTCGGCGATCAAATCGGTGGCGGATCTCAAGGGCAAGAAAGTCGTCCTGAACAAAGGCTCCAACGTGCACTACCTGCTGGTTCGCGCGCTGGAAGACGCCGGCCTCAAGTACACCGACATCCAGACCGTGTTCCTGCCGCCGGCCGATGCCCGCGCTGCGTTCGAACGTGGCAGCGTCGACGCCTGGGTCATCTGGGATCCGTACCAGGCAGCCGCCGAACAACAACTGCAGGCGCGCACCCTGCGCGATGGCCAAGGCATCGTCGACAACCATCAGTTCTACCTGGCGACCAAGCCTTACGCACAGAAAAATCCTGAGGTGATCAAGACCCTGGTGGAAGAAGTGCGCGCCGTCGGCGAGTGGTCCAAGGCCAATCCACAAGAGGTGACCCAACAAGTGTCGCCACTGCTCGGCCTGCCGGCGGACATCACCCTGACCTCGGTGAAACGCCAGGGCTACGGCGCATTGTTCCTGACCCCGGACGTGGTCGCCGCGCAACAGAAAATCGCCGACAGCTTCTACCAGCTCAAGCTGATTCCCAAGCCGTTGAGCATCAAAGACGTGATCTGGACGCCACCGGCAGCCGTTGCCAAAGCACAGTAATTCGATCCCCCAAGGAGACCACTCCATGAGCCTCAATATATTCTGGTTCCTGCCAACCCACGGCGACGGCCATTACCTTGGCACCGCCGAAGGCGCTCGCGCCGTCGACCACGGTTACCTGCAGCAAGTCGCGCAAGCGGCGGATCGCCTGGGCTTCGGCGGGGTGCTGATTCCCACCGGTCGCTCCTGCGAAGACTCGTGGCTGGTGGCGGCGTCGCTGATCCCGGTGACCCAGCGTTTGAAATTCCTTGTCGCCCTGCGCCCCGGGATCATTTCCCCGACGGTGGCCGCGCGTCAGGCCGCGACGCTGGATCGCCTGTCCGGTGGACGTGCGCTGTTCAACCTGGTGACGGGCGGTGATCCGGAGGAGTTGGCCGGCGATGGTCTGTTCCTCAGTCATGAAGAGCGCTATCAGGCTTCGGTGGAATTCACCCGCATCTGGCGCCGCGTGCTGGAAGGCGAAACCGTTGATTACGACGGTCAGCACATCAGCGTGAAGGGGGCCAAATTGCTCTATCCGCCGATTCAGCAACCGCGTCCGCCGCTGTACTTCGGCGGCTCCTCGGAAGCGGCGCAGGACCTGGCGGCAGAGCAGGTTGAAATGGTGCTGACCTGGGGCGAACCACCCGCCGCCGTTGCCGAGAAGATTGAGCAGGTACGCGCCAAAGCCGCGAAGCTCGGCCGTACCGTGCGCTTCGGTATTCGTCTGCATGTGATCGTGCGCGAAACCAACGCCGAGGCCTGGCAAGCGGCGGACCGCCTGATTTCGCATCTGGACGACGACACCATCGCTCGCGCCCAGGCTTCCCTGGCGCGCTTCGATTCGGTCGGCCAGCAGCGCATGGCCGCGTTGCACGGTGGCAGTCGCGACAACCTGGAAGTCAGCCCCAACCTGTGGGCCGGTGTTGGCCTGGTGCGCGGCGGTGCCGGTACGGCGCTGGTGGGCGATGGTCCGACCGTGGCCGCTCGCGTGAAGGAGTACGCGGACCTGGGCATCGACACCTTCATCTTCTCCGGTTATCCACATCTGGAAGAGTCGTATCGCGTAGCCGAGTTGCTGTTCCCGCACCTCGATATCGAGCGTCCCGAGCTGCCGAAAAGCGCCGGCTACGTCAGCCCGTTCGGCGAGATGGTGGCCAACGACATTCTTTCCAAAGCCGCGTCCCAGAGCTGAGGCGCGCCATGAAGAAAATTATCCACAGCCTCGCGCCCTGGGCGTTGCCGGTGTTGCTGCTGGCGGTGTGGCAGTTGTCGGTGTCGGCGGGCTGGTTGTCGACTCGGATTCTGCCGGCACCGATCGCCGTGATCGAAGCCGGGGTGAGCCTGGTGCGCAGTGGCGAAATCTGGACACACCTGGCGATCAGCGGCTGGCGTGCCGCACTGGGTTTCACCATCGGCGGCAGCATCGGCCTGACCCTGGGTTTCATCACCGGACTGTCGAAATGGGGTGAACGCCTGCTCGACAGCTCGGTGCAGATGATCCGCAACGTGCCGCACCTGGCGCTGATCCCGTTGGTGATTCTGTGGTTCGGCATCGACGAGTCGGCGAAGATTTTCCTGGTGGCGTTGGGCACCTTGTTCCCGATCTACCTCAATACCTACCACGGCATCCGCAACGTCGATCCGGCGTTGGTGGAGATGTCGCGCAGTTATGGTTTGTCCGGTTTCAGCCTGTTCCGTCAGGTGATTCTGCCGGGGGCGCTGCCGTCGATCCTGGTCGGCGTGCGCTTCGCGCTGGGCTTCATGTGGTTGACGCTGATCGTCGCCGAGACCATTTCCGCCAGTTCCGGCATCGGCTATCTGGCGATGAACGCCCGGGAGTTTCTGCAGACCGACGTGGTGGTGCTGGCGATTCTGCTGTACGCGGTGCTTGGCAAACTGGCCGACCTTGCCGCCCGTGGACTTGAACGTGTGTGGCTGCGCTGGCATCCGGCCTATCAAGTCGCCAAGGGAGGTGCCGCATGACCGCACAGCAACCTCCACGCCTGCTGCGCGGCATCCCGCTGGCGGTGCGCAATCTGCAAAAAACCTTCGGTTCGCGACAGGTGTTGCGTGACATCGACCTGCACATTCCGGCAGGCCAGTTTGTGGCTGTGGTCGGTCGTAGCGGCTGCGGCAAAAGCACCTTGCTGCGTTTGCTCGCGGGCCTTGATCAGCCTTCCGGCGGTGAATTGCTGGCCGGCGCCGCGCCGCTCAGTGATGCGCGGGAAGACACACGCTTGATGTTCCAGGAAGCGCGTCTGCTGCCATGGAAACGGATCATCGACAACGTCGGCCTCGGGCTCAAGGGTAATTGGCGGCCGCAAGCGCTGGAGGCCCTGGAAGCGGTCGGCCTGGCGGATCGCGCCAACGAGTGGCCGGCGGCGCTGTCCGGAGGGCAGAAGCAACGCGTCGCCTTGGCCCGTGCGCTGATCCATCAACCACGCCTGCTGTTGCTTGACGAGCCGTTGGGCGCGCTGGATGCGCTGACCCGAATCGAAATGCAGCAACTGATCGAACGGCTTTGGCAGCAGCACGGTTTCACCGTGTTGCTGGTGACCCACGACGTCAGTGAAGCGGTGGCGATTGCCGATCGGGTGATCCTGATCGAGGACGGCGAAGTCGGCCTCGACCTGCAGGTGGAACTGCCGCGCCCTCGGGTTCGCGGCTCCCATCGGCTGGCGGCGCTGGAAACCGAAGTGCTCAACCGTGTGCTGTCACTGCCCGGCCAACCGCCGGAGCCGGAACCTGTTTCACCCTTGCCTACGCAGTTGCGTTGGGCTCAATAACTCAAGTCTTATCCCACGACAGGAATCAACATCATGACGATCAAAGCCATCAACGTTCGCAACCAGTTCAAAGGCTCCATCAAGGAAATCGTTCTCGGCGACGTGCTGTCGGAAATCGACGTGCAAACCGCTTCCGGCATCGTCACTTCGGTGATCACCACGCGTTCGGTGAAAGAGCTGGAGCTGGCCGTCGGCAGCGAAGTGATCGCATTCGTGAAATCCACCGAGGTGTCGATCGCCAAGTTGTAAGCCGTGCGCGCAAACAACAACCCCGAAGGGTTTGAGCCCTTCGGGGTTTTTTGTTCGTTAAAGATCGCGCTTGGGCAGATAGGGCGGCAAATACAGCCCAAGGTAAGCATCAAACACCCGCATCCCTTCTTCAGCCATGCGCGGCGTGATCTGTCCGTGCTGCTGGACCGAACGCGCATAGACCCGATCGCCGAGCTCCATGGCCAGCGCAAATACATCGACATCGCCCGGCAGCTTCGGCAGTTCGAAGTGGTGGTCGAACAGTTTGTGCATCAGGTCGCCCAATTCGATGTCGTGCTGACGATCGGCCTGGGTGACCTCGGTCAGGCCGTGTTGGGCAAGAATGAGTTGGCGGGCGGCGGCGTCTTCGCTGTAGATCTCGAGCATGCGCTGTTCCACCAGGCGCGACAGATCCCGCCAGCTGCTCAGCGCCTGATGGTCGATGGGCGCTTGCAGGCAGGCGCGGAACGCGGCGTGGACATCGGCGGTCAGGGCTTCGAGCAGGGCCGGGACGCTGGCGAAGAAGTGGTAGACGGAGGAGGGCGGGATCTCCGCACGCTCAGCCACGCTGTAGATCGACAGACTGGCCACGCCCTCGGCGGCCAGCAGCGTGCGGGCCGCATCGAGTATCGAATCGATCCGGGCCTGGCTGCGTGCGCGGGGTTTGCGGGGGGTGGCTAGGCGTGTCATTGAGGTCTCCTGCGGGGCAGCGGGCATTGTACGAGCGGGGTTGCGTGTTGTCTCGTCGGCCGCCATCGCTGGCAGGCCAGCTCCCACAGAAATTTCCGGTGTACACGGAATTTATGTTCACTGGAGATCAACTGTGGGAGCTGGCTTGCCAGCGATCCGCCGCAGGCGGCCATAAAAAAACGCCGCAAGCTGTAAAGCCTGCGGCGTTCTTTTCACTGCAATCGCTTACACGGTATGCAGGTACCAGTTGTACTCGAGGTCGGAGATGGAGTGTTCGAACTCTTCCAGCTCGCTCTCTTTACAGGCCACGAAGATATCGATGTATTTCGGATCGATGTACTTGGCCATGACTTCGCTGTCGTCCAGCTCGCGCAAGGCATCACGCAGGTTGTTCGGCAGGCTTTGCTCGTTCTGCTCGTAGCTGTTGCCTTCCACTGGCGCGCCCGGCTCGATCTTGTTGACCAGGCCGTGGTGCACGCCTGCCAGGACCGAAGCCATCAGCAGGTATGGGTTGGCGTCGGCGCCGGCCACGCGGTGTTCCAGGCGGACCGCGTCGGCGGAACCGGTCGGCACGCGCAGGGCAACAGTGCGGTTGTCCAGGCCCCAGCTTGGCGAGTTCGGCACGTAGAACTGTGCGCCGAAACGACGGTAGGAGTTGACGTTCGGGCAGAGGAAAGCCATCTGCGCCGGTAGGGTCTCGAGCACACCGCCGATCGCGTGACGCAGTGCGGCGTTCTGCTCGGGATCCTCACTGGCAAAAATGTTTTTGCCGTCTTTGTCGAGAATCGAGATGTGGACGTGCAGACCATTGCCTGCCTGGCCTGGATAAGGCTTGGCCATGAAGGTGGTGTCCATTTCATGGTCGTAGGCGATGTTCTTGATCAGGCGCTTGAGCAGGACCGCGTAGTCGCATGCCTTGATCGGGTCGGCCACGTGGTGCAGGTTCACTTCGAACTGCGCCGGGGCGCTTTCCTTGACGATGGCGTCGGCCGGGATGCCTTGTTCTTTCGCACCTTCCAGAATGTCCTGGAGGCAGTCGACGTATTCGTCGAGGTCGTCGATCAGGTAAACCTGTGTCGAGTGCGGGCGTTTGCCGGAGATCGGGGAGCGCGGTGGTTGTGGGCGGCCGTTCACGTTCTCCTGGTCGATCAGGTAGAACTCCAGTTCGAACGCGGCGCAGATGGTCAGGCCCAGCTCATCGAACTTGGTTACGACTTGTCGCAGCACTTCGCGCGGGTCGGCGAAGAAAGGGTCACCTTCGAGTTCGTGCATGGTCATCAACAGTTGCGCGGTCGGGCGCTTCTGCCATGGCTCATTGCACAGGGTGTCGGGGATTGGATAGCAGATTCGGTCAGCATCGCCGATGTCCAGGCCCAGGCCGGTGCTTTCCACCGTAGAGCCATTGATATCCAGAGCAAATAGAGAGGCCGGCAGGTTGATGCCTTTCTCGTAAACCTTGTGGAGGCTGGTGCGTTCGATGCGCTTGCCGCGCACCACACCATTCATATCCGCAATCAGAAGGTCAACGTACAGAACCTCAGGATGTTCCTTAAGGAACGCGTTCGCTTCGTTAAGCTGAACGGCACGCGGGGGTACCGACATGATGCAACACCTTTGTTGTTAAAAATATCAATCATTGATCTCTTCGGATTCCAGTCAACCCGAACGGCATGCCGAAGTCAAGCGAGGCCGTTTTTGCCCTAAAAAAGCGCTCGTGTGGCTTTTTTGAAGCACTTTGGGGCGTTTTTATGCCCTTGAGCGCTATGCCGTATGCAGGCTTGAGCGGGCCGTGTTGTATTTTTTACGGGGGTGTTGTGTAAAAAAATGAACAAGGCTAAGCTCGAATCAAACCCATAACAGCAATAATACCGGGGTGCTTCATGTCTCGCCTGCCGTTAATCGGCGTCACCGACTGCTCTAGGCAGATCGGTCTGCATGCTTATCACATCAGTGGCGACATTGACGTCAGCGTCGCAGCCTTCACGGCTCCGGGACTGCCGGTGATTCTTCCGTCCCTGGCGAGTCGACCATTGGCGTCCGATATTCTGGACAGCCCTGATGTCACCCCCATTACGGTTACTCCATTCAATATAGAACCGATTCACAATAGCGGCGCCTCCATTGCCTTGGGCACCGCTTGCGATTCTGCACGCCCGGCATTTGCCGCGTGGTGCGAAAAAACACGATAGCCTTTCGTACACTGGAATTTCAACGCGACGCCGATGCGTCAAACATCGCCTGGCTCATGCAAGAGTCGGGAAACTCAAAGCCTAGAGGCATTTATGAGTAACAACCTCGACCAGCTCACCGATTGGTTGAAAGACCACAAGATCACAGAAGTCGAATGCATGATCGCCGACTTGACCGGGATCACCCGGGGCAAGATTTCGCCGACCAACAAATTCATCGCGGAAAAAGGCATGCGCCTGCCAGAGAGCGTGCTGCTGCAGACCGTGACCGGCGATTACGTCGAAGACGACATCTATTACGAGCTGCTTGATCCGGCCGACATCGACATGGTCTGCCGTCCCGACCAGAACGCGGTGTACCTGGTGCCTTGGGCCATCGAGCCCACCGCCATCGTCATTCACGACACCTACGACAAGCAAGGCAACCCGATCGAGCTGTCGCCGCGCAACGTGCTGAAGAAAGTCCTGAAACTCTATTCCGACAAGGGCTGGCAGCCCATCGTCGCGCCGGAAATGGAGTTCTACCTGACCAAGCGCAGCGATGACCCGGATTACCCGCTGCAGCCGCCGATCGGTCGTTCCGGACGCCCTGAAACCGGTCGCCAATCGTTTTCCATTGAAGCGGCCAACGAATTCGATCCGCTGTTCGAAGACGTCTATGACTGGTGCGAACTGCAGGACCTGGACCTCGACACGCTGATCCACGAGGACGGCACGGCGCAGATGGAAATCAACTTCCGTCACGGTGATGCCCTGTCCCTGGCCGACCAGATCCTGGTGTTCAAGCGCACCATGCGCGAAGCGGCGCTCAAGCATGACGTGGCCGCCACCTTCATGGCCAAGCCCATGACCGGCGAGCCGGGCAGTGCCATGCACTTGCACCAGAGCATCATCGACATCGAAACCGGCAAGAACATCTTCTCCAATGAAGACGGGACCATGAGCCAGTTGTTCCTGCACCACATCGGTGGCTTGCAGAAACTGATTCCCGAGCTGTTGCCGCTGTTCGCGCCCAACGTGAACTCGTTCCGCCGCTTCCTGCCGGACACTTCGGCACCGGTGAACGTTGAATGGGGCGAAGAGAACCGCACCGTGGGCCTGCGGGTTCCGGATGCCGGGCCGCATAACCGTCGGGTGGAAAACCGCTTGCCGGGCGCCGATGCCAACCCGTACCTGGCGATCGCCGCGAGCCTGCTCTGCGGTTACATCGGCATGGTCGAAGGCCTGAACCCGAGTGCTCCGGTGGTGGGCCGTGGCTATGAGCGCCGCAACCTGCGCCTGCCACTGACCATCGAGGACGCGCTGGAACGCATGGAAAACAGCGCGACCATCGCGAAATACCTGGGCAAAAATTTCATCACTGGCTACGTCGCGGTCAAGCGGGCCGAGCATGAAAACTTCAAGCGCGTGATCAGTTCGTGGGAACGGGAATTCCTGCTTTTTGCCGTCTGACGCGCCGGGCGTCGTTGTGATCAAACGGCGCCTCCACCTGATTTTTTTAGGAGATTGGTATGACCAGCAACAACCCGCAAACCCGTGAATGGCAAGCCCTGAGCAGTGACCACCACCTGGCCCCGTTCAGCGACTTCAAGCAGTTGAAAGAGAAAGGCCCGCGGATCATCACCAACGCCAAAGGCGTTTACCTGTGGGACAGCGAAGGCAACAAGATCCTCGACGGCATGGCCGGCCTGTGGTGCGTGGCCATCGGTTACGGTCGCGATGAACTGGCCGATGCCGCCAGCAAGCAAATGCGCGAACTGCCGTACTACAACCTGTTCTTCCAGACCGCTCACCCGCCGGTGCTGGAACTGGCCAAAGCCATCGCCGATATCGCGCCTGAAGGCATGAACCACGTGTTCTTCACCGGTTCCGGCTCTGAAGGCAACGACACCATGCTGCGTATGGTTCGCCACTATTGGGCGATCAAGGGCCAGCCGAACAAGAAAGTCATCATCAGCCGCAAGAACGGCTATCACGGTTCCACCGTGGCCGGCGCGAGCCTGGGTGGCATGACCTACATGCACGAACAAGGCGACTTGCCGATCCCGGGCATCGTCCACATCGCCCAGCCGTACTGGTTCGCCGAAGGCGGCGACATGACGCCGGAAGAGTTCGGTGTCTGGGCGGCCAACCAGCTCGAAGAGAAAATTCTGGAAATCGGCGTCGACAACGTGGGCGCCTTTATTGCCGAACCGATCCAGGGCGCCGGCGGCGTGATCATTCCGCCAGACACCTACTGGCCGCGCATCAAGGAAATCCTCGCCAAGTACGACATCCTGTTCGTGGCAGACGAAGTGATCTGTGGTTTCGGCCGCACCGGCGAGTGGTTCGGTTCCGATTTCTACGGCCTCAAGCCCGACATGATGACCATCGCCAAAGGCCTGACCTCCGGCTACATCCCCATGGGTGGCCTGATCGTGCGCGACGAAGTGGTGGCAGTGCTCAATGAAGGCGGCGATTTCAACCACGGTTTCACGTACTCCGGGCACCCGGTGGCGGCTGCGGTGGCGCTGGAAAACATCCGCATCCTGCGCGACGAAAAAATTATCGAGCGCGTACACAACGAAACGGCACCGTATTTGCAGAAACGCTTGCGGGAACTGAATGATCACCCATTGGTGGGCGAAGTTCGTGGTGTGGGTCTGTTGGGGGCTATCGAGCTGGTGCAGGACAAGGCCACTCGCAAGCGCTACGAAGGCAAGGGCGTTGGCATGATCTGCCGGCAGTTCTGCTTCGACAACGGCCTGATCATGCGCGCCGTGGGCGATACCATGATCATCGCTCCGCCGCTGGTGATCACACTGGCGGAAATCGATGAGCTAGTGACCAAGGCACGCAAGTGCCTGGACCTGACCCTGAGTGCATTGCAGGGCTAAGTGCTAGGCTCTGAGCGCAAGTATGAAACTTTCGCTCAGAGCAGCCATAAAGGGTGGCCTTTTGTTGAAAGACCGCCTCGGAACTTGCCAGACTAGCCGCGGTTCCAGTTGCCCGGGTTCGGCCGCTGAACTTAGTGGTTCAAAAAAGAAAAATTTGGAGCATCACGCATGAAGGCATTAGGCAAAAAGTTTGCTGGCAAGACTCTTCTCGCCATGTCCCTGATGGGCATTATGGCGGGCGCGGTTCAGGCCGATGACAAAGTTCTGCACGTGTACAACTGGTCCGACTACATTGCTCCGGACACTATCGCGAACTTCGAAAAAGAGTCCGGCATCAAAGTCGTGTATGACGTTTTCGACAGTAACGAAACCCTGGAAGCGAAGTTGCTGGCAGGCAAGTCCGGCTACGACATCGTTGTACCGTCGAACAACTTCCTGGCCAAGCAGATCAAGGCCGGTGTTTACCAGAAGCTGGACAAGTCCAAGCTGCCTAACTGGAAAAACCTGAACCCGGACCTGCTCAAGGCCGTAGCGGTGAGCGACCCAGGCAACGAACACGCCTTCCCGTACATGTGGGGTTCGATCGGTATCGGCTTCAACGCCGAGAAGGTCAAGGCTGCACTGGGTGCCGACGCACCGACCAACTCCTGGGATCTGATCTTCAAGCCTGAAAACGCCGCCAAGCTGAAGTCGTGCGGTATCAGCCTGCTGGATTCGCCGACCGAGATGATTCCGGTGGCGCTGCATTACCTGGGCCTGCCAACCGACAGCCAGAAGAAAGATGACATCGACAAGGCTCAGGCGCTGCTGCTCAAGGTTCGTCCTTCGATCGCCTACTTCCACTCTTCCAAGTACATCTCCGACCTGGCCAACGGCAACATCTGCGTAGCCGTGGGTTATTCGGGTGACGTGTACCAGGCCAAGTCCCGCGCGGCTGAAGCCGGTGACAAGGTGAAAGTCAGCTACAACATTCCGAAAGAAGGTGCGGGCAGCTTCTACGACATGGTCGCCATCCCTAAAGATGCCGAAAACGTCGAAGGCGCCTACAAATTCATGACCTACCTGCAGAAGCCGGAAGTCATGGCTGCAATCACCAACGCCGTGCGCTTCCCGAACGGTAACGCGGCTGCCACGCCACTGGTTGATAAAGACATCACCAGCGATCCAGGCATCTACCCGCCAGCGGATGTGCAGGCCAAGCTGTACGCGATTGCCGACTTGCCGGCCGCGACCCAGCGGATCCTGACTCGCAGCTGGACCACGATCAAATCCGGTAAGTAATGGGTAAAACCTTGTAGGAGTGAGCTTGCTCGCGATGAGTCTGATAGCGCCGCGAGGTGTCAGGCACCCAGCGTCATCCTTGACGGCCATTGCGAGCGGGCTCGCTCCTACAGGTAACTGCATAAAAGTTTTGCTGGAACGGTTTTTCGAGGGTAAGTTGCGCGCCGGTTTTGTTGCCAGGCAGCCATGGCTGTCATGTAACGCGGGGCAACTTGGGCCCAACTAATTTTAGAGGACCTCCACTTGCCTATTTTTTCTTTTTTGCGCAATGCCTTGCTGGCTGCTGCCGGGTTGACGCTTGCCGTCAATGCCCAGGCCGCCGGTACTGTGCATGTTTATAATTGGTCGGATTACATCGGGCAGACCACCCTGGCGGACTTTCAGAAAGAGACCGGCATTAAACCGGTTTATGACGTTTTCGACTCCAACGAAACCCTGGAAGGCAAGTTGCTGGCCGGGCGCACCGGGTACGACGTGGTCGTGCCGTCCAACCACTTCCTTGGCAAGCAGATCAAGGCCGGCGCTTTCCAGAAGCTCGACAAGAAACTGCTGACGAACTACGGCAACCTTGATCCGGCGCTGCTCAAGCGCCTGGAGCAGAACGATCCGGGCAACCAGTACGCCGTACCGTACCTCTGGGGCACCAACGGCATCGGCTACAACGTCGACAAGATCAAGGCCGTGCTGGGCGTCGATTCGATCGATTCCTGGGCGGTGTTGTTCGAGCCGGAAAACATCAAGAAGCTGCAGAGCTGCGGTGTAGCGTTCCTCGACTCCGCTGACGAAATGATGCCCACCGTTCTCAACTACATGGGCCTGAACGCCAACAGCACCAACCCCGAAGATTACAAAAAGGCTGAAGCCAAGTTGCTGGCAGTGCGGCCTTACGTGACCTACTTCCATTCGTCGAAATACATCACCGACCTGGCCAACGGCGATATCTGCATCGCGGTCGGCTTCTCCGGCGACATGTTCCAGGCACGCAACCGTGCCGAAGAAGCCAAGAAAGGCGTGAAGATCGCCTACACCATTCCCAAAGAAGGCGGCGCACTATGGTTCGACATGCTGGCGATTCCGAAAGATTCGGCCAACGTCAAAGAGGCCCACGCGTTCATCAACTATTTGCTGAAACCTGAGGTTATCGCCCAGGTCAGTGATTACGTCGGCTACGCCAACCCTAACCCGGGGTCGGACAAACTGATGGAACAGTCCATTCGCACCGACGAAGCGGTTTATCCACCGCAAGCCGTGCTCGACAAGACTTACGTGTCTATCGAGTTACCACCAAACATTCAACGTTTGATGACCCGCAGCTGGACCAAGGTCAAGTCGGGTAAATAGCTTCAAGGCTCAAACTATCCAAGGTTGGCTCACCTTGAGCGAACTGCACTCTTTTTTTCTGGGAGTTTCGTAAATGGCAGTTGCCTCCGGCGCCTATAAGAAAGCCCTCGAGGGCGACCAGTCACCTAAACAGGTGCTGGTCAAAATCGACCGGGTCACGAAGAAGTTCGACGAGACGATTGCCGTGGACGATGTGTCCCTGGAAATCAAGAAAGGCGAGATTTTCGCCCTGCTCGGCGGTTCGGGATCGGGCAAATCCACCTTGCTGCGTATGCTCGCGGGTTTCGAGCGTCCAACCGAAGGACGGATCTTCCTCGATGGCGTAGACATCACCGACATGCCGCCCTACGAGCGGCCGATCAACATGATGTTCCAGTCCTACGCGTTGTTCCCGCACATGACCGTGGCGCAGAACATCGCCTTCGGCCTCAAGCAGGACAAGCTGCCGGCCGCTGAAATCGATGCACGCGTGGCCGACATGCTCAAGCTGGTGCAGATGAGCCAATACGCCAAGCGCAAACCCCATCAATTGTCCGGTGGTCAGCGTCAGCGTGTGGCCCTGGCCCGTTCCCTGGCCAAGCGGCCGAAGCTGCTGCTGCTCGACGAACCGATGGGCGCACTGGACAAGAAGCTGCGTTCGCAAATGCAGCTGGAGCTGGTGGAGATCATCGAACGCGTCGGCGTAACCTGCGTCATGGTGACCCACGACCAGGAAGAGGCCATGACCATGGCCGAGCGCATCGCGATCATGCACCTGGGCTGGATTGCCCAGATCGGCAGCCCGATCGACATCTACGAAACCCCGACCAGCCGCCTGGTCTGCGAATTCATCGGCAACGTCAACATCTTCGACGGTGAAGTGATCGACGATGCCGAAGGCCACGCGACCATCACCTGCAAGGACCTGGACCGCCAGATCTATGTCGGCCACGGCATCAGCACCTCGGTGCAGGACAAGTCCGTGACCTACGCGATTCGTCCGGAAAAGCTGCTCGTGACTCCGACCATGCCGACCTGCGAATACAACTGGTCCAGCGGCAAGGTGCACGACATCGCTTACCTGGGCGGTCACTCGGTGTTCTACGTCGAACTGCCGAGCGGCAAGATCGTCCAGTCCTTCGTCGCCAACGCCGAACGCCGTGGCCAGCGGCCGACCTGGGGTGATCAGGTGTACGTGTACTGGGAAGACGACAGCGGCGTGGTACTTCGCTCATGAACATGCGCAAACTCAAACGCCGCTTCAGTCGAATAATTCCCGGTGGCCGCCAGTTGGTCATCGGGGTTCCCTTCATCTGGCTGTTCCTGTTCTTCATGCTGCCGTTCTTCATCGTCCTGAAGATCAGCTTCGCCGAAGCCGACGTGGCCATTCCGCCGTACACCGAGATCTACAGCTACGCCGAGCAGAAATTGCAGCTGCTGCTGAACCTGGGCAACTACGCGACGCTGGCTGGCGACGAGCTGTACATCGCCGCCTACCTCGGCTCGCTGAAGATGGCGTTTTTCAGCACCATCCTCTGTCTGCTGATCGGCTATCCGATGGCCTACGCCATCGCCAGCGCCCGTAAAGAGCTGCAAACGGTGCTGGTGCTGCTGATCATGATGCCGACCTGGACCGCGATCCTGATCCGCGTGTATGCGTGGATGGGCATCCTCAGCAACAACGGTCTGCTCAACGGTTTCCTGATGAGCATGGGCTGGATCAACGAACCGCTGCAGATCCTCAACACCAACCTGGCGGTCTACATCGGCGTGGTTTATTCCTACCTGCCGTTCATGATCCTGCCGCTCTACGCCAACCTGGTGAAGCACGATCAAAGCTTGCTGGAAGCCGCGTCGGACCTGGGTTCGAGCAACTTCAACAGCTTCTGGAAGATCACGATTCCGCTGTCGAAAAACGGCATCATCGCCGGCTGCATGCTGGTGTTCATCCCGGTGGTGGGCGAGTTCGTGATCCCGGAACTGCTCGGTGGTCCGGAAACCCTGATGATCGGTAAAGTGCTCTGGCAAGAGTTCTTCAACAACCGAGACTGGCCGGTGGCTTCTTCCCTGGCGGTAGTGATGCTGGCGATCCTGATTGTGCCGATCATTCTCTTCAACCGCAGTCAGGCCAAGGAAATGGAGGGTAAAGAATGAAGCGCTTCCGTTTCTCCAGCTTGATGCTGGTGTTGGGTCTGCTGTTCATTTATGCGCCGATGCTGATCCTGGTGATCTACTCGTTCAACGCCTCGAAACTGGTGACGGTGTGGGGCGGCTGGTCGATCAAGTGGTACGTCGGCCTGCTCGACAACACGCAACTGATGGGCTCGGTGGTGCGCTCGCTGGAAATTGCCTGCTACACGGCGGTGGCGGCGGTGGCACTGGGTACGCTGGCAGCGTTCGTCCTGACCCGTATCACTCACTTCAAGGGCCGTACGCTGTTCGGCGGCCTGGTGACCGCGCCGCTGGTCATGCCCGAGGTGATCACCGGTCTGTCGCTGTTGCTGCTGTTCGTGGCCATGGCGCAGATGATCGGCTGGCCACAGGAACGCGGCATCGTCACCATCTGGATCGCTCACACCACGTTCTGTGCGGCGTATGTGGCGGTAGTGGTCTCGGCGCGTTTGCGTGAGCTGGACCTGTCCATCGAAGAAGCGGCCATGGACCTCGGTGCTCGGCCATGGAAGGTGTTCTTCCTGATCACCATTCCGATGATCGCGCCATCCCTGGGCGCGGGCGGCATGATGTCCTTCGCCCTGTCCCTGGATGACCTGGTGTTGGCGAGCTTCGTGTCGGGTCCGGGGTCCACGACCCTGCCGATGGAAGTGTTCTCGGCGGTGCGCCTGGGCGTGAAGCCGGAGATCAACGCCGTGGCCAGTCTGATTCTGCTGGCGGTATCGCTGATGACGTTCCTGGTGTGGTTCTTCAGCCGCCGCGCCGAAGAAAGCCGCAAGCGGGCGATTCAGCAGGCCATCGAAGAAGGCGCTGCCGATTCGTGGAAGCAACCGGACGTGCGTCGAGCGCAGGCACCGGAAGCGGCTTGAGCTTGATGTCGGGTTGGCCACAATTTCGTGGCCGACCCTGATCCACTGTAGGAGCGAGCCTGCTCGCGATGGACTCCCAGTCGACCTCTTCGTTGACTGACTCTCCTTCGCGAGCGGACTCGCTCCCACAGGTTGTTTGGAGGTCAGGCAACCCAAGGGGATTTGCGGATGACCTCGACAAAGTTCATCGGTTTGAACCCCGGCTCCTGATCCACCAGCACATCCGTCTTCACGTTGCCAAACGTGGTCTGCGGGCGATGGCGCAAGCCGTCGGCAAAGGCGCAGATGATGCATTCCTTGAATCCTTCACCCCGTGGATGCGCATGCACCACTGCTTCGCGCTGCGCGGTGGGAAACGCTGCGTAGTCCATCCCCAGTACGTCCATCTCGACACCGGCCGTCACCAGCGCAACGGTAGGCCGCAAATGTTGGGGCACGCCAGGGGTGGTGTGCAGGGCGATCGATAACCAGACCTGCTCGATGTCGTCATCGCTGAACCCGTAGGGCCTGAGGAACGCGGCCGCCGCATTGGCGCCATCGACTTCGAAGCGTTCGCTGTCACTGCGATAGCCTTCCACCAGGCCGAGGTCATGGAACATCGCGCCGACGTACAACAGCTCAGGGTTATAGGCCAGTTGCTTGCGTTCACCGCTCAGCGCACCAAACAGGAATACCCGGCGCGAGTGGTGGTAGAGCAGGTCTGATTCGATGTCGCGGATGTATTCGGTGGTGGCTCTGGCCAAGGCGCTGTCAGGGATTTTGATACCGGCGATGGTGGTGCTCATGGGAGTTCCCTCGTGATGAACGCCGTGGCGGCGCTGAGGGGTTCAGTCTGTTCGTCCACCCCAAACCGGACAATCGATCCATGGCTGCGATCCCGGCCAATGAGCGAACATATCGCGCCAACCTCGCTTGTCGGGCCTGGATTGGCTAGGGTTGCACACAGCCCCTGTAGGAGCGAGCCTGCTCGCGATGCACGCAAGAGCGCTGCGTTCATCCAGGCAGCCCGCGTCATCGTTGACGTCTATCGCGAGCAGGCTCGCTCCTACAGGAGACGGTGTGATCCGATTCATAAAAGGCTATTCACGTCATGAGTAAAACCGTTGCCATCGTGGTGTTCGCAGGTGTGCAGTCGCTGGACGTCACTGGCCCCATGGATGTGTTTTCCGAAGCCAATCGATTCCTCGCCCCCAAGGATCATTATCAGATTGAAGTGATAGGCGTGGAGCGCGGCGCGATGGCGTGTTCCAACGGCCTGTCGCTCAACGCCCATCGACATTTCAGCGAAGCATTGCAGGGCTACGACTTGCTGCTGGTGGCGGGTGGGCCGCAGTTGCCATTCATGAATTTCGGCGCGGCATTCGATGCCTGGCTGCGCGATGCCTGCGCGCGGGCGCAACGCTTTGGCTCGATCTGCAACGGCGCATTCATGCTCGCCCGGGCGGGTTTGCTGCAGGGGCGTACGGTGACCACCCATTGGAGCGATGCGCCAGCGTTGGCGGCGCTTTGCCCGACCACTCGGGTCGAAGCCGATCGCCTGTACGTCCAGGACGCCGAGCTTTACACCTCGGCGGGGGTCACGGCGGGGATCGACTTGTCGTTGTACCTGCTGGGTCGCGACCAGGGGCCGGAAGTGGCGTTGAGCGTGGCCAAGCGGCTGGTGGTGTTCACCCAGCGCTCGGGCGGCCAGTCACAGTTCAGCCCGTTCCTCGCTCCCCACGCCGAACCGACCTCGGCGGTGGCAATGGTCCAGCACTACGTGTTGGCCAACCTCAACGGCGACCTGACCATCGCCGACCTGGCCAATGCCGCCAACATGAGTGCGCGCAATTTTTCCAGAGTGTTTGCCAGGGAAGCGAAGATCACCCCGGCCGAGTTCGTCGAGCGGGCCAGGGTAGACGCGGCACGGGTGCTGCTGGAAAGCACCCGGTCGCCGCTCAAGACGGTGGCCTATCAATGCGGCTTCCGCGATGCCCAGCACATGCGCAGTGTGTTCAATCGCAGGCTGGGAGTGACGCCGCAACAGTTCAGGCTGAACTTTGCGGCGATGGTTTAAGCCAGGATTTGCGTTGTTCTCGCTGGCCTTATCGCTAGCAGGCTAGCTCCCACAATGGATCTGCGTGCGCCGGATCAATGTGGGAGCGAGCCTGCTCGCGATGAGGCCAGTCCAGGCAACACAAATCTTACTGAGCACCTCGCGCCGGCAACAGCTTCAACGTACTGCGCGTATTGGCCGTGACCTCTTCATCATTGAGATATGCCTGGTAGTACAGGCCTTCGATGTACGACTCGGCCTGATCGTCGTAGTGGCTGTCGAACGGCACGCCGCTCTGGCCGACCGGGTTGACGGTCAGGCTGTGGGCCGGGTCGGCGAAGTCGATCAGGCGCCGGGTCGACGGGCCATACGTCACCGGCCAGGGCGCCGGGCCGATCTTGGCTGACAGGTTGTTCGGCACTTCATGGCTGCCGGGCGCGGCGAAGGGGCCGACGTTGAAAATCAGGTCCAGCGGTTTTTGCTGCCCCAGCGGATGGCCGTGGGTCAGCGTATGGGCCTTGCCCCACTGCCATTGCGCGAAATCCGGACCGAGGGTGGTCTTGAGGTGGGCGATACAGGCCTGCCACGCAACCTTGACGGTATCGGCCCGGGTTTCCTTGCCAAGGGTGTTGCGATTGTCCCACCACGGCGAGTCGGGGCTGGCGGCCAGGCGCGGCAGCGCGGCGTCGATCACGCGGGTCGAGAGCAGTGTTTCGAAGAAATCGTTGCCCAATTCATCGTGCATCGTCGCGTCAGCCAGATTGAACAGAAACTGGTTGAACACCGTGGCGCTGGTGGATTCCAGCGGGTAGTCGCCCTTCCATTGAGCCAGTTGTTCCACCAGTTTCAGTTCGGCGGGATCGCTCACCACTGCACGCAACACCGGCAGTAATGGCGCTAACACGCGCGGGCCGTAGGCAGTGGTGGTACCCAGTTGCAGCTTCTGGCTGGATTCCAGATCCCACTTGACGCCCTTGGCGCTGAGTTGTTGATTGAGCTGCTGACCACGGTCGGCCAGGTTGTAATAACCGGGGATCTCCATGCCCGTCGGTGACACCGGCTGGAAGTTGGCCGAGACGATGTACCCCCGCGCCGGGTTTTCTTCCTGCGGGTTGGCGCTGAAGGGATAGAAACCGTCCTTGTCGGCCTCGGGCGTGCTGCCGTCGAGGATAAAGCCGGGGCGCACACCCGCAGGGCGCTTGGGTAGTTGTGCTGCGGCCCACCAGCCGATGTCGCCCTTGGCGTTGGCCCAGACGATGTTCAGGCCGGGGGCCTGGACCTTGGCGGCAGCACTGCGTGCCTTGGCCAGGGTGTCGGCACGGTTGAGCTGATAGAAGCCCTCGAGGATCGGGTTCTGGCTTTCGAGAAAACCCCACCACATGGCGATTGGCGTCTTGCCCACGCCGCTGCCCAGTGCATCGTTGACGATCGGGCCGTGGGGCGACTGGCGCAACACCAGTTTGACCGGAGCCTGACCCTTGACCGCGATTTGCTGTTCGCTGGTCGACATGTCCACCCACTTGCCGTGGTACCAGACCTGGTTGGGGTTGTCCGGGTTGACCTTTTCGGCAATCAGGTCGAGGTCGTCGTTCTGGAACATGGTGATGCTCCAGCCGAAATCACGGTTCATGCCCAGCGAAGCGAACGGCATCAAGGCCTGATAGTGGCCGTAGAGTTCGAACCCCGGCGCAGAGAGATGCGCTTCGTACCACACCGCGGGCGCGGAAAAGCGGATATGCGGGTCGCCGGCCAGCAGCGGCTTGCCGCTTTGGGTCCGGCTGCCGGCGACGACCCAGGCGTTGCTGCCTTCGAATTGCGGCAGGCCATTGTCGGCCAGCGCCTGTTCACTGAGGCGGGCGAGGGCGTTGAGGTCTTTCCAGTCGCTGCCGGCGAGTGCGGGTGCCGCGCCACTGTGACGCTTCGCCAATACGCCCTTGGGCTGCCAGTCGAGATCGAAGATGTTCAGGTAGTCGGCGCCCAGCTGATCGCGCACGTAGGTCAGCAGGGGCTCGGTGCGAAACGCCGCAGCAAAACTGTAGGCCATGTAACCGGCGATGCTGATGGTGTCCTGGGCCGTGAACGGGCGCTTGGGAATGCCCAGTACATCGAACTCCACGGGTTTGGCGTGAGTGTCCTGATACTGGTTGATGCCATCCAGATAAGCCTGCATGGCGATGAAGGCGGGCGATTGTTTATCCAGGTTCGCCAGGTAGGTTTCGGCGCGCTCGCGAATGCGCAGGCTGCGCATCAGCTTGTCGGTGTCGAGCAGTTTCGGCCCGAGCACTTCGGCCAGCTCGCCACGGGCCAGGCGACGCAGGATTTCCATCTGGAACAAGCGGTCCTGGGCATGGACGTAGCCGAGGGCGCGGTAAAGATCGGTTTCGTTTTCGGCGCGGATGTGCGGCACGCCACGCTCGTCGTAGCGCACGGTGACCGAACCTTGCAGGTGTTGCAGTTCCACCATGCCCTGGCGTGACGGCTGCTTGCTGTAGGCGTACCAGCCGCCCGCCGCGGTGAGCGCGATGATCAGCAAACCGAGAGCGGTCAGGCTACGTTTCATGGTGTCTCCTTATTGTTATGTGTGACAGCGATTCCCTGGCGCCACTGTTTAACACGGCAGGCCGGTTTGGCCCATCGCCCGTAGGAGGGATTCGTGTGGCTACTTCGCCGTGGTAACGGGCCAGGGGCAGTAACACCCCACCGCCAGGGTGTGCGTGGCACTCACCTCACGACCTTCGTTCAGCGCTTTGAGGATCGGTTCGATAAAGCTGTTGCTCGAATTGCAGGTCAGGCCTTCGCTGTAGGGACCGAAGTACGCCAGTTTGCCGCTGCGATCCCAGATCGCCACGGCCGGGCTGGCCGGGATCTGCTCGGAGCCGGGCAAGACGTCGAGGCTTTTCAGGCTGCTCAGGGTGCTGGGTAGCTGGCCATGACTGCCGGGCTTTTGCACCGCATAAAATTCCACACCTTGCGGCACGTAGCGCTCGACCAGTTCGGCCAGGTGTTGTTGATTGCCGACATTGCACGGACAGGCCGGGTCCCAGAAATGCACCAGGCGGATGGCGCCGGGGCCGGCGAGGTCAGCGGGAAGTCGCAACGGATCGCCGGAGAACACCGCCGTGTGCTCACTGAACGCGCGCAGGTAACGCCCTTGAAACCAGTCGTATGCAGCCCACAGTACTCCGGCACACATGAGCGCCAGCAGGCCGATAAGCAGTGTGGCGCGGTAAGGCGGGCGCATTGAGGGCACTCCTTGAGGGTCGGCTAGCTTGCCATGCTTGCTGCGACAGATGAATATCGCAGGTCAATAAAGTCCGTTTCACGCCCTGGAATCGTTCATGCCTGCCACCTTCGACCCTGATCACCTGCGCGCCAGCCTGCGGACATTGGCCGAGAGGCAGCCGTTGTCGGTAGAGGCGCAGGCTTATCAGCGGTTTTACGGGCTGGATTTTTCTTCACGCAATGTGCGCAGCGGCCTGGGGCGTTTCCAGGTCGACGGCTATGAAGTCGTCAGCCAGTTCTGGTGGCCCGAGCGGGCGAAAGCGACGCTGTTTGTGTTCCATGGTTTTTATGATCACACCGGGCTTTACCGGCATGTGATCGAGTGGGCGCTGGATCAGGGTTTTGCCGTGATTGCCTGCGACTTGCCGGGGCATGGACTGTCCAGTGGCGAGCGGGCGAGCATCAGGGACTTCGCCGAGTACCAGGACACCCTGCAAGGGTTGTTCAGCGAAGCGCAATCCCTGGAGCTGCCGCAACCGTGGCATTTGTGCGGGCAAAGCACCGGCGGCGCCATTGTGATCGATCATGTGCTCAATGCGGGGGCGAGCAGCCCGGCCCAGGGCCAGGTGATTCTGCTGGCACCGCTGGTGCGGCCGCGGGCGTGGGGTTGGTCGAAATTCAGCTATTACCTGCTCAAGCCTTTCGTCAAAGCCATTGCCCGCCGCTTCAGCGAGAACTCCAACGACCCGGAATTTTTGCCCTTCCTGCAGGCCGATCCATTGCAGCCACTGCGTCTGCCGACGGCTTGGGTAGGCGCGCTGGCACGCTGGATCAAACGTGTCGAAGCCGCACCGGCGAGTCCCCGGCGACCCCTGATTGTGCAAGGCCAGGCGGACATGACAGTGGACTGGGAGCATAACCTTGAGGTGTTGCGGGGCAAGTTCGATCGGCCGCAGGTGCTGATGCTGCCCGAGGCGCGGCATCATTTGGCGAATGAAGTGCCGGCGTTGCGAGGGGAATACTTCGGGTTTTTGACCAAGCGGATCAAGGGGCGGAATCAGTGACCATTCTGGCCCCCAAAAATTATTGGGCCAGGTTTGACGTGCTTTGCCCCACCGCCAGCCCCGCCCGAATCGCCGCCAGTGCCGCCTGGTAATAAGCCTTGCCCTCTGCCGACTCGGCAAACGTGGCGAACTCTTCCAGTTCTTCATCCGACAGATCGCGATAGACATACAGCAGTGTGTTGTTCAGGTCGCTGCCGATCTGCTCCATCAAGCGCTGGCGCTGACTGTTCAACATGCCTTGTGCCTGACCGGCGCCGAGCAGGCCGGGGATCATCGCGCTCAGGCTGTCGGCCGCAACACCGGCAATCGCCAGGCTGACTTCCGCGCCGGCCTCGCGAGCGGGCAGGGCCTGGGCCAGGTGACCGATGATCAACAGGCGGCTATCGCTGGCCTGCATCCTCGGCAAGCCCTTGGCGTTTTTCGCCAGTTGGTCGCGGCGGGTCGCCAGCAATTCGGCGGTGACGATCTTCTTGCCCAGTGGCGATTGGAAGAAGGCCAGCGCCGGTTTCGGATCGGCGAGGTTCTTGCGCAGTTGCGATTCGGCGCGCTGATCCACGGCTTTGGGGTCAAAGCGTTGATTGCTGTTGTTGACCAGTGCCTGGAACACTGCAGGTGGCAGACTGCTTTGGTAGCGTTGTTGGGCGGCTGAAAGAGCGTCGTTGAAATGCGCGCGTTGTTCTGGCCAACCGGCGACCTTGTACAACTGGTCGTGGCCGTCTGCCCAAGCGGGCAAAACGCAGAACATCAGCAGGGAGAAAAGCAAACGGCGCATAGGGACTCCTGTCAGCAGGCGACTATTCTCCGTGTGGCATACGGACTTGTCGAGAATTCGTATCAACCCGCTGCGTGGCTCTGTCGGATTTTCAGGCGCAGGAATACTATGCGCGCCATGCCAATACCTTCTGATCACCCATTGCTGTTACGAATCGTCGATGACCTGGCCGCCAATGGCTGGTCGCAGCAAAATATTTTCCTGCCCCTGGATCTGACCCGGGCACTGGCGGCCGAGTGCCGTAAACGTGCCGCCGAAGGTGAGCTGGCTCCCGCTGCGGTGGGGCGCGGGTCGTCCTCGGAGATTCGCGAGGGTATTCGCGGCGATCATATCCAGTGGATCGAGCCCGGCCAGGCCGAGCCTTGCGACAGTTACCTGGAGTTGATGGACAGCCTGCGCGAGGCCATGAACCGCGATCTGTTCCTGGGGCTGGAAGATTTCGAAAGCCATTTCGCGATGTACCCGCCGGGGGCGTTCTACCTCAAACATGTCGACCGGTTTCGCGATGACGACCGGCGCATGGTCTCGGCCGTGGTCTACCTCAATGAGGGTTGGCTGCCCGAGCACGGCGGCCAATTGCGCATGTACCTGGAGGAAGGCGCGGCATACGATGTGACACCGATCGGTGGCTGCCTGGTGGTGTTCCTGTCGGGTGAGGTCCCCCATGAAGTTTTGCCTGCGACCCGCGAACGCCTGTCGTTGACCGGCTGGTTCCGGCGTCGCGGCAACGAGCCGTTCTGATGATGCAGAAAATTCTGGTAAGCCGCTGCCTGCTGGGGCATCGCGTACGTTACGACGGCGGGGCCAGCGGTCCGTTCGATCAGCTACAGATCTGGCTCGATGAAGGTCGTGTCGTGCCGTTGTGCCCGGAAGTCGCCGGTGGATTGCCGACACCACGTGCGGCGGCGGAAATCCCGGGCGGGCAGGGCGGTGAAGTGCTGGATGGTCAGGCGTCGGTGCTGACGACCGAGGGCGAGGACGTCAGCGCGCAGTTTCTGAGTGGGGCCTGCCAGGCACTGGAGCTGGTGCGGCAGCATGGCATCCGCATCGCCGTACTCAAGGCCAACAGCCCGTCTTGTGGCAATCTGCTGACCTATGACGGGACGTTCAGTGGGGTGAAGGTCCGTGGCGAAGGCGTGACGGCTGCACTGCTCAAGCGCCACGGCGTGCAAGTCTTCAGCGAGCTGGAGCTGGCTGAAGCGGCGGCGGCCCTGGAAAACCTGAGCTGACCCCGAACCCTGCAGGCGCTGGCTGGTCGGGTCGCCGCATCGCAGCGATGGTCGTTAACGATAACGCGTGTGAGCTGTGTAAACGCGGCGCACTTGAGTCCTTTGCGAGCAAGCTCGCTCTACAGGGTCATTGCTTTGGCGTTACACCCGCATCTGGCCCAAACCATTTCTCTTCCAGCGCTTTAAGCCGGCCATCGGCCTTGATTCGCTGCAACGCGTTTTCCAGGCTGGCATGAAAGGCCGGATTACCCTTCTGAAACGGAATCGCCAGGTTCACGGGCGAACTGGCTTTGGGCTTCTCTTCTGTCAGCGATTGCACCAGCAGCATTGAGCGCGGCTCGTCTTTCTGCGCAATCAGCTGTGCATCGGTACGACGATAAGGTTCGCTGAAGTCGAAACGTTCCTTGAGCGCCGGGGTCTCTGTTATGTGATTGATGGCGATGTCGTACTTGCCGCTTTCGACGCCGGTCAACAGATCGCTGCCGTCAGTGACGACGAAATCGGCCCGAACTTCCAGTTCGTTGGCGAGCAGTTGGCCCAATTCAACTTCGAAGCCCTCGAGCTTGTCGTCTTTCTTGAAATTGAAAGGGGGAGTATTGGCCTCAAGGGCTATGCGCAGTTCGCCGCGGTCGTTGACGTCATCAATCAGTTCGGCATGAGCCAACGGGCTCAAAAGGGGTAGCAGGCAGATCAGGCCAGGCAGAAAACGCATGGTCACTCCTTTGAAATCATTATCGCGACGCTGTTATCAGGTTCGCTTTGCTATGGTTATCGAGTGCCTTCGACAACGATTGACCATGAAGTTGTGATGGTCACGCGGATTTTACGGAAAAACTGGAGAAGAGAATGAAAACCTTTATGTCACGAGCTGCTTTGGCTGGCCTGCTGATGGGCGTTTCTGTGCTGGCCAGTGCTGCGACTCCGGCGCCTGCGGGTGCTGCAGTGTCCATCGTTTCTCCTAAAGACGGTGCGACGGTTCCACAGACTGTCGTCGTCAAGTTCGCTGTCGAGAACATCGCGCTGGCGCCAGCTGGCGATCCCACCAAGAACACAGGCCACCATCACCTTCTGATCGATGTGGATAAAATGCCGGCGGCGGGTATGCCGATTCCGAACGATGCCCACCACCTGCACTACGGCAAGGCGCAGACCCAGGCTGAAATAACCCTGACACCGGGCAAACACACCCTCCAGCTGGAGCTGGGCGACAGCGGCCACATGCCATTCGATCCGCCGATCGTCTCGAAGAAGATCACCGTAAACGTTAAATAACGTTATTGCGCGCATGAAAAAGGGAGCCCCGAAGGCTCCCTTTTTTGTCGCTCAACTCGCGATCAGAACAACACGCGGCTACGGATGGTGCCGTTGACGTGTTGCAGCTTCTCTTGCGCCAGCTCCGAGTATTCGGCGTCTACGTCGATAACCACGTAGCCGACTTTCTCGTTGGTCTGCAGGAACTGACCGGAAATGTTGATGCCGTTTTCGGCGAAGACCTTGTTGATCTCGCTCATCACACCCGGAATGTTTTCGTGGATGTGCAATAGGCGGTGCTTGCCAGGGTGAGCCGGCAGGGCCACTTCCGGGAAGTTCACGGACGATACCGAGGTACCGTTGTCGCTGTACTTGACCAGCTTCTCGGCCACTTCCAGACCAATGTTGGCCTGCGCCTCGGCGGTGGAACCACCGATGTGCGGGGTCAGGATCACGTTGTCCAGGCCACGCAGCGGGCTTTCGAACTCTTCATCGTTGGAGCGTGGCTCCACCGGGAATACGTCGATGGCAGCGCCGATCAGGTGTTTGTCCTTGATGGCGGCGGCCAGGTGGTCCAGCTCGACCACGGTGCCGCGTGCGGCGTTGATCAGGATGCCGCCCTTCTTGATGGCGCGGATTTCCTTCTCGCCGATCATCCACTGGGTCGCAGCGGTTTCCGGTACGTGCAGGGTCACGATGTCGGACATGCCCAGCAGCTCGTGCAGGTTGCCGACCTGGGTGGCGTTACCCAGTGGCAGCTTGGTCACGGTGTCGTAGAAGTACACCTGCATGCCCAGGCCTTCAGCCAGGACCGACAGTTGGGTACCGATCGAGCCGTAGCCGACGATGCCCAGCTTCTTGCCACGGATTTCGAAGGAGTTGGCCGCGCTCTTGATCCAGCCGCCACGGTGGCAGGAAGCGTTCTTCTCGGGGATGCCGCGCAACAACAGGATCGCTTCGGCCAGCACCAGTTCTGCGACGGAGCGGGTGTTGGAGTACGGGGCGTTGAACACGGCGATACCGCGCTCGCGGGCCGCGTCCAGATCAACCTGGTTGGTGCCGATGCAGAAACATCCAACCGCGACGAGCTTCTTCGCATGATCGAAGATCTCTTCGGTCAGTTGAGTGCGCGAGCGAATGCCGATGAAGTGAGCATCAGCGATCTTTTCCTTGAGTTGGGCTTCCGGCAGAGAACCTGTGAGGTACTCGATGCTGGTGTAGCCCGCCGCCTTGAGGACGTCGACAGCCGATTGGTGGACGCCTTCGAGAAGAAGGAACTTGATCTTGCTCTTATCGAGAGAAGTCTTGCTCATCTGCGTAAACCTGTATCCCGGAGAAAAATGGCAGGAGATAGCCAGCAGACGCTGACCCGGACGGCAGGAAAGCCGTCGCCGCAGAACAGCCGTTGGGCACTATGCTGCGGGGTCGGTATGCTAGCATATGCGCCCCGCTAAACACTCATTCCTGCGACGTGAAGCGTTCTCAGGATGACCATGAATTGTTCGAGAGTTCTGTCGATGACCAATCCTGCCCTGATTGATGAGCTGAAGACCCTGGTTGAGCCCGGCAAGGTGCTGACCGATGACGACTCCCTGAATGCTTACGGTAAGGATTGGACCAAGCATTTCGCCCCGGCACCCACGGCCATCGTGTTCCCGAAGACCACCGAACAGGTCCAGGCCATTGTCCTGTGGGCCAATAAACACAAGGTGGCGCTGGTGCCGTCCGGCGGTCGTACTGGTCTTTCTGCGGCGGCGGTCGCGGCCAACGGCGAAGTCGTCGTGTCGTTCGACTACATGAACCAGATCCTCGACGTGAACCTCACCGACCGCACCGCCGTGTGCCAGCCGGGCGTGGTGACCGAGCATTTGCAGAACGTGGCCGAAGAAAACGGCCTGTACTACCCGGTGGACTTCGCGTCGGCAGGTTCAAGCCAGATTGGCGGCAACATCGGCACCAATGCCGGCGGGATCAAGGTGATTCGCTACGGCATGACCCGTAACTGGGTCGCCGGCATGAAAGTGGTCACCGGCAAGGGCGACGTGCTGGAACTGAACCGTGACCTGATCAAGAACGCGACCGGCTACGACATGCGTCAGCTGTTCATTGGTGCTGAAGGCACCCTCGGTTTCGTGGTCGAGGCGACCATGCGCCTGGATCGCGCACCGAAAAACCTCACTGCCATGGTCCTCGGCACCGCCGATTTCGATTCGATCATGCCGGTGCTGCACGCGTTCCAGAGCAAACTCGACCTGACCGCCTTCGAATTCTTCTCCGATAAAGCCCTGGCCAAAGTCATGGCCCGTGGCGACGTTCCGGCGCCGTTCGAATCCGATTGCCCGTTCTACGCACTGCTCGAATTTGAAGCGACCACCGAAGAAGTGGCCAACCACGCGCTGGAAACCTTCGAGCACTGCGTCGAGCAGGGCTGGGTGCTGGACGGCGTGATGAGCCAGAGCGAAACCCAGCTGCAGAATTTGTGGAAACTGCGCGAATACATCTCCGAAACCATTTCCCACTGGACGCCATACAAGAACGACATTTCGGTCACCGTGTCGAAAGTCCCGGCGTTCCTGAAGGAAATTGATGCGATCGTCGGCGAACACTACCCGGACTTCGAAATCGTCTGGTTCGGTCACATCGGCGATGGCAACCTGCACCTGAACATCCTCAAGCCGGATAACCTGAGCAAGGACGAGTTCTTCGCCAAGTGTGCGACCGTTAACAAATGGGTATTCGAAACCGTCGAGAAGTACAACGGTTCGATTTCCGCCGAGCACGGCGTGGGCATGACCAAGCGTGATTACTTGACCTACAGCCGCTCCCCGGTTGAGATCGAGTACATGAAAGCCGTCAAGGCGGTGTTCGACCCGAACGGCATCATGAACCCGGGCAAGATTTTCGCTGTTTGAATCAACGAATCAGGAGTCGGTCAATGAGCTATCAGCACCAGTATGTCGACGGTACGCGTATTCATTTCCCGCTGGGAAAAGTGGTGTGCATCGGCCGTAACTACGCCGAACACGCCAAGGAACTGGATAATCCGATCCCGACCGAGCCATTGCTGTTCATCAAGCCGGGCAGTTGCGTGGTGTCACCGGAAGGTGGTTTCAGCATTCCGACCGACCGCGGTGCAGTGCATTACGAGGCGGAAATTGCGGTGTTGATCGGCAAGTCACTGTCGACCAAGCCAAGCCGTGAAGAAGTGCTCGACGCGATCTCCGGTTTCGCTCCGGCCCTGGACCTGACCCTGCGTGACAAGCAGGCCGAGCTGAAATCCAAGGGCCTGCCCTGGGAAATCGCCAAGTCCTTCGACGGTGCGGCGGTGATTGCTCCGTTCGTATCCGGCAGCACTTTCGCCGACCTGACCGATATCGGCATTCGCCTGACCATCAACGGTGAAGTTCGCCAGGATGGCAACAGCAGCGCGATGCTCAACCCGATCGTGCCGATGATCCAGCACATGGCCGGCTGCTTCTCGCTGCAGGCCGGTGATGTGATCCTCACTGGCACGCCAGTGGGCGTGGGTCCGTTGAATGTCGGTGATGAGATCGTTCTGGAACTGCCGGGCGCCAGCAGCTTCACCAGCAGCGTTCGCTGATCACACGCAAGACCTCGGTAGGCGCTGGCTTGCCAGCGAAGGCGGTCTTCCAGTCAACCTGTTCATTGACTGTGAGGGCCTCTTCGCCGGCAAGCCAGCCCCGCAGAGGTGTCACTTCGCCCGCCTGGTTTTCGGCGCCTGAGCCGAGCCCAAGCGTGCTTTTACCCACCGATTGATTTTCTGGATGCATTCCCCGATGGCCACCCGACCGCTGACCACGCTGAAAACCGCCCGCCGATCGCGCTTCGCCATGCGTTGGTACTCCTGGCTTTTGCTGGTCATCGTCGCCGCCTACGGCCTTGCATTTGCCATGCATTGGGACAATCGCGGCGTGCTGTGGGTGCGAGAGCAGTTCAAGAGCCCGGCTGAGCGCCAGGCGAGTGTCTGGCTGCCGGACTATCGTGCGGTGATCGACGCCAAGCCCCTGC
Organism: Pseudomonas sp. TE12234; assembly: GCF_054061835.1. NCBI lineage: Bacteria > Pseudomonadati > Pseudomonadota > Gammaproteobacteria > Pseudomonadales > Pseudomonadaceae > Pseudomonas > Pseudomonas sp. TE12234. The sequence continues at coordinate 475,795 of NZ_JBSSEP010000001.1, forward strand.
CGGGCATGGAAAAGGACGAAGCGTCGGACCTGGCCTACGATCCGCTGACCAAAACCCTGTTTTCGGTCATGGGGAAAAACCCGTTTCTGGTCGAGTTGACGTTGCAGGGCGATGTGTTGCGCAAAATGCCGCTGGTGGGCTGGAGCAACCCGGAAGGCGTCACGGTGCTGGGCAACGGCTTGCTGGCCATTGTCGATGAGCGCTCTCACTTGATTACCATCGTCAAGGTCGATGCCGATACCCGCGAGCTGAACATCGCCAATTTCCCGAAATACGACCTCGGCCCGTCTAAAGACCAGAACAAAGCGTTCGAAGGGGTCACCTGGGATTCGAGCAATCAGCAATTGATGCTGGGTGAAGAGCGTCCGCCAGCGTTGTTTGCCTGGAAAGGCGACGGCAAGGTCCTGACTGGTGACAAGGTCAAGCTTGCCAGTCATGCGCTGGACATGCGCAACCTTTCGGCCCTGGCCATTGATCCACGGACCGGGCACATGCTGGTGCTGTCCGCCGATTCCCATCTGCTGCTGGAGCTGGATAAAAAGGGCGAGCAGGTCAGCTTTATTGCCCTGCTGGGTGGTTTCAATGGCCTGAAAAATACCATTCCCCGCGCTGAAGGCGTGGCCATGGATGAGGCCGGTACGCTGTACATGGTGAGTGAGCCTAACCTGTTCTACCGCTTCGAAAAGCACAAGTAATCGCGGCGACGCCGGCAGCTCTTGCGTTGTCCTTCAGGGCTGATGGCCATTAAGCTGCAATTCAGACAGGCGTGATATTTCATCCGCCTGTTTTGATTCCGAGCCTGTCCGAATGCGTCGATTTGCCCGCCCCAAGCCTCTGATACTGATCCTGTCGGCGATTGCGCTGATCGTTCTGGTCGCAATCGGCCAATACCTGCGCCTGTTCGAGCGCGCGTGGTTCAACCTGAATACGCTTTGGCAGCCGATGGATACCCAGTCCATTGGCCTGGACCAGTATCAAGTGGTCCTGGAAGGGCAAGTCATCAAGGGTCTGGACGCCGATGTTTCGGCGTTGACCTTCGATCCGGTGCGCAAAAGCCTGTTCACCGTCACCAACAAAAATGCCGAGTTGATCGAGCTGTCCCTGGACGGCAGGATTTTGCGTCGTGTGGCATTGATCGGTTTTGGTGATGCGGAAGCGGTGGAGTTCATCAGTGCCGACACCTACGTGATCGCCGACGAAAGCCAGCAGCGCCTGATCAAGATTCACCTGGAACAGGGCACTACCTTCCTCGATGCGGTGGACGCCGAACAGATGACGCTCGGCGTGCACGCGAGCGGCAACAAGGGCTTCGAGGGGCTGGCCTACGATTCGGTGGGCAAGCGTCTGTTTGTCGCCAAGGAGCGCGACCCGATGCTGATCTACGAAGTGCACGGGTTTCCGCACTTCAATCCGGAAAAATCCTACGCGGTGCACGTCATCAACAATCCCAAGCGTGACGCCGGTTTGTTCGTGCGGGATCTGTCGAGCCTGCAATATGACGAACGCAGCGGGCACTTGATGGCGCTGTCCGACGAGTCTCGGTTGGTTCTGGAGCTGGATGTGGACGGACGACCGCTGAGCACGATGTCGTTGAGCAAGGGGCGCCAGGGGTTGCAAAAGAACGTGCCGCAAGCGGAAGGGATCGCCATGGGTGACGACGGTACGATGTACCTGGTGAGTGAGCCGAACTTGTTCTATGTCTTCAAGAAGCCGCACCAGAGCGAGTAAACACCCCCAAACAACTGTGGCAGCGAGCCTGCTCGCGATTTCGGTCCATCATTCAACATCTGAGTCGACTGATCAGGCCTGATCGTGAGCAGGCTCGCTGCCACAGGTTTTGTGTCTGGCTTATTCGGCGCGCAGGGTCTTCACGCCTTCGCTGGTTCCCAGCAACAACAGGTCCGCCGGACGCGCCGCGAACAAACCGTTGGTGACTACGCCGACGATCGCGTTGATTTGCTTCTCCAGCTCCACCGGGTTGGTGATCTGCATGTTGTAGACGTCGAGGATGATGTTGCCGTTGTCGGTCAGCACGCCTTCACGGTAGACCGGGTCACCGCCGAGTTTCACCAGTTCGCGGGCCACGTGGCTGCGGGCCATCGGGATCACTTCCACCGGCAGCGGGAAGGTGCCCAGTACCGGCACCAGCTTGCTGGCGTCGGCGATGCAGATGAAGGTCTTGGCCACGGCCGCGACGATTTTTTCGCGGGTCAGGGCTGCGCCGCCGCCCTTGATCAGGTGCAGGTGCTCGTCGCTTTCATCGGCGCCGTCGACGTAGAACTCCAGATCGCTCACGGTATTGAGCTCGTACACGGGAATGCCGTGGCCCTTGAGGCGGGCGGCCGTGGCTTCGGAGCTGGCGACCGCGCCGTCGAATGCACCCTTGTGTTGGGCCAGGGCGTCGATGAAGCAGTTGGCGGTGGAACCGGTGCCGACCCCGACGATGCTCTTGTCATCGAGTTTCGGGAGGATGAAGTCGACGGCGGCCTGAGCCACTGCCTGTTTGAGTTGATCCTGGGTCATGCGGGCTCCGAGGTGCCGAAGAGGGGAACGAAAGGCCTGCATTATAGGCGTCGGGGCGGGGAAGGTCATTGCCCGATTGGCGGGTCATATGCACGCCCAATTACTGAGCGAGCTTGCTCGCGATGGTCGTGAACGATAACGCGTAAAACCAGATACCCCGTGGTGCCTTTGGTTTTTTCGCGAGCAAGCTCGCTCCTGCAGACAGTGATCTCTTTCGGGTGACTTAAAACCACCGGTTTAGTGTGGTCGCCTGCCCAAAAGCCGGGTTAGACTCCTTGGTCCTGCCCAACCCGCTCAGTGATGCTTTCCGATGCTTGAACAGTACGTCAAAAAGATCCTCACCTCGCGCGTTTATGACGTTGCCGTAGAAACCCCATTGCAGACTGCCCGTCAGCTCTCCGAGCGGCTGGGCAACAGTATTTTGCTCAAGCGCGAAGACTTGCAGCCGGTGTTCTCGTTCAAGATTCGCGGCGCTTACAACAAGCTGACCCAATTGAGCGACGAAGAGCGCGCGCGTGGCGTGGTCACCGCTTCGGCGGGCAACCATGCGCAAGGCCTGGCCCTGGCGGCCAAGGTGTTGGGCGTGAAGGCGACCATCGTAATGCCCAAGACCACTCCCGAGATCAAGGTCGAAGGCGTGCGCTCCCGTGGCGGCAAAGTGGTGCTGCACGGCGATTCGTTCCCGGAAGCCCTGGCCTACTCGCTGAAACTGGTCGACGAAAAAGGCTACGTCTACATCCACCCTTATGACGATCCCCACACCATTGCCGGGCAGGGCACGGTGGCCATGGAGATCCTGCGCCAGCATCCCGGGCGCCTGGACGCGATTTTCGTCCCGGTGGGCGGCGGCGGGCTGATCGCCGGTATCGCGGCGTACGTCAAATACCTGCGCCCTGAAATCAAGATCATCGGCGTCGAACCGGACGACTCCAACTGCCTGCAAGTCGCCATGGCGGCGGGTGAACGGGTTGTGCTGCCGACCGTGGGCATCTTTGCCGACGGTGTCGCGGTGGCCCAGATCGGCCAGCACACCTTTGATATCTGCAAAGACCATGTCGATGAAGTGATCACTGTCAGCACCGACGAAATCTGCGCCGCGATCAAGGATATCTACGACGATACCCGCTCGATCACCGAACCTGCCGGGGCCTTGGGCGTGGCGGGGATCAAGAAGTACGTCGAGCAGCGCGGCGTCACCGGGCACACCTTCGTGGCCATCGATTCCGGGGCCAACGTCAACTTCGACCGTTTGCGCCACGTGGCCGAGCGCGCCGAACTGGGTGAGGGTCGCGAAGCCATCATCGCCGTGACCATTCCCGAGAAACCGGGCAGCTTCAAGGCGTTCTGCGAAGCCATCGGCAAGCGCCAGATCACCGAATTCAACTACCGCTACAACACCGGCAGCGAGGCGCACATCTTCGTTGGCGTGCAGACGCACCCGGAAACCGACCCGCGCAGTGCGCTGATCGCCAGTCTCGGCGAGCAGGGCTTCCCGGTGATCGACCTGACGGACAACGAACTGGCCAAGTTGCACATCCGTCACATGGTAGGCGGCCGCGCGGCCCATGTGGTCGATGAAGTGATCCTGCGCTTCGAGTTCCCGGAGCGTCCGGGGGCGTTGTTCAACTTCCTCAACAAACTCGGCGGGCGCTGGAACATATCGATGTTCCACTACCGCAACCATGGTGCGGCGGATGGCCGTGTGGTTGCCGGCCTGCAGGTGCCTCACGATGAGCGTCACCTGGTGCCCGCAGCGCTTGAGGAAATCGGCTACCCGTACTGGGACGAAAGCGACAACCCGGCCTATCAGCTGTTTCTCGGCTGAACGGCTACGCTGATGGGCAAGCCATAAGGAACTCGAGCCATGGAAACGTTAACTGCCCTGAAAGCGGCGCACATGGTGGCAACGGTCGTGTTGCTGCTGTGTGCTTTGGGTCTGGGGATCTGGGTCTGGCGGACCCGGCGAAACGGTGACGCCACGGCGGGAAGTCGCACCTTGCAGAAGCCGCGGGTGTTTGTCTGGCTGTTGATGGGACTGGCGCTGCTGAGCATGCCGTTTACCGGCTGGGGGATGGTCCACTTGGTGGGCTGGCCATTGGGTCAGACCTGGCTGCTGGCATCGAGCGTGTTGTACGCCGTGGCAGCGCTGGCTTGGTTCTGGCTGCTGGTGCGCTTGAATCGGTTGCGCAAGGCACCGGGTGGTGTCGGCAAATTCAGCTTTGCCTTGGCGCTGTTCAGCTTTGTGTGTTTTATCGCGATTGCCGGTTTGATGGGCGCCAAACCGGTCTAACCCCGAAACCGCGCTGGCCCAATCGCTGGCAAGCCAGCTCCCACAGGGATCTTCAGTGAATACAGATTTTGTGAACACCAGAGACACTTGTGGGAGCTGGCTTGCCAGCGATGGCGATATCAGCCGCGCAGACTGATGACCGGCCAGCCACGCTTTTTGGCTTCAGCATGGAGGTTGGGGTCCGGGTCGACGGCCACCGGGTTCGCCACCTGCTCCAGCAACGCCAGGTCATTCATCGAGTCGCTATAGAAGTAGCTGTCTTCCAGCGAATGCCCGGTTTCTTCCAGCCATCGATTCAACCGTGTCACCTTGCCTTCACGGAAGCACGGCACGTCGGTGCTGCGCCCGGTGTAACGGCCGTCGACCATCTCGCATTCGGTAGCAATCAGGTGTTCGACACCCAGACGCACGGCAATCGGTCCGGTGACGAAGCGATTGGTGGCGGTGATGATCACCAGCTTGTCGCCGGCTTCCCGGTGTTTGGCCAGCAGATCAATCGCCTTGGGCAGTACGATCGGCTCGATGCAATCGCGCATGTAGTCGCTGTGCCATTGATCCAGGGTGGCCATTTCGGTGCGGCCGAGGACCTCGAGGCAGAAATTCAGGTAGGCGGCGTTATCCAGCTTGCCGGCCAGGTAGTCCTGATAGAACTCGTCGTTGCGTGCCTTGTAGGCCACGGCGTCGAGGAAGCCGCGTTCACAAAGGTAATCGCCCCAAGCGTGGTCGCTGTCACCGCCCAGAAGGGTGTTGTCCAAGTCGAATAAAGCCAGCCGCATTGCAGTTACTCGCTGAAAAGTCTGTAGAAAGGTGTCCAGAATACGGACTTTTCACAAGAGTGCACATAAGGTAGGCCCGCGCGTTGCTGCCTTCACAACCTTTGTGGAACAATGCGGCGACATGCGTTTGCGAGGTTGTTGCCGTGATCGACCCCGATGGTTTCCGTCCTAATGTCGGGATCATTCTCACGAATGATGCCGGACAGGTGCTATGGGCTCGCCGTATCAATCAAGATGCCTGGCAGTTTCCCCAAGGTGGAATCAACCCCCAGGAGACGCCGGAAGACGCCTTGTACCGCGAGTTGAACGAAGAAGTGGGCCTGGAGCGCGAAGATGTTGAAATTCTCGCCTGCACCCGGGGCTGGTTGCGCTATCGTTTGCCGCAACGTCTGGTCAGGACTCACAGCCAACCGCTGTGCATCGGCCAGAAGCAGAAATGGTTTCTCCTGCGCCTGATCTCCAACGAGCAGCGGGTGCGGATGGATTTGACCGGTAAACCGGAGTTCGATGGCTGGCGCTGGGTCAGCTATTGGTATCCGTTGGGCCAGGTGGTGACATTCAAGCGCGAGGTGTATCGACGCGCTCTCAAAGAGCTTGCCCCGCGCCTTTTAGCGCGCGACTGACGACGGAGTTCGACCCCGAGCCATGCTCAATACGCTGCGCAAGATCGTCCAGGAAGTTAACTCCGCCAAGGATCTCAAGGCGGCGTTGGGGATTATTGTGTTGCGCGTCAAAGAGGCCATGGGCAGCCAGGTCTGCTCGGTCTACCTGCTTGACCCCGAGACCAACCGTTTCGTGCTGATGGCCACCGAGGGCTTGAACAAGCGCTCGATCGGCAAGGTCAGCATGGCGCCCAATGAAGGTCTGGTCGGTCTGGTCGGCACGCGTGAAGAACCCCTGAACCTCGAAAATGCTGCGGATCACCCGCGCTACCGCTACTTTGCCGAAACCGGCGAAGAACGCTACGCCTCGTTCCTCGGGGCGCCGATCATCCACCACCGTCGCGTTGTCGGCGTGTTGGTCATTCAGCAAAAAGAACGTCGCCAGTTCGATGAAGGTGAAGAAGCCTTCCTCGTGACCATGAGCGCGCAGCTCGCCGGCGTCATCGCCCACGCCGAGGCCACCGGTTCGATCCGTGGCCTGGGCCGTCAGGGCAAGGGCATCCAGGAAGCCAAGTTCGTCGGCGTACCGGGTTCACCGGGCGCGGCGGTCGGTACGGCGGTGGTCATGCTGCCCCCGGCCGATCTGGACGTGGTGCCCGACAAGACCATCATCGACATCGACGCCGAGCTGGGGCTGTTCAAGACCGCCATCGAGGGTGTGCGCGCCGATATGCGCGCATTGTCCGCCAAGCTCGCCACGCAGCTGCGTCCCGAAGAGCGCGCCCTGTTCGACGTCTACCTGATGATGCTCGACGACGCGGCGCTCGGCAGTGAAGTGACCACCGTGATCAAGACCGGTCAGTGGGCCCAGGGCGCGTTGCGTCAGGTGGTGACCGATCACGTCAACCGTTTCGAATTGATGGACGACGCCTACCTGCGTGAGCGCGCTTCGGACGTCAAGGACCTGGGCCGGCGCTTGCTCGCCTACCTGCAGGAAGAGCGTCAGCAAACCCTGGTCTACCCCGACAACACCATTCTGGTCAGCGAAGAACTGACGCCGGCCATGCTCGGCGAGGTGCCGGAAGGCAAGCTGGCGGGGCTGGTCTCGGTACTCGGTTCGGGTAACTCCCACGTGGCGATCCTGGCGCGCGCCATGGGTATCCCGACGGTGATGGGCCTGGTCGACCTGCCGTATTCCAAGGTCGACGGCATCCAGATGATCGTCGACGGCTACCACGGCGAGGTCTACACCAACCCGAGCGACGTATTGCGCAAGCAGTTCGCCGACGTGGTCGAGGAAGAGAAACAGCTGGCGCTGGGCCTCGATGCCCTGCGCGATTTGCCGTGCGTGACCGTCGATGGCCACCGCATGCCGCTGTGGGTCAACACCGGCCTGCTGGCCGATGTGGCGCGAGCGCAGAAGCGCGGTGCCGAAGGCGTTGGCCTGTACCGCACCGAAGTGCCGTTCATGATCAACCAGCGCTTCCCCAGCGAAAAGGAACAACTGGCGATCTATCGCGAGCAACTCGCCGCGTTCCACCCGCAACCGGTGACCATGCGCAGCCTGGACATCGGCGGCGACAAGGCGCTGTCGTACTTCCCGATCAAGGAAGACAACCCGTTCCTCGGCTGGCGCGGCATTCGCGTGACCCTCGACCACCCGGAAATCTTCCTGGTGCAGACCCGCGCCATGCTCAAGGCCAGCGAAGGCCTGAACAATCTGCGAATCCTGCTGCCGATGATCTCCGGTACCCATGAGCTCGAAGAAGCCCTGCACCTGATTCATCGGGCCTGGGGCGAAGTGCGCGACGAAGGCACCGACGTGCCGATGCCGCCCATTGGCGTGATGATCGAGATTCCGGCGGCGGTGTACCAGACCAAGGAACTGGCGCGGCAGGTGGACTTCCTGTCAGTCGGCTCCAACGACCTGACCCAGTACCTGCTGGCCGTGGACCGTAACAACCCACGGGTGGCCGATCTCTACGATTACCTGCACCCGGCCGTGCTGCAAGCGCTGCAAAACGTGGTGCGCGATGCCCATGCCGAAGGCAAGCCGGTGAGCATCTGCGGTGAAATGGCCGGTGATCCGGCGGCGGCGGTTCTGTTGATGGCCATGGGTTTCGACAGCCTGTCGATGAACGCCACCAACTTGCCGAAAGTGAAGTGGATGCTGCGCCAGATCAACCTGAGCAAGGCCAAGGAGTTGTTGGCGGAGCTGATGACCATCGACAACCCGCAAGTGATCCACAGCTCGCTGCAACTGGCGCTGAAAAACCTCGGGTTGGCGCGGATGATCAATCCGGCTTCGGTCAAAACCCTCTGAGTCTGCACACCCCTGTGGCGAGGGAGCTTGCTCCCGTCCGGCTGCGAAGCAGTCGTAATTTGGGCCGATGCGGTCTTACTGAAAGAACGCATCGGCGGGGTCGGGAGCGCTTCGCGCTCCAGCGGGAGCAAGCTCCCTCGCCACAGTTTATCGCCCGACCTTCAAGTCATGACTTCAACTTCCCCCAAATGCCCGCCATAGGGCCCGAAACTCCTTTCGACCAAATGCCGCGAGCCGTCCGCGTGCACAATCAACGCCGTACTCGCCCGGGTGCCGTAACTCTGGCTGGCAATGAACACGCTCGACAGCAATGTCTCGGTGGCCAGTCCCACGCCGGTATCCGGCAGCTCGGCGAATGGCGCGGTCTGCGGATCGCTCAGCAAGGTCAGTAGTGTGTCAGGTCGTGGATCATCCATTGCCGCGCTCAATGCAGCCTTGGCCTTGAGCAGCTTCGGCCACGGCGTATCCAGCCCGGCATTCGACACCCCGTAGACGCCCGGTTGCAGCATGACGGCTTCCGATTCCCGGGCATTGAAGTGCCACAGCTCATGCAGGTTGCCCACCAGCAGGTTAAAACCGCCGTATTCCGGCGAACGTGCGACAACGTCGTCTAAATAGTCGTCAATCGGCAGTTCGCCAGCGAGAAAGCGCGCCACCAGTTCACCACGGGACCGGCGGCCGGGCGGTCGATGCGGATCGCGGATATTGGTCAGCGCGGCAAAGCGACCATTGGCGCCAATGCCGAGCCAGGTTCCACCCGCCTCCAGGTCGCGGCCGGCATGAACCTGCGGTGCTTCAGGCCATTGCGCCAGCGGCAGGCTGGGGCGGGCGTAGAACTCGTCGCGGTTGGCCGCCACGATCAATGGCTGGGCATGACCCGGGCGCCAGGCGAAAACAATCAGGCACATAAGGTTGTCCTTGTGTGTTTTTTGCTCACTCTACGCAGTCATTGCGCGGGTATCCATCGCCATCCAGTGGAGCCGAGGGCCATGCATCCGTTACCATGCCGCTCCGGTTTTGGGGTTGGGTGGTGTAGCACCATGGAATTTCTGCTCTATCTGGCGCTCGGCGCCTGTGCCGGCGTGCTGGCCGGGCTGTTTGGCGTGGGCGGCGGGATCATTATCGTCCCAGTGCTGGTGTTCAGCTTCAAGGCGCAAGGGTTTGATCCGTCGATCCTCACGCACCTGGCCGTCGGCACGTCCCTGGCGACCATCATTTTTACTTCGGTCAATGCCATTCGCGAGCATCACCGGCGTGGCGCCGTGCGCTGGCCGATTTTCGTCTGGCTGACCGTTGGCATTCTGATCGGCGCCGGTTTCGGCGCAGTGACGGCTGAGGCGATTTCCGGGCCAAACCTGCAAAAGATCATTGGTGTGTTCGCCCTGGTCATTGCCGCGCAATTGGCGCTGAACCTCAAACCCAAGGCCAGTCGAACGGTGCCGGGTAAATTCGGTCTGACCGTGGCCGGCAGCGTTATTGGTTGGGCGTCGGCGATTTTCGGGATTGGCGGCGGTTCGCTGACCGTGCCGTTCCTGACCTGGCGCAGTGTGCCGATGCAGCAAGCAGTGGCCACGTCATCGGCCTGCGGCTTGCCGATTGCGTTGTCCAGTGCATTATTTTTCATGATTCTGGGCTGGCACGATCCCTTGCTGCCGGCCCATAGTCTCGGTTTTGTTTACTTGCCGGCGCTGCTGGGCATTGCCCTGACCAGCATGTTCTTCGCCCGCATCGGCGCACGTTTGGCCCACAAGCTGTCGCCGAAGTTGCTGAAAAGACTGTTTGCCGCTTTGCTGTTCTGCGTCGGCCTGAACTTCTTGCTCTGACACAGGGCGCAATCCTGGCTTAATCCTGAGGTGGCAGCGTCGCCCGGGAATTTTTGAGATTTGAACTCTAACGAGGAGTCGCAATGCTGCCTTACCCGCAGATCGACCCGGTGGCCGTGGCCATCGGTCCGCTGAAAATCCACTGGTACGGTCTGATGTACCTGATCGGCATCGGCGGCGCCTGGCTGCTGGCGTCGCGCCGGTTGAACCGCTTCGACCCGACCTGGACCAAGGAAAAACTCTCCGACATGGTGTTCTGGATGTCGATGGGGGTGATCGTCGGCGGCCGCCTCGGCTACGTATTGTTCTACGATCTGAGTGCGTACCTGGCCAACCCGACGCTGATTTTCGAAGTGTGGAAGGGCGGCATGTCATTCCACGGCGGCTTCATCGGAGTGATGCTGGCGGCCTTGTGGTTCGGTAAAAAGAACAACAAGTCGTTCTTCCAGCTGATGGACTTCGTCGCCCCCATGGTGCCGATCGGCCTTGGCGCCGGACGCATCGGCAACTTCATCAACGCCGAGCTGTGGGGCAAGCCGACCGACGTGCCGTGGGCCATGATCTTCCCGCCGTTCAGCGATCCGGCGCAGTTGCCGCGTCACCCGTCGCAGCTGTATCAGTTCGCCCTCGAAGGCGTGGCGCTGTTCCTGATCCTGTGGCTGTTCTCGCGCAAACCGCGGCCGACCATGGCGGTCTCCGGGATGTTCGCGCTGTTCTACGGCATCTTCCGTTTCATCGTCGAATTCGTCCGCGTGCCGGACGCACAACTGGGCTATCTGGCCTGGAACTGGCTGACCATGGGTCAGTTGCTGTGCGTGCCGATGATCGTTGGCGGGCTGTTCCTGATCTGGCTGGCGTATCACCGCGCCCCGGCGACTCCAGCAGCAGCGGCATAAATTCGAACCCCGCAGCGACGGCTGCGGGTTCAAGGACACAGGTAACTCATGAAGCAATATCTCGAACTGGTCGCCCACGTCATCAAGAACGGCACCAAACAGGCCAACCGTACGGGCGTGAACACCATCAGCTTCCCTGGTGCGATGCTGCGTTATGACCTGAAGGAAGGTTTCCCGGCGATCACCACGCGCAAGATGGCCTTCAAATCCGCCATCGGCGAGATGTGTGGCTTTCTGCGGGGCGTGAACAACGCAGCAGAATTCCGCGCCCTGGGCTGCAAGGTCTGGGACCAGAACGCCAACGAAAACGCTCAGTGGCTGGCCAACCCGTTCCGTCAGGGCGAAGACGACCTGGGCGAGATCTACGGCGTGCAATGGCGCAAATGGCCAGCGTACAAGCAGATCCCGGTCAGCAACCAGGCCGCCATCGAGCAGACCCTGAAGCAAGGCTACCGTCAGATCGCCGAAGGCGAAGAAGGCGGCCAGGCCTACGTGGTGCTGTACAAGGCCATCGACCAGGTTCGCCAATGCGTCGACACCATCATCAAGGACCCGGGCAGCCGCCGCATTCTGTTCCACGGCTGGAACGTCGCCCAGCTCGATGAAATGGCCCTGCCGCCGTGCCATCTGCTGTACCAGTTCCACCCGAATGTCGAGACCAAGGAGATTTCCCTGACCCTCTACATCCGCTCCAACGACCTGGGCCTGGGCACGCCGTTCAACCTCACCGAAGGCGCCGCGCTGCTGAGCCTGATCGGTCGCCTGACCGGCTACACGCCGCGTTGGTTCACCTATTTCATCGGTGACGCCCACGTCTACGAAAACCACCTGGACATGCTCAACGAGCAGCTCAAGCGCGAGCCGTTCCCGATGCCGAAACTGGTGATCAGTGATCGTGTGCCGGAATTTGCCAGGACGGGTGTGTACCAGCCGGAATGGCTGGAACTGGTCGAACCGAGCGATTTCTCGCTGGAAGGCTACGAGCACCATCCGCCGATGACGGCGCCAATGGCGGTCTGAAGCCTAACGCTACCCCCTGTAGGAGCGAGCCTGCTCGCGATGGACGTGAACGATGACGCGAATTGTCTGAAAGAATGCGTCGTCATTGAGTCCATCGTGAGCAGGCTCGCTCCTACAAGGGTAAGTGGTGTTTTCAGTGGCCGTGGCTACGGCCCACATGTGAATGCTCAACTTCCGTCGCCACCACCCCGCCACTCACTTCCAGCCGCTGCAAAATCCCGCATTGATCGATGTCCGGCCCTTCGCCACAGCGTTGGCGCAGGTCGAGCAGTTGTGCCTGTAGCGCGAGCAGCCCGTCGATCCGCGCCTTGACGTGGTGGATGTGTTCGTCGATCAACGCATTCACGCTTTCGCACTGATCCTGCGGACTGTCGCGCAACGTCAGCAGGCTGCGGATTTCTTCGAGGGTCATGTCGAGGGTGCGGCAGTTGCGGATGAAGGTCAGGCGCTCGGCGTGGGCCTGGGTGTAGACGCGGTAGTTGCCGTCGCTGCGGGCCGGTTCCGGCAGCAGGTTTTCGCGCTCGTAGTAGCGGATGGTTTCCACGGCGCAGTCAGTGAGTTTCGCCAACTCTCCAATCTTCATGACGGCAATCTCCAAATGGGGGCTTGACCCTATAGTGGCTACAGGGTCTTTACTTGGCAACAGGCACCTTCATGGACGCGACCCAATGAGCGATTCCCTTCACACCCATAAACCCGAGGCTGATCACGATCACGATCACGATCACGATCACGATCACGATCACAGCCACAAGCTGCAGCCTGTGCAGAAGCATGAACATGGCGGTCACGGCGATTCCTGCTGTTCCGCCAAAGTGGCGGCGCCGTCGCTGGTCAAAGTGAGCGAAACGCCAACCGCTGGCGCGCGGCTGAGCAGCTTCCGCATCGAAGCGATGGACTGCCCGACCGAGCAAACACTGATTCAGAACAAACTCGGCAAGCTGGCGGGTGTGCAGCAGCTGGAATTCAACCTGATCAACCGGGTGCTGGGCGTGACCCACGACCTGCCAGGCACCGCACCGATCATCGAAGCCATCAAGTCCCTTGGCATGCAGGCCGAGCCGCTGGAGCAGGGCGTTGAAGCGCCAGCTCCGGCCGTCGAGAAAAAGCCCTGGTGGCCCTTGGCGCTGTCTGGCGTCGGTGCATTGCTGGCCGAAGTCATTCATTTCACCGGCGCTGCGCCGAACTGGGTGGTCGCGATCATTGCGCTCGTGTCGATCCTCAGCGGCGGGTTGGGTACTTATAAAAAGGGCTGGATCGCCCTGAAGAATCTCAACCTGAACATCAACGCACTGATGAGCATTGCAGTGACCGGTGCGATCCTGATCGGACAGTGGCCGGAAGCGGCCATGGTGATGTTCCTGTTCACCGTGGCCGAGTTGATCGAAGCCAAATCCCTTGACCGTGCGCGCAACGCCATCGGCGGCTTGATGCAGATGGCCCCGGAGCGGGCCACGGTGCAGCAAGCCGACGGTGTTTGGGTTGAACAGGACGTCAAAACCATCGAACTCGGCGCCCGCGTACGTGTACGTCCCGGCGAGCGCATCGGCCTGGACGGCGAGGTGCTGTCCGGCACTTCGACCATCGATCAGGCGCCGATCACCGGCGAAAGCCTGCCGGTGGAGAAAACCGTCGGCGATAAAGTGTTCGCCGGCACCATCAACCAGGCCGGTTCGCTGGAATACGCCGTGACGGCCGCAGCGAACCACTCGACCCTGGCACGGATCATCCACGCCGTCGAACAGGCCCAGGGCGCGCGGGCGCCGACCCAACGATTCGTTGACCGGTTTTCGAAAATCTACACCCCGGCCGTGTTCATCCTGGCCTTGGCGGTGGCGGTCATCCCGCCGTTGTTCATGGGCGCGCTGTGGTTCGACTGGATCTACCGCGCACTGGTATTGCTGGTGGTGGCCTGCCCCTGCGCGCTGGTGATTTCCACACCTGTGACCATCGTCAGCGGCCTCGCTGCGGCGGCGCGCAAAGGCATTCTGGTGAAGGGTGGCGTTTATCTGGAAGGTGGTCACAAGCTGGATTACCTGGCCCTGGACAAGACCGGCACCATCACCCATGGCAAACCGGTGCAGACCGATTACCTGGCGCTCGATCCGGTTGCTGCAACGTTGGCCCCGGCCCTTGCCGCGGCGCTGGCCGGTCGCTCGGACCACCCGGTGTCCCTGGCCATTGCCAATGCAGCTGTGGATAAACAGCTTGCGCCGCTGACTGTGGATAACTTCGAGGCTCTGGCCGGGCGCGGGGTGCGCGGGGAGGTGGGCGGACAGGTCTATTACCTGGGCAACCACCGCCTGGTGGAAGAGCTGAATCTTTGCTCGCCTGAATTGGAAGAGAAGCTGTTCGCGCTGGAAAAACAGGGTAAATCCGTGGTGCTGTTACTCGATCAGACCGGCCCATTGGCGCTGTTTGCAGTGGCCGACACGGTAAAGGACTCCAGCCGTGAAGCGATCCGACAATTGCACGATCTGGGTATCAAAACCCTGATGCTGACCGGCGATAACGTTCACACCGCGCAGGCGATCGCGGCGCAGGTCGGTATCGATCAGGCCCGGGGTGACCTGCTGCCGACCGACAAACTGCAAGCCATCGAAGCGCTTTATGCACAGGGCCATCGTGTGGCAATGGTCGGCGACGGCATCAACGATGCGCCGGCACTGGCCAGGGCGGAAATCGGTTTCGCCATGGCCGCCGCGGGCACCGATACCGCCATCGAGACCGCCGATGTTGCCCTGATGGACGACGATCTGCGCAAAATCCCGGCATTCATTCGCCTGTCGCGGCAAACCTCCAGCATCCTCAAACAGAACATCGCGTTGGCATTGGTCATCAAAGCGGTCTTTCTTGGGGTAACCTTCGCCGGGCTCGCTACCATGTGGATGGCGGTGTTCGCCGACATGGGCGTGAGCCTGTTGGTGGTGTTCAACGGTTTGCGCCTGTTGCGCAAGTAGAAGAAGAGGGACGGGTGTGCTGAGTGCCGAGCTTAAGGCTTTTTACATGGTGGCCCGCCTGGGCAGCATTACCCTGGCGGCAAAAAAGCTCGGCCTGAGCCAACCGACGGTGACGACGCAGATTCGCAACCTCGAGAGTCAGTATTCGGTGGAGCTGTTCTACCGTGGCGGCCGCCGCCTCAGTGTCAGCGATGAAGGCGCGAAGCTGTTGCCGATGGTCAAGGTACTGATGCAGCAGGAAGCCGACATCGAGTTTTTCCTGCGCAACTGCGGCCAGGTCCAGGGCACATTACGCATCGCAGCCACGGCGCCGTATTACATCCTCGATCTGGTGAAGACCTTTCGTGAGCGCTTGCCCCAGGTGGAAGTGTCGGTGGAAATCGGCAACTCACAACAGGTTCTCGAAGCGCTTGAGGAGTATCGGGTCGATGTCGCGGCATCCTCGCAGTTGCTGGAAGACGCTCGGTTGATCCGCCGGGTGCTCGGCAGCGATCCATTGGTGCTGGCGGTGCATCGCAATCACCCGCTGGCAGTTCACGATCATGTGCCGCTCAGTGCACTGGCGGGGCATACCTTGCTGATGCGTGAACCGGGCTCGACCACCCGTCGGCTGACTGAAGAGCTGCTGGCTGGCGCAGGCGTGTGCTTTGGGCCGTTGCTGGAGATTGGCAGTCGTGAGTCGATCCGTGAGGCGGTGCTGCGCAACATCGGCATCAGCATCATCGCCCGCCAGGAGGTCCCTCATGATCCGCAATTGCGGGTGCTGACCATCGAGAACGCGCCGCAGATCCCCGAGTATCTGTATTGCCTCAAGGAGCGGAAAAACGCCCGGTTGCCGGCGGCATTTTTGGGCGTGGCGCAGGAAATGGCGCCGGCCTGAAATCTCTATTGCTTGTCCCGGCCTCATCGCCGGCAAGCCCGCTCCCACAGTTGACCACAATCCCCTGAGCGAGCTTGCTCGTGATGGCGGCCGATGGAACAACGCAAGACTTGAACCAAAATCCTCGAATACCACTATCGGCAGTTTTTGCCCTACTGCCACATGACGGACTCATTACAACTCTAGGATGGCTCTCATCTGCCAGATGAGGTCCGTCCATGAACAACCCGATCGCAACTGCCCTGACCAACCCGGGCGCACCCATGAAAGTGCGTGGCGTCCAGAAACGCTTTGGCGCCTTCACTGCGCTGGATAACGTTTCCCTGGACGTGGCGGCCGGTGAGCTGGTGTGTCTGCTCGGCCCGTCGGGCTGTGGCAAAACCACCTTGCTGCGCTGCATCGCCGGGCTGGAAAAGCAGGACAGCGGCGAGTTGTACCTCGGTGACCGCGACGTCTCCCACCTGGCACCCCAGGCCCGTGACTACGGCATTCTGTTTCAGTCCTACGCGCTGTTTCCCAACCTGACAGTCGAAGCGAACATTGCCTACGGCCTTGCCGGCAGTGGCCGCGATGAAATGCGCCGCCGGGTCGGTCAGATGCTGGAACTGGTCGGCCTGACTGGCAGTGAGAAAAAGTACCCAGGCCAGTTGTCCGGTGGTCAGCAGCAACGGGTTGCCCTGGCTCGTGCCCTGGCTCCGGCGCCTTCGCTGTTGCTGCTGGATGAGCCGATGTCGGCACTGGACGCCCGGGTCCGCGAGCATCTGTGCACGGAGCTGCGCCAGCTGCAACGCAACCTCGGCATCACCACCCTGATGGTCACCCACAATCAGGACGAGGCCATGCTGATGGCCGACCGCATTGCCGTGATGAACAATGGCAAGGTCGAGCAATACGCCACGCCACAGGAAATCTACAACCGCCCGGCCACGCCATTCGTGGCGGAGTTCGTCGGTCAGGGTAACTGGTTGCCATTCCATCGCAGCAGCGACAGTCACGCCCAGGTCGGTGGCATGAACATGCGCCTGGCCGACGGCAGTGCCAAAAGCGCTTCGGGGCGGCTGTTCTGTCGCCCCGAAGCGATCAACGTCAACCCGCCGGTGCATGAAGAAAACCTGTTCCCGGCCAAGGTTCGCGAAATCACCTTCCTCGGTAATCGCTGCCGCATGAGCTTCGAACTCGATCAGTTGCCGGGGCACGCGCTGCTGGCCGAACTGGCGCCGGAAGCCATGCCGCGTCTGGGTTCGCAGCAAATCATGGTCGCCTTGCCGCCGCGCAGCCTGCAGGTGTTTGCCTGATGGGCGCCAATATCGCGCTGCCGCTGCCACACAAGCAGGTGCGGCAGACCTCCCGTGCCGAGATCGGCGATCGGTTGTTCGTGGTCGGCGGCAAGGTCCTTCTGCTGGTGTTGCTGGGCGTCGCGGTGTTGATGCCGTTGTTGGCGATTTTCTGGCGCGGGTTCAGTTCTGAAGCCGGGCAGGGCGGTGGCTGGATCGCCGCCAGGGAACTGGTGACCAGCGACAATTTCCACTGGTTGCTGGGCAATAGCCTGAAAGTTTCTCTCAGTGTCGCGGCCATCGTCGTACCGCTGGCCTACCTGTTTGCCTACGCCTTGCAGCGTACCTTGATCCCGGCCAAAGGCATCTGGCGCGGCATTTCCCTGCTGCCCTTGATGGCGCCATCGATGCTGCCGGGGATCGCGCTGGTTTACCTGTTCGGCAACCAGGGCCTGTTGCGTGGCCTGCTCTCGGACAACATCTATGGCTTCTGGGGCATCGTGCTGGGTGAGGTGATCTACACCTTCCCACACGCCCTGATGATTCTGCTGTCGGCCTTGTCCCTGGCGGATGCGCGGCTGTTCGATGCCGCCTCCAGCATGGGTGCCAGTCCGGCGAAAGCCTTTCGCAGCATCACCTGGCCGGCGACGCGTCAGGCGGTGTTCGCCGCGTTCTGCCTGGTGTTCACCCTGACCATCACCGACTTCGGTGTGCCCGTGGTGGTCGGTGGCGACTATCAAGTGCTGGCGCTGGAAGCCTACAAGGCCGTCGTCGGCCAGCAACAGTTCGGACGCGGCGCCTTGATCGGCATGGTGTTGCTGCTGCCAGCGCTGTTCAGCTTCGGTGTCGATGCCTGGTTGCGCCGTCGTCACGGCGACGCCATGAGCGGGCGGGCCCAGGTGTTCAAGCCGGCGTCATCGAAGCGGCGCGACGGTTGCTACCTGGCCATCGTCCTGCTGATCAGCGTCGCGCTGTTGCTGGTGTTCGGCATGGCGGTGTTCTCCTCGCTGGTGAAGTTCTGGCCGTACAACCTGTCGCTGTCGCTCAATCACTACCAGTTCAACGAAACCGCCGGCGGTGGCTGGCTGGCCTACGGCAACAGCCTGAAGATGGCCCTGGGCACAGCGTTGATCGGCAGCCTGCTGATCTTCACCGGTGCCTACCTGATGGAAAAAACCAAGGGACAGCGCGGCCTGAACCTGACCCTGCGCATGCTCAGTTTCGTGCCGATGGCCGTGCCGGGCCTGGTGCTGGGGTTGGGGTACGTCTTCTTCTTCAACCTCACCGGCAACCCGCTGCATGTGCTCTACGGGACCATGACCCTGCTGATCGTGTGCACCATCGCGCACTACCTGACCACCGCGCAAATGACCGCCACCACCGCGTTGCGCCAACTCGACGCCGAGTTCGAAGCCGCCGCGCTGTCGCTCAAGGCGCCGCTGTACCGGCACTACCTGCGCGTGACCATGCCGATCTGCCTGCCGGCGCTGCTGGACATCGTGCGCTACTTGTTCGTCTCGGCTATGACCACCGTTTCGGCGGCGATCTTCCTCTACAGCCCCGACACCATCCTCGCGGCGGTGGCGGTGCTGAACATGGACGACGCCGGCAATGTCGGCGGCGCGGCGGCCATGTCGACCCTGATTCTGTTCACCTCGGCGGGCGTGTCCCTGCTGCTGGCCTGGGCTTCGCGCGGCTTGCTGCGCCGTTCCCAGGCCTGGCGGCAGACCGCGCCTGGTCACTGAATCCTTCTCCTCAAACCGAAAGCACCCACTCAACTCAACAACAGGAAAAGATCATGTTCAAGCCTATGGCCCTGGCCGCTGCTGTCCTCACCGCTTTCAGCCTGAACGCCTATGCGGCGAAAACCGAGTTGACGGTGTACACCGCCCTCGAAGCCGAACAGCTGACGGCCTACAAGGCCGCGTTCGAAAAGACCAACCCGGACGTTGAAATCAAGTGGGTGCGTGATTCCACCGGCATCATCACCGCCAAACTGCTGGCCGAAAAAGCCCGCCCACAAGCTGACGCGGTCTGGGGGCTGGCTGCTTCGAGCCTGGCGATCCTCGACCAGCAAGGCATGTTGCAAAGCTACGCGCCAAAGGACCTGGGCAAGATCGGCGGCAACTACCGCGACGCCGCCAACCCGCCAGCCTGGGTCGGCATGGACGTCTGGGCCGCGACCATTTGCTTCAACACCGTCGAAGCCGAGAAGCAGGGCCTGAGCAAGCCAGTAAGCTGGCAGGACCTGACCAAGCCTGAGTACAAAGGCAAGATCGTCATGCCGAACCCGGCTTCGTCCGGCACTGGTTTCCTCGACGTCAGCGCCTGGCTGCAGACCTTCGGCGAGAAGCAGGGCTGGGCTTACATGGACGCCCTGCACCAGAACATCGGTCAGTACGTCCACTCCGGTTCCAAGCCTTGCAAACTGGCGGCAGCCGGTGAATTCCCGATCGGTATTTCCTTTGAATACCCGGCCGTACAGCTCAAGCGCCAGGGCGCGCCGCTGGACATCATCCTGCCGAAAGAAGGCCTGGGCTGGGAAATCGAAGCCACCGCCGTGATCAAGGGCACGCCACACGAAGACGCGGCGAAGAAACTCGCGGACTTCTCGGCTAGCCCAGAGGCCATGGAACTCTACAAAGAGAACTTCGCCGTCCTCGCACAACCTGGCATCGCCAAGCCGCAGACTGAACTGCCAGCGGATTACGAGCAGCGCCTGATCAAGAACGACTTTGCCTGGGCTTCGAAGAACCGCGACGAGATCCTGACCGAATGGCGCAAGCGCTATGACGGCAAGTCCGAGAAAGTTGTAGCCAAGTAATTTTCATCGGCTGACAGGGCCTCTTCGCGAGCAGGCTCGCTCCCACATTGGAATGCGCTCTCCTGTGGGAGCGAGCCTGCTCGCGAAAGCGGTCTCGAATTTAAGGCATCTCTTAATGACACAACACAACGACATGCTGATCGTCGGCGCTGGCATCCTGGGTTTGTCCCACGCTTATGCGGCAGCCAAGCGCGGTCTCAAGGTCACGGTTTTCGAACGCAGCGAAACGCCCGTCGGTGCTTCGGTGCGCAACTTCGGCCAGGCGTTGGTCACCGGCCAGCCGCCGGGTCCGATGCTGGAGCTGGCCCGCGCCAGTCGCGGCATCTGGGGCGACTGGGCGCAACTCGCCGGCGTGCAACTCAAGCGCAATGGCTCGTACCTGTTCGCCCGCACCGAGGCCGAAGAACAGTTGCTTGAAGCCTTCTGCGAGGGGCGCGCCGTTGAACACGGCTACCGCGTCGACTTGCTGCGCGGCGCTGCATTGCGCGATTTGTACGACGGCCAATTTCGCCATCATCGCGCCGCTTTGCACGGCATGGACGACCAGCAGCTGTATTCGCGCGAAGCGATTCCGGCGCTGATCGATTTCCTGCGCCGCGACCTGGGCGTCGAGTTCCACTTTTCCACGCTGGTGCGCGATATCGAACCGGGCCGCTTGCACAGCACGGCCGGCAGTTTCAGCGCCGGGCAGATCATTGTCTGTTCCGGCCACGATTATCAGACCTTGCTGGCCGAGCAGATCGCCGAACTCGATCCGCAAATCTGCCGCCTGCAAATGCTCCGCGCCCGACCGCAGATCAACCTGAACCTGCAACACGCCTTGCTCACCGGTTTGAGTTGCGTGCATTACGGCGCCTTCGCCGACCTGCCGGAAGCGGCGGCGGTGCAGGCTGAAATTCTGCGGGACGCGCCGCATCTGCACGAAAACGGCATTCACCTGCTGATCAGCCCGACGCCTTATGGCGAACTGATCATCGGTGACTCCCACCATTACGGCCGTGATCCATCGCCCTTCAATGCCGAGCAGGTCGACGACTGGATGATCGAGCTGGCTGAGCAGACGCTGGGCTGCAAGGTGCAAGTGGTTGAACGCTGGCAGGGTGTCTATGGTTCACGGGGGCCGGGGCCGTTTTCGTTCCTGCGTCCGGCTGAAGGTCTGAGTGTGGCGTTGATGCACACCGGCGTCGGCATGAGCGTCGGGCCGGCGATGGCCGAGCGCAACGTGGCCACTGTTTTGGGAGAAGTCTGATGGCGTGTCATGAGCAAGTCATCGCCGAAGTGTTCGGGTTATACGAGCGCTTTGGCGACAGCGATTACATCGGCGAGCCGGTGTCGCAGATCGAGCACATGTCCCAGGCCGCCGAACTGGCCATGGCTGAAGGCTTCGATGACGAAGTGGTGCTGGCGGCGTTCTTTCACGATATCGGGCATATCTGCAGCGAAGGCGCGGAGAACATGGGCGGTTTCGGTGTGGTCAGTCATGAGCGGCTGGGCGCCGATTACCTGCGCCGCGTTGGCTTCAGCGAACGCATGGCGCGCTTGGTGGAGTATCACGTTCAGGCCAAGCGTTATCTGACGCTCCGGGAGCCGGGGTACTACGAACGCTTGAGTGAAGCCAGTCGCCGGACCCTGGAATATCAGGGCGGGGTGATGACGCAGACCGAGGCCGAGGCGTTCGAAAAAGACCCGTTGTGCGCGATCAGTTTGCGCATGCGCCAGTGGGATGAACAGGCCAAAGAGATGCATGTGCCGGTCATTGATCTGGCGGTATTGAAGGACAAGGCATTGCGGCTGTTGGCGGCGTAAACCGCTGGCACCGAGTCGCGGCCATCGCGAGCAGGCTCGCTCCCACAATAGGGCAGCGTCGACCACAGATTCTGTGTCCACTGCGAAACCGTCGTGGGAGCGAGCCTGCTCGCGAAGAGGCCGGTCAGGCCACTAGAGCTGCTGCGCCAAGACTTCGATCTGCTCCTGCCGCTCCGCCTGATTCAACTTCGCATGGGGATTGAGCGACGACCACTGCGGGTACGCCCGCGCCTTGTTCAAGGCTTCCGGCAGTTTGCCTTCGCGCCAGGTCTTGTCCTGGGGCGTGGCCACTTGAATGCTGTCCATCGCTGCGTGTCCTCGCGCGTCGAGCGCTTGCAGCAGTTGGCGTTGGCGTAGCGCCAGTAACCGCAGCACGCTGTCATCGACTGTGAGTTCGCGCTGGCCTTTGATCTTGCCCAACAACCGGCTGCCGTAACTGCGCGCGGTTTGCAGGGCACCACCCGCGATGGCCCCGGCCAGTGCCGCTGCGCCAAGGGTCAGGCCGCCGACCAGCAAGTCGACCCCGGCCCCGGCGGCCGCACCGGCCGCAATTCCACCACCAACCCGCACGCCCAGTTGCTTGAGGGTCTCGGGGTTGAACAGGTCATCGCCCCAGCGGCCATCGAGCAGCGGCAGATCACTGGCCGCCGCATCCTGCGGGCGGAAAGCGTAGAGCTTGAGCAAGGCTTCGACGCAGCGCTGTTCCCGTTGACGCACGGCCTTGCGCAATTCGCCGATGGCCTGTTGTTCCTGCTCGGCATCACTGGCCACGCTGCGCCGGCAGGCGGCGCAGTCGATCAATAACTCGGCGATCAAACGCACCGCACTCTGCTGACGTGCCCGGCGCTGAGCCTGTTGATCGGCAATCAAACGCTCCAGCTGCGGGCGGGCATGTTCGAGCAACAGCGCGAGGCTTTCATAGAGTCGGCGTTCGCCATCCTCGGGCGGTGCGACGCTGTCGAAGCGCACCAGCGCATGCAGGCCGAGGCGCGCCAGGGCTTCGCGCCAGGCCGGTTCGCGGTGGTTGGCGCTGCTGACAAAATTCAGCACCGGCAGCAGCGGTTTGCCACAACCGGCCAGCACTTCCAGTTCGTCGCGGTACTTGGCCAGCACCGGCTCGCGGGCATCGATCACATAGAGGCCGGCGTCGCAGGCCAGCAATTGCCGCAGCACCTTGGCTTCCTGTTCGAAACGCTGTCGTGCTTCGCTGCCCTCGAGGAAGCGAGCCAGCCGGGCAGGGCCATCGAGGCGTTCGCCGGGGCGCTCCAGGCGTTCGAGGTAATCGAGCAGGGCGATGGCGTCTTCCAGGCCGGGGGTGTCGTAGAGATCGAGCAAGGGCTCGCCCTCCACCGACAAGCGCGCGCCTTCGACGTGTCGCGTGGTGCTGGGGCGATGGGACACTTCACCAAAGCCGACGTCACGGGTCAGGGTGCGCAGCAACGAGGTCTTGCCGACATTGGTGTGGCCGACAACGGCGAGCTTCAGCGGTTTAGTCATGACCCGTCTCCAGCCAATTGAGCGGTGCGCAATCGGCAAACGGCAGCTCCAGTTGTTGCAACGCTACGTGCCAGTCGCCAAGGCGCTCGGCGTCCAGCGCCTCACCGGGCGGTGCTTGCAACAACCAGACGCGGGTGGCGCTGGCGCTGCGGGCCAGTTCGGCGATCAGCGCAAGACTACCGCGATCCGGCGAGCGCCGTGGATCGCAGGCGATGGCCAGGCGCGCTGGCGGGAAACGGCTGAGTTGTTCGAGGAGTTTGTGCCGCGACTCGCGACTGTCGAGGACGCCGGCATTACTCACATTCTTCGGCAGTGGCGGCGGCCACGGACGCTGGTCGTCCAGTTCGATGGCCACCAACAGCGCGCCATCGCTTTGCTGGTCGCTGACACCGCCTTCGACCCGATGCAGTTGCTCGGGCGCGGCGTCGCTGATGCCCAAACGTTCGCTGGTCGGCATCAAGCGTTCGCGCAATTGCGCATAGCCGGGCAGATTCAAGTCCAGGTGCAAGGACGCCTGGCCGGTTTTCCAGCGCCACAGACAAAAAGCGGCGAGCAGCAGGCGCGGGACAACGCCGCAGACCAGTAGCACGCCCACCAGCCAGGTGGCCCAGGCCTGGCGGGCGCTTTCGATGTTCAGTGCGGCATCGCCACTGGCGCGGATCATTTCCACGGTCGGCACGTTGAACCCGAGCAAGGACGGCAACGCACCGAGGGCCTGGGTCACGGTGATGAAGGTATCGGCGCTGAGAATGGTGGTCTCCCAGACAAAGCCATAGCGCCGGGTCGCCAGCAGCGTCAGCAGAATCACCAGCGCGCTGAGCATCGCCAGCAACCACAAACTGTTGACCAGGACGCCGATGGCCCAGCGATTGAGTTTGTGTCGTTGCAACATCAGGATCAGGGCCGGTGCCAGTTGCGCGGCTTTGGCGTCGCGGGCGAGCTTTTCGCTGAGCCACAGCCACAAACGCCCGAGGCTGGCGCCATGTTCGCCGGCAAACACCAGACCCAATGCCCAGCTCAACAGCAGGATCAGGTTCAGTCCGAGCAAACTGCCCAAGGCCCAGAACACATTGACCGGCATCTGGCCGTCCCCCAGGGCGGCAAACGCCAGGCCGGCACCACTGACCACGGCCAGCACGGCCAATACCAGCAGCGCCAGCCGCGCCCCTTGCAGCCAGTGTTTGAGGGCGTCGCTCAGGCCATCGCGCTCGGCCAGCCACAAAGCGCGGCGTTGAATGCGTGTCGGTAAATCACCGCCAGCATTGCGGGCGAGGCGATTGGCTTCCAGATCCTCCAGAGGGCCGGCGTGCTCTTCGCGCAGGCGGATGGTTTCTGTCAACCAGAGGGTATTGAGTTCAGTCACGCGGCATCCCGTCGCTTGGATTGAGTCGTGAGCATAACCGCTGTGGCACTTGTCGGGGGGCTACGTTGCGAGAAGCCGAGCCTCTGGTATCCTCGCCGGCATGACTAAATCACTCCCCCTCAGCCTGATCGCAGCCCTCGGTGAAAACCGTGTGATCGGCATCGACAACAGCATGCCCTGGCACTTGCCAGGGGACTTCAAATACTTCAAGGCCACCACTCTGGGCAAGCCGATCATCATGGGGCGCAAGACCTGGGATTCCCTCGGTCGTCCGTTGCCGGGCCGCTTGAACATCGTGGTCAGCCGTCAGGCCGATCTGGTGCTGGAAGGCGCGGAGGTTTATCCGTCGCTTGAGGCTGCGGTGATTCGCGCAGAAGCATGGGCGAACGAACAAGGTGTCGATGAGCTGATGCTGATTGGCGGCGCGCAGTTGTATGCGCAAGGGTTGGCGCAAGCTGATCGCTTGTACCTGACGCGTGTGGCGTTGAGCCCGGAAGGGGATGCGTGGTTTCCGGAGTTTGATTTGGGCCAGTGGAAGCTGGTGTCGAATGTTCCAAACCCGGCCGAAGGCGACAAACCGGCGTACAGCTTCGAAGTCTGGGAAAAAGCCTAAAAGCTTCGCTGGCAAGCCAGCTCCCACAGGGATCCATGGTGTTCACACAATGGGTATTTCACCCAGGACACTGTGGGAGCTGGCTTGCCAGCGAAGGCGATCTGTCAGGCGCTGCTTATGCGTGCGCCAACTCCGGATGCTCATCCGCATCCAGCAACGCTTTATCCGTCTGTTGCATCACCTGACTGGTAATCGCCCCGGCCGTGATCGAACCACTCACGTTCAACGCCGTGCGCCCCATATCAATCAGCGGCTCGACCGAAATCAGCAACGCCACCAGTGATACCGGCAAACCCATCGCCGGCAGCACGATCAGCGCGGCGAAGGTCGCGCCACCGCCCACTCCGGCTACCCCGGCCGAACTCAGCGTCACAATCGCCACCAGCGTCGCGATCCACAGCGGGTCCAGCGGATTGATGCCCACGGTTGGCGCCACCATTACCGCCAGCATCGCCGGGTACAGACCGGCACAGCCGTTCTGGCCAATGGTCGCGCCGAACGAGGCGGCGAAACTGGCGACAGACTGTGGAATGCCCAGGCGACGGGTCTGCGCTTCGATGCTCAGCGGGATCGTCGCCGCGCTCGAGCGGCTGGTGAAAGCGAACGTCAGCACCGGCCAGATTTTGCGGAAAAAGCGCAGCGGGTTGATCCCGGCTGCCGACACTAGCACGCCGTGGACCACAAACATCAGGCCCAGGCCCAAGTAGGAAACCACCACGAAACTGCCGAGCTTGATGATGTCCTGCAGGTTGGAACCGGCGACCACTTTGGTCATCAGCGCCAACACGCCGTACGGGGTCAGCTTCATGACCAGGCGCACCAGACGCATCACCCAGGCTTGCAGGGTGTCGATGGCGTTGATCACTTTCTGACCTTTTTCCACGTCATCCTTGAGCAGTTGCAGCGCCGCGACACCCAGGAAGGCGGCAAAGATCACCACGCTGATAATCGACGTCGGCTTGGCCCGCGCCAGATCGGCGAACGGGTTTTGCGGGATGAACGACAGCAACAGTTGCGGCACATTCAGGTCGGCGACCTTGCCGGCGTAATCGGTCTGGATGGTTTGCAGGCGGGCCATTTCCTGGGTGCCGGCGACCAGACCTTCGGCGGTCAGGCCGAACAGGTTGGTCAGGCCGATGCCGATCAGCGCCGCGATGGCGGTGGTAAACAGCAGCGTGCCGATGGTCAGGAAGCTGATTTTGCCCAGCGACGAAGCATTATGCAGACGGGCCACGGCGCTGAGGATCGAGGCGAACACCAGTGGGATCACGATCATTTGCAGCAACTGCACATAACCGTTGCCCACCAGATCGAACCAGCCGATCGAGGCTTTGAGCACCGGGTTACCGGCACCGTAGACCGAGTGCAGGGCCACGCCGAATGCCACGCCCAGCCCCAATGCAAGCAGGACTTTTTTCGCCAGGCTCCAGTTGGAGCGGCGGGTTTGTGCCAGGCCCAGGAGCAGGGCGAGGAACACCAGCAGATTCAGAATCAGCGGCAGATTCATTGGAACTCCCATTAGACATGTGCCAACTGCCTTCCGGGGCAGTTGCGAACCGGCAAGGCTAACAGCTTGATATCTAATGAATTAATATCAAAAACGTCTGTTAACTGTCGTTTTTGGAATAAGCGCATGTCGCTCTCGGCGATGCAATTGGCGCGATAGGTAAGTTGGCGGTCGCTGACAGACGAGGACTGTCACACTTATTTGTTAGCGTCGATGCCTTTAATTCAGGGAGAAACGCCAATGAAGTTCGCACCGAAATTTCTGGCAGCAGCACTTTGCGTGGGCCTCGCGGGCCAAGTGTTTGCAACGGATCTTAAGCACTGGCCCGCCGATCAGGCCAAGGCGCTGGACGCGATGATTGCCGCCAACGCCAACAAGGGTAACTTCGCAGTGTTCGACATGGACAACACCAGTTACCGCTACGACCTCGAAGAGTCCTTGCTGCCGTTCATGGAAAACAAGGGCCTGATCACCCGCGAGACCCTTGATCCCTCCCTGAAACTGATGCCGTTCAAGGACACCGCCGACCACAAGGAAAGCCTGTTCAGCTACTACTATCGCCTCTGCGAAGTCGATGACATGGTGTGCTACCCATGGGTCGCCCAAGTGTTCTCCGGCTTTACCCTGCAAGAACTCAAGGGCTATGTCGACGAGATGATGGCTTCGGGCAAACCGGTCCCGGCCACTTATTACGATGGCGACGTGGTCAAGAGCCTCGACGTCAACCCGCCGAAAATCTTCACGGGTCAGAAAGAGCTCTACAACAAGTTGATGGAGAACGGCATCGAGGTCTACGTGATGACCGCCGCCTCCGAAGAACTGGTGCGCATGGTCGCTGCCGATCCGAAGTACGGCTACAACGTCAAACCGGAGAACGTGATCGGCGTGACCACGCTGCTCAAGGATCGCAAGACCGGCGAACTGACCACCGCCCGCAAGCAGATCACCGCCGGCAAGTATGACGAGAAAGCCAACCTCGGCCTCGAACTGACCCCGTACCTGTGGACACCTGCGACCTGGATGGCCGGCAAACACGCGGCGATCCTGACCTACATCGATGAGTGGAAAAAACCGGTGCTGGTCGGCGGCGACACCCCAACCAGTGATGGTTACATGCTGTTCCACGGGGTCGACGTGGCCAAGGGCGGTATTCACTTGTGGGTCAACCGCAAGGATAAGTACATGACCCAGATCCAGGGCATGATGGCCAAAAACGCCGCAGCCCAGGCCAAGGAAGGGCTGGCGGTAACGGCGGACAAGAACTGGGTGATCGTCAAACCGGAAGAAATCCAGTAAGGATTTGATTTCACAGTAGGAGCGAGCCTGCTCGCGATGGTCGCAAGGGCAACGCGTTAAATCAGAAAGTACGCGTTATCGTTGACGACCATCGCGAGCAGGCTCGCTCCTACAGTTGACCGGATGTTGCCCAAAAAATACCCCGCACTTGGCGGGGTATTTTTTTGTTCGACGGTTAAGCCTTACAGCCCGTCGAGCATGGCCTTGTTACGTACCGCACCCTTGTCGGCGCTGGTCGCCAGCAGGGCATAGGCTTTCAGGGCCGTGGTCACTTTGCGTGGACGCTTCTCGACGGGTTTCCAGCCTTTCTTGTCCTGCTCGACCCGGCGCGCGGCCAGTTCTTCGTCGCTGATCAACAGGTTGATCGAGCGGTTCGGAATGTCGATCAGCACTTTGTCGCCGTCCTGCACCAGGCCGATGGCGCCACCGGCTGCCGCTTCAGGCGACGCGTGACCGATGGACAGGCCCGAGGTACCGCCGGAGAAACGGCCGTCGGTGAGCAGGGCGCAGGCTTTGCCCAGGCCTTTGGATTTCAGGTAGGACGTCGGGTACAGCATTTCCTGCATGCCCGGACCACCTTTTGGGCCTTCGTAGCGAATGATGACGATGTCGCCTTCCTTCACTTCGTCGGCGAGGATGCCGCGTACGGCACTGTCCTGGCTTTCGAAGATCTTCGCATTGCCTTCGAAGACGTGGATCGACTCGTCGACGCCCGCGGTTTTCACCACGCAGCCATCGAGCGCGATGTTGCCGTACAGCACGGCCAGGCCGCCCTCTTTCGAGTAGGCGTGCTCGACACTGCGGATGCAGCCGTTTTCACGGTCGTCGTCCAGGGTTTCCCAACGGGTCGACTGGCTGAACGCGGTCTGGGTCGGGATGCCTGCCGGGCCGGCCTTGAAGAAGTGGTGCACGGCTTCGTCAGTGGTCTGGGTGATGTCCCACTTGGCGATGGCTTCTTCCATGCTGCGGCTGTGCACGGTTGGCAGGTCGGTGTGCAGCAGGCCGCCACGGGCCAGCGAGCCGAGGATGCTGAAGATCCCGCCGGCACGGTGCACATCTTCCATGTGGTACTTCTGGATGTTCGGCGCGACCTTGCACAGTTGCGGTACATGACGGGACAGACGGTCGATGTCGCGCAGGTCGAAATCGATCTCGGCTTCCTGGGCAGCGGCCAGCAAGTGCAGGATGGTGTTGGTGGAACCGCCCATGGCGATGTCCAGGGTCATGGCGTTTTCGAACGCCTTGAAGTTGGCGATGTTGCGCGGCAATACCGACTCGTCGTTCTCGCCGTAGTAACGCTTGCACAGCTCGACGATGGTGCGGCCGGCCTGCAGGAACAGCTGTTCGCGGTCGCTGTGGGTGGCCAGGGTCGAACCGTTGCCTGGCAAGGCCAGACCCAGTGCTTCGACCAGGCAGTTCATCGAGTTGGCGGTGAACATGCCGGAGCACGAACCGCAGGTCGGGCAGGCACTGCGCTCGTACTCGGCGACTTTCTCGTCAGAAGCGCTGGAGTCGGCGGCGATCACCATGGCGTCCACCAGGTCGAGGCCGTGGGAGGCGAGTTTGGTCTTGCCGGCTTCCATCGGGCCGCCGGAAACGAAGATCACCGGGATGTTCAGGCGCAGGGACGCCATCAGCATGCCTGGGGTGATCTTGTCGCAGTTGGAGATGCAGACGATCGCGTCGGCGCAGTGGGCGTTGACCATGTACTCGACGGAGTCGGCGATGATTTCGCGGCTCGGCAGCGAATACAGCATGCCGTCGTGGCCCATGGCGATACCGTCATCGACGGCGATGGTGTTGAATTCTTTCGCCACACCGCCAGCGCGTTCGATTTCGCGGGCGACCAGTTGGCCCAGGTCCTTGAGGTGCACGTGGCCCGGTACGAACTGTGTGAACGAGTTGGCGATGGCGATGATCGGCTTTTTGAAGTCGTCATCTTTCATCCCTGTTGCGCGCCACAGTGCGCGGGCGCCGGCCATGTTGCGGCCGTGGGTGGATGTTTTCGAACGATAATCAGGCATGAAGCACTCCGGGCGGCTAAATCAGGTATCAAAAGGGAAGTGAGCTTCTATTGACGTCTGGAACACTCAGAAATGGCCGTGTGTCCGGAAGTTGCCGATAACTTTGCGGGATCGCCGCGCGCTTCAGCTTGAGCTCATAAACCCGCCGGGGGATGACTGGCGATGAATGTCGCGATTCTACACGGCTGGCGGCTGGAGGGAATGCCGGGAAGCGTCGAACCCGTATCAGCGGAGCACACGGGATGACGACCGGCAGCTGTCACGCCCCGTCCAGAGCCCCCTGATTCTTGTGGTCGATCAACGCATTCAGGCCCAGACCTGCAAGACTCAATATCAGGAAGCCAATGGCCAGTGTCGTGGTCAGGTCCCCGGACACCAGATTGATCACCATGCTGACGACGCCGCCACCCATGAAAATCAGCACAGCGCCGACCGATGTCGAGGTTCCGGCATATGCCGGATGGATGCTCATGGCCCTGGAGTTGACGACGGGCCGGGTAATGGTGGTCCCGACCGTGCAGATCAGCATGGATACCAGTACCGCAGCGGCAGACAGGCCGAAGTGGCGAATCAGCCACAGCATCAACACACCCGAAACCGCGATCAGCCCCAGGCCAACAACGATCTGAGTATGGGCTTGCAGGCGTTCATGCAAGACGTTGGCGACTGCGCCGCCGCCCACGTACGCAACGCCATAGAGCAATAACGTCCAGGCGAACTCGTAGGGTGAGAGGGCCAGGTGTTCCATGAAAATAATGGGTGAAGTCACGATGAACGAAAAATGGCAGGCGAAAGCCAGGGCCGAAATCAGCCAGTAAGCCATGAAGCGTGCATTCGAACAGACGTGCCAGTAGGCACTGAAAAATCCCCCGCGCGATGCGGTGCGGATAGCTGAGGACTCCTTGAGCAGCCAGCAGGCGCTTGACCAGACTGAAGCGGCCAGTGCGACAAACACATAAAAGCTGCCTTGCCAGCCAAGCTGCAATTGCAGCCACGTCCCCAACAGCGGCGAAATTGAAATGAATACGCCACTGGCGGTCACCATCCAGATCCTCAGTCGCTGCCTTTCATGGCCTTCGAACAAATCCTGCACCAGCGCCTGTGACAGCGAAAAGGACCCGCAACCGATCGCCTGGACCACACGAAAACCCAGGAACCAATGGTATTCGCTGGAAACTGCGCATCCCAACGCGCCAATGGCCGCGATGGCTATACCTCCCAACAACAGCTTCTTGCGGCCCCACATGTCCGAGAGGGGGCCAACCAGCATCACGGAGAACGCCAGGCTGACGGCGAACAGGCTGACAGACAACGCAGTGTCGGCAGGCGAAATCCGGAAGCAGGCCGACAGGTCTGGAAAGGAGGGAAGAACCACGTCCAGCGGGAATACGCCCAGCAGGGTCATGGTCATCAGCAGCAGGACGATTAACGGCTTTTCTTTGGCGTTATTGGTGTGCCGCATTCTTCAACACGCTCGTTCCGTGAGAGGTGGACGAGAATTGATTTGATAAAGAAGCAAGTCAATGCGGCAGGGTGTGGGCCCTTTCTGAATCTGCTGTAGGAGCAGGCTCGCTCCTACAGAGGTGGGGTGTGTATTAGAGCCAGACGGCATCCCAGAGTGGATAGTTGCCGATATGGTCGACAAGCCCTGCGCGAAGCGGGTTGGCGATGATGTATCGAGCCATGGCTTTCAGATCTTCCTCACGCCGCAGGGCTCGGTCGAAGTAGCCTTTTTGCCATACGGGAGTATATGGATCTCGTTTCTGATTGATCAGGCGCGTGCAGCGAGATTTGGTGGCTTGTACCAGTTTTGGCAAATCACCGTTGTGCAGTTCAATCAGCCAGTGGAAGTGATCCGGCATGACTACCCAGGCTATGGAGGTGGCATGGCCGACTTCCTGAGCCCTTCTGAACTCATGCACCAAAAAACGGCCCGTACGCCAATCCTGGAAGAAAGGCTGTCGTTCATGGGTGACGGCGGTCAGGTGATAGATACGACCGGATTGCGAGTGTCGACCGGTGCGTGATCGATGGGCTTTTGGCGTGTTGGACATTCCGTTGTCCTCTTCAATGGTGGGAAGAGAAAACGGTAGGCGTGGGGCAGGAGGTTGTCGTTTCGACAGTGGATCAGGATGTGTCGTGAACCTGTAGGAGCGAGCCTGCTCGCGATGAACGTCAACGATAACGCGGTGTGTCTGGTGCCCGCGGTGTCTTTGCGTTTTTCGTCGGAACGCCGCCCGGAGCAGGCTCGCTCCTACAGGAGGTGTTGTCAGCTGTTTGGCAGCAGCCGGCAGGTGATGCTCTTGATGTAGCGGGTTTCGGCAATGGCTGGGTGCACCGGGTGATCCGGACCCTGGCCGCCGCGCTCGAGCATCTGGATGTTGCGATCCAGGTGACGGGCGCTGGTCAGCAGGATGTTCTGCAGGTCGTCTTCCGGCAGGTGCATCGAGCACGAAGCGCTGACCAGGATGCCGTCCTTGGTGAGCAGGCGCATGGCTTGCTCGTTCAGGCGGCGGTAGGCGCCTTCGCCGTTCTTCATGTCTTTCTTGCGTTTGATGAACGCCGGTGGGTCGGCCACGATCACGTCGAAACGTTCTTCGCTGGCTTTCAGCTCTTTCAGGGCTTCGAAGACGTCGCCTTCGATGCAGGTCATCTTCTCGGCGAAGCCGTTCAGCGCGGCGTTGCGCTCGACGCCGTCGAGGGCGAAGGCCGACGCGTCGACGCAGAACACTTCACTGGCGCCGAAGGCAGCGGCCTGCACGCCCCAGCCGCCGATGTAGCTGTAGAGGTCCAGTACGCGTTTGCCTTTGGCATAAGGTGCCAGGCGTGCACGGTTCATGCGGTGGTCATAGAACCAGCCGGTTTTCTGGCCCTGGATGACGGGCGCTTCGAATTTCACGCCGTTCTCTTCCAGCGCAACCCACTCCGGCACCAGGCCGAAGACGGTTTCGACATAGCGATTGAGGCCTTCGGCATCACGGGCCGCGGAGTCGTTCTTGAACAGAATGCCGCTTGGCTTGAGCACTTGGGTCAGGGCCGCGATCACGTCGTCTTTATGGGCTTCCATGGTCGCCGAGGCGATCTGCACGACCAGGATGTCGCCGAAACGATCGACCACCAGACCTGGCAGCAGGTCGGAATCGCCGTAGACCAGGCGATAGAAAGGCTTGTCGAACAGACGATCGCGCAGCGACAGGGCGACGTTCAGGCGATGCACCAGCAGCGACTTGTCTAGCGGCAGCTTGATGTCGCGCGACAGCAGGCGGGCGCAGATCAGGTTGTTCGGGCTCATGGCAACGATGCCCAGGGGCTTGCCGCCTGCGGCTTCGAGGATCGCCTGGTCGCCGGCCTTGAAACCGTGCAAAGGGGTCGCCGCTACATCGATTTCGTTGCTATAGACCCACAAGTGACCGTTGCGCAGACGACGGTCGGCATTGGCTTTGAGGCGCAGGCTAGGCAGGGACATGACGTCGCTCCAGAAAAAAGAGCGGGAGTATAGCGTGTTGCGGCGCTTGCAGGTTCAGCGGCTAGACATGTGGCAAACGGCTTGAGAAATCCATAGTCACCCTTACCCCCGGCATAACGCATTGCCTGGCGATTTGGTATGTCGGATCCAACTTTAAGAAGCTAGAATCTGCGCCTGACCCAGAGTGTGTACTTATGTCCCAAGAGCTGACTCCCGAACAGATCCAACAGTCCCTGCAAGGCATTAGCGTGCCCGCTCAACCGCAGATCATGGTGGATTTGCAGATGGAGCAGTACATGCCGGACCCGGATCTGGAGGTGATCGCGAAGCTGATTTCCCAGGACCCAGGCCTTTCCGGCTCCCTGCTGAAAATCGTCAACTCGCCTTATTACGGCCTGACGAACAAGATCGCCTCGATCCAGCGCGCGGTGAATCTGCTGGGCAGCCGTTCGATCATCAACCTGATCAACGCCCAGTCGATCAAGGGTGAGATGAACGATGAAACCATCGTCACCTTGAACCGTTTCTGGGACACCGCCCAGGACGTGGCGATGACTTGTCTGACGCTGGCCAAGCGCATCGGTGCCCAGGCCAGCGATGAAGCCTATGCCCTGGGCTTGTTCCACGACTGTGGTGTGCCGCTGATGCTCCAGCGTTTCCCCGACTACATGAGCGTCCTGGAACAGGCCTACGCCAATGCCGGGCCCGAGTGCCGGGTGGTGGATACCGAGAACAACGCGTTCAACACCAATCACGCGGTGGTCGGTTACTACACGGCCAAGTCCTGGCGCCTGCCGGACCACGTGACGGCGGCGATTGCCAACCATCACAATGCCCTGGCGATCTTCAGCGATGAATCGTCGCGCAACAGCTCGCTGAAAAACCTGCTGGCGATTCTGAAAATGGCCGAGCACATTTGTGCGTCCTACCGTGTACTGGGGAACCAGACCGAGGACCACGAATGGAACAGCATTGGGCATTTGGTGCTCGATTATGTCGGTCTGTCGGACTACGACTTCGAAACCCTCAAGCAGACCATTCGCGATCTCGGCACTCACCGCTGAGTGCCGGACCTTCTTCTTTTTCGAGCGCCCGATTCGAGAGCACCATGCCTGAACTGCCAGAAGTCGAAACCACCCGTCGCGGCATTGCCCCGCACCTGGAAGGCCAGCGCGTCAGCCGGGTGATCGTGCGCGATCGCCGCCTGCGCTGGCCGATCCCCGAAGACCTCGATGTGCGGTTGTCCGGGCAGCGTATCGTGCTGGTTGAGCGGCGCGCCAAGTACCTGTTGATCAACGCCGAAGTCGGTACGTTGATCAGCCATTTGGGCATGTCGGGCAATTTGCGTCTGGTGGAAGTCGGCACGCCGGCGGCCAAGCATGAACACGTGGATATCGAGCTCGAATCAGGCCTGGCCCTGCGCTACACCGACCCGCGACGGTTTGGTGCGATGCTGTGGAGCCTTGATCCGCTCAACCACGAATTATTGATTCGTCTGGGGCCGGAGCCGTTGACCGACCTGTTCGACGGCGAGCGGTTGTTCCAGCAATCCCGCGGGCGTTCGATGGCGGTCAAGCCGTTCATCATGGACAACGCGGTGGTGGTCGGCGTCGGCAACATCTATGCGACCGAAGCGCTGTTCGCCGCCGGGATTGACCCGCGTCGCGAGGCCAAGAGCATTTCCCGGGCGCGCTATCTGAAGCTGGCCATCGAAATCAAACGCATCCTGGCCGCCGCCATCGAGCGCGGAGGCACCACGCTGCGGGACTTCATCGGGGGTGATGGTCAGCCGGGCTACTTCCAGCAGGAGCTGTTCGTTTATGGCCGTGGCGCTGAACCGTGCAAGGTCTGTGGTACAGAGCTGCGGGA
Organism: Pseudomonas sp. TE12234; assembly: GCF_054061835.1. NCBI lineage: Bacteria > Pseudomonadati > Pseudomonadota > Gammaproteobacteria > Pseudomonadales > Pseudomonadaceae > Pseudomonas > Pseudomonas sp. TE12234. The sequence continues at coordinate 511,427 of NZ_JBSSEP010000001.1, forward strand.
AGTGAAGCTCGGGCAGCGGGCCAGCGTCTTCTGCCCACGCTGTCAGCGCTGAAACGCCTGCGGTCTATAGGCAGGTTTCTGACTGTCCAGCCGGAGTCGGGGAGAGGGTCGAGCGGCGGGAGTTATTCAGTCGGATATTGGGTGCATCTGATGACGTCATCGCGGGCAAGCCCGCTCCCACAGGGTTTAAGCGATCCTTGTGGGAGCGGGCTTGCCCGCGATGGCGTTTGAACAGATATCGAAAGACTCAAGCCTTGCCGGTGATTTTCCGGTACTTCTCCATCAACTGCTCGTGAGTTTCCGGATGGGCTTCGTCCAGGGGAATGCAATCGACCGGGCAGACCTGCTGGCACTGCGGTTCGTCGTAGTGGCCGACGCATTGGGTGCACAGGTTCGGGTCGATCACGTAGATCTCTTCGCCTTGGGAAATGGCGGCGTTCGGGCACTCAGGTTCGCAGACGTCGCAGTTGATGCAATCGTCGGTGATGATCAGGGACATGCTAACTCCAGCCGGGGCGGCAGGCCCGGGCGCAATAAATCAATGCGCGTAATTGTGCCGCATTGGCGCCTGCGTTGCACGCAGGTGCGACGTACTGTAGAGCCAGCCTGCGGGCGTTGAACCCGAGAACGCCGCGGGGTGTCAGGGTTCCCGCGTTCGTTCACGTCCATCGCCCGCAGGCTCGTCCCTGCAGTGTGCGGGGTTTATTTCTTGAAGCGTTCGGTCAGGGCGTCCGCCACCACAGGGTGCACGAACTTGGTGATATCGCCGCCAAGGGCTGCAATTTCACGGACCAGCGTCGAGGAAATGAACGAATAACGCTCGGACGGGGTGAGGAACAGACTCTCCACATCCGGAGCCAACTGACGGTTCATGTTGGCCAGCTGGAATTCGTATTCGAAGTCCGACACCGCGCGCAGACCACGCAGGAACACATTGGCATTCTGCTCTTTGGCAAAGTGCGCCAGCAGTGTCGAGAAGCCGACGACTTCAACGTTCGGCAGATGTTTGGTGACCTCGCGGGCCAGCTCCACACGCTGTTCCAGGGGAAACAACGGGTTTTTCTTCGGGCTGGCGGCGACGGCAATGATCACGTGATCGAACAGGCGCGAGGCGCGTTCGACCAGATCGCCATGGCCCTTGGTAATAGGGTCGAAGGTACCTGGGTACAACACTCGGTTCATCGCGTCGTCCTGGCGGGAGTGCGTTGGGGAGTCGGATGGTATCGCAGCCTAACCGGTCGGCCAAGTCGCCTGTTGGGTAAGAAAGCACTATAGACGATGGGAATATTCGTCGTTTTCATGAGTTTTTCAAACGCTCGGCCAGGGAAGTCGCCAGTTGCGCCGTCAGCCCGTAGACCGATAACTGCGGGTTTGCGCCAATGCTGGTGGGGAACAGCGAGCCGTCGTGAATCGACAGATTGGCCAGTTGATGATGTCGACCGAGGCTGTCGGTCACGGCGGTTTTCGGGTCTTCGCCCATGGCGCAACCGCCCATCACATGGGCGCTGCCCAGCCGCGTGCGGTACAGCTCCAGGCTCAAACCATCGATCAGCGTGCGCGCTTCGCCCAGGGTTTTCACATAGCGGGCGTCGGCGTGCATGGGCATCACGGCCTTGGCGCCACCGGCAAACTGAATCTCGGCCATGCTGTGGAACGCACGGCGCAAGCCTTCCCACACATAAGGCGAAACCTGGTAATCGAGCACCGGCGTGCCATCACCGCGCAATTCGACGGCGCCGCCGGTGCTGTCCGGGTGAAAACCGTCCCGCAGCAACGCGAGCATGGCGTGAGTATGGGGAAGGTTGGCCAGGTGCTGGGCATTTTCCTGGCCGAAACCACCAAGCAGCGTCGTGGCCAGCGCCGGGTGCAGCGGCGGCACCTCCAGTTTGTACGCCATCCTGCCCGTAGTGCCGTCCAGCCATTGGAAATGGTCGGAGTAAATCGACTGCGGTGCCCCGTAGAACGGATTGATCACCTCGTCAAACAGCCCGGCAGACATGTTCACCACATGCAGGAAAGTCCGCTTGCCCAGCCGGTTGTGCGGATCGGGCGCCTCGGAACGCAGCAACAGTGCCGGGCTGTTGATCCCGCCGCCGGCCAGCACATAATGCCGCGCCTTGACTGTGATTCGACGTCCAGTGGGTTCGACGCAGCGCTCGTCCATCGCCACGCATTGCAGGCCGGTAACCTTGTCGCCAGTCAGAATGAGCTTTTCAGCGCGGGCCAGGTAAAGCAACTCGCCACCCTTTTCCAGGGTCGCCGGAATGGTCGTGACCATCATCGATTGCTTGGCGTTGGTCGGGCAGCCCATGCCGCAGTAGCCGAGGTTCCAGCAGCCGCGCACGTTGCGCGGGATCACATGCCAGCTGTAACCGAGTTTCTCGCAGCCTTTGCGGATCACGTCGTTGTTGGCATTGGGTGGAACCCTCCACGGCGCCACCCCCAGGCGCTGCTCCATTTTCTCGAACCAGGGCGCCATTTCAGCCGGTGAGTGGCCTTTTACGTTGTGCTCCCTGGCCCAGTGTTCCAGGGTCGGTTCCGGGGTGCGGAAGCTTGAGGTCCAGTTGATCAACGTGGTGCCGCCCACCGCCCGGCCCTGGAGAATGGTGATCGCGCCATCCTTGCTCATGCGGCCGATACCTTCCTGATAAAGGCTGGCATAGGCCTGGTCTTCAAGCAGTTTGAAGTCACTGCTGGTCTTGAGCGGCCCCTCCTCGATCAGCAGCACTTTGTAGCCGGCTGCGCTGAGGATTTCGGCCGTGGTTCCACCGCCGGCGCCACTGCCGATGATCGCCACATCCGCTTCGAGGGTCAGGTCCTGGGTCAGTTGTGAGCCGTTGTAGGTTTTCCAGCCACGGGCCATGCCTTCGCGGAACGGATCGGGTACGGGCATCTTGGGGTTCTCTTGTTGTTATGGTTTGGATCAGCGGTGTTCATGACGCCGACTTCGCGAGCAGGCTTGCTCCCACAAGGGGAGGCGATTCTCTGTGGGAACGAACCTGCCCGCGATAGGGTTGACTCGACTTCAAACCGTGGGCGGCCCGGGATACCCGCAGTGCGCCCACGATTCCTTGCGCCCGTACCAGGCCATCATCACCAGTTGCAGTAACGAGCTGTGACCCATGCGTAACAGGCTCAAGGAGCTGTTTTCCCAGCGATCGAGAAAGTGCCGGATCTCATCGCCGCTGGCGTTTTCCCAGCTACCCCAGATACCGGTCAGCGGCCCGCGGGTCACGGCCATGCCCAGCACGTCGAACAACTGCCGGGTCAACTTGAGCATTTCCGGTGACAGGTGATCGAGGCTGTAGTCCAGGCCTTTGAGGGTGCCTTCGACGGCGTCGGGCATCCGTTCGACGGGCACGGCACCGTCGAGCATCACCGGCACCAGTGCCCGCAGGCACAGCAGGTCGCCACTGCGCAGTGCAGCGAAGCCGCTGGCTGCAATGCTCGACGAGCAACCGCTGAGGCTGGCCCCCAACCCGGCGGTGGCAAGAAAGGCGCTGGCGCCGAGGCTGAATTTGAGCAGGCCGCGCCGTGACAGCGCGGGTGTATCGGACAGGCTTGGGCTCATTATTGTTATTACCCGAGGGTGATGATCGTTAGCGGATGAACAACTTCTGGATCAGTTTCTGAATGGATTTCCCGTACGGCGGATAGATCAGTTTCGCCGCGTTGAACCGCTGTTTCATCAGCACACCCTTGGCCTTGCTGAAGGTCAGGAATCCTTCGTGGCCGTGGTAATGGCCCATGCCAGAGGCGCCAATGCCGCCGAACGGCATGTCGTCCTGGGCAACGTGCAGCAGGGTGTCGTTCAGGCACACGCCGCCGGAATGGGTTTCATGAAGTACGCGGTTTTGCTCGCGTTTGTCGTAGCCGAAGTAGTACAGCGCCAGTGGGCGAGGGCGCTGGTTGATGTAGGAAAACGCCTGATCCAGCCCCTTGTACGGCACGATCGGTAGCAGTGGGCCGAAGATTTCATCCTGCATTACCGTCATGTCGTCGCTGACGTTGAGCAGCAAGCTGTGGCCCATACGGCGTCCCTGGGCCTGTTCGAACAGCGGTATCAGCAGCGCGCCTTTGCTGGTGGCATCGCTGATATAGCCATTGAGTCGCGCCAGTTGGCGGTCATTGATGATCGCGGTGTAGTCCGGGTTGTCGGCCAGGGTCGGATAAAACCCGCGAACCGCCTGGCGATAGGCCTCGACGAAAGATCCGACGCGTTCTTCGGGCACCAGCACGTAGTCCGGCGCCACGCAGGTTTGCCCGGCGTTGAGGGTCTTGCCGAAAGCGATGCGTTCGGCGGCGTCCTTGAGGGGGACGTCGCGGGATACGATGGCCGGGGATTTGCCGCCCAGTTCGAGGGTCACCGGCGTCAGGTTCTCCGCAGCGGCCCGCATCACGTGTTTGCCGATGCTGGTGGCGCCGGTGAACAACAAATGATCGAAATGCAGTCGTGAGAACGCGACGCCGATGTCGGCCTCGCCCAGCACCACGCAGACCAGGTCTGCGGGAAAGATGCGCCCCAGCAGTTCCTTGAGCAGCAAACCGGTAGCGGGGGTCGACTCGCTGAGCTTGAGCATCACTCGATTGCCGGCTGACAGCGCACCGACCAAAGGCCCGATGGCCAGGTACAGCGGGTAGTTCCACGGCACGATCACCCCGACCACGCCCAGCGGCTGGTAGACCACTTTCGCCGAGGCTGGCTGGAAGGCCACGCCGACCTTGCGTCGCGACGCTCGCATCCAGCCCTTGAGGTGGCGGCTGGCGTAATGAATGCCATGCAGGCTGGGCATCAATTCGGCGAGCAGGGTTTCATCGGCGCTGCGATGGCTGAAGTCCTGGCTGATGGCGTCGATCAAGGATTGGCGTTCGCTGCTCAACAGGTCGCGCAAGGCCTTGAGCCATTGCTGGCGCTGGGCCGCGGGTGGCATCGGGTTGGAGGCATAGGCGGCGCGCTGTGCGTCGAAGAGGTTTTGGAGTTCTTCCAGAGGCTGCTGCAAGTCTTGCAGGTAGGAAATTTCAGCGGTCATGGTCGGCTCCGAATTTATTGTAATGAGGCTCGTTTTAGAGTCTATGCTCTAGAAAGTCAAATGACATCCTGCCGCAGCTTTGTTTTATCCCTGTCCGGTTAGGTCGTAAGATGCCCGTCAACGCACTCTGAATTAAAGCTCAAGCCATGGCCCCAAGGATCAAAACCAGCGAGCGCATCGTGCAGAACAGCCTGGAGCTGTTCAATCAACAGGGCGAGCGCAGCATCAGCACCAATCACATCGCTGCTCACATGGAGATTTCTCCGGGCAACCTGTACTACCACTTCCCCAACAAGCAGGCGATCATCGCTGTGCTGTTCAGTGAGTACGAAAGCCTGGTGGACAGTTTCCTGCGTCCGCCACAGGGCCGCGCCGCCACAGTGGAAGACAAGCGCTACTACCTCAAGGAGCTGCTCTCGGCGATGTGGCGCTACCGGTTTTTGCATCGCGACCTCGAACATTTGCTCGACAGCGATGCAGATCTTGCCGGGCGGTATCGGCGCTTTTCCCAGCGCTGCCTGATCCAGGGCACGCACATCTACGAAGGCTTCGTCGAGGCAGGCATACTGAAGATGGATCGGGTGCAGATCGAATCCCTGACCCTCAATGCCTGGATCATCCTCACGTCCTGGGTGCGCTTTCTGTGCACCACACGGGAAAACTCCAGCCACCTCAGCGAGCAAGCGATCAAGCGCGGGGTCTATCAGGTATTGGTGCTTGAGGCCGGCTTCGTCACGGATCAGGCGCGCGATGCGGTCAACGCCTTGTTCGAAGAGTTTTACGTGCCGCTGGCCCAGGCTCTGGAAGAGCTGTGATTCGCAAAGTGCAGTAGGATCGTCATTCGACACCATCACAGGAGCCTGTTATGCCCATTGCGCAACTGATCAGCCCGCAAGCACTGGACCTGAAGAAGGACCAGCCGGGGTTGGTGATTCTGGATTGTCGTTTTGCCCTCGAGGACCCGGATTACGGTCAGCGCAGTTATGCCGAAGGACACATCGCCGGGTCGAGCTTCGCCGATCTTGAACGCGATCTCAGCGGCAAAGTGGTCAGGGGCGTGACCGGGCGTCATCCGTTGCCCGAGCCGGCCGACCTGATCGAGCGCCTGCAAGCCTGGGGCATCAACGCCGACAGCGAAGTCGTTTTGTATGACGATGGTCCCGGGGCTTACGCGGCGCGGGCCTGGTGGCTCCTGGCCTGGCTGGGCAAGCGTGATGGCGTGTTCATCCTCGATGGCGGGCTCAAAGCCTGGCATGCCGCGGGGTTACCGTTGAGTCTGGACGCGCCTTCAATCACTCGCGGTACCTTTACCGGGAGTCCCGACGCCTCGCTGTTGCTCAGCGCAGAACAGTTGCACAAGCGTCTGGGCCAACCCGCACTGACCTTGCTTGACGCCCGCGCCTTGCCGCGCTTCAAGGGCGAAGTGGAGCCGATCGATCCGATTGCCGGGCACATCCCCGGCGCGCAGTGTGCGGCGTTCACCGACAACCTGGGCGGCGATGGGCGTTTCCTTCCGGCCGATCAACTCAAGCAGCGTTTTGCGGCGAAGCTGCAAGATCGTTCGCCAACTGAGCTGGTGGCGTATTGCGGTTCCGGTGTGACGGCTTGCCATAACCTGTTTGCGTTGTGCCTGGCGGGTTATCCGTTGGGTTCGTTGTATGCCGGGTCGTGGAGCGAGTGGATCAACGAGCCTGCTCGGGGCATCGCCACCGGCGAATAAACAGCGCAAACCTGTGGGAGCGAGCTTGTTCCCACATTGTTTTTGTCGTCATCAGGATCCGGGCAACTGCCGCGCACTTCGATACGCCCCCGGCCCAACCCCATACACCTGCTTGAATTGCCGACTCAGATGGCTCTGGTCGGCAAATCCCAACTGCGTCGCAACTTCCAGCGGCCAGCAACCGCCCTGCAAGAGTGCCCGTGCCTGAGCGATGCGTTGTTGCATCAGCCAGGTGTGCGGCGGCATGCCGGTGGCGCGGCGGAACACCCGGGCAAAGTGAAAGGGCGACAAGTTCACAGCCGCTGCCAGTTCCTCCAGCGAGGGAGGCGCCGCCAGGCGCGTGTGCAGCAGGTCCTTGGCCAATGTCACCGCCCGGTGTTCCTTGCCCGGTTTTCCCGCATCCGCAACTGCCGCGTGGCGCTGCAACAGAGACAGCATCAGTTCACGCCAGGCGGTCTGTTGTTGCAGTGCGCTGGCCGGGCTTTCCAACAAGCGGTGCAATTGGCAGAAGCCGTTCACCAGATCCGGATCCCGGTACAGCGTGGCACCGAACGCCGGCAGGTTGTGGGTGGGCAATTCGAGTTCGGCCAGCAGCGACAGGATCTGCCCGCTATCGGGATAAAACGCCCGGTATAACCAGCCGTCCTCCGTACCTTTGTGCCCGGTGTGCAGTTCATCCGGGTTGATCAACACCAGTGTGCCGCTGCCAGCCAGATGCTCGGCACCGCGATACCGGTAGCGCTGGGCGCCGGCCATGATCATGCCGATCACGTAGCCGTCGTGCACATGAGGGGCGAAACGCTGCTCGATGTAGCGCGCCGATAATAACTCGACCCCGGCCAGCGGCGCGGTATGCCAGAAGTGGATGGATTCGCCCTGAGGGTTGTTCACGGTCTACTCGCGGGCCACGGTGGCCAGCCACTGTGGGATACGCCGTTCCAGGTAGTACCCCGGTTGGCGGAACGAGCCGTCGACAAATCCGACATGCCCGCCTTTGGCCTGCAACTCGAAATGCGTGCAGGCCGACAGCTCTTGAGTTTGGGGCAGGCTGTGGGGAAATACGAAGGGGTCGTCGGCGGCCTGAATGATCAGGGTTGGCGTGCGGATTTCGCCGAGGAAGTAGCGGCTCGACGCGCGGCGATAGTAGTCCTCGGCATCGGCGAAACCATTCAGCGGTGCAGTCACCCGGCCGTCGAAATCCCAGAACGTGCGCATGTTCTCCAGCGAGCCCAGCGCCGCGATTGCCGCCAGGCCGTCTTCGCGCCCGTCATGCTGGAACTGCCGTTGCTTGTTCTTGATGTAGGCCAGCATCTCGCGCATGAAATGCGCTTGATAGACCTTGGAAAATCCCTGGCCGATGCGGTCGGCGCATTGGTCGAGGCGAAACGGCACTGACACCGCCACCGCACCGAGCACGCCGCTGGCACTGCCGGTTTCGCCCAGGTGTTTAAGCAACACATTGCCGCCCAGGGAGTAGCCGACCGCAAACAGCGGAGCGAGAGGGCGTTTGGCGCGCAAGTGCCTGATGGTTTCGGCCAGGTCTTCACTGGCACCGGAATGGTAGCTGCGCGGCAGCAGATTGGGCTCGCCGGAGCAGCCGCGCCAGTTCAGCGCGACACTGGCCCAGCCGCGATCGCCCAGCGCCTTTTGTATCCCGGCCACATAAGGCGAATTCGACGAACCTGTCAGACCGTGCAACACCAGGACCAGGGGCGCATCGACGCTGTGCGGACCGTGCCAGTCGAGGTCGAGGAAGTCGCCATCCTCAAGCCACAGGCGTTCACGCTCACGCTGAAGGTGAGTGGTTTTGCGCCACAGCGGTCCCCACAAGGTTTGCAAGTGCGGGTTGCCGAGGCCGAAGGCCGGGATGAAGCGTTCTGACGGATGGGACACGAGTGTTCTCGAAGCATCGGCGCGTACCTTGAAGGAGGCACGCGCCTTGTTCAGGCCGATCGATTAGCCGGCAATCTCTGCCATACGTTGCCACAACGAATAATAGACCCGCCCGGACTTTTGCTCCCGGTGCAGACGCCAGTTGCCTGGCAGGCCCAGGGTCGAGGGTGCGCTTTCGCTTTCGGTATAAACCCAGGCGTCGTCTGCCAGCCACTGACGCTCTTCAAGCAGCGTACAAACGGCGGGCAACAGGTTTTGGTTGAACGGCGGGTCGAGGAATACCAGATCGTAGGCAACCGCTGGCTGGGTTTCCAGATAGCGCAGGGCGTCGGCGGTCTGCACCTGGCCGGTGGTGCAACGCAGCGTACCCAGATGCTCCTTGAGGCTGGATACCGCCAGGCTGCTGGCGTCCAGCGCCTGGCCCATGGCTGCGCCACGGGACAAGGCTTCGAGAAACAGCGCGCCACTGCCGGTGAACGGGTCGAGCACCTTGGCGCCGGGGACGTAGGGAGCGAGCCAGTTGAACAGGGTTTCACGCACCCGGTCCGGCGTCGGGCGCAGGCCCGGAGCGTCAGGGAAGCTCAGCTTTCGGCTGCGCCATTCGCCGCCGATGATGCGCAGTTGGTTCACGCCGTTATGCACGTTGTGAACCGGTTTTTTGGGACGGGAAGTGGCCATTAATGCTCCGGAACCCCGAGCGGTTGCTCGGCAGGTTTATCAGTAGGGGCCGGTAACGGCTTTTGTGGCACGGTCGGGCCAGCGCTGACGATGACCATTTTGTCCGTGCTCAGGTGTTTGTTCAGTGCAGCCCGGACTTGCTCGACAGTCAGGTTCTGGGACTGTTGCATGAAGTCCTCCAGATGACTCAACGGCAGGTTATAGAAGCCGATGGCGCCCAGTTGGCCGACAATGTCGGCGTTGCTGGCGGTCGACAGCGGGAAGCTGCCGGACAGTTCGCGCTTGGCGTCGTCGAGTTCTTTTTCGGTCGGGCCGGTTTTAAGGTAGTCGGCCAGCACGTCCTGCACCAGCTTCAGGGTGCCTTCGCTCATTTCGGCGCGGGTCTGCAGATTGATCATGAACGGGCCGCGCGCCTGCATCGGGGTGAAGCCCGAATACACACCATAAGACAGGCCACGCTTCTCGCGGACTTCGCTCATCAGGCGAGTGCCGAAACCGCCACCGCCGAGGATCTGGTTACCCATGGACAGGGCCGCGTAGTCCGGATCGTCACGGTCGATGCCCAGTTGCGCGATCATCAGATTGGTCTGCTTGGACGGAAACTCGATGTGGCTGACGCTGGCCTTGGGTTCTGCCGGTTGTGCGATTTTCGGCAGGGCCGGGCCTTTGGGCAGGGCTGCGGAAACCTGTGCCGCAATGGCTTCGGCTTCAGTGCGGGACAAGTCACCCACCAGTGCGATCACTACGTTCCCGGCAGCGTAGGCTTTCTGGTGGAACGCACGCAGTTGCTCCAGGGTGATGGCCGGAATGGTGTCCGCCGTGCCGTCGCTGGAATGCGCATACGGGTGATCGCCATACAGGCGGTTCATCAATTCGACGCTGGCCAGTTTGCCGGGATTCTGTTTCTGGTATTCGAAACCGGCGAGCAACTGGTTCTTGATGCGGGTAAAGGAATCAGCGGGGAACGTCGGTTTGCCCACGACTTCGGCGAACAGCTTCAAGGCTGGCTCGCGTTTGTCCGCGGCGCTGAGGCTGCGCAAGGAGGCGACTGCCATGTCTTTGTAGGCACCGTTGCCGAAATCGGCGCCCAGTCCTTCGAAGCCCTGGGCAATCGCGCTGACGTCTTTGCCTGCGACGCCTTCGTTGAGCATGGCGTTGGTCAGGGTCGCCAGACCGGGTGCATCGCCATCCTGGCTGCTGCCGGCGGCGAAGATCAGGCGCATGTCGAACATCGGCAGCTCACGGGCTTCGACAAACAGCACCTTGGCGCCTTCGGCTGTTTGCCAGGTCTGGATGTCGAGTTTGCGATGGCTCGGCGCTTTGCCGTTGAGCTCGGTCAGCGATTGCAGTTTCTGGCTGGCCCTGGCTTTGTCCAGCGCCTCGCTGGCAATGGAATCATCAGTCTTGGAGAAATAGAACGCGGCTGAGCCGATCAGCATGGCTGCGATCAGGCCCAGCAGGGCCAGGCGCGATTTTTTACGCTCACTCATGAGTCGTCTCCTCTGGCAGAACATGGGCGACGCTGAGACGTTCGCGGGTGAAATACAGCTTGGCGGCTTTCTGGATGTCTTGCGGTGTCACGCTTTCCAGATCGGTGAGTTCGGTGTCCATCAATTTCCAGGACAGGCCGACAGTTTCCAGTTGACCAATAGCAGAGGCCTGGCTGGTGATCGAGTCACGTTCGTAAACCAGACCGGCGATGACCTGCGCACGCACGCGCTCGAGTTCTTCGCTGGACGGGGCGGTGGTTTTAAGTTGTTCGAGCAGCTTCCACAAGCCGGCTTCTGCCTGTTCGATGGTTTTGTTTTTCTGACTGTTAGGGGTTGCCGACAACGTGAACAGACTGTCGCCACGGGTGTAGGCGTCGTAACTCGACGAGCCGCCGGACACCAGCTCTTCGCCACGCTCCAACTGGGTCGGGATGCGAGCGCTGTAGCCGCCGTCGAGCAGGGCGGAAATCAGGCGCAAGGCATTCACCGAGCGTTTGTCTTCGGCGGTGGCAATGCTCGGCACGTTGAATGCCAGCATCAGGCTGGGCAATTGGGTCTTCACGTGCAGGGTGATCTGACGCTCGCCGGGCTCGGCCAGTTCCAGCGGAATCTTCGCCGGCGGCACGTCGCGTCTGGCGATCGGCCCGAAGTAACGCTGGGCCAGGGCTTTGACTTCGTCCGGGGTCACATCGCCGACCACCACCAGCGTGGCGTTGTTCGGCACGTACCAGGATTGGTACCAGTGGCGCAGCTCTTCGACCTTCATGCGGTCCAGATCCGCCATCCAGCCGATGGTGGGCGTGTGATATCCGCTGGCCGGGTAGGCCATGGCCTTGAAGCGCTCGTAGGCCTTGGACATCGGTTTGTCGTCGGTGCGCAGGCGGCGTTCTTCTTTAATGACTTCGATTTCCCGGGCGAACTCATCGGCCGGCAGGCGCAGGCTGGCCATGCGGTCGGCTTCCAGTTCGAAGGCCACGCCCAGGCGATCGCGGGCCAGCACCTGGTAATACGCGGTGAAGTCGTCGCTGGTGAAGGCGTTCTCTTCGGCGCCGAGGTCACGCAGGATCAGCGAGGCTTCGCCGGGACCGACTTTCTCGCTGCCCTTGAACATCATGTGTTCCAGGGCGTGGGACAACCCGGTCTGACCCGGAGTCTCGTAGCTGGAGCCGACCTTGTACCAGACCTGTGAAACCACCACCGGCGCGCGATGATCTTCGCGCACGACGACCTTCAGGCCATTGTCGAGGGTGAATTCGTGAGTGGGTTGCGGGTCGGCAGCCAGGGCCGAAAGGGGCAGGCAAACTGTGCTGAGCAGCAGGCCTGCGGCGCGGCGGGCTAGAGCATTCATTCGTTTTTAAACCTTTGGGGCTGTCCGCTTGGTCTTAGCCTAGGCGGGCGAGGAGGTGCTAGGATACTGATCCGTTTTAGCGGCGGCCACGCCTATCAGGCCTTTATGCTTGATCAGGTTGATTGGGTTTACGACGGAAGGTGGATATTTATCAACTGAATTCCGCTTTTTCGCCGATTTTGCTGCTTTAGTCCTATGAGAAGTCGATTTCTTGAGGCGCCGTTGAGCACCTCGACAAAATGTTGCGCGTGAACAAGCTGGATGAATCACAGTCTGTTCTGCATCGAATATTTATTTGCCGGGGCGCCCGTTGGCGCGTCGCTACCGTGAGATAGCCGTCCCCCATGTTTGGTTCCAACGACGACAAGAAGACCCCAGCTGCGGCTGGCGAAAAGAAAAGCCTGTTCGGATGGCTGCGCAAAAAACCGCAGGAACCCGTCGTCGAACAGCCACAGTCAACACCCGAGCCAGCGCCTGCGCCAGTTGTGTTGCCAATCGCAGAGCCGGTACTGCAACCGGTTGCCGAACCTGTAGACGAAGTTCCGGCCGAATTGCCCCGAACCCCGGTCGCTCAGCCCTGGCTGACGTTGCCGGTGGCGGAAGAACCGGTGGCCCTGGTTGAAGATGAGCAGGCGCCACACGTGACGCCGCCGATTCCTGCACAGCCACCCGTGGCTCATGAGCCGGTTCGTGCGCCAGTGATCGAGCCGGTTATTGCCGCGCCGGTTGTCGAGACTGCGCCGGTATTCGTCCCACCGGTTGCACCGGTTGTCAAAGCGCCAGAGCCTGCACCTGCACCTGTTGTCGCTGCACCGGTCGAACCGCCGGCTGAACCCGTTCGCACCGAAGAAACCAAGGCCGGTTTCTTCGCCCGCCTCAAACAAGGCCTGTCCAAGACCAGCGCCAGCATCGGTGAAGGCATGGCCAGCCTGTTTCTGGGCAAGAAAGCCATCGACGATGATCTGCTCGATGATCTCGAAACCCGTCTGCTGACCGCCGACGTCGGCGTCGAAGCCACTTCGGTGATCATTCAGCGCCTGACCCAGAAGGTTGCGCGCAAGGAGCTGGCTGACTCCGATGCCTTGTACAAATCCCTGCAAGCCGAACTCGCGGCCATGCTCAAGCCCGTCGAGCAACCGCTGAAAATCACCTCGCAAAACAAGCCGTTCGTGATTCTGGTCGTTGGCGTCAACGGTGCCGGCAAGACCACCACCATCGGCAAGCTGGCAAAGAAACTGCAGCTGGAAGGCAAGAAGGTCATGCTCGCTGCCGGTGACACCTTCCGTGCCGCGGCGGTCGAGCAATTGCAGGTCTGGGGTGAGCGCAACAAGATTCCGGTCATCGCCCAGCACACGGGTGCCGACTCGGCTTCGGTTATCTTCGACGCCGTGCAGGCCGCCAAGGCCCGTGGCATTGATGTGCTGATCGCCGACACCGCCGGTCGTCTGCACACCAAAGACAACCTGATGGAAGAGCTGAAAAAAGTTCGCCGGGTGATCGGCAAGCTCGACGCCGATGCACCGCACGAAGTGTTGCTGGTGCTCGATGCCGGCACCGGCCAGAACGCCATCAACCAGGCCAAACAGTTCAACCAGACCGTCGAACTGACTGGCCTGGCACTGACCAAGCTCGACGGAACCGCCAAGGGCGGGGTGATTTTTGCCCTGGCCAAGCAGTTCGGTCTGCCGATCCGCTACATCGGCGTCGGTGAAGGCATCGACGATTTGCGCACTTTTGAAGCTGAACCCTTTGTCCAGGCACTGTTTGCCGAGCGGGAGCGTTCATGATTCGTTTCGAACAGGTCGGTAAACGCTACCCGAACGGTCACGTCGGCTTGCATGAGCTGAGCTTTCGAGTCCGTCGCGGTGAGTTTTTGTTTGTAACCGGCCATTCCGGTGCCGGTAAAAGTACTTTGTTGCGGTTGCTGCTGGCCATGGAACGTCCCACCAGCGGCAAGTTGCTGCTGGCCGGGCAGGACCTGAGCACCATCAGCAACGCGCAGATTCCATTTTTGCGCCGACAGATCGGCGTGGTGTTCCAGAACCACCAGCTGTTGTTTGATCGCACGGTGTTCAACAACGTCGCGCTGCCGTTGCAGATTCTTGGCCTGTCCAAGGCGGAAATCGCCAAGCGCGTGGATTCGGCCCTGGAGCGTGTAGCGCTGTCGGACAAGACCGGTCTGTACCCCGGCGACCTCTCCACCGGCCAGCAACAGCGCGTCGGCATTGCCCGCGCCATCGTCCACCGTCCGGCCTTGCTGCTGGCGGACGAACCGACCGGTAACCTCGACCCGCGTCTGGCGGCGGAAATCATGGGTGTGTTTGAAGACATCAACCGTCTGGGCACCAGCGTGCTGATCGCCAGTCACGACCTGGCCCTGATCGCGCGCATGCGCCATCGCATGCTGACCCTGCAACGCGGTCGATTGATTGGCGACGGGGAGGCCGGCGTATGAGTGCGACTCGCAGTCCAAAGGTTTCCGAGCGTGTGGCCCCGAAGGCTGCCGATCCGCAACCGACCAAGAAAAAGCACGACGACGATGACGGCCCGGACTTCGCCACGCTGTTCCGTGCCTGGGTCGAGAGCCATCGCGCCAGTCTGCTCGACAGCTTGCGTCGTCTGGGCAAGCAGCCTATCGGCAGTTTTTTCACCTGCATGGTGATGGCCGTGGCCCTGAGTTTGCCCATGGGTCTGTCACTTTTGCTAAGTAACGTTGAGCGTCTGGGTGGTTCCTGGCAGCGAGCTGCGCAAATTTCCCTGTACCTGCAACTCGAAGCCAGCCCGGCCGAAGGCGAGGCGCTGCGCGAGGGGATCAAGGCTATGCCGGGCGTGGCCGATGCCGAATACGTTGGGCGGGATCAAGCGCTGGAAGAGTTCCAGCAGCAGTCCGGCCTGGGCGACGCGCTCAAGGAGTTGCCGGAAAACCCGCTGCCCGGCGTGGTCCTGGTGACGCCGAACGAAGTCGATAAGCCGACTCTTGAAGCATTAAGACAAAAACTTTCCGAGCTGCCGAAGGTACAGCAGGCGCAGCTTGATTTAGTCTGGGTGGAGCGTCTGGCAGCCATTCTCAAGCTGGGCGACCGTTTTGTCTTCGGTCTGACCGTGCTTCTGGTTTCTGCATTACTTTTGGTGATAGGCAATACCATTCGTCTTCATATTGAAAACCGCCGCACAGAGATAGAAGTGATTAAACTGGTCGGCGGCACTGACAGCTATGTACGCAGGCCCTTTCTCTATATGGGCGCGCTTTATGGCTTCGGTGCGGGGATTTTTTCCTGGGGTGTATTGGCGTTTGGCCTTAACTGGCTGAATGACGCGGTAGTCGGGCTGGCCGGTTTGTACGGCAGTGATTTCGCGCTGGCCGGAGTGCCGGTTGCCGACGGTCTGTCTCTCTTGCTTGGCGCGGTGCTGTTAGGGTATATCGGTGCATGGATTGCAGTCGCACGCCACCTGAGGGAGCTTGCGCCTAAGTAGTATCATTTTGCTCGTATTGACCTTTCAGCGTTTATGGGAACTTGTTCTTCGGTTTCCGGTCAATTTTCGCAGTGCTTAACTGCACGAGTTATGTAAGTCGGAGGTTTTTTCGTATGACCAATTCTTTGCAGCCTGCATATGCTCTGGTCCCGGGTGCGAACCTGGAGGCCTATGTGCACACGGTGAACAGCATTCCTTTGCTGACGCCGGAGCAGGAGCGTGAACTGGCCGAGAGTCTCTATTATGAGCAGGATCTTGAGGCGGCTCGGCAGATGGTGCTCGCCCACCTGCGTTTTGTCGTACATATCGCCCGCAGCTATTCCGGCTACGGTCTGGCTCAGGCTGACCTGATCCAGGAAGGTAACGTCGGCCTGATGAAGGCCGTGAAGCGCTTCAACCCGGAAATGGGCGTGCGCCTGGTGTCCTTTGCCGTGCACTGGATCAAGGCTGAAATCCACGAATTCATCCTGCGCAACTGGCGTATCGTGAAAGTCGCGACCACCAAGGCCCAGCGCAAACTGTTCTTCAATCTGCGCAGCCAGAAGAAACGTCTGGCCTGGTTGAACAATGAGGAAGTCCATCGTGTGGCGGAAAGCCTCGGCGTAGAGCCGCGGGAAGTGCGCGAGATGGAAAGTCGCCTGACCGGCCATGACATGGCCTTCGACCCGGCGGCTGAAGCTGACGACGACAGTGCTTTCCAGTCGCCGGCCAACTACCTGGAAGACCACCGGTACGATCCGGCCCGTCAACTGGAAGATGCCGACTGGAGCGACAACTCCAATCACAACCTGCACGAAGCGCTGGAAGTGCTGGACGACCGCAGTCGAGACATCCTCTATCAGCGTTGGCTGGCAGAAGAAAAAGCCACGCTGCACGACCTGGCGCAGAAGTACAACGTGTCGGCCGAGCGTATTCGTCAGCTTGAGAAGAGCGCGATGAACAAGCTAAAGCTCTCGATTGCCGCGTAACCGTCAAGCAGGCAATAAAAAACGCCCCGATCCATTGATCGGGGCGTTTTTGTTTCTGGCCTCACACATACCGAATGTGGGAGCCTGCTCGCGATAGCGTCGGATCAGTCGACATAAATATTGAGTTTGGTGACCTCATCGCGAGCAGGCTCGCTCTCACAGGGGATTGGCAGCGTCATTGAGACCACGGCGCCCGGCGCGAATCGTTCAGTCCCGCCAGATAGCTGTCGCCCCCCAACTGGCTCATCTGCTGCCGTATCCACCCCGCACGCCGCGAAACGTACGAAGTCGGATGGCTGGCGCTCCACACGCGCGGGTTGGGCAGCACAGCGGCTAATAGACTCGATTGCTGGCGGCTGAGGTTTTTCGCACTGATGCCAAAGTGATGTCGTGCAGCGGCCTCGGCACCAAATACCCCGTCATCCCACTCGACGCTGTTGAGATACACCTCGAGAATCCGCTGTTTGGGCCAGAACACTTCGATCAGGCCGGTAAACCAGGCCTCCAGGCCTTTGCGCAACCAGCTGCGACCGGACCACAGGAACAGGTTTTTCGAAACCTGCTGGCTCAGGGTACTGGCGCCGCGAACTGTGCCTCCGAGCTCGTTATGGGCCAGTGCGGCCTGGATCGCTCCGAAGTCAAAGCCCCAGTGCTCCGGGAATTTCTGATCCTCACCCGCGATCACCGCCACTTTCAGGTCATCCGAGATTTCATCCCAGGGCTTCCAGGTGCGTTGCAGGTCAATGGGTTCGCCGTTGAACCAGGATTCAATCTTGCGTTCAACCATCAACGCCGTCCCCGGCGGTGGTACCACGCGAAAAATCAGCACGAGCAGTACGCTGCCGCCCATGAACCAGAGCACGGCCTTCGTGAATCGACGGAAAAATATACGCAGCATAGAGATGGCTTGGCCGAACCCGTTGAGCGGGCCATTATACAGACCCTGTTGATTGCGTCTGACTGGAGTTCTTCATGCTGCGTGGCTTTCTGATGCTGGCCGCTTTTTTCGGTTTCACCGGTGTCGGCCTTGGCGCATTCGCCGCCCACGGTCTGAAAAATCGCCTGAGTGCCGAGTACCTGGCCATTTTCCACACCGGCGTCACCTATCAACTGGTGCATACACTGGCACTGCTGGGGGTGGCGCTGCTGGCCACGCAGGTGCCCGGTCGACTGATCACCTGGGCCGGTGCGTCCTTTGCCATCGGCATCCTGCTGTTCTCCGGCAGTCTGTACGTGCTGACGCTGACAGGCTTCAGCAAGCTCGGCATCATCACGCCTTTTGGCGGCCTGGCATTCCTGGTCGGCTGGTTTTGCCTGGGCCTTGCCGCCTGGCGCTTGCAGCTTACCGCTTGACGCTTGTTGCTGACCTTTAGGTCACGATCGGGCTAGAATGCCAGCCCCTAAAAATGATGGCGGCATCCGGCATGCGCATTCAGTTGAACGGCGAATCCTTTGAACTGCCCGACGGTGAAACCGTTGCGGCCCTGCTGACCCGTCTGGACCTGACCGGACGTCGGGTGGCGGTCGAACTCAATCTGGATATCGTCCCGCGCAGTCAGCATGCCGATACCACGCTCAATGACGGCGACAACGTCGAAGTCGTGCACGCCATCGGCGGCGGCTAGCCGTCTGGCCCGCATGGGCCGAGAATTCTGCAAGACCCTCACTCCTACAGAGGATTTCCCATGAGCATCGTTCGTAGCGACAAGCCCTTCGTCCTGGCTGGTCGTACTTACCAGTCGCGTTTGCTGGTAGGTACCGGCAAGTACCGTGACATGGAAGAAACCCGCCTGGCCATCGAGGCCTCGGGTGCCGAGATCGTCACTTTCGCCGTGCGTCGTACCAACCTCGGCCAGAACGCGGGCGAACCGAACCTGCTGGATTTCCTGTCGCCGGATCGCTACACCTTTCTGCCGAACACTGCCGGTTGCTATGACGCAGTCGAGGCCGTGCGCACCTGCCGCCTGGCGCGTGAGCTGCTCGATGGCCACAACCTGGTGAAGCTGGAAGTGCTGGCGGACCAGAAAACCCTGTTTCCCAACGTGATTGAAACCCTCAAGGCCGCCGAGTCGCTGGTCAAGGAAGGCTTCGACGTGATGGTCTACACCAGCGACGACCCGATCATCGCCCGGCAACTGGCGGAAATCGGCTGCATCGCGGTGATGCCGCTGGCCGGCCTGATCGGTTCTGGCCTGGGGATCTGCAACCCCTACAACCTGCAGATCATCCTTGAAGAAGCCAAAATTCCGGTGCTGGTGGATGCCGGTGTCGGTACCGCTTCCGACGCTACCATCGCCATGGAACTGGGTTGTGACGCCGTGCTGATGAACTCGGCGATCGCCCACGCCCAACAGCCGATCATGATGGCTGAAGCCATGAATCACGCCATCGTTGCGGGCCGTTTGGCTTACCTCGCTGGCCGCATGCCGAAAAAACTCTATGCCAGCGCCTCTTCGCCGCTGGATGGTCTGATCAAGTAAGAGCCATTGATGACTGAATCGAACGACACGCCTATCCAGACGGAAGAAGGCGACGAGCGCCAACACCGCCGCATCAAGAGTTTCGTGATGCGTGCCGGGCGCATGACCGAAGGCCAACAACGTGGCCTGGAGCAGGGCGCACCGCTGTTCGTGCTGCCCCTGGCCGACGCGCCGGTGGACTTCGACCATGTATTCGGTCGCTCGGCCCCGCGCTCGCTGGAAATCGGTTTCGGCATGGGCCATTCGCTGCTGGAAATGGCGGCGGCTTCGCCGGAGCAGGATTTCATCGGTGTCGAAGTGCACCGTCCGGGCGTTGGTGCGTTGCTCAATGGCGTGCTGACCCAGGGTTTGACCAACCTGCGGGTCTACGATTGCGATGCCATCGAAGTGCTCAACCGTTGCGTGGCCGACAACAGCCTCGATCGCCTGATGCTGTTTTTCCCGGACCCATGGCACAAGAGCCGTCATCACAAGCGTCGCATCGTTCAGGCTTCGTTCGCTGAACTGGTACGCAGCAAGTTGAAGGTCGGCGGCATCCTGCACATGGCCACCGACTGGGAACCGTACGCTGAATACATGCTGGAAGTGATGAACGTCGCGCCGGGTTATCGCAACCTGGCCGAAGACGGCAAATGCGTACCGCGCCCGGCCGAGCGGCCGATCACCAAGTTCGAACGCCGTGGCGAACGTCTTGGGCATGGTGTGTGGGATCTGAAGTTCGAAAAACTGGCGTAAAACCTATGGGAGCGAGCCTGCTCGCGATAGCGGTCTGACAGTCGACGAAGATGTTAAATGTCAGCCCCTCATCGCGAGCAGGCTCGCTCCCACAGTTGTTTTATGTACAGCCGAAAGTCAGCGGCGGTCAGCCACGACGCCGATGAGCACCAGCACCACCAGCAACACCGGCGCCAGGCTGTAGTTGTTGAATTGGCTCAAGCCGCGAACGATCCACGGCGTGGCGTAGATCAGCGCGGCGCCGCTGCCCACCATGCACAGCAATGCCATCAACGGTACGCGCAAGGCGCCAGCAATGCTGCCCAGGCGTTGCTCGACCCAGCCTTTGAAGTCAGCGCCAAACAGCACCAGCAGACAGCCCACCAGGGCCAGGGCGATTTCCGAGAGATTGCTGCGGCTCCAGCGAGAAACGGTGGCGAGCAGGTCGAGTACCAGATCCATTCGATTTCCTTATGTCAGAAACTTTTGCAGCAAGTCGTTGAGGAATAGCTGTCCGCGCTCGGTAGCCGCCAGACGTGTCGGTTCGACCTGCAACAGGCCACTTTGTTCGGCCTCGCGACGCGCTTCGGCCAGGCTTTCCAGGGACAGGCCGGTGCGTTCCGGATACAGGCGCGATTCGACCCCTTCGGTCAGGCGCAGGGCATTCATCAGGAACTCGAACGGCATCTCGTCGTTGGTCAGGGCTTTCTCGCCCGCCTGGAAGCTTTTGGCCGGGTTGAGGTAGTCCTTCGGCAGGCGAGTCTTCCAGGTTCGCACGATGCGCCCGTCCGGATGGCTGAGCTTGCCGTGGGCGCCGGCACCAATGCCAATGAAGTCGCCGAAACTCCAGTAATTGAGGTTATGCCGTGCCGGGCGGCCCGGTTGGGCGTAGGCCGAGACCTCGTACTGCGCGTAACCGTGTTCGGCCAGCAGTGCCTGGCCGGCTTCCTGAATGTCCCACAAGGTGTCGTCTTCCGGCAGCGTCGGCGGCTGGTTCCAGAACACGGTGTTCGGCTCCAGGGTCAGCTGATACCAGGAAAGGTGGGTCGGCTTCAGGGCGATGGCCTGGCGCAGGTCGCTCAGGGCGTCCTCCAGTGACTGATCCGGCAGGCCGTGCATCAGGTCCAGGTTGAAGTTATCGAACCCGGCCTGACGCGCCATGCCAGCGGCTCGCACCGCTTCGTCGCCGTTGTGAATCCGCCCCAGCGCCTCGAGCTTTGCTTGCTGGAAGCTCTGGATGCCGATCGACAGGCGATTGATGCCGAGCGCCCGATAGGCGACGAATTTCTCTTGCTCGAACGTGCCGGGGTTGGCTTCCAGGGTGATTTCGATGTCGTTGGCAAAGGGGATGCGCTGTTCGACGCCTTTGAGCAGTCGGCCCAGCGCGGCGGCGCTGAACAGGCTCGGCGTGCCGCCACCGAAGAAAATCGAGGTCAACTCGCGGCCATAGACAGCGTGCAGGTCCTGATCGAGGTCGGCCAGCAACGCATCGACATACTCCTCTTCCGGCAGCACCGGGCTGGCGGTATGGGAGTTGAAGTCGCAGTAAGGGCATTTGCGCACACACCACGGGATGTGGATGTACAGCGCCAAGGGCGGCAGGACCGGCAGGGCCGCCCGAGGCGATTGCGCGGCACCGCCGAAGATGAGCGGCGACGCGGAGCGGTCGTGGGTCATTTCAGGCCCAGACGCTGGCGCAGCAGATCCATTGCACGGGCGCGGTGGCTGATCTGGTTCTTGTCGCCCGGGCTCAGCTCGGCGCTGGAGCAATCGCGCTCCGGCACCCAGAACAGCGGGTCGTAGCCAAAGCCGTGTTCGCCACTGGCCTCATTCAGGATGCGACCATGCCACAGGCCCTCGCAGAGAATCGGCAGCGGGTCTTCAGCATGTCGCACCAGGGCCAGCACGCAGACGAACTGTGCGCCGCGTTCGGCCTCGGGCACGTCCTTGAGGACGTCCAGCAGTTTGGCGTTGTTCGCCGCATCGCCCTTGCCGTCGGCATAGCGCGCCGAGTAGATGCCCGGCGCACCGCCGAGGAAGTCCACCGCCAACCCGGAATCGTCGGCCAGCGCCGGCAGGCCGGAAATGCGCGCGGCGTTGCGGGCCTTGAGAATCGCGTTCTCGACGAACGACAGGCCGGTTTCTTCAGGCTCGACCTGGCTGAACTCGCCGATCGAGCGCAGTTGCACCGAGTCGCCGAGCATGGCCTGGAGTTCCTTGAGTTTGCCGGCGTTGTGGCTGGCCAGTACGAGTTGCGTGAAATTGATCATTCGCCGGGGAAGAGCTCTTGGTTGAAATTGATGGTGTTGATTTTGTCACCGGTCTGCACCTTGATCTCGAAGGTGCGGGTTTCCTGTTGAGGCACAGGGTACTGAGCGATGTAATAAATGGCGCCCTGCTCGGTGATCTGTTTAAAGCTCAGTGGCACGCTCTGGCTGGTCAGGTCTTTGACCGTGCCGGTGACTTGCGCCATCAGCGGTTTACCGTCCTTGAGCACCGAAATATTGATCACGCCCTGATTCTTGCTGCGAATGAGCTCGGCCGATTTGGCGATGTCCGGCGTCAGGTAGGTGGAATTGAAGGTGTTGTAGTGCACCGTCACGTCGCCAAAGGTTTCCTGGCGCTCGCTTTTGATGACGTCGGCGGCCATGGCCGTGACGCTCAGGCAGGCGGTGAGTAGAAACAGCGCTAGACGACCCATGATCGTTCTCCTCGAAATGTGGTGATTCAGACCGCGACCTTGTGGTCCGCAAGCCCCGGGCTGCTGACGCGGTAGATACCGATCTCACCTAACAGATTAGGCCATAGCTTACTGGCCCACCCGTGCCGATGCTGTTGATCCACGGCAAGCCGATCAATGACCTTGGCTTCACGTTCGCGACACAAGGCTTCAAAGTCTTCGAAAGTGCAGAAATGGATGTTTGGCGTGTTGTACCAGGTGTACGGCAGAAACTCGGAAACCGGCATCCGCCCCTTGCTGGCCAGGTACCAGCGGCAGCGCCAGTGACCGAAATTGGGGAAGGTGATGATGCACTGGCGACCGACCCGTAGCATTTCGTCGAGGATCTTGTCCGGGTAATGCACCGCCTGCAGCGCCTGGGTCATGACCACGATGTCGAAGCTGTTGCTGGCAAAGTTGCCCAGGCCCTTGTCCAGGTCCTGTTCGATGACGTTGATGCCCTTGGCCATGCATTCGGCGATGTTGTCGGCGTCGTTTTCCAGGCCATAACCGGTGACCTGCTTGTTATCACGCAGCCAGCTCAGCAACTCGCCATCGCCGCAACCCAGGTCGAGCACGCGGCTACCGGCGGGGATCCATTCCTGGATGATTTCCAGATCAGCTCTCATGGCTATCTCACAACGTAATGCGGTTCATGTAATTGCCGAACGCCTGCAAGTAACGCGGGATCGGAATCAGGAAGGCGTCGTGGCCCTGCGGCGCGTCGATTTCCAGGTAGCAGACGTCCTTGCGCGCGGCCATCAGTGCGTCCACCAGTTCCCGGGAGCGGGCAGGGGAGAAGCGCCAGTCGGTGGTGAACGACATCACACAGAACTTGGCGGTGGCGCCGGCGAAGGTCTTGGCCAGGTCATCGTCGAAATTGGCGGCCGGATCGAAGTAGTCCAGGGCCTTGGTCATCAGCAGGTAAGTGTTGGCGTCGAACCGTCCGGAGAACTCTTCCCCCTGGTAGCGCAGGTAGCTTTCGACCTGGAACTCGACGCTGTGGAAGTCGTAGTTGAGCTTCTCGCTTTTCAGGCCGCGACCGAATTTCTCGCCCATGGAATCGTCGGACAGATACGTGATGTGCCCGACCATCCGTGCCAGCATCAGACCGCGCTTGGGGATCACGCCAA
This sequence comes from Pseudomonas sp. TE12234, assembly GCF_054061835.1. Taxonomy (NCBI): domain Bacteria; kingdom Pseudomonadati; phylum Pseudomonadota; class Gammaproteobacteria; order Pseudomonadales; family Pseudomonadaceae; genus Pseudomonas; species Pseudomonas sp. TE12234. Next base: position 535,074 of record NZ_JBSSEP010000001.1, read on the forward strand.
ATTCCTGGAACGAACCACCGTGGAATTCCGGATCGGTGAGAATCGCCTGACGTGCCACTTCGTTGAAGGCGATGTTCTGCGCCGACAGCTTCGGTGCCGAGGCGATGGCCAGGCAGTGCCGTACGCGGTCCGGGTAGGTGATGGTCCACTGCAGGGCCTGCATGCCGCCCAGGCTGCCGCCGATGACGGCCGCCCATTGGCCGATGCCGAGCAAGTCGGCGAGGCGCGCCTGGCTGTGCACCCAGTCTTCCACGGTCAGCACCGGGAAGTCGGCACCAAATGGCTTGCCGCTCTCCGGGTTGATGCTGCTCGGGCCGGTGGAGCCGTTGCAGCCGCCGAGGTTGTTCAGGCTGACCACGAAGAATTTGTTGGTGTCGATGGGCTTGCCGGGGCCGATGCAGCTGTCCCACCAACCGGGTTTGCGGTCGTCAGGGCTGTGATAGCCGGCCGCGTGGTGGTGTCCGGACAAGGCGTGGCAGATCAGCACGGCGTTGCTCGCCGTGGCGTTCAGCGTGCCATAGGTTTCGTAAATCAAGTCATAGGCTGGTAGCGAACGACCGCAGGCCAACGCCAGGGGTTCGCTGAAGTGCGCCACTTGCGGCGTCACCAGACCAACAGAATCGGGGGGGAAGGCAGCTGGCATCGACCCTGCTCTCATTGAAATGAGGCGTAAGTCTAAAGACCGGTGGGGTTAGCGGCAAGCAAAGGGCGGGCCTGATTTCATTCAGTTGTACCGAGGCACTTCATTCGCGAGCAGGGTCGCTCCCACAGGGGAAACGCATTCCAATGTGGCAGCGAGTCTGATCGCGATGAATGATGAAGCGGTTTAGATCAAGCCGAATAATTCCTTAGGCATCAGCGCGTAGTAAGCCAGGCGCGGAATCAGCCAGCTTTGCAGCAATTGCAGTGCGATAAAGGCGAAGATGGGCGAGATGTCGAGGCCGCCCAGGTTCGGAATGATCCGGCGGAAGGGTGCAAGTACCGGTTCGGTGATCTGCTGGACCAGTTCTGCGCCGGGGTTATGGCTGCCTGGAGCGACCCAGGACAGGATCACACTGATGATCATCGCCCAGAACAGGATCTTCAAAAACAGCGCGAAGATACCGATCAAGGCCCATGGCACCAGGAACAGCACGTCGACCTTGTACCCGCTGAGCAGCAGGATGACGGCGAACAGCACCATCTGCACGATCAGCGCCAACACCAAGGACGACATGTCCAGCCCGAACATGCTAGGGATGACCCGGCGCAGTGGCTTGAGCAACGGTTGGGTGGCCTTCACGGCGAACTGGCAGAGCGGGTTGTAGAAGTTTGCCCGCACCAGTTGCAGGATAAAGCGCAACAGCACGACCAGCAGATACAGGCTGCCCAGGGTTTGAATCACAAAAATGGCAGCGTCATTGAGTCCGAGCATCATTGATTCCTTTGTGAGAGCGGATTAGCGACCGAGTTGCTCAGCCATTTCGGCCGAACGGTGCGCGGCGGCGCCCAGTGCTTTTTCGACCAGCGCTTCGAAGCCGCCAGCCTGGAACGATTTGATCGCCGCTTCCGTGGTGCCCGCAGGCGAGGTCACGCGACGACGCAGTTCAGCAGCGTCGACGTCGCTGGACACCGCCATGTGAGCGGCGCCCAGTGCGGTTTGCAGGGTCAATTGAGCAGCGATGTCGGCTGGCAGGCCGAGTTTCACGCCCGCGGCGGTCATGGCTTCGATCAGCAGGAAGAAGTAGGCAGGGCCCGAGCCGGAAACGGCGGTGACCGCATCCAGTTGCTGCTCCTGCTCCAGCCACAAGGCAATCCCGACGGCCGATAGCAGCTCTTGCGCTTGCTGACGCTGTTCGGCACTGACCTGAGGCGTGGCGAACAAGCCGCTCACGCCCTGACGCAGCAGTGCCGGGGTGTTGGGCATGCAACGCACGATCGGCTGGGCGCCGAGCCAGTTGTTCATGCTGGCGCAGGTGATGCCGGCAGCAATGGAAACCACCAGTTGCTCAGGCTTCAGGCTTGGACGGATCGCTTCGCAGACTGTTTTCATCGCTTGAGGCTTGACCGCCAGTACGATCACGTCGGCACCGTCGATGGCCTGTGCGTTGTCGGCAAAGGTTTCGATGCCGTGTTCGGCGCTTACCCGGGCGCGGGTTTCTTCACCCGGGTCGCTGGCGCGGATCTGCGTGGCGTCCAGGCCTTTGGCCCGCAGGCCGCCGATCAGACTGGCGGCCATGTTACCGGCACCGATAAAGGCGATACGCGTCTTGCTCATGTCAGGTCCTTATAAAAAGTGTGTAAGCCATGGATCAAGGCTGTGAATAGTCGCGAGCGCCAAACAGGGCCGTACCAATGCGGACCCAGGTGGCGCCCTGAGCGATGGCCGATTCGAGATCGTGGCTCATGCCCATGGAAAGTGTGTCGAGCGGCAGATTGAGGCTGGCTTGCAGGTTCTGCACGGCAGCAAAGGCGGCATCCTGGGCGGCGCGATCTTCAGTCGGCTCGGGAATCGCCATCAATCCGCGCAACTTGAGGCGTGGCAGGGCACTGATGGCATTGGCCAGGGCCGGCAGGTCGGCCGGGGCGCAGCCGGATTTACTGGCCTCACCGCTGACATTGACCTGGATGCAGATGTTCAACGGTGGCAAATCGGCAGGTCGTTGTTCGGACAAGCGTTGTGCAATTTTCAGGCGATCCACGGAATGCACCCAGGCGAAGTGCTCGGCGATTGCGCGAGTCTTGTTCGATTGAATGGGGCCGATGAAGTGCCAGATCAAGGGCAGGTCGCCCAATTCGAGCTGCTTGCCCAGGGCTTCCTGCAGGTAGTTTTCGCCAAAGTCGCGCAGGCCGGCGGCATAGGCGTCGCGCAGGGCTTGTGCCGGTTTGGTCTTGCTCACGGCCAGCAGCTGGACGCTGTGTTCGTCCCGGTTGGCGGCGAGGGCGGCGGCGCGGATGCGCGAACTAACCAGTTCAATGTTGTCTGCTATCGTGGACATTCAAGAGGCGCCAGCGGGTCTGAGGTTGGCGGCATTCTACTGGAATTGAGGAGTGCTATGGATATCACTGAGCTGCTGGCGTTCAGCGCCAAACAAGGAGCATCCGACCTGCACCTGTCCGCGGGCCTGCCACCGATGATTCGGGTTGATGGCGATGTGCGGCGCATCAACCTGCCGCCCCTGGACCACAAGGAAGTGCAGGCGCTGATCTACGACATCATGAACGACACCCAGCGGGTGGACTTCGAGAAGCACCTGGAAACCGACTTTTCCTTTGAATTGCCCGGCGTGGCACGTTTTAGGGTCAACGCGTTCAACCAGAGCCGCGGTGCTGGCGCCGTGTTTCGCACCATTCCCTCCAGGGTCTTGAGCATGGAGGAGTTGGGCATGGGTGATGTGTTTCGCAAAATGACCGACGCTCCCCGTGGCCTGGTGCTGGTGACCGGCCCGACCGGCTCCGGCAAGTCCACGACGCTGGCGGCGATGATCGATTATCTGAACAATCATCGCCACCACCATATCCTCACTATTGAAGACCCTGTCGAGTTCGTCCACGAATCGCGCAAATGCCTGATCAATCAGCGTGAGGTCCACCGTGATACCCGCAGCTTTGCCACGGCCTTGCGTTCGGCCCTGCGCGAAGACCCGGATGTCATTCTGGTCGGCGAGATGCGCGACCTGGAAACCATTCGCCTGGCGCTGACCGCCGCCGAAACCGGTCATCTGGTGTTCGGCACGATGCACACCACCTCGGCGGCGAAGACCATTGACCGGATCATCGACGTGTTTCCGGGGGATGAAAAGTCGATGGTGCGTTCGATGCTGTCCGAATCGTTGCTGGCAGTGGTTTCCCAAACCCTGGTCAAGAAGATCGGCGGCGGGCGTACAGCCGCCCACGAGATCATGCTCGGCACGTCGGCGATCCGAAACCTGATCCGCGAAGACAAGGTGGCGCAGATGTATTCATCGATTCAGGCAGGAGGGTCGCTGGGCATGCAGACGCTGGACATGAGCCTGAAGGACCTGGTGACCAAGGGCCTGGTCACTCGCGACCATGCGCGGGAGAAGGCGCGGTCGCCGGATAATTTCTGAGGGGCTGGTACAGCATTGTGGCGAGGGAGCTTGCTCCCGCTCGAGTGCGTAGCGCTCGCGCTTTTTGGGGCCGCTTCGCAGCCCGGCGGGAGCAAGCTCCCTCGCCACAAATGCCTGCCTCGGGAGGCAGGCGTTTTCAAATCAGCGCTGAACAACCCGCATCTGATGCGGTTCTTTTGGCAGAACCCGTTTTGCAACGGCGTAGTGGTTTTCCCAGTACGGCTTCTTCAGTGTGTCGATGGTCACCGACTTGCCACGACGCGGTGCGTGGATGAAGCGATCGTTGCCCAGGTAGATGGCAACGTGATTGACTCGACGACTCTTGATGTTGAAGAAAATCAGGTCGCCCGGCTTCAAGTCGTTGCGATCGACTTTCTGGCCGTGACCGCTGGCCATGGCATTGGAAGTGCGTGGCAGGTCAAACGTGGCGTCGTTGAACGCGTATTTCACCAAGCCGCTGCAGTCGAAACCTTTGCTCGGGCTGCTGCCGCCCCAACGATACGGTGTACCGAGGACGTTGACCGCGCGGCTCAGCACGTTGCTGCTTTCCTTGTTCGCCATCGGCGGAACCAGGCCGCTTTTTTTGCTGGCCAGGTGTTGAGCGTGTTTGACTGACTTTTTGCTTTTGTTCGAAGGAGCAGAAGCATGGGATTTCGGGGTGTAACCATTAACGTTCGGAAGACGTTGCTCACGATTGGTGGCGTGGGCGGCCAGTGGCAATAATAGGCAAATGGTTAGCCATGTCTTTATAAATGGACGCATTAGGCAGGGCTCGTATGGGTTAGCGCGCAACTTTATAACAGCTTTTTTGTCCCTTCCGAGGCCGTTGGTCGATTCAACCTGGGGGTCAACGGAACCAAATAAGCGGCAAAAAGACGCAATTGTCGGACAGAAGTCAGGTGCTACAAGGCTTTGACGGGAGACAACGTACCATTTGCCATACGTCGGGTGCTCGTAAAAAAGTCACAAAGAATTCAAGAATATTTATCTATCGCGTGAATCGAGGTCATCCATGAACACCTATCAACAACCTGTTCCCCATCAAGATACCCACAGCAAAGTGATCGGCTATCTGCTGTGGATTTTCGGTTTCACCGGGGCTCACCGCTTTTATTACGGCAAGCCGGTCACGGGGACGATCTGGTTCTTCACTTTTGGCTTGCTGGGGATCGGCTGGTTGATCGACCTGTTTCTGATCCCGTCCATGGACCGTGAGGCTGATCTTCGGTTCAACGCCGGACCGATCGAATACAACGTTGCCTGGATTCTGCTGACGTTTCTCGGGGTGTTCGGTGTGCACCGGATGTATCAGGGGAAATGGATCAGCGGCTTGATCTACCTGCTGACGGGGGGGCTGTTCTTCGTGGGAGTGCTGTATGACTTCTGGACGCTGAATGATCAGGTTTCGCTGCGTAATGCGCAGAACCGCTGATTAATTGTGGCGAGGGAGCTTGCTCCCGCTGGACTGCGTAGCAGGCCCATCTTGAGGCCGCTACGCACCCTGGCGGGAGCAAGCTCCCTCGCCACAGGTCTTACGCCTGGTGGCTGATCCGTCCATCCACCAGGGTGTAACGCACCAGACCCGGCAGGCTGTGTCCGATGAACGGGCAGTTCTCGCCTTTGGACAGCCAGGTTTCCCCGGCCACGGTCGAGGCTGCAGGGTCGAACAGCACGATATCCGCCGCACCACCCACCGCCAGTTTGCCCGCCGGCAGGCGCAAGGCCTCGGCAGGACCGGCGCCAAGGCGCGCCAGCAGGGTCGGCAAGTCCAGCAAACCGTCTTCCACCAGTGTCATCGCCAATGGCAGCAGCAGTTCGACGCTGCTGATGCCGGGCTCGGTGGCACCGAACGGCGCCAGTTTGGCATCGCGCTCGTGGGGTTGGTGGTGGCTGGAAATCGCCGAAACCACGCCCGACTTCACTGCCGCGCGCAGGCCCTCGCGGTCGGCGCGGGTACGGAGCGGAGGCTGGACGTGATACAGGCTGTTGAAGTCGATCAGCGCTTCGTCCGTCAGGATCAGCTGGTACAGGGCGACATCCGCCGTAACCTTCAGGCCGCGGGCCTGGGCCTGGGCGATCAGGGCCACACCGCGAGCGCTGGTGAGCTGGCTGAAGTGCGCGCGCACGCCGGTTTGCTCGACCAGCAGCAGGTCCCGGGCCAGGGCCACGGTCTCGGCGGTTTCCGGAATACCCGGCAAGCCGAGGAAGCTGGCGGTCGGGCCTTCGTGGGCCAAACCACCCTCGGCCAGATCATGGTCCTGGGAGTTGAAAATCACCGTCAGGTCGAAGGTTGCCGCGTACTCCAGTGCCCGGCACAGGGTGCGGGTGTTGCGGAAGCTCTCCAGTCCGTTGCCGAAGGCTACGCAGCCGGCATCGCGCAGCGCGACCAGCTCTGCCAGCTGTTCGCCGTCCAGGCCTTTGCTCAGGGCGCCGATCGGGAAGACTTTGGTGTTGCCGGCCTCGCGGGCGCGGTCGAGGATCAGTTCGGCCACCGCCGAGGTGTCCAGTACCGGTTTGGTTTTTGGCGGGCAGCACAGGCTGGTCACGCCACCGGCCGCGGCTGCGCGGGTTTCGCTGACGATCGAACCTTTACGGCTGTAGCCCGGCTCGCGCAGGGCAACGTTGAGGTCAACCAGGCCAGGGGCGGCCACCAGGCCTTTGGCGTCGAGGGTGTCGACGGCGACAAAACCGGCCGGTGCGGCGCCAATGGCGACGATCTTGCAGGCTTCAATGTGGATATCGGTTACTTGATCCAGGCCGCTGGCTGGATCGATCACGCGGGCGCCGAGAATGCTGAGCTTCACTGGGCGTTCTCCTGCTCGAATTGGCGCTGGGCTGTCTGCCCGCTCATGGCCATGGACAGCACGGCCATACGAATGGCGATGCCGTAGGTCACCTGATTGAGGATCACCGAGTGCGGGCCGTCGGCCACCGCCGACTCAATTTCCACGCCACGGTTGATCGGCCCCGGGTGCATCACGATGGCATCGGGCTTGGCGCCGGCCAGGCGCGCGGTGGTCAGGCCGAACAGGCGGTAGAACTCGCCTTCGCTTGGCAGCAGGCCGCCGGTCATGCGTTCGCGCTGCAGGCGCAACATGATCACCACGTCGACGTCTTTCAGGCCTTCGGTCATGTCGGTGTAGACCTTCACGCCGTATTGCTCGATACCGATCGGCAGCAGGGTTTTCGGGGCGATTACGCGGATATCGGGGCAGCCCAGGGTCTTCAGCGCGAGCATGTTCGAGCGCGCCACCCGCGAGTGCAGGATGTCGCCGACGATGGCCACCGAGAGGTTCTCGAAGCCGCCCTTGTGCCGGCGGATGGTAAGCATGTCGAGCATGCCCTGGGTCGGGTGGGCGTGACGACCGTCGCCGCCGTTGATGATCGCCACTTGCGGGCAGACATGCTCGGCGATGAAGTGTGCGGCGCCGGAGTCACCGTGACGCACGACGAACATGTCGGCCGCCATGGCTTCCAGGTTGCGCAAGGTGTCGAGCAGGGTTTCACCCTTGCTCGCCGACGACGTGGACACGTTCAAAGTGATCACGTCAGCCGACAGGCGCTGGGCCGCCAGTTCGAAGGTGGTGCGGGTTCGGGTGGAGTTCTCGAAGAACACGTTGCACACGGTCTTGCCGCGCAGCAGCGGGACTTTCTTCACCGCCCGGGCGCCGACTTCGAGGAACGAGTCGGCGGTGTCGAGGATTTCCGTCAGCAGCTCGCGGCGCAAACCGTCGAGCGAGAGGAAGTGGCGCAGCTGGCCCTGATCATTGAGCTGCAGCGGGCGCTTGGTTTCTAGAGGCGTCATCGCAAGGGGGACTCTCAATAGGGCGAATTAAAGGGCGAGGTCTTGCACTTCGAGCTTGAGCTCCGGGCCGGACAGCTTCACGCGCTCGTGGGCGGCGAGTGACAGCGTCGCACCGACCACGTTCGGGCGGATCGGCAGCTCGCCGGCGTCCAGGTCCAGCAGGCAGACCAGCGTCACGCTGGCCGGACGCCCGTAGTCGAAGAGTTCGTTCATGGCCGCGCGGATGGTCCGGCCGCTCATCAGTACGTCGTCGATCAGCACCAGGTGCTGGCCTTCGATTTCGAACGGCAGGGCAGACGGACGCACTTGCGGGTGCAGGCCGTTCTGGCTGAAGTCGTCGCGGTAGAAGGAAACATCGAGCGTGCCGAGGGGCTCATGGCTGCCCAGCTCTTTGAGCAGGGCCTGGGCGACCCAGACGCCGCCGGTACGAATACCGATGAAACGCGGTTCGCTGATGCCACGGTGTTCCAGGTGTGCCTTGAGACGGATCGCCATCTGGCTGATCAGTTCGGTGGGATTGGGCAGGCTCATGGTTGCTCCTTCTTGGACCCGAGTCGGGTTGTGCTGGGCTTGGCTCGGGTTGTAGCTAAAAGAGGCGCGTGGCGACTCTTCAGGGTTAGGTGCATCAGGATTCGAACAATGCGCTGTTTTCGTCGAGCCAGCCTTGCAGCAACAGGGCGGCGGCGATGGCATCGACCGGGTTATCGCGGTAACTGCCTTTCTGGCCGCCACGATCACGTCGTTCGCCTTTGGCTTCGAACGTGGTCAGGCGTTCGTCGTGGGTATAGAAGGGCAGATTGAAACGACCGTTCAGGCGGCGGGCGAACTTTTCCGCGCGGGCGCACATGTCGCTGGGCGTGCCGTCCATGTTCAACGGCAGGCCGACCACCACGGCGTCGGGCTTCCATTCCTTGATCAGGGCTTCGACCTGATCCCAGTCGGGAATGCCGTTCTGCGCTTTCAGGGTGCACAGTTCGCGGGCCTGGCCGGTAATCACCTGGCCTACCGCAACGCCGATCTGTTTGGTGCCGTAGTCGAATCCCAGGATCAGCCGCAGGGCCATCAGGCGTGCCCCGCCTGGCTGGTGAGCAGGCTGAGGTTGACGCCCAAATGTTTGGCGGCCGCTTCCAGGCGCAATTCACTGCTGGTGTTGAACAGAACGTCAGCGTCGAACGGGCAGGTCAGCCAGGCGTTCTGCGCCAGTTCGGCTTCCAGTTGCCCGGCTTCCCAACCGGCATACCCGAGGGCGATCAGGCTTTTCGCCGGGCCGACGCCATCGGCGATGGCGAACAGTACATCCTGGGAGGTCGACAGGGATAAATCGCCTTCCAGATCAACGGTCGCCTGATAGCGCTGCCCCGAGGGATGCAGGACAAACCCGCGATCGGTCTGCACCGGGCCGCCGATGAAAATCGGCACGTGCTGGCAGAGTGCAGGAGGTTCGATATCCGGGCGCAATTGCTCGAGGATATCGGCCAGGTTCAGGTCCTGCGGACGGTTGACCACCAGCCCCATGGCACCATTGGCCGTGTGCTCGACGATGTAGGTCAAGGTGTGCGCAAAGTTCGGGTCGACCATGTGTGGCATGGCGATCAGGAAGTGGTGCTTGAGGTAGCTGGGGCTGACGTTTTTCATGAGCGCTAGTGTGGCGTTGGAGGGGCGAACTGACAAGCTGGGGATGCGCAGGAAATGCCGCAAATTGCTGTTGGCGACACAATCCCTGTAGGAGCGAGCCTGCTCGCGATGGTCGTCAACGATAACGCCGCAAGGTTGATACTACGCGGTGCTCTCAGGTTTATCGCGAGCAAGCTCGCTCCTGCAGGGGGATTTGGATTGGTATCAGTTGCTTGAGAGGCGATCGCCGCGGGCAAACTTCCAGGTGCGAATGATTTCCAGGCGGTCAATATCCGACAGATCCCCGGTAAACGGAGCAAAGGGCGCGGCCAGCCGCACGATGCGCTGGGCCGCCTGATCGAGCAACGGTTGCCCGGAAGACTCCAGCACCAGCACCTCATACAGCGAACCGTCCCGGTTGATCGACACCATCAGGCGCAAATTGCCGTAAATCTGCTTGCGCCGGGCTTCGTCCGGGTAATTGAGGTTGCCGATGCGCTCGACCTTCTTGCGCCATTCGTCCTTGTACCAGGCGCCCTTGTCTTTCATGGTCGAGGCGGCGCTCAGGCGATGGATGCGCGGGCGCTTGGCGTACAACTGTTGTTCGTTGGCCAGTTCCGCTTCCAGGCTGGCGATGTCGCTGGATAACTGTTCGGTGTCAAACGTCGGCGCGGCGACCGCGGGTTTGATGTCGGTTTTGGGTTCTTCGGTCTTGGCGGCGGTTTTTTTCGGCTTCGGCGCGACGGTGGTCACGGCAGCCTTGGGCGGAGCGTCCCGCACTTCAGGCTTGGCCGCCGGCGGTGGCGTGACTTTCTGCACCTTGTTGTCCTGGAACGGCGCGACCTCGGTGGTCTTGGGAATGGCCTTTTTATCCAGGGTGCCGCTGCCTTGCTGGTTTTCCTGGGCGAGGAAATCAGCTTTCTCAGGCTTCTTTTCGCTTTTGAAAGTGGCGAGGGTGATTTCCAGGGTTTTGCTGATCTGCTGGGGCTCGACCATCGTGAAGCCGACACCCAGCAGCAAGGCCAGGTGAATCAGCGCCGCGAGAAACAGGGTAAAACCGAGGCGATCGGCCGGGCGCACGCCACGGTGGGCGAGTTCGGCGGGCAGATCGGACGGGAGTGTCATGACAAGGAAACCAACATCGCGTTTTCACAGGCCGCGCATGATAACGCAATGTTGGTTTGGCTTTTCAACGAGCCTTGAGCTTCTGATCGATGGCATCCATCAGCAGGCCGCCGATGTCGGTGCCAAAGGCGTTGTCGATCTCGCGAATGCAGGTCGGGCTGGTGACGTTGATTTCCGTCAGATGTTCGCCGATCACGTCCAGGCCTACGAACAGCAGGCCCTTTTCGCGCAGGGTCGGGCCGACTTGCGCGGCGATCCAGCGGTCTTTTTCGGTCAGCGGACGCGCTTCGCCACGGCCACCGGCGGCCAGGTTGCCACGGGTTTCGCCGGCAGCGGGAATGCGCGCCAGGCAGTAGTCCACCGGTTCGCCGTCGATCATCAGGATGCGTTTGTCACCATCGACGATGGCGGGCAGGTAACCCTGGATCATGATCTGCTGTTGACCGTGCAGGGTCAGGGTCTCGAGGATCACCGACAGGTTCGGGTGGCCCGCGGTGTGGCGGAAGATCGACGAGCCGCCCATGCCGTCCAGCGGCTTGAGGATCACGTCGCCATGGTGGTCAGCGAATTCGCGCAGCACATCCGGGCGACGGCTGACGATGGTCGGCGGCGTGCACTGCGGGAACAGCGTGGCGAACAGTTTTTCGTTGCAGTCACGCAGGCTCTGCGGTTTGTTGACCACCAGCACGCCAGCGCTTTCGGCTTGCTCGAGCAGATACGTGGTGTAGACGAACTCCATGTCGAACGGCGGATCCTTGCGCATCAGGATCACGTCCAGATCGCTCAGCAGATTGTCCTGCTCGGCGTCCAGTTCGAACCATTTTTCCGGATTGGCGAAGACCTTCAGCGGACGCATCCGCGCCCGTGCCTGGCCTTCGGCCTGGTACAGGTCACGCTGCTCCATATAGAACAGTTCCCAGCCGCGCTTCTGCGCAGCCAGCAGCATGGCCAGCGAGCTATCCTTTTTATAGGAAATGCCGGCAATAGGGTCCATGACAATCCCGACGCGAACGCTCATGGGTGTTTCCTCGAAAGTTGGGGGCGTATGAATGACCTGTAGGAGCGAGCCTGCTCGCGATAGGCTTGAGGGCGCCGCATTTTTCCAGCCGGCCTGCGTCATCGTTGACGACCATCGTCGGAACGCCGCCCGGAGCCGGCTCGCTCCTACAAAAGATCAGGCCGTAAAGTGGCGTCAGAGTGGCGCTGAGTGTGTTCCCGGTCAAGGAAAAACCACCTCGAAGGTTGGCCGATAGATTGGTGTTGGAGACTGTGCTAAAAAGACTGCCAAGTTGTACTGGCCCTTGAGTATCAAGGGTTTCTGGCCGCCATTAACCGGCAAACGGACAATTTGATTCGCAAAGGCGACGGTAGAGCATTTATGGAACAGCATTCCAGCGCCTTGAAGGTCATGGTCATCGACGATTCGAAGACGATTCGCCGAACCGCCGAAACGCTCTTGAAAAACGTGGGCTGTGAAGTGATCACGGCCATCGACGGATTCGATGCCCTGGCCAAGATCGCCGACAATCACCCTGGCATCATCTTTGTCGACATCATGATGCCGCGTCTGGATGGCTATCAAACCTGCGCATTAATCAAGAACAACCCGGCTTTCAAGTCCACGCCAGTGATTATGCTGTCGTCCAAGGACGGGCTGTTCGACAAGGCCAAGGGGCGTATCGTCGGCTCCGACCAGTTTTTGACCAAGCCTTTCAGCAAGGAAGAACTGCTGAACGCGATCCAGGCCCATGTTCCGGGCTTTGCCGCCGTTTTGCCGCAGTAAGACACCTACAGTGACGCTCGGCCAACGGGCCTTGCGTCGACAAGAATGGGGAAGACCATGGCTCGTATTCTGATCGTCGATGATTCGCCGACTGAGATGTACAAACTGACCGGCATGCTGGAAAAGCACGGTCATGAAGTATTGAAAGCCGAAAACGGCGCCGACGGCGTGGCCCTGGCCCGCCTGGAAAAGCCCGACGCGGTGCTGATGGACATCGTCATGCCCGGCCTCAACGGTTTCCAGGCGACCCGTCAGTTGACCAAAGACCCGGAAACCGGGCACATCCCGGTGATCATCATCACCACCAAGGATCAGGAAACCGACAAGGTCTGGGGCACACGCCAGGGGGCCAGGGACTACCTGACCAAGCCCGTCGACGAAGAAACCCTGATCAAGACCCTGAACAACGTCCTGCCCGGTTGATTGTCCGGTCATGACCGAGTCGCTGACTGCCTTCGAGCTGCTGCTGCAGATTGACCAGCGTTGTCGTCTGCTGGCCGCGGACTTGCCGTCCCAGCCACCCCGGCAGGACAGCTGGAGTGGCATCGGCTTTCGCGTGGGCGAGCACTGGTATGTTGCGCCCATGAGCGAAGTCGGCGAGGTGTTGCACGAGCCGCGCTTTACGCAACTGCCCGGGGTCAAGCCTTGGGTCAAGGGCGTGGCTAACCTGCGCGGACGGTTGTTGCCGATCATGGACCTGTGTGGCTTCTTTGGTTACGAACTGTCGACCGCGCGAAGGCAGCGACGGGTATTGGTGGTGGAGTACGAAGATGTGTTTGCCGGCTTGATGGTCGACGAAGTCTTCGGCCTGCAGCACTTTGCTCAGGACAGCCTGAAGGCCGTGCCCGCTGACGAATTGCAGGGGCCGATGGCGGCATTTGTTGAAGGCTGTTTCCAGGGCGAGCAGAGTTGGCGGGTGTTCAGCCCGTTTGCGCTGGTACGCTCGCAAGGATTCATGAACGTGGCCCTGTAAACCCTGTGGGAGCGAGCCTGCTCGCGATTGAACGATAACGCGGTTTTCCTGATGCGCCGCGGCGCCTGAATCGCGAGCAGGCTCGCTCCCACAGGTACTTCGGCAAGCTTTAAAGGGTGTTGGTGACCGATGATAAAAGCAAAAGCAGGCAAGCCAATGGAAGGGTCGCGCAGCCGGTCGCAGATCATTGTGCTGTTTATCGCACTGATCATCTTCATCATGCTGTTGTTCGCCAACTTCGCGTACCTCAACACCCAGGCCACTTACGATAAGCAGTACATCGGCCACGCTGGCGAATTGCGCGTGCTGTCCCAGCGCATTGCCAAAAACGCCACCGAGGCCGCCGCCGGCAAGGCTGCGGCATTCAAGCTGCTCAGCGATGCGCGCAACGATTTTGCCCAGCGCTGGGGCTATCTGAAAAAAGGCGATCCGGCGACCGGCTTGCCGCCAGCGCCGGCGACCGTGCGCCCGGAAATGCGCGCCGTGCAACTGGATTGGGAGCGCCTGCTGAAAAACACCGACGCCATTCTCTCCAGCGAGCAGACCGTGTTGTCGCTGCATCAGGTGGCCGCCACCCTCGCCGAAACCGTGCCGCAGTTGCAGGTCGAATACGAAAAGGTGGTGGAAATCCTCCTGCAGCGCGGTGCTCCGGCGGGTCAGGTGGCGATGGCCCAACGTCAATCGCTGCTGGCTGAGCGGATTCTCGGCGCGGTGAACACGGTGTTGTCCGGCGATGAAAATTCGCAACAGGCCGCCGACGCTTTCGGTCGCGACGCGGCGCGTTTCGGCCTGGTGCTCAACGGCATGCTCCAGGGCAACCTGTCGCAGAGGATCAGCCAGGTCGAAGACCGCGATGCGCGCGCGCGACTGACCGAAATTTCCGAGCTGTTCGAGTTTGTCTCGGGTTCAGTGGATGAAATCCTCGAAACCTCGCCCGAACTGTTCAAGGTGCGCGAATCGGCCACCAACATTTTCAGCCTGTCGCAAACCCTGCTCGATGAAGCCTCGCACCTGGCCAACGGTTTCGAAAACCTGGCGGGCGGGCGCACCACCGACACCATTGGCGGTTACGTGCTGGGTCTGTTGGCGTTGGCCTCCATCATCCTCATCGGCCTGGTGATGGTGCGTGAAACCAATCGCCAGCTACGGGAAACCGCCGAGAAAAACGAGCGCAACCAGAACGCGATCATGCGTCTGCTCGACGAGATCGAGGACCTGGCCGATGGCGACCTGACGGTCACGGCATCGGTCACCGAAGATTTCACCGGCACGATCGCCGACTCGATCAATTACTCCGTGGATCAACTGCGCGACCTGGTGGCGACCATCAACCTGACGGCCGGCCAGGTGGCGGCCGCGGTGCAGGAAACCCAGGCCACCGCCATGCACCTGGCGCAGGCGTCGGAGCATCAGGCGCAGCAGATTGCCGAAGCCTCTACCGCCATCAATGAGATGGCCGAATCCATCGACCAGGTGTCGGCCAACGCTGCCGAGTCGTCGGCGGTGGCCGAACGCTCGGTGGAAATCGCCAACAAGGGCAACGAGGTGGTGCACAACACCATCCACGGCATGGACAACATCCGTGAACAGATTCAGGACACCGCCAAACGGATCAAACGTCTTGGCGAGTCTTCCCAGGAAATCGGCGACATTGTCAGCCTGATCGATGACATTGCCGATCAAACCAACATCCTCGCCCTCAATGCGGCGATCCAGGCGTCCATGGCCGGTGATGCAGGGCGCGGTTTCGCGGTGGTCGCCGATGAAGTGCAGCGTCTGGCCGAGCGCTCATCTGCGGCGACCCGGCAGATCGAAACCCTGGTACGGGCGATTCAGACCGACACCAACGAAGCCGTGATTTCCATGGAACAGACCACCACCGAAGTGGTGCGGGGCGCCCGGCTGGCGCAGGATGCGGGTGTGGCCCTGGAAGAAATCGAAGGGGTTTCCAAGACCCTGGCGGCACTGATCCAGAGTATTTCCAATGCCGCACAACAACAGACGTCGTCTGCCGGTCAGATCTCCCTGACGATGAATGTGATCCAGCAAATCACGACGCAGACCTCGTCAGGTTCCACCGCCACTGCCGAGAGCATTGGCAACCTGGCGAAGATGGCCAGCCAGTTGCGGCGGTCGGTGTCCGGTTTCACCTTGCCGGCCGCCAAGGCGCAGGCGACGGACAAAGCTTGAACCGCCTGCGGGCGTTGGCATTTTGACTGAAGTGGTAACTGAGGTGGTTATGGGTGATCGGCACGACTATGTGGCCCTCGAATGGGTCAAAGGCGAGATTGCCGAAACGCTGAAGCAGGCTCATCACGCCATCGAAACCCTGCTGGATGATCCGCAGGCGACGCACGCGCTGGGCGATTGCCTGGCGTACATTCATCAGGTTCACGGCAGTTTGCAGATGGTCGAATTCTACGGCGCGGCCCTGCTCGCCGAAGAGATGGAGCAGCTTGTAAGCGCCCTGCAACAGGGCCGCGTCAGCCATCGTGACGAGGCGCTGCACCTGCTGATGCAAGCCTTGGGGCAACTGCCGATGTACCTCGACCGGGTCCAGGGTGCGCGACGCGACCTGCCGCTGGTGGTGCTGCCGCTGATCAACGACCTGCGCAGCGCCCGTGGCGAAGGCCTGTTGTCGGAAACCAGCCTGTTCAGCCCGCTGCTGCCCGATCTGCCGCCGCTGGACGAAGCGTCGCTGGCGCATCTGGAACCGCCGGACCTGCCGGGCGTGCTGCGCAAATTGCGGCAAATGCTGCAGATGGCCCTGGTCGGCTTGCTCCGCGAGCAGGATGACGAGACCAACCTCGGTTATCTGGCCAAGGTATTCAATCGCCTCGAAAGCCTGTGCGGTAACGCACCCCTGAGCCCGTTGTGGCAGATCGCCGCGGCGCTGGTCGAAGGCATGCGCGCCGGTGCGATTGCCAACAGCCCTGCCTTGCGCAGCCTGTTCAAGGAAGCCGACAAAGAACTCAAGCGCCTGCTCGAACAGGGCATGCCTGCCATCAATCAACCGGCGCCGCCGGAGCTGCTCAAGAGTTTGCTGTTCTACATAGCCAAAGCCGAACACCCCACCGGGCAGATGCTGACCATGAAAGATCGCTACGGACTGGATGACGCGCTGCCTGACAGCGCAATGGTCGATGAGGAACGTGCACGACTGGCAGGGCCTGACCGCGACGCCATGCGTTCGGTACTGACAGCACTGTGCGAAGAGCTGGTGCGGGTCAAGGAGCGCCTGGACCTGTTCGTGCGCAGCGACCGTCAACACGCTTCCGATCTCGACAGCCTGCTGGCGCCGCTGCGGCAAATCGCCGACACCCTGGCGGTGTTGGGTTTCGGTCAGCCGCGCAAGGTCATCATTGACCAATTGGCCGTGGTCCTGAGCCTCACCCAGGGCCAGCGCGCACCCGATGACGCGATTCTCATGGACGTCGCCGGGGCCTTGCTCTACGTCGAAGCGACGCTGGCCGGCATGGTCGGCACCGTGGAGCCGGAGAGTCAGGAAGAAAGCCGTCTGCCAACCACCGACCTGACGCAGATTCACCAGATCGTGATCAAGGAAGCGCGCATCTGCCTGCAACAGGCCAAGGACATGATCGTCGACTACATCGACGCCGACTGGGACCGTCAGCATTTACAGGCGCTGCCGGCCTTGCTGACCCAGGTTCGCGGTGCGCTGGCGATGATTCCGTTGAGCCGCGCGGCCAGCCTGATCGAAACCTGCAATCACTTCATCCGCGAGCACCTGCTGCTCGATCCCGGTCAGCCCGGCTGGCAGGAACTGGACAGCCTGGCCGACGTGATCGCCAGCCTCGAATACTATCTGGAGCGCCTCAATGATGACCCGGAAGCACCCGGTGAGTCGTTGCTCGATATCGCCGAAAAAAGCCTGGCGTCACTCGGTTTCTTCCCTAGCGAACAGCATGTGCCGGTGCTCGAGGATGTACTGAGTCCGAGCGAAGCGCAGGTCATGCAGCAGAGGCAGGAACTGGACACCCCGGCCGTCGTCCAGACCCTGGCGGATGTGTTGGCCAGCCCGGTGTCGGCACTCAACCCGCCCGCCCAGACCACACCGGGCAGCCTGTTGCCGCCGCCTGCCGGCGAAACACCGGTGGATGACGAGTTGCGCGAAGTGTTCCTCGAAGAGACCGACGAGGTGCTGGACATCCTGCGGGAATACCTGCCGCGCTGG
The DNA here is from genome assembly GCF_054061835.1 of Pseudomonas sp. TE12234. NCBI lineage: Bacteria > Pseudomonadati > Pseudomonadota > Gammaproteobacteria > Pseudomonadales > Pseudomonadaceae > Pseudomonas > Pseudomonas sp. TE12234. The sequence continues at coordinate 552,639 of NZ_JBSSEP010000001.1, forward strand.
TCGGCCAACCCTGATGACCCGTCAGCCCTTGGGGAAGTGCGTCGCGCTTTCCATACGCTGAAGGGCAGCGGCCGAATGGTCCGGGCACTGGTGCTCGGCGAACTGGCCTGGGCCGTGGAAAACCTGCTCAACCGTGTGCTGGAACACAGCGTCGCCCCGGGCGCTGCGGTGCAACAACTGCTGGGCGATGTGTTGACGCTGTTGCCGGAGCTGGTGGCCGAATTTGCCGCCAATGCCCAACGCCAGCGTAACGACGTCGACCAACTGGCCGCCCGGGCCCATGCCCTGGCCAAGGGCGAGGCATTGGCCGCCGATGAAGATACCCAGGACGTCGCGGCCCTCGATCCTTTGTTGCTGGAGATCTTCCGCAAAGAAGCCGAATCCCATTTGAGCAGTCTCAATCGCTTTCTGGATCAGGCTGCCGAGCACGTGCCGTTACAGGCCAGCGATGAATTGCAGCGCGCCTTGCACACCCTCAAGGGCAGTGCGTCGATGGCCGGGGTGTTGCCGATTGCCGAGCTCGCCGCGCCGCTGGATCAACTGGCCCGGGAATACAAGGCCCACCAGATCGCCCTCGACCTGGACGAAGTCGAATTGCTGTTGGAAGCCGAAGGTTTGTTCCGCCTCGGTTTGCGCCAATTGAAGTCGGACCCGTTGGCCGAGATCCCTGACGCGGCGGCATTGATCGAACGCACCCAGGCCTTGTTGGCCGAACGTCTGGCCAGCCTGTCGAACACCCCGAACACAGGTCTGCGCATCAAGCGCGATCCGCAGTTGATCAACAACTTTCTGGCCCAGGGCATGGACATCCTGCTGGACGCCGAAAGCCTGTTGCAACGCTGGCAGCAACACCCCGGCGAACGCCAGGAACTCAGTGCGCTGCTGGATGAATTGACCACCCTCGGCGAAGGTGCACACCTGGCTGATTTGCATCCGGTGGATGAGCTGTGCGAAGCCTTGCTCGACCTTTACGGTGCCGTGGAAGAAAGCAGCCTGGCGGTCAGCGAGACGTTTTTCCATGAAGCGCAAAGTGCCCATGAAGCGCTGATCAACATGCTCGACGAACTGGCTGCCGGCCAGGAAGTCAGTCCGCGCCCGGAACGGATTCGCGCGTTGCACGGCTTGCTCGATCAGAGCCTCGACCCGTCGGCCATGGGCCTGATCCGTAGCGATGGCAGCCGTACCCTGAGCATCCGCGAACTGTCTGATGCCACCGCCGAACTTGAAAACTCCCTGCCCCCTGTGGGCGCTGGCTTGCCAGCGATGGTCGTCAACGATGATGCGTTATCGCAGGATAAACGCGGCGCCTGTGAATCCATCGCGAGCAGGCTCGCTCCTACAAGGGAACGCGAGCCGGACGACGAGATCGTTTCGATCTTCCTCGAAGAAGCCGCGGATATCCTTGAAAGCGCCGGCCCGGCCTTGCAGCGCTGGTTAAGCGAGCCGTCCAATGCCGCGCCGCTGTCGTCCTTGCAACGGGATTTGCACACCCTCAAAGGCGGCGCGCGCATGGCCGAGGTCGAGCCGGTCGGCGATCTGGCCCATGAACTGGAAAGCCTTTACGAAGGCTTGGTGGACCGCCGGTACAGCTACAGCGACGGGCTCGCTTCTTTGTTGCAACACAGCCACGATCGCTTGGCGCATTTGCTTGAACAGCTTCAACAGCATCAACCCCTCGACGATCCGGGCGAACTGATCGAAGCGATCCGTGCGTTCCGCCAGGGACACGCAGGCCATGCCGATCTGATCGAGCCGGCGGCCAGCAATGACTCGGCCCATCACGACAGCGAGTTGCTGGACATCTTCCTTGAGGAAGGTTTCGACATCATCGAAAGCTCTGGTGCGGCGCTGGTGCGCTGGCAGGCCGAGCCGTCGAATCGTCAGGAAGTGGAAACCCTGCTGCGCGACCTGCACACGCTCAAGGGCGGCGCACGCATGGTGGAGATCACCCCGATCGGCGATTTGGCCCATGAGCTGGAATTTCTCTACGAAGGTTTATCCGCCGGAGTACTGAAACCCACGGCGGCGTTGTTCGAGCTGCTGCAACGCAGCCATGACCGACTGGCGCAAATGCTCGACGCGACCCGCGCCGGCGAACCCTTGCCGCCGGCCGATCGACTGATCGACGCGATCAAGAATTTCAGCCACCCGGCGCTGCCTGAAACGCCCGCGCCAATCGCGCTGCCCGTCGCCGCAAAAGCCGAAGCCCCGCTGCAACCCGATGCCGGCGCCGACATGGTCAAAGTCTCGGCGGAACTGCTCGATGACCTGGTGAACCTGGCCGGCGAGTCATCGATTGTTCGCGGCCGCATCGAGCAGCAGGTCAGCGATGCGCAAATCGCCCTGAACGAGATGGAAACCACCATCGAGCGGATGCGCGATCAGTTGCGCCGGCTCGATATCGAAACCCAGGGCCGGATCCTCAGTCGCCAGCAAGTCGACGCCGAACGCCTGGGTTACGAAGAGTTCGATCCCCTGGAAATGGACCGTCACTCACAATTGCAGCAACTGTCGCGGGCACTGTTCGAGTCCGCTTCCGACCTGCTCGACCTCAAGGAAACCCTCGACCGGCGCAATCAGGACGCGGAAAACCTGCTGCAACAGCAGGGCCGTATCAACACCGAGCTGCAGGAAGGCCTGATGCGCACGCGCATGGTGCCGTTCGAAAAGATGCTGCCGCGCTTGAAACGCATCGTGCGTCAGGTTTCCGAGGAGTTGGGCAAGGACGTTGAGTTCATCGTCGAAAACGCCGAAGGCGAGATGGATCGCAACGTGCTCGAACGCATGGCGGCGCCGCTGGAGCACATGCTGCGCAACGCCGTGGACCATGGCCTGGAATCTGCCGAGGCGCGGATAGCGGCGGGTAAACCGGCCCAGGGACGGATCACCCTCGACCTGTCGCGCGAGGGTGGCGACATCATTTTCGATATCCGCGACGACGGTGCCGGCGTGCCGCTGGAGGCGGTGCGGCGCAAGGCGATCAAGCGCGGTCTGCTCGACCCGAACAGCGAAATCAGCGACCGCGACGTGCTGCAATTCATCCTGCAGCCGGGGTTCTCCACGGCCGAGAAAATCACCCAGATTTCCGGGCGCGGCGTCGGCATGGATGTCGTGCACGAAGAAGTCCGGCAACTGGGTGGCAGCATGAGTATTGATTCCGTGCCGGGGCAGGGCGTGCATTTCCGCATTCGCCTGCCGTTCACGGTGTCGGTCAACCGCGCGCTGATGGTGCAATGTGGCGAGGATCAATACGCGATCCCATTGAACACCATCGACGGGATCGTCCGTGTGCTGCCCAACGAACTCGAAGGGCACTTCCGCCTCGACCCGCCGACCTATGAATACGCCGGGCAACGCTATGAACTGTGCTACCTGGGCGAACTGTTGAAAACCAGTCCACGGCCGAGGTTGCTGGGCCAGAACCTGCCGCTGCCGGTGCTGCTGGTGCAGTGCAACGAGCGGCACATCGCGGTGTTGGTCGACGCCATGGCCGGCACTCGCGAGATCGTGGTCAAGAGCCTCGGCCCGCAGTTCGCGGCCGTGCAGGGCGTGTCTGGCGCGACGATCCTGGGCGATGGCCGGGTGGTGCTGATTCTGGATTTGCTGGCGCCGATCCGCGCCCTGCAAGCGCATGTGCCACAGCGTCCGGCCAATCACGATCTCGAGCCCGAGCCGCAACGGCCGTTGCTGATCATGGTGGTCGATGACTCGGTGACCGTACGCAAGGTCACCAGCCGCTTGCTCGAACGCCATGGCATGAACGTGCTGACGGCCAAGGACGGCGTCGACGCCATGTTGTTGCTCGAAGAGCACAGGCCGGACGTGATGCTGCTCGACATCGAAATGCCGCGCATGGACGGTTTCGAAGTGGCCAGGCAAGTCCGCAGTGACGAGCGTTTTCAGCACCTGCCCATCATCATGATCACCTCCCGCACCGGCCAGAAACACCGCGACCGCGCCATGGCCATCGGTGTCAACGACTACCTCGGCAAGCCGTACCAGGAATCGGTACTGCTCGAAAGCATTGCCCTATGGAGCAAAACCCATGCTTGAGCGGCTGATCAACCCGCGCACCAGCCACCTCACCGGCCTTTTGCTGCCCCTGGCCGACCGCAACCTGATCCTGCCCAACGTTGCGGTCGCCGAACTGATCGACTACCAGCCCGCCGCGTTCGACCTCGACACGCCGCCCTGGTATCTGGGGCGAGTACCGTGGCGCAACCGGCAAATCCCGCTGCTCAGTTTCGAGTCGGCGTGCGGCAGTAAAGTCGTCATCGGAGAGCGCGCGCGGATCGTCATCCTCAACGCCCTCGGCGGCCGCCCCGAGCTGAAATTCATCGCCATGCTGGTCCAGGGAATTCCCCGCTCGTACAAGCTCGACAGTCAATTGAGCTATGTCGACGTGCCGCTGTGTTCGCTGGAAAAAGCAGCGGTGCAAGTGGGCGATCAAGTGGCCAGGGTGCCGGATTTGCTGGGGTTGGAAGAACTGCTTGTGATTGCCGGGCTGGCCTGACCGAATCCCTGTGGCGAGGGAGCTTGCTCCCGTTGGTACGCCCAAAAGTTCCAGCGCACGGATCATTCGCCTGCGGCGTTCCCAAGACGCGGCGCTGTCCTGGATGGGCTTACGAATCCGAGCGCCGTTTCCGGGCGTCCCTTGGCAGAAAGGCAAAGCGCCGCTTTGAATTGGCTGAATAGCGGGAGCCTTTGACCGCTGCCAACTGCCCGCCGTCACGCACAAAATCACTCACCTCTTTGACTCGGCGACTGCGTAGCCACTTGATCCATTTGGCCAGATCGGCGTGACCCTGCTGTTCGAATATCAGCATGAAACGCACCTGCCAGCGTTTGCATGCCCGCTCACAAAGCCCTGTACGCCGCTGCAGATCAGTCACACTTTCGCCATTGATCAACCCTTGGGCAAACGTCAGCCAGTGCTCTGGATAACCCAATCGGGATAGCAGCGTTCCACGGAGCAAACTCAGCGTGCTTGAGCATCCGCGGCAATAGAAATCAGGGCGTCGCTCATTGATACGCTTTGTATCGGCCGAGCCGCATCTTGAACAGACAGCGTGCCGGGTCGTCAGCAAGTGCTCCAGGCTACTCTGGAAAGCCTTCGCCTGAGCCGCAATGTGCGCCGGGGGCTCCAGATTGGTTCGATCCTGGCGTGCCGACCACCAGCGATACAGGGCTGGAAATTCTTTGGCCATCACCGCGCGGCAAGGCTTGATCCAGCGCCACGTGGTGCTTGGGGAAATCCCCATGGCCTGGGCGATGCCGGGCGTGGGCCAGCCGGCCAACAGGTATTGACCGTAGGTCGACCACAGGTGCATCAGCCCATAGTTCGTGAAGGGCGTCTTCGACAGACAATTGAAGCCCTTGTTACAGGCAACGCAGCGGTAAAAAGGCAGGCGCGTGTTCTGGCTGGTATCCAGTCTGAAGCGAGGATGACCGCAGTTCGGGCACTCGACCGGTGAACGTTTGGGCAGCTGGTGTAAATAGCGGATGAAGTCTTGTGCCTCGTCGTGAAGTTCCACGGGAAGGCATTTGAGGTAGTCGGATAGTCCTTGAACATCAGACATTGAGCTTGGGTTATTCATCGACAGTCTCGCGGGTTTACCGATCAGCCTTGAATCGCCGCTCACCGGAAAACGCGCATCCGGCGACAGGGCTGCGGGGTTTTCAAATAATCGAATCGATGTCCAGGGTGCGGGGGATACCAATGACATGGCCGTAGATCGAAGACAGCCGTTCGCCATGATTGCCGTAGGCTGGCGCCATGGCCAACTGCTCGATGACCCGGTTTTCCGCGTGGGCAAGCCAGCGCTGCAGGTTTTCGGCCAGCCGCTCGGGCTGAGTTGAAAGCGATCCATAGACATCTGCTTCGCTGGGGAGCTTGAACTGCAATGATTTCAGTCGAGCGCGCGTTGCATGTACTTTGTCGATCTCAAGAATGATCGCGCTGATTTCCGCCTCGTAAGTTTCTTGATATCTCGGAGACTGGTTCGAGAAATGACGCCGCCTTGCACGCAACTGATCGGTAATGTTCTTGAGTGCATCCTCTATCCTTTCAAACTCCAGGTCGGTGACGAGGGGGCGGTTCTTTTCTTGAGCCTCCTGCGAACGTTTGAGCGATGCCCAGCAGGCTGGAATGTAGCTGCCGGTCATCGAGTGGCTGGGGAAGCTGAAGAGTTGAGCCAGAAATAAAGGTCGGTCCGGTAGCCCGTTTATTTGCTGGATGGCCACCGAGCAAGCGGCATGTTGAGTGATGGTGTCGCAACCAGGCTCCCACAAGATCATGGACATTTCCCTGGGGCCAAATTGCACCGGCATCGCATGACGCAGGGTGCCGTGATGGTCGTAGGGTTCGCCTTTCCAGTTAGTGATGCCTGCTAAAAATACCGAGAGGCCGGCGGGCACGTTAACAAAGCTCAGCACAGCCCCGGCCCCGAAAACGCTTGCCTTGGTGTTCATCCAGGTACCGGGCACGCTCGGCACCGGGTCGTTATGGGCGACCATGCGGTAGTGCACCAGCGGCTTCGCCTCTTTTGCGAAATTGGCATCGCCGGCGCGGGGGGCGCCGTAGGTGTAGAGCTGGATGTTGTAGCCTTCAGGTCGGCGGCGCAGCATTTCCGAGAGTAGCAATGCCACTGCACCCCCGAGGCTGTGCCCGCAGATCAGCAGTTTTTGACCGGCATAGAATCTGGAGAGGTACTTCACAACGAAGTCGTAGGCTTTCTGTGCTGCCTGGTAAAAGCCCCGGTGAACCTTGCTGTCGGTCTCTTCAAACGGCACTTGAAAGGCATCGGCGTCGCGCAGGCCATCCGCGATGAGTTCATAGGTGCCACGCACGGCAATCAGGATCAGTTCGTCATGGTGGGTGATGAAGGCCTGGGTATCGGTGGCTGCCGAGCCATGGCCCCGGTCGTCGAGGAAGTGAATTTTGGCAGGATGTTCCTGATCGCCCTTCAATTCAGGGTTGTTTACGGCGTAGAGACCTGGGTCGAATGGCACGATTTCCAGGCGCCTGGAGTACGGCACGTCCTCATACAACGGGTAGTAGGCGGTCGTTTGGGTCGAATCGACTCTCCCCAGTTCTTCAAACTTGGCCAGTGCGTCCCCGAACCAGTTGCCCACGGTGGGTTGCAGGGGAAAGCTTACAGTCGCGGTGTCGACGGGGTGTCCATCGGGTTTTTGACCAAAGGGGCAATAGCTCAAGGTGGCCATCAGCGCCAGTTGATACAGGTTGAGCGAACAGTACGCGGAATCGGTGGACAGCATGGGGCGCAACGCCCGTAGCGGGCGCACTTCCAGCACGGTGTGTTTGAGTGGCAAGAGGGCAACACCCAGTGAGCCTTGCTTGCCCATGATTCTCGCCGGCCCCGACCCCATCGGGTGATGGCTGTAAACCTGCGGCGGTAAATGGGCGACATGCTTGACCAGATGGCGCACTTCCACCTGGAAAAATGCATCCGCGCAGGCTTGGGCGGGGTTTTCTCGGGTGCGGTTGGCGTCAGGGTTCAGGTAGCGGGTTTGCTCGGCGCGGACCTGGAGTTCTGTGATTTCGAGGGGGTAGTGGGGTCTTGTTTGTAAATCTTTATATAGCTGTTCTGACCCTTGGTACGTTTGATCAATTAAGAGCAAAACGGGACCAGCGAAGTGATCAGTAATCTTACCGGTGCCTGCGGCATCCAGATTGCCTTCGTAGGTTTTCCCTTCCGAATCGGTTGCGATGTAGGCCAACCCGGCATAGGGTTCGCCTGAGCCGAACTCGTCGACCAGCTGAAAGCTGCTCCATCGACCCTGTGCGGGGCATGCCAGTATGCGGCTGCTCAGCGGCGACTCCAGTTCTCTCTCCAATGACTTCATGTCTAAACCTCCTTATTCAGTGCAGCCGGGGTAAATGGTGCATTGCCGTCCGTCGACCATCTGAAAGCCGCTGAAATCCTTGTAATTGCCATTGCAGTACCCACGCTGATCTTCATAGCCCTTGCCCATGCAGCGTTTCCAGCCGTTCGGAACTTTGACCCAGGTGTCACCCCAGCCGGGCCTTTCCTCGTCGGCCAGCTTGATGTGCATCTTTACGGTCTTACCCGGCAGTTGGTCAGGGGTAAATGCCGCGAAAGGCTGGCTAGTCCCTCGTTCACCCTGCGCATCGATTGTTTTGCAGTTGAGGAGTTTTCTCAGGATGCGAGGCTTGCCTGAGGTGCGGAACAGCCATTGGCATTCACCGTAGAAGGAACTTTCGCCCGCTTCGTTAACGATGCTTTTGTACTGATCCTCCACCTCGTTGCGAATGAACACACTGGCGACATCCGCATCAAAGTCTCCTCGGGCTTTTCCATAGGTCGCGTTAATGTCCAGCTCGATGCGGTTGATGATCAACGGGCAACCGCTGACCGTTCGGCGCAGGGCGATTTCAGCGGTGGGTTGATAGTTTTCACGCCAATTCATGTTGTAGCCGACAGCGGTATTGCGCCCGCCCGGCACGGTGCAGGTTTCGCCGTTGGCAGGCACATATTTGGCGATGGCCTGATAGACGAAGTCGGGCGGCAGGTCGGCGGTGAAGGTAAAGGTGTTCGGCTGACTGCTGGCGCAGCCTGCGGTTAACGCGATGCAGCCGCTCAAACCAAGGTTCTTAAATAGCGACTTCACCAGCGGATACGGCATTGTCATGGGGATGTCCTTATTCGGTGCAGCCGGGGTAAATGGTGCATTGCCGTCCGTCGACCATCTGAAAGCCGCTGAAATCCTTGTAATTGCCATCGCAGTACCCACGCTGATCTTCATAGCCCTTGCCCATGCAGCGTTTCCAGCCGTTCGGAACTTTGACCCAGGTGTCACCCCAGCCGGGCCTTTCCTCGTCGGCCAGCTTGATGTGCATCTTCACGGTCTTACCCGGTAGTTGATCGAGGCTATACATGGAAAAGGGCTGATGGCTCCCGCGCTCGCCTTGTGCATCGGTTGTTTTGCAGTTGAGGAGTTTTACGATGCGGCGTTTTGGCCCTACCGTTCGGAATAGCTGTTGGCATTCACCGAAGAAGGCGCTTTCACCTGTTTCGTTAAAGACACTTTTGTACTGTTCCTCCACTTCATTTCGAATGAACACGCTGGCGATATCCACCCCGTAATCTCCCCGGGCTTTACCGTAAGTTGCGTAGATTTTCAGCTCGATTTGGTTGATGACCAGCGGGCAACCGCTCACTGTTCTGCGCAGGGCTATTTCAGCGTCAGGCTGGTAGATTCCACGCCATTTCATGTTGTAGCCGACAGCAGTATTTCGCCCGCCCGGCACGGTGCAGGTTTCGCCTTCGGCGGGCACATATTTGGCGATGGCCTGATAGACGAAGTCGGGCGGCAGGTCGGCGGTGAAGGTAAAGGTGTTCGGCTGACTGCTGGCGCAGCCTGCGGTCAACGCGATGCAGCCGCTCAAACCAAAGTTCTTAAACAGCGACTTCACCAGCGGATACGGCATTGTCATGGGGATGTCCTTATTCAGTGCAGCCGGGGTAAATGGTGCATTGCCGTCCGTCGGGCATTAGAAAGCCGCTGAAGTCTTTGTAATTGCCATTGCAGTACCCACGCTGATCTTCATAGCCCTTGCCCATGCAGCGTTTCCAGCCGTTCGGAACTTTGACCCAGGCGTCACCCCAGCCGGGCCTTTCCTCGTCGGCCAACTTGATGTGCATCTTCACGGTCTTACCCGGTAGTTGATCGAGGCTATACATGGAAAAGGGCTGATGGCTCCCGCGCTCACCTTGTGCATCGATTGTTTTGCAGTTGAGGAGCTTTACGATGCGTCTTTTTTTTCCCACGGTGCGGAACAGCCATTGGCATTCACCGTAGAAGGAGCTTTCGCCCGCTTCGGTAACGATGCTTTTGTACTGATCCTCCACCTTGTCGCGAATGAACACACTGGCGATGTCTGCGCCAAAATCTCCCCGGTCTTTTCCGTAACGCCCAAAGATTTCCAGCTCGATGCGCCTGATCACCAACGGGCAGCCGCTGACCGTTCGGCGCAGGGCGATTTCAGCGGTGGGCTGATAGTTTTCACGCCAATTCATGTTGTAGCCGACAGCAGTATTTCGCCCGCCCGGCACGCTGCAGGTTTCGCCTTCGGCGGGCACATATTTGGCGATGGCCTGATAGACGAAATCGGGCGGCAGGTCGGCGGTGAAGGTAAAGGTGTTCGGCTGACTGCTGGCGCAGCCTGCGGTTAACGCGATGCAGCCGCTCAAACCAAGGTTCTTAAACAGCGACTTCACCAGCGGATACGGCATTGTCATGGGGATGTCCTTATTCAGTGCAGCCGGGGTAAATGGTGCATTGCCGTCCGTCGACCATCTGAAAGCCGCTGAAATCCTTGTAATTGCCAAAGCAAAACGCATATTGGTCTTCAAAGTTGTCGCCCATGCAGCGCTTCCAGCCGTTTGGCACCTTGACCCACGTATCCCCGATGGCGGGCCTTTCCTCGTCGGCCAGCTTGATGTGCATCTTTACGGTCTTACCCGGCAGTTGGTCAGGGGTAAATGCCGCGAAAGGCTGGCCCCGTCCCCGGTCGCCCTGTGCATCGATCGTTTTGCAACTGAGGAGTTTTCTCAGGATGCGAGGCTTGCCTGAGGTGCGGAACAGCCATTGGCATTCACCGTAGAAGGAACTTTCGCCCGCTTCGTTAACGATGCTTTTGTACTGATCCTCCACCTCGTTGCGAATGAACACACTGGCGACATCCGCATCAAAGTCTCCTCGGGCTTTTCCATAGGTCGCGTTAATGTCCAGCTCGATACGGTTGATGATCAACGGGCAGCCGCTGACCGTTCGGCGCAGGGCGATTTCAGCGGTGGGTTGATAGTTTTCACGCCAATTCATGTTGTAGCCGACAGCGGTATTGCGCCCGCCCGGCACGGTGCAGGTTTCGCCGTTGGCGGGCACATATTTGGCGATGGCCTGATAGACGAAGTCGGGCGGCAGGTCGGCAGTGAAGGTAAAGGTGTTCGGCTGACTGCTGGCGCAGCCTGCGGTCAACGTGAGGCAAAAGCCCGGAATTGCTGTGCGGATCAGGCGCTTCATAGGGCGCCTTCTCCTTGCCAGAATGCCGTTGTTTGATACACCCGTTCAAAGTGATCATCAGGGCTTTCCCCTGGACGAACCCGCCAATGCGCCGCCAGACTGTAAGCGGGTGCTTGCAGGCTCTGGATCAGCAGAAATTCCAATTGATCCGGTGCGAACCATCCCCACGCCTGTGCCTGGGAAACTCTGGTGCGCAGCCACATGTCAGGATCATATTGTTCAGCGAGTTTGGCGTAGGCCTCGACATGCTCCGCCAGCAGGTAGCGACGAGCATTGGTCAGGCGAATGTCATCAGTCTGTAGGTTGGGCGCCGGCACTTGATGCCACAGCGGTTGATCGGGCACTGGATAGGTGCCGGGGGCGGGGTTATCCGTGCTTTCCCAGCGTTCTCCCTGCCAGTAACACACGCTGATTGCCGGCCCGAGGTAGGCCGGACAGGCTTCAACCGGTAGATGCGCCAGGGCCCGGCTCAGCACCCGATTATCGTGGAAGCGGTACAGCGCCTGATTCGGCCGCGTGCCAATGATCAGACGCTCCTGCCAGTGTTTTACCAGTGTGGGCAGGTCGCCCTTTTGCAGGCTGGCGAACCAGCCCCAGTTTCGCTGCGGATGTTTGAGCAGTTCGTCGATGCGTCTGTCGCCGACATGATCGAAGGCGAAGACAAACGGCCCGGCGTCCGCCAGGTCAGCCACCCGGGTTTTGCCGTACAGGCTCGAATACTGGTCGAATCCGCAGGTCTTCAACCACGATTGGCGCGTGTCGCGTTCGTTCTCCGAATCCAGAACGAGGCACAAAACATGGCCAGATTGCTGTTGCCGGATCATCCATTGGCGAGCTATCGAGTCGGTCATGGGGCGGTTTCCTGTGTCATGCAAATGCCTTCTCGGCAGGCTTCGCAGATGGGGCAGAAATCAGCGCCCATGACTTTGCTGGCCGACATGAGGGCGCCCTGGCTGAGCGCAATCATGGGCGGCAGTTGCGATGGCTCCGACAAGGCGTCCAGAGTTCCGGGCATCGAAAACGAAGCGGCCGAGCCCGCCATCGGAGCGCCCCCGATCTGGATTTCGCTGCTGCTGAAAATGCCACCGTGGCTGATCACAATGTGCTGTCCACCCGCTTTGAGGCTGATGCTCGCGCCAGCGTCCAGCGTCAGGTGCGCCCCGGCCTGGATGTGCACTTGCTGACCGGCCTCCACCACCAGCGTTTGATCGACTCGGGTGTGGCTATTACTGGCGACATGCAGATAGTCGTTGGCCTTGAGCTTCACATTGCGGTCAGCGGTGACGGTTCGGTGTTCTTTGGCTTCCAGTATGGTGATGCTGTCGCCCTTGATGGTTTCCCGGCGCTCGTTCCCGACCTCCAGACGGCTGTCGTTCTCGACCTTCTGCTCCATGTCGCGTTGGGCGCGCAGGTAGATCAATTCCCGGCCGGCGCGGTCTTCCAGGTGCAATTCGTTGAATCCGCCGCTGTCCGGTGTGCTTCGGGAGCGAAACACGCTACGGGTTTTGTGGGCGGGTAATTCGTAAGGGACCGGGTTGGCGCTATTGGCCAGACATCCACTGATCACCGGTTGATCAGGGTCACCTTCAAGAAAACTGACCAACACCTCCATGCCCACTCTCGGGATGGTGACGCTGCCATGGGCATTGCCGGCCCAATTGGAGGACACCCGCAACCAGCAACTGCTTTTGTCATCGTGGCGACCTTCGCGATCCCAGAAAAATTGAGCCTTGACCCGACCGTACTTGTCGCAGTGGATTTCCTCGCCTTTGGGGCCGGTGACCTTGGCGGTCTGACTGCCCAGCACTCGCGGCTTTTTGTAATGATGTGGCGGACGGTAGAAAACGTCCCAGGGTATGGCGACAAACTGGTTTCGATAGCCTTGAACAAGTTCATCCTCATGACCGGTGGCAACGCTGGTATAGCTCTCTTGAAGCACTTGCGGCTGCTTACACTCGTGGCGAACCGCTGTCAGTAACCAAAGGTCGTTCCACTCTGTGCGTGAGTGCTCGGACATTTGCAGAAAATGCCCGCTCACCAATGTCTGTTGATCGCTTTTGCCTTCCGCCTGGAGGTAGTCGGCACGATGGCGTTCCAGCGCGCGTTTGGTTAAAAACTCGCCACGCTCTCGCGAGGTAAAACGTCCGGGGTAGTCGTAATCTTCCAGATCGGGCTGCACCTGGGTGGCGGGCTGATAGTCGGACTCCAGCAGAATGCGGGCCTTTTCAAAATCGTGGTCACGGCGGGTGGTGCGGCTGGTACGGGCTTCTACACGCAGGCCAAACTGTTTGATCACCGCCTCTTCGGCAACCATGCCACTGTCCTGTTTATAGGGCGTTGGCCGTTGAAGTCTGGGGAACACGGTCTGGTCATCCCCAAAGACCATCAGGTGTTTCTCTCGGCTGTGCCGAAAGTGGTAATGAATGCCTTCCTCTTGGCAAAGCCGTTGAATGAAATGCAAATCTGACTCGTCGTACTGCACGCAGTACTCACGATTTGGGTACTTGGAGCCCAACTGAAACGAGTGAAAGTCGCTATGAATGCCGTGCTCTTCCAGCACCTGCGCAATGATCTGCGGGACGGTCAACTGTTGAAAAATGCGTTGGTTGATGCGGTGGCTCAGATAGGCCACCCGAGGAACGAGTGTCACGTTGTAACGAGTCAGGCGTTTTCCGGCGTCGCCTTGGGCCACGCGATGGATTTGCCCGTGAATGCCATTGCCACCCTCGCCATAAGTCAGAAAGCCTTGTTTATGCAGCAGGCTTTCCAGATCGATATTCGGTCTCTCGCTGACCAGAACCACGTCAAAGGCAAAGGGCGTACTTATCGCTTCCTGGCCGGTGAACTCCAGGACTTGAAAATCGTGCTTCAGGTCCTGAATCGTCAGATTGAAACGTGCGAGTGAGCTAGAGCTGAACATCCTTTGTTCCTTCGGCGGTCGCTGAGGGCGTTTTGTATCTGAATTTGTTGAGGGGGAGGCGAGGGGGCGAACGCTAGCAAAGGAGCAGAGGAATGAATGTAGGACGGTTCGTCTATGGCTGCGGGAAAGGGCTCTTATTGTTCGGCTGCCATTGGCCGACCGCAAAAAAGGCGGTGCAAGTGGGCGATCAAGTGGCCAGGGTGCCGGATTTGCTGGGGTTGGAAGAGTTGCTGGTAGGGGCGGGGTTGGTTTGAAGGTTGATGATTCCCAAAAAGGGACCTAAAGTTCCCTTTTTGGGACCTTTTGGTTGTTGACGTGGAAAACCTGTCGCTGAGCGAAGCATTGTTCACCACGACCCAGCAAAAAGTGCTGGGCCTTATGTTTGGCAAACCCGACCGAAGCTTTTACGCGAACGAGATCGCCCGCTGGGCTCAGGTCGGAAAAGGCAGTCTCATGCGCGAACTGGACCGCTTGCAACGAGCGGGTGTGCTGACGATGTCACGTCTGGGTAATCAGACCCACTACCAGGCCAATCCCGATTGCCCGATCTATGCCGAACTGTTGGGTATTACTCGCAAGACATTCGGTATCGCCGAGCCTTTGCGTGAGGCACTGCAACCCTTCGCCGAACAACTCACATGGGCGTTTGTTTATGGGTCCATCGCCAAGGATCAGGCCATCGCATCCAGTGACATTGACCTCATGTTGATCGGGGAAGGGCTGCACTACAGTGATGTGATGGAGCGGCTCTTGCCTCTGGAAGAGCATCTGGGCCGCACCCTTAATCCGACGCTCTATACCCCTGATGACTGGGTTGCAAAACTGACGGCCGAAAACAGCTTCGTCATGCGGGTAGCGCAACAGGAGAAGATCAACCTGATGGGGGAAAACCCTTTGGAGTCCAAGGATGGGCAGCAACGAGAATCTGGAAAACCTGTTACGTAGTGGTGGACTGAAGGCCGAAGCACCCGATCGCAAGGAATGCGAAGGCTTGATGCGTTCGGCAACAGATCGCCTGAAAGATGCGCAAACCTCTTCACTTTCCTTCGCCAGCCGATTCGATCTGGCCTACAACGCTGCCCATGGCATTGCACTGACAGCGCTTCGATTGCGTGGCTACCGTTCGGATAAGCGTTACCTGGTTTTCCAGTGCCTGATCCACACCGCAGGTTTCAGCAAGGTGCAGGTTCGGCTATTCGCCCTTTGCCATGAACGACGCAACCTGGCGGAGTACGAAGGCTATATGGATGAAGATGAGGCATTGCTGGGGCAGTTGCTGGAAAGTACTGCGCAGTTGTTGATCGGGGTGGAGCAGCAAATGGCAGAACCGTGATTCAGGAATCTTCGAAACGTTTTGACGGCCCCATCGCCGGCAAGCCGGCTTCCACACTGTTCTTGCAATCACGATACCTGTGGGGGCGGGCTTGCCCGCGAAGGCGTCAGCCATGGCAACGAAACTCTTCGGCACCATTAACCTGACCGTAACAATCCATCACCCTGCTTGATTGATGCCCGCCACCCAACGCTCCTAAGGTGACCCCACGACAGCGAACCCGTGGAGTGGTCATGACAACAACAATATCCCCCGACTCGCGATGGACGCGGCGGCGCAGCGAAAAGTTGCGGCGTCTCGAACTGGTGCGGGGCCTTGCCGCCGGTGTGGTGTTGCCCACCGACAAGATCGTGGCGGCGCTGGAGGCGTTGATTCTGCCTGGCGACCGTGTGGTGCTGGAGGGCAACAACCAGAAGCAGGCGGATTTTCTCTCCCGCTCGTTGGTCAAGGCCGATCCGGGCAAGCTGCATGACTTGCACATGATCATGCCCAGCGTCGGACGCGCCGAGCATCTGGACCTGTTCGAGCGCGGCATCGCCAGCAAGCTCGACTTCGCCTTCGCCGGCGCGCAAAGCTTGCGCATCAGCCAGTTGCTCGAAGACGGCCTGCTGGAAATCGGCGCGATCCACACTTACATCGAGCTCTATGCGCGGCTGGTGGTGGACCTGATTCCCAACGTCGTGCTCTCGGCCGGTTTCATGGCCGACCGCGCCGGCAACATCTACACCGGAGCAAGTACCGAAGACACCCCGGCCTTGATCGAGCCGGCCGCGTTCAGCGACGGCATTGTCATCGTCCAGGTCAATCAGTTGGTGGACGATGTCAGCGAATTGCCCCGCGTCGACATTCCCGCGTCCTGGGTCGATTTCGTGGTGGTAGCCGACAAACCGTTCTATATCGAACCGCTGTTCACCCGCGACCCCCGGCACATCAAGCCTGTGCACGTGCTCATGGCGATGATGGCGATCCGCGGCATCTACGAAAAACACAATGTTCAGTCGCTCAATCACGGCATCGGTTTCAACACCGCCGCCATTGAGCTGATCCTGCCGACCTACGGCGAATCCCTCGGATTGAAGGGCAAGATCTGCCGCAACTGGACACTCAATCCGCACCCGACGTTGATCCCGGCGATTGAAAGCGGTTGGGTCGAAAGCGTGCATTGCTTCGGCACCGAACTGGGCATGGAAAACTACATCGCCGCCCGGCCTGACGTGTTCTTCACCGGGCGTGACGGATCCATGCGTTCCAACCGCATGTTCAGCCAACTCGCCGGGCAATACGCGGTGGACCTGTTTATCGGCGCCACCCTGCAAGTCGATGGCGATGGCCATTCTTCAACCGTGACCCGTGGACGCCTGGCCGGTTTCGGTGGGGCACCGAACATGGGCCACGATCCGCGTGGCCGGCGCCACGGTACGCCGGCCTGGCTCGACATGCGCCACAGCGACGCGCCTGAACCCATGCTCGAACGCGGCAAGAAACTCGTGGTGCAGATGGTCGAGACCTTCCAGGAGGGCGGCAAACCGACGTTCGTCGAAACCCTCGATGCGATCGACGTGGCGAAGAAAAGCGGCATGCCGTTGGCGCCGATCATGATCTACGGCGACGACGTCACCCACCTGCTCACCGAAGAAGGCATCGCCTACCTCTACAAGGCGCGCTCGCTGGAAGAGCGCCGGGCGATGATCGCCGCCGTCGCCGGGGTGACCGCCATCGGCCTGCGTCATAACCCCAAAGACACGGCGCGCATGCGCCGCGAAGGGCTGATCGCCTTGCCCGAAGACCTGGGCATCCGCCGCACCGACGCCACCCGCGAATTGCTCGCCGCCAAAAGCGTGGCCGACCTGGTCGAGTGGTCCGGTGGTCTCTACAACCCGCCCGCCAAATTCAGGAGCTGGTAATGCACGCATTCAACCTGCAAGCGAAACCCCTGAGCCTGGCCGACCGGCTGGCGGACCTGGCGGTGGACGCACTGATCGACGAAGCGGACCTGTCGCCGAAGCCGGCGCTGGTCGACCGACGCGGCAGCGGTGCCCATACCGATTTGCACCTGGGGCTGATGCACGCCTCGGCGCTTGCGTTGTGGCCAGCGTTCAAGGAAATGGCTGAAGCCGCCATGGAAATCGGCGAGATCGGTTTACCCCTGCGTGAGGCCATCGGGCTGATCGGCCGAGAAGGCGAGCAAGCGATGCTCGCCACCACCCACGGCGTGAACACCCATCGCGGGGCCATCTGGGCGTTAGGCCTGTTGGTTGCGGCTGCCGCGCTGGAGCCTGAATCCACTGCCGCAGGTTCCATCGCTTTGCGCGCCGCATGCCTGGCCTTGCTCGACGACCGCCATGCGCCACGGCCTCTGAGCCATGGTGCCCAGGTCGCCCAGCGCTATGGCGCTCGCGGTGCCCGGGAAGAAGCGCAGTTGGGCTTCCCGGCCGTCACCCAGCGCGCCCTGCCACAACTCAAGCGCAGCCGCGCCGCCGGCCATGGCGAACAGAACGCCCGGCTCGATGCACTGCTGGCGATCATGACCCGGCTGGCCGACACCTGCGTGCTCTACCGCGCCGGCGAGCATGGCCTGCACACCATGCAGCGTGGCGCCCAGGCGGTACTCGACGCCGGTGGCAGCGCCAGCCTCGGCGGTCGCCGTCGCTTGCACGAGCTGGACCAACAATTAATCGCGCTGAATGCCTCGCCCGGTGGTGCTGCCGATCTGCTCGCAGCCTGCCTGTTCATCGACCGCATCGAATCCCGCGACGGCATTAATCAGGGAGCTTTTTGATGGAAACCTTATCCTTTGAATTCCCCGCCGGGCAGCCGCCACGCGGGCGCACACTGGTGGGCTGTGTCGGCTCGGGCGATCTGGAAGTGCTGATCGAGCCGGGTCAGGCCGGCAAGCTGACGATCAACGTGCAGACCTCGGTCAATGGCAGCGAGCAACGCTGGCAGCATCTGTTTGCACGTATGTTCGACGGGCAGACCCCGCCGGCGATGGACATCAATATTCACGATTTCGGCGCCACCCCCGGCGTGGTGCGTTTGCGCCTGGAGCAGGGCTTCGAGGAGATCGGCCATGACTGACAGTGCTGAACTGCTGCACAAGCACAGCTTCGTCGAACTCGGCGCCCGCCAACGGGCGAAAGCCTTGCTTGATGCCGGCACTTTTCGTGAATTGCTCGACCCGTTTCAACGGGTCATGTCGCCCTGGTTGTCGCGTCAGGGCGTGGTGCCACAGGCCGATGACGGCGTGATCATTGCCAAGGGCAGCATCGACGGTTTGCCGGTGGTGATCGGGGCTATCGAAGGGGCGTTCCAGGGCGGCAGCCTCGGTGAAGTCGGCGGGGCGAAACTGGCCGGTGCACTGGAGTTGGCGGCCGAAGACAACCGCAAGGGCATTCCGACCCGTGCCGTGCTGCTGCTGGAAACCGGTGGCGTGCGTTTGCAGGAGGCCAACCTCGGCCTGGCGGCGATTGCCGATGTTCATGCGGCGATTGTCGACCTGCGCCAATACCAACCCGTGATTGGCGTGGTGGCCGGTAGCGTGGGCTGCTTCGGCGGCATGTCGATTGCCGCGGGCTTGTGCAGCTACTTGCTGGTGACCCAGGAAGCGCGCCTCGGCCTGAACGGCCCGCAGGTGATCGAACAGGAGGCCGGGCTTGAGGAGTACGACTCGCGGGATCGTCCATTCATCTGGAGCCTGACCGGCGGCGAACAACGTTTCGCCACCGGCCTGGTGGACCGCTTCGCGGAGGACGACGTGGCCCAGATCCGCCAGCAGGTCAGCGCATTGCTCAAGCAGGGTTTGCCCGCGCAGCAACGCAGCACTCAGGCCGACCTGTTCCTGCAACGACTGGCGCGTCTGGACGCCGGGCCGCAAATCGAACCTTCAGTGGTTCGCGATCTGTATCAAGGAGAGCGCTCATGAGCTCGTATTCCCTGAGGGGCTTGAACTGGTTCAACGCCTTGAGTGCCGGTGCCAAACCGGTCGAAGGTTTGCCGGCCTCACTGAAGGTGGCGGATGGATGTATCGGTGAACAAGCCGTTCGGTTTATCGCGGTGGTGGCCGATCCGGATAACCGTTTCGTTCGTGCCCGACATGGCGAGGTCGGCTTGCTCGAAGGCTGGGGCCTGGCCAAGGCGGTGAATGAAATCATTGCGGCCGATCAGGACAAAGCGCAAAAACGTGCCTTGATCGCCATCGTCGACGTACCGAGTCAGGCTTATGGCCGGCGCGAAGAAGCGCTTGGTATTCATCAGGCCCTGGCCGGCGCCGCCGACAGTTATGCCCGTGCCCGACTGGCCGGCCACGCCGTGATCGGCTTGTTGGTGGGCAAGGCCATGTCCGGGGCGTTTCTCGCCCACGGCTATCAAGCCAACCGGCTGATTGCCTTGCGTGATCCGGGTGTGATGGTGCATGCCATGGGCAAGGCTTCGGCGGCGCGGGTGACGCTGCGCAGTGTCGAAGAACTGGAAGCCCTGGCCGCCAGCGTGCCGCCGATGGCCTATGACATCGACAGCTATGCCAGCCTCGGCTTGCTCTGGGAAACCTTGTCGGTGGAGCAGATCGAACAACCGACGGCGAACGATCTGGCGAGGGTGACTGAGTGCCTGACTTTGGCGATCGGCGATGTCGCCGCCAAAGGTCGTGACCTGAGCGGCCGCCTCGGTGCCGCCAATCGTGCGGCCTCAAGCCAGGTTCGCCAATTGCTGAGGGCACAGTGGTGAACACGCTGCTGGCCCACGACCTGCTCTGGGGGATGACCCTGGAGCAGTTGCCCGCGGATGCGCCGGCGTGGGTGATCGAGTCTGTTCGCGCCGGGCAACCGGTGGTGGTACGGCGCGCTTTGTCAGCGGCAGGGCAGGTTGCGGTCGGTGTGCGTGGCCGTCTGCGTGAGCAGCGGTACGCGGCGTCGATGGCGATCAGGTCGATCACCCGTCGGGTCACGCCGGAAGCACTCTGTCATGTCGACAGCGACCGTGCGTTGCCGGCACTTCGAGCGCTGAAAAAATTGCGGCCCGTGCTCAATGGCGGCGGTTGGGTCTGGGGTGTCAGTGGCAGTGCCGGGTTTGAGCTGGCCAGCGGTTTTACAGCCCTGCACAAGGGCAGTGATCTCGACCTGATCCTGCGTACGCCGCAGCCGCTGAGTCGCACCCGCGCTCAAGCGTTGCTGGCGACGCTCGACAGCGCCATGTGCGCGGTGGACATGCAATTGCAGACGCCATATGGCGCCGTCGCCTTGCGTGAATGGGCCGGTTCTTCGAATCGCGTACTGCTCAAGAAGGCCAGTCAGGCCTGTCTGGTGCTCGATCCATGGAACCCGCAGGAGCAAGCAGCGTGAGCAGCCTGTTGGTGTTCCCCGGCCAGGGCGCGCAGCAGCCGGGCATGCTCCAGGGCTTGCCTCGGGAAACCCTGAACGAGGCCAGCGACGTGCTCGGTGAGGATGTCTTGCGGCTCGATTCTGCCGAAGCCCTGCAGTCGACGCGGGCCGTTCAGTTGTGCCTGTTGATCGCGGGCGTGGCGGCGTCACGACAGCTGTCAGTGGCTGCGGATTATGTCGCCGGATTGTCCATCGGTGCCTATCCGGCAGCGGTGGTGGCCGGTGCGCTGAGTTTCAGCGATGCGTTGCATCTGGTCAGCCTGCGCGGTGAGTTGATGCAGCAGGCTTATCCACAGGGCTACGGCATGACCGCGATCATCGGTCTGGATCTGGCTACGGTAGAAGGTTTGCTGGCCCGGGTTCACGGCAGTGACTCGCCGGTTTACCTGGCCAACATCAACGCCGATAACCAGGTGGTGATCGCCGGCAGCGATGGTGCGATGAAAGCGGTCGCCGAGTTGGCGAAAGTCCATGGCGCCGGACTGGCCAGGCGTCTGGCGGTGAGCGTGCCTTCGCACTGTCCGCTGCTGGATGCGCCGGCGAAGGTCCTGGCCGAAGCCTTCGCCACGGTGTCACTGAAAACGCCTGTCCTGGGTTATCTCAGCGGCAGCCGCGCGCGGAGGGTGACCCACATCGAAGCGTTGCGCGACGACCTCGCTTTCAACATGTGCCGTGTGGTGGATTGGCGCGGCACGGTACAAAGCGCTTATGAGCGTGGCGTACGTCTACAGATCGAACTGCCGCCCGGCGCGGTGCTGACCGGGCTGGCGCGCCGGGTGTTCGAGCAGGGCACCGTGATGGCGTTCGACGGTGCACGGCTCGATACCCTGCAGGCGCTGTTGCGTGAGGAGGGAAGCCGCCAACCCTAGATCTCAGGCTTCGAACAACAAAAACAATATTCGACGATGCACTTTGAGGACGACAACAATGATTATTTACGGTGTGGCGCTGTTGGCGATCTGTACGCTGGCAGGGGTGATCATGGGTGACATGCTGGGCGTGTTGCTGGGTGTGCAATCCAATGTCGGCGGAGTCGGGATCGCAATGATCCTGCTGATCTGCGCGCGGTTGTGGATGCACAAGCGTGGCGGCATGACCAAGGACTGCGAGATGGGCGTCGGCTTCTGGGGCGCGATGTACATTCCGGTGGTGGTGGCGATGGCCGCACAACAGAACGTGGTCACGGCGCTGCACGGCGGCCCGGTGGCGGTGCTGGCGGCCATCGGTTCGGTGGTGGTCTGCGGCTGCACCATTGCGCTGATCAGCCGGACCCACAAGGGCGAACCCTTGCCCGACGAGCCGGCGGAAATAACGTCGGTTGGCGCATCGGCAGGAGGTCGCTGATATGTGGGATCTCATCGAGAAAGGTCTGGAACACAACGGTCTGGTCACGGCGTTCGCATTCGTTGGCGTGATCATGTGGGTGTCGGTGGTGGTGTCCAAACGCCTGACTTTCGGGCGTATTCACGGCTCGGCGATTGCCATCGTCATCGGCCTGGTCCTGGCCTGGGTCGGCGGTACGCTGACGGGCGGGCAGAAAGGCCTGGCGGACCTGACGCTGTTCTCCGGCATTGGTTTGATGGGCGGCGCGATGCTGCGTGACTTTGCCATCGTCGCCACGGCGTTCGAAGTGCAGGCGACCGAAGCGAAGAAGGCCGGTTTGATCGGGGCGATTGCCTTGTTGCTGGGCACGGTGCTGCCGTTCATTGTCGGTGTGTGCATCGCCTGGGCCTTCGGTTATCGCGATGCGGTGAGCATGACCACCATTGGCGCTGGCGCGGTGACCTACATCGTCGGGCCGGTGACCGGGGCGGCGATTGGCGCGAGTTCCGATGTGGTGGCGTTGTCGATTGCCACCGGGCTGATCAAGGCGATTCTGGTGATGGTCGGCACGCCGATGGCGGCGCGCTGGATGGGCCTGGATAACCCGCGTTCGGCCATGGTGTTTGGTGGCCTGGCCGGGACGGTCAGCGGTGTGACAGCGGGGCTGGCGGCGACGGATCGGCGTCTGGTGCCTTATGGTGCGTTGACGGCGACTTTCCACACCGGGCTGGGCTGCTTGCTGGGGCCTTCGTTGTTGTTCTTTATCGTTCGGGGGATTGTGGGCTGATTGCTTTTTGTGGCGAGGGAGCACGCTCCCTCGCCACCCGTTTCAGGCCTGCCGATTGGCATACATCCGACACTCCGCCAGCAACGCCAATAGATTCGGGTCACGCTCCTTGGCCTTGAGAAACACCACCCCGATGTGCTGCTGCAACCGGTATTTTTCCTGCAACGGGATCAGTTTCACCCGGTTCTCATACACCGCCGCAATCCTGCCCGGCAGCAAGGCATAACCCACCCCCGAACTGACCATGCTCAGCAAGGTGAAGATGTCGTTGACCTGCATCGCCACCTTCGGCTCGAACCCCGCCTGCTCGAATACCCGCTTGCCGTCCTGGTGGGTGGCGAAGCCCTGGGTCAGGGTGATGAAGGTTTCGTCGCGCACTTCGGCGAGGTCGACTTCGCTGCGTTGGGCGAACTTCGAATCGGCCGGCGTGGCGAGGAAGATGTCGTCGGAAAACAACGGAATCTGCTCGCAGTCCGGGTCGTTGATGCTGTCGTCCAGGGACACCAGGATCGCATCCACTTCCATGTTCTTGAGTTTGTAGAGCAGGTCGAAATTCGAGCCAAGGATCAGGTCGATGTTGAGTTCACTGCGGCGGATTTTCAGGCCCATGATCAACTGCGGCACGGTCTTCACGGTCAGCGAATACAGCGAGCCCAGTTTGAAGCGTTCAGCGGAAAATCCGGCGGCCTCGCGAGTCAGGCGCACGCTCTCGAGCACGTCCTGAATCAGCTTCTGTGCCCGCTCCTCCAGCACGTAGGCGCTTTCCAGCGGCGTCAGGTTGCGGCCCTCGTGTTTGAACAGCGGGCAGCGCAAGGCACTTTCCAGGGAATGGATCGCCCGGTGCACGCTGACGTTGCTGGTCTGCAACTCGGCCGCGGCCCGCGCCAGGTTACCGGTGCGCATGAAGGCCAGGAACACTTCGAGTTTTTTCAGGGTCAACTCTTCGTCAATCAACATGGCGCGGACTCTTTTTGGAATGACCCGATTGTGCCTATTTACATTGGGTTACGCAGACCTTTGTGGGAGCTGGCTTGCCAGCGATGGCGTCATGAAGATCAACGTAGAGTTCGGGGCCCCAACGCCAGCAAGCTGGCTACAAAGAGATTTGTGTTTTGAAACATTGCGCTTTTACGCTTGAAGCCTGAGCCTTGCGCACGGCGGCAACGAAATTTCGAGGTGAGCAATACATGTATCACGGGGAAAGACTCAATGCCTGGACGCATCTGATCGGAGCGGTGGCGGCGTTTGTTGGTGGTATTTGGCTGATCGTCCTCGCCAGCCTGGATGGCAGCCCGTGGAAGATCGTCAGCATGGCGATCTACGCCTTCACCTTGCTGGTGCTGTACAGCGCGTCGACCGTGTACCACAGCGTGCGCGGACGCAAGAAAGTGATCATGCAGAAGGTTGATCACTTTTCGATCTACCTGCTGATCGCCGGCAGTTATACGCCGTTTTGCCTGGTGACCTTGCGCGGGCCCTGGGGCTGGACGTTGTTCGGGATTGTCTGGGGGTTGGCACTGATCGGCATCTTGCAGGAGATCAAGCCGCGTTCTGAAGCGCGGATTCTGTCGATCGTGATATACGCGGTGATGGGCTGGATCGTGCTGGTGGCGGTCAAGCCATTGCTGGCGGCGCTGGGTGGCGCCGGGTTTGCGTGGCTGGCCTCGGGCGGGGTGTTTTACACCGTGGGCATTATCTTTTTTGCCCTCGACCATCGCCTGCGGCATGCCCATGGGGTCTGGCATCTGTTTGTGATCGCCGGGAGTCTGTTGCACTTCGTGGCGATTTTCTTTTATGTCCTGTGATCGCTCCTACAGATCCGCTGCAAGACCCGCAATGCGGTCGAGTTGTGCCTGGGCCTGTCGACTGAACACTTGCAACAGGTCGCTCAATGTGTGGGGCGGCGGTTCCGTGGCACGGGTCACCGCATACAGGGTGATGGGCAGCGGTGGCGCGAGAGGGCGAATAGTCGTTGTGGCGGGGGAAGCGCCCAGGGCCGTGAACGGATCGATCACCGCCAGCCCGGCACCGGACTCTACCATCGCCCGGGCCAGCGAATAGGTCTGCACCGCGATGCGCACCCGAGGCGGCGGTTCGACCGCTTCGAGGTAGCTGTCGAGCCGGGCGGCCAGCGGGTCGGCGCTGGACAAGCCAATCAGCGGCGCATCGGCCAGGGCCATCAATGACAATGGCATGCCGACCTGCGCCGATGGCCAGTAACCCGCCGGTGCCAGCACCACCAATACACCGCCCGCCAAGGCGTGGGCCTTGAGCCCCGGATGATCCGGTCTTTGAAGTGTCAGGGCGACATCCACTTCACGCATCAGCAGATTTTGCACCAGCTCACGGCTATGGGCGCTGGACAGTTCGCAGGCGATGTCCGGATAGCGTGCGGTCCACTCGTGAATGGCCGGCGGCAACAACGACAGGGCCAGCGCCGGAGTGGCACCGATCCGCAGGCTGTGGCCGGGTTCGCGACGCAGGCTCTGAGCCAGGCGTCGCACGCCTTGCAGGCTTTCGCTGACCTTGTCGACCTCGCGCTCCAGCTCCAGCGCTTCGGGCGTCGCTTGCAACTTGCCGCGAACGCGCAAGAACAACGGGAACCCCAACTGCTGCTCGGCGTGTTGCAGCACCTTGGTCACCGCCGGTTGCGAGACATGCAGCAATTGCGCGGCGGCGCTGATCGATCCGGTTTGGCGGATGGCCTGGAAAATCTCGATGTGACGAAGGCGCATGGCGAGTCCATAACCTTTGTTTATGGGTTGAGCATCTTTATTCATTGTTCGCCGCCTGTCACCTGGCCCTAACCTCGGCTTCGTCATCACAACGGTTTTAAGGACGGACATGGCTCAGCGTGTGTGCATTATCGGCGGCGGCGTGATTGGCCTGGCAACGGCTTATGCGCTGGTGCGCGACGGCTTCGAAGTGACCGTCATCGAGGCGCGGGACGCGTTGGGCAGCGAAACCAGTTTCGCCAATGGTGGGCAACTCTCCTATCGCTACGTCGCACCTTTGGCTGACGCCGGTGTGCCGTTGCAAGCCATCGGCTGGATGCTGCGCGGCGATTCACCCTTGAAGCTACGCCCGCGGTTCGACGCTGCGCAGTGGCGCTGGATCGTGTCCTTCCTCGGCGCTTGCCGCCGTTCGGTCAACCGCGAGAACGCCGCGCACTTGCTGCGGCTGGCGCTGTTCAGTCAGGGCACATTGGAGGCATGGCGCGAAGACGATGGGCTCGCAGGCTTCCAATGGCGGCGCAACGGCAAACTGGTGACCTTCCGGGAGCGCGCCAGCTTCGAGCATGCATGCCGGCAGCTGGCCGACCCTCAGCAGCAACAGGTGCTGTCGGCGGCCGAGTGCGCTCAACTTGAGCCGGCCCTGGCCGATGCCCCATTTGTCGGTGCGATTTATACGCCCGACGAAGAAGTGGGCGATTGCCATGCTTTCTGCCGGCTATTGGCTACACGGTTGCAAGCATCCGGGCGTTGCGAGCTACGCCTGGGGCAAGCGGTGACCGGCATTCGCCACGCCAATGGCAGCGTCAGCGCCATCGATCTGGGTGAGCAAGTGTTGCCGGTCGATCAATTGGTGATCGCCGCCGGCCACCGCAGTCCGCTGTTGGCATTGCCCGGTCTGCAATTGCCGTTGTACCCGCTCAAGGGCTACAGCCTGACGGTGCCCATTGGCCCCGAACACCAGGCCCCGGATGTGAGCGTCACCGACTATGACCGCAAGATCGTATATGCACGGATCGGCGACCGGTTGCGGGTGGCCGCGATGGTCGACATCGTTGGCTTTGATCCGGCTATAGACCCCAAGCGACTGGCGCTGATCAAGCGTCAGGCCCGTGACACCTTCCCCAATGCCGGGGCCTATGACGCGGCCACCGAATGGGCCGGGATGCGCCCGGCCACGCCAAGCGGCGTGCCGTTGCTGGGCGCCACCGCCTATCGCAACCTGTGGCTCAACATCGGTCATGGCGCGTTGGGGTTCACCCTGGCTTGTGGCAGTGGGCAGTTGCTCAGTGAGCTGATCGGCCAGCGCCGGCCCTCTATTGATATGCACGGTTTCAACCACCGGGCTGCCTGATCATTTATTTGCGAAGAGGACACTGCAATGACCATTACCCGACTCCACAGCAACTCGAGGTTGTCTGGCGCCGTGTCGTTTGGCGATCTGGTATTTCTCTCCGGCCAAGTGCCGGGTGAGGCCGCGGACGTGGGCGGTCAGACCCGCGAAGTGCTGGCCAGGATTGATGCATTGCTGGCCGAAGCCGGCAGCCACAAGGATCAAATGCTCAGTGCGACCATTTACTTGAAAAACATCACCGACGATTTTGCCGCCATGAATGATGTCTGGTCGACCTGGCTATCGCCGGGGCAGGCCCCGAGCCGCACGACCGTGCAGGCCGAGCTGGCGCGGCCGCAGGTGCTGGTGGAAATCACCGTCATCGCCGCTCGTTTGAAATGACCGTCACCCAATACCCACAACGGAGAATAACAATGCAAAAAATCACGTTGCTCGGCTGCACCCTCGGACTGTTGCTCGCGAGTCAGGTCCAGGCCAACGAGGCCCCGCTGACCGGCACCCTGAGCAAGATCGCCGATGCCAGGAGCATTACCCTGGGCTATCGCGATGCGTCGGTGCCGTTCTCTTACGTGGGTGATCAAACCGGCAAGCCGATGGGCTATTCAGTGGATCTGGCGGGCAAGATTGTCGAGCGCATCAAGCAACAATTGGTGTTGCCGGACCTGAAGGTCAAGTACAACCTGGTGACGTCGCAAACACGCATTCCTCTGGTGCAGAACGGTACCGTGGACCTGGAGTGCGGCTCCACGGGCGTGACCGCCGAGCGGCAGAAGCAAGTGGCGTTTTCCTATGGCTTCATCTATGTAAAAGGCCAATTGCTGACTGCCAGGGACAGCGGCATCAAGAGCTTCGCCGACTTGCGTGGCAAGAACGTGGTGACGACTGCCGGTACTACCAACGAGCGCTTCCTGAAGAGCTATAACGTCGACCACAAGATCGACATGTTCGTGATCAGCGCCAAGGACCACGGCGAAGCCTTTCAGATGTTGCAATCGGGTCGTGCCGCCGCTTTCTACATGGACGATGCGCTTCTCTACGGCGAGCGCGCCAAGGCCCATGACCCACACAAGTGGGTGGTGGTGGGAGAGGAGCAATCGCGGGAGATCTACAGCTGCATGGTGCGCAAGGACGATCCGCAGTTCCTGGCGCTGGTCAACGGCGCGCTGGGGGATCTGTACAGTTCGGGGGAAATCAACGGCATCTATCAGCGCTGGTTCGAACAGCCGATTCCGCCGAAGGGTTTGAACCTTGAGTTTCCGATGACCAGCGAACTCAAGGCGATCATTGCCAAGCCGGTGAGTGATCCGGTGCAATAGTTACCTGTGCTGTTTCCGTAGACCGCGTCGCGGCCATCGCGAGCAGGCCCGCTCCCACAGTGGAACGCATTTCAAGTGTGGGAGCCTGCTTGCGATGAGGCCCTAGAAATCGCCCCACAACTGCTGGGCCACCGCCAAGGCAACCACCGGCGCCGTCTCTGTACGCAATACCCGAGGCCCAAGCCGGGCCGCATGAAAACCGGCCCCCTTGGCCTGATCCACTTCCGCATCCGACAACCCGCCTTCCGGGCCGATCAGAAACGCCAGCGTCGCAGGCTTGGCATGGCTGACCCATGGTTCGGCCACCGGGTGCAGCACCAGCTTCAATTCAGCCTGAGTCTGCTTCAACCAATCGGCCAGCAGCACCGGCGGATGGATCACCGGTACCCGTGAGCGCCCGCATTGCTCGCATGCGCTGATGGCGACCTGACGCCAGTGCAGCAGGCGTTTGTCGGCGCGTTCGTCCTTGAGCCGGACTTCGCAGCGTTCGCTGAAGATCGGGGTGATTTCGCTGACACCCAGTTCAGTGGCTTTCTGGATCGCCCAGTCCATGCGCTCGCCACGGGACAGGCCCTGGCCCAGATGGATCTGCAGTGGCGAATCGATCTGGCCGGCGAACTGCTCGTCGATCTGCACCACGACACGTTTCTTGCCGACCTCCACCAGAGTGGCGCGGAATTCCTGGCCCGAGCCATCGAACAGTTGCAGCAGATCGCCTTCAGCCATGCGCAACACGCGGCTGATGTAATGGGCCTGGGCTTCGGGCAATTCGTGCTCGCCGGTACTCAGGGGGGCGTCGATAAAGAAGCGGGACAGTCTCATTTGAGTTCTCTACTAAATACGATCGGAGTCGCTTTTGTGGCGAGGGAGCTTGCTCCCGCCCGGCTGCGCCGCCGTCGTAAATCCAGTGGATGCCATACAACTGGAAAAACGGGGTTGCAGGTTTTGGGGCCGCTTCACAGCCCAACGGGAGCAAGCTCCCTCGCCACAGGGTCGTGCAGTGACGGTCAGCCCGGATCACGGAACCCCGGATGGAAGTCCTTCGGCACCGAAACACTGACGCTGTCGCGAGTCGCGATGTCGATGCCTTCGCTGGCCACTTCGGCCAGAAAGTCGATCTGCTCCGGCGTGACCACGTACGGCGGCAGGAAATACACCACGCTGCCCAATGGTCGAAGTAGCGCACCGCGCTCCAGCGCATGCTGGAAGACCTTCAGGCCACGGCGCTCCTGCCATGGATAGGCCTCTTTGCTGGCCTTGTCCTTGACCATCTCGATGGCCAGGACCATGCCGGTCTGGCGCACTTCGCTGACATTCGGGTGATCCACCAGGTGCGCCGTGGAGGAGGCCATGCGCCGGGCCAGGACCTTGTTGTTCTCGATGACGTTGTCTTCTTCGAAGATATCCAGCGTTGCCAGCGCCGCCGCACAGGCCAGCGGGTTGCCGGTGTAGCTGTGCGAGTGCAGGAAGGCGCGCAGGGTCGGGTAGTCGTCGTAGAACGCGCCGTACACCTCTTCGGTGGTCAGACAGGCGGCCAGCGGCAGGTAGCCGCCGGTCAGGGCCTTGGACAGACACAGGAAGTCCGGGCGGATGCCGGCCTGTTCACAGGCGAACATGGTGCCGGTGCGGCCGAAACCGACGGCGATTTCGTCATGGATCAGGTGCACGCCATAGCGGTCGCAGGCTTCGCGCAGCAGCTTGAGGTACACCGGGTGGTACATGCGCATGCCGCCGGCACCCTGGATCAGCGGCTCGACAATCACTGCCGCGACCGTGTCGTGATTCTCGGCCAGGGTCTGCTCCATGGCGGCGAACATGGTGCGCGAGTGTTCTTCCCAGCTCATGCCTTCGGGGCGCAGGTAACAATCCGGGCTTGGTACCTTGATGGTGTCGAGCAGCAGGGCTTTGTAGGTTTCGGTGAACAGCGGCACGTCGCCCACCGACATCGCGGCCATGGTTTCGCCGTGGTAGCTGTTGGTCAGGGTCACGAAGCGCTTCTTGTTCGGCTGACCGCGGTTGAGCCAGTAGTGAAAGCTCATCTTCAGCGCCACTTCGATGCAGGAGGACCCGTTATCGGCGTAGAAACACCGTGTCAGGCCTTCCGGCGTCATCTTCACCAGGCGCTCGGACAATTCGATCACGGGCTGATGGCTGAAACCGGCGAGGATCACGTGTTCGAGTTGATCGACCTGATCCTTGATGCGCTGGTTGATGCGCGGGTTGGCATGGCCGAACACATTGACCCACCAGGAGCTGACGGCATCGAGGTAGCGCTTGCCTTCGAAGTCTTCCAGCCAGACACCTTCGCCGCGCTTGATCGGGATCAGAGGCAGTTGTTCGTGATCTTTCATCTGGGTGCAGGGATGCCACAACACCGCGAGATCGCGGTCCATCCACTGTTTATTCAGGCCCATTTTCACTCTCCTGGAGGCGGTCCGTGACAAGCGCGGACATACAATCGCGCAAGCCTATGCAATGCATCGCGTGGGGACAACCCATTGTGTCGATTGGGCTACTTTGTATCGGGCGTTCAGACGCTGCTGGCAGGCGTCTGGCAGTTGACGTGTCCTTCGCGGTTCTTGAGCCGACTGGCTCGCAAAGACCGCTATTTTTTTGCCATAAGACATGAGTAATTCCGGCTTCGCCTGCGCAGTCCTGCACGCCTCAGCGATGTATCAGATACATCCCACAACCGAATCAGAATGAAATGATAGAGAGCGGCTGCTCTTGAAACCCAGGATCTTCAAAACCTGGAGGTCGTATGAAAGCACTCGCACTAATAATTGGATTGATCGCACTTTCTGGCTGTGTAGATGGCCATTTTTTTCCTAAAGGACATGGTCATGAACTGGACTTTAAATGTGAGATGAATCCGTACGATCCTGAATGCTTACAGATACGCCCGGTCTACCATAATTA
Source organism: Pseudomonas sp. TE12234 (assembly GCF_054061835.1). NCBI lineage: Bacteria > Pseudomonadati > Pseudomonadota > Gammaproteobacteria > Pseudomonadales > Pseudomonadaceae > Pseudomonas > Pseudomonas sp. TE12234. Next base: position 583,765 of record NZ_JBSSEP010000001.1, read on the forward strand.
GAGAAACCAACCATGGTGAGCCCAGGAAAGCCTGACTGCTCGCCTTCGTAACCCACCAAATCCCCTCCTGAATTGCATGCTCCGGCCAAGGCACCAACGAAAAGTGCCTTTGCTCCCTCCAGAACGCGATGCCGCCCGGAAAATGGGTTCGCGCCAGGCCTCAGGGCCCCCATTTTTTGCCTGAAAAAAAACCGCGAGCAGAAATCGAATAAATCTTTCAGTACAGGTGTTCTCAGATTTGTATTCACTTTTTCTGACAATTTGCTCTTTAATCTTTCCTTAACTCAGCTATTTCAGACTCTTGATCGTATTTCTCGATATTTCAAAGCAAAATTTTCCGCTTTTTTTCGATAGATAACTCGATAGTCTTGGGCCAGCACTTACAGGGATCTAGGCAATGCAGCTACGTAACTCCACTTCTCGCTATGGCTGGGTCAGCATCTTCCTGCACTGGGGGGTAGCGCTGGCGGTTTTCGGTTTGTTCGCCCTGGGGCTGTGGATGGTGGGTCTGGGTTACTACGATCCCTGGCGCAAAGCCGGGCCGGACATCCACAAGAGCATCGGGCTGATACTGCTGGCGTTCATGGTGTTACGCGTATTGTGGCGTTTCATCAGCCCACCACCGCCGACGTTGAGCAGCTACAGCCCCATGACGCGTCTGGGCGCCAAGTTGGGCCATGCCTTTCTGTATATCTGTCTGTTTGCCGTGATGATTGCCGGTTACCTGATTTCCACCGCAGAAGGTGTCGGGATTCCGGTGTTTGACTGGTTTGAAGTGCCTGCACTGGTTTCCGGACTACCGGACCAGGCAGATAACGCCGGTGCGATTCATCTCTACCTGGCGTGGGCGCTGGTCATTTTTTCCGGCCTCCATGCATTGGCAGCTTTGAAGCACCACTTTATCGACCGCGATGTGACCCTGAAACGAATGCTGGGTCGCAAAGCCTGAAGTTCAACCTCGACTCCCAAGGAAAACCAAGCATGTTGAAAAAGACTCTCGCCGCTCTGGCAATCGGTTCCGCCCTGCTGTCTGCCAATGTCATGGCCGCTGACTATGTTGTCGATAAACAAGGCCAGCACGCCTTCGTCAACTTCAAGATCAGCCATCTGGGCTTCAGCTACATCACCGGTACCTTCAAGGACATCGACGGCAAGTTCAGTTTCGACGCGGCCAAGCCTGAAGACAGCAAGATTGAGTTCAACGTGCACCCCGCGAGCGTTTTCACCAACAACGCTGAGCGTGACAAGCACATCTCCAGCAAAGACTTCCTGGAAGTGGATAAATTCGCTACGGCCACCTTCGTGTCCACCAGCGTCAAATCCACCGGTAAAAACGCCGCTGGCAAAGACACTGCCGACGTGACCGGTGATTTGACCATCCACGGCGTGACCAAGCCAGTGGTGGTCAAGGCCACTTTCCTGGGTGAAGGCAAGGATCCATGGGGCGGCTACCGTGCGGGCTTCGAAGGCACCACCAGCATCAAGCGTTCCGATTTCGGCAAGATGATGGATCTGGGTCCACAGTCTGACGCCGTCGATCTGTACATCACGTTTGAAGGCGTCAAAGCGAAGTAATTTTTCGCTCCTGACAAAAAACGCCCGCTGCTTTCCCGAGCACGGGCGTTTTTTATTGGCGAACACGCATCCATTGTGGGAGCGAGCGTGCTCGCGATGGCGGCCATTCAGTCAACACAGTTCTGAATGTGAGGGCCTCATCGCGAGCAGGCTCGCTCCCACAGGTATTTGTATCGCTCATAAAAAATGCCCCGGACCTTTCGGCTCGGGGCATTTTTATGGCTTTGAAAAACTCAGCGATTGCGGGTCAGCAAGGCCGGTTTTTCACCGCGAGGGCGGGTTGGCAGTTGATCCAGCTGCTCGGGTGTCGGGAAGCGATCAGCCTTCGACTCCTTGTGCATGATCTTCGGCGCCGGGCCACGCGGGTTCTGCACGGCCGGTTCCGAACGAGGCTGGTCGTCGCGGGCCGGACGGCGGTTGCGCGAGTCTTCGCGACGGGCCTGGCCGTCACGCGGCGCACCATTGCGTGGGCCGCTGCGTTTGGCTGGCGGTGTGCCGGTGCTGGCGCCATCGCTGTTGCGCGGACCGTTCTGGCGACCTTGTGGCTTGCCGCCACGTGGTGCGCCGGAACCTGCCGTCGCGCCATGTGCCGGAGCACCCGGACGGCGGCCACGGCCCTGGGCCGGTTTTTGCTGTGGCACGTAGTCGACGCGGTTACCGAAGTTATCGATATCGTCGTCGAGGAACTCGTCCGGGGCACGATCAGCGGCCGGGCGAGGAGCCGGGCGTTGCTGTTCACGGGCCGGCGTGCCTTCGCGCGGCTTTTGCTCACGGGCCGGGCGCTCGCCGCGACCGGACGCGGCAGGTTTTTCCTTGCCTTTGTCCTTGCCCTTGTCTTTGCGACCGCCACCGCTGCCGTTCGGGCCATCGCCGCGCGGGCCACGTGGATTGCGCGGGTTACGCACATCCGGACGCTCGCGAACTTCAGGCTTCTCGGCTTCCACGGCGCTCGAATCGAAGCCCATCAGGTCACCGTCGGCGATTTTCTGCTTGGTCATGCGTTCGATGCTTTTGAGCAGCTTCTCTTCGTCCGGAGCCACCAGCGAGATCGCCTCGCCCGAACGACCGGCACGGCCAGTCCGGCCGATGCGGTGCACGTAGTCTTCATCGACGTTCGGCAGTTCGAAGTTGACCACGTGTGGCAACTGGTCGATGTCCAGGCCGCGAGCGGCGATGTCGGTGGCGACCAGGATGCGTACGTCACCGGCCTTGAAGTCGGCCAGGGCTTTGGTGCGGGCGTTCTGGCTCTTGTTGCCGTGGATCGCGACAGCGCTCAGGCCGTGCTTGTCCAGGTACTCGGCCAGGCGGTTGGCGCCGTGCTTGGTACGGGTGAACACCAGCACTTGTTCCCAGGCACCGGCGGTAATCAGGTGCGCCAGCAGGGAGCGCTTGTGGTTGGCCGGCAGGCGGAACACGCGTTGCTCGATGCGCTCGACCGTGGTGTTCGGCGGCGTGACTTCGATGCGTTCCGGGTTGTGCAGCAATTTGCCGGCGAGGTCGGTGATGTCTTTGGAGAAGGTCGCGGAGAACAGCAGGTTCTGCCGTTTGGCCGGCAGGCGGGCCAGGACCTTTTTCACGTCATGGACGAAGCCCATGTCGAGCATGCGGTCGGCTTCGTCCAGCACGAGGATTTCCACGTGGGACAGGTCGACGCTGCCTTGGCCGGCGAGGTCGAGCAGGCGGCCAGGGCAGGCCACCAGCACGTCTACACCGCGGGACATGGCCTGAACCTGCGGGTTCATGCCAACGCCGCCGAAGATGCAGGCGCTGACGAACTTCAGGTCACGGGCATAGACCTTGAAGCTTTCGTGCACTTGCGCCGCGAGTTCGCGGGTAGGGGTCAGGACCAGGACGCGTGGTTGGCGCGGGCCATGACGCTGGGATTTGTCCGGATGACCGTTCGGGAACAACCGCTCCAGGATCGGAAGGGCGAAACCGCCGGTTTTACCAGTACCTGTCTGTGCCGCGACCATCAGGTCGCGACCTTGCAACACGGCGGGAATGGCCCGCTGTTGCACCGGAGTAGGCTCGGTATAGCCCGCTGCCTCGATGGCGCGGACTAAAGCCTCGGAGAGACCGAGGGAAGCAAAGGACATGAGTAATCCTGTTTTAGTTAGGGCTTGGCCCAATGGGAGTCTTGCCTGGCGCGAATGGCGTTTAAGAGGAACGCAATCCCGTCCGGTCCTGCTGGGTTTCGAAAGCTCGTCTGAAGCGCTCGCGCGGGCTGCAAAGCTGCGCTGTAGCGGGTCGAGATGCCTTGAACGATTCCGAGCGTCCGGGCGTGAGCCTGGCGGGAAGGCCGGAGTATAACAGAGCAATCACTGCGCGCTGCTTTCCTGCTGCTCAACGGTTTTTGCGGTGGTGGCAGTGGCGTGTTCCGCCGGTGCGGTGGTTGTCGGGTCGGCACCGTATCGGGCGCTTAGCTCTGCGTAGGCCGGTTCGCGCTTGAAGCGCTTGAGCTCGGCACCGAAGCGCTGCACCAGCAAATCCATGCCGGCGTTGCGGCGCACCGCCAGAAACTGGCTCTGCTGGCTGATGATGGTCGGGTTTTCGGTGATTTTGTCGCGGATGTTCAACTGGTCGAGTAGATGCTGGCCGACCCGGCGATCGGTGATCAGCAGGTCAATGCGCCCCCGCAACAGTTTGCCGAAGTTGGCTTCATGGCTCGGTGCGGGCTCACGGGTGAACAGTGTCGAGTCCCTGAAGTCCTGGCTGTACAGGTAGCCCGGCGAGGTGCCGATGGTCAGGCCGCGCAGTTCATCGAGGCTGTGGAACGGATGCGGCCGCTCATTGGCGTAGAACATCACGAACTGTACTTCCGAGAGCGGTTCGCCGGGGTAGAGCAGCATCGCGTCGCGTTCGTCGCTGTGGAAAATGTCCAGCGCGCCATCGGCCTGGCCTGTTTCAAGCATCGACAGGCAGCGTTTCCATGGCAGGAATTGCCACTCGACTTCGATGCCCAGTCGCTTGAAGACAATCGCCGTGGTTTCGTAGTCCAGCCCCAGGGATTTGCCGTTCTCCTCATAGACGTAAGGAGCCCAGGGTTCCGTGACAATGCGCAGTTTCTCGCCCCGGGCCGCGAAGCTCAGGCAAGTGAAGACAAGCACGGCGATTAGCTGCGTGATCAAAGGCATGGGCTTGAGATTACGACGAGAAACGGCAAAGAGCCAGAAACGGGATCCAGAAGCTCTATCTCCGTGTGTTGCGTCACAATAAACCTGCTGTTGAAGCAAAAAATCGCCGCCCGAGAAGGCGCCTACAGAAACGTCGGTTTCCAATGCAGGCGCTTTCGCAGGCGGCGATCTTTTGATCTTGCTTCGATAGCTTTTAGCGCGGCAGCTTCAGGTTGTTCCACACCGCCAGGCTCGCTTCGGCCTGGTTCAGTGTGTAGAAGTGCAGCCCCGGTGCGCCGCCTTGCAGCAGGCGTTCGCACATTTCGGTGATGACGTGTTCACCAAAGCGTTGAATGCTCTGGGTGTCGTCGCCGTAGGCTTCCAGTTGCTTGCGGATCCAGCGCGGGATTTCCGCACCGCAGGCATCGGAGAAGCGCGCCAGCTTGCTGTAGTTGGTGATCGGCATGATCCCCGGCACGACAGGGATGTTCACGCCCAGTGCCCGTACACGCTCGACGAAATAGAAGTAGCTGTCGGCGTTGAAGAAGTACTGGGTGATCGCGCTGTCGGCGCCGGCTTTGGCCTTGCGGACGAAGTTGGCGATATCGTCTTCGAAATTGCGCGCTTGCGGGTGCATCTCCGGGTAAGCGGCCACTTCGATGTGGAAATGATCACCGGTCTCTTCACGAATGAATTCAACCAGGTCATTGGCGTGACGCAATTCGCCGCTGGCCATGCCCATGCCCGAAGGCAGGTCACCGCGCAGGGCAACGATACGTTTGATGCCGGCAGCCTTGTACTGGCTCAGCAGGCCGCGCAAGTCATCCTTGCTGTCGCCCACGCAAGACAGGTGCGGCGCGGCAGGTACTTTGACTTCGCTTTCGAGCTGCAACACGGTGTTGAGGGTGCGATCACGGGTCGAACCGCCAGCGCCGTAGGTGCAGGAGAAGAAATCGGGGTTATAGGTTGCCAACTGGCGGGCAGTGGCGAGCAGCTTTTCTTGCCCGGCATCGGTCTTCGTCGGGAAGAACTCGAAGCTGTAGCGACGATCTTGGGACATGGTCATATCCTTGGAAACGCGTAAAGCGGACGCAGGCCGCTCCTTGCAGGAGCGAGCCTGGTCGCGAAAAACGTGAGGGCAGCGCGTTCAGCCAGGCAGTACGCGTTATCGTTAACGTCCATCGCGAGCAGGCTCGCTCCCACAGGGGAGGAGCCGGCCTATCAGTAGCGGTAAGCGTGTGGCTTGAACGGACCTTCGACGGTCACGCCGATGTAGTCGGCCTGGGTCTTGGTCAGTTGGGTCACTACGCCGCCGAAGCCACGGACCATTTCCAGGGCCACTTCTTCGTCGAGTTTCTTCGGCAGTACTTCAACGGTCAGGCGCTCGGCTTTCTGGGCTGGCGACAGGTCGGCGTACTTTTGACCGAACAGGAAGATCTGGGCCAGAACCTGGTTGGCGAACGAACCGTCCATGATGCGGCTTGGGTGGCCAGTGGCGTTGCCCAGGTTAACCAGGCGGCCTTCGGCCAGCAGGATCAGGTAGTCGTCGTTCTGGGCATCGAATGCGCCAGGACCGGTACGGTGGATCTTGTGAACCTGTGGCTTCACTTCTTCCCATGCCCAGTTCTTGCGCATGAAAGCGGTGTCGATTTCGTTGTCGAAGTGGCCGATGTTGCAGACAACAGCGCGCTTCTTCAGGGCTTTGAGCATGTTCGAGTCGCAAACATTGACGTTGCCGGTGGTGGTCACGATCAGGTCGATCTTGCCCAACAGTGCCTTGTCGATGCTGGCTTCGGTACCGTTGTTGATCCCGTCGATGAACGGCGAAACCACTTCGAAACCGTCCATGCAGGCTTGCATGGCGCAGATCGGGTCGACTTCGGACACTTTGACGATCATGCCTTCCTGGCGCAGGGACTGAGCCGAGCCCTTGCCCACGTCACCGTAACCGATGACCAGCGCTTGCTTGCCGGACAGCAGGTGGTCGGTACCGCGCTTGATCGCATCGTTCAGGCTGTGACGGCAGCCGTACTTGTTGTCGTTCTTGCTCTTGGTGACCGAGTCGTTGACGTTGATGGCCGGGATTTTCAGCTCGCCCTTGGCCAGCATGTCCAGCAGACGGTGTACGCCAGTGGTGGTTTCTTCGGTCACGCCGTGGACGCGATCCAGCACCTGCGGGTACTTCTTGTGCAGCAGCTCGGTCAGGTCGCCGCCGTCGTCGAGGATCATGTTGGCGTCCCATGGCTTGCCATCCTTGAGGATGGTTTGCTCCAGGCACCACTCGTACTCTTCTTCGGTTTCGCCTTTCCAGGCGAAAACCGGAATGCCGGCAGCGGCGATGGACGCAGCCGCCTGGTCTTGAGTCGAGAAAATGTTGCAGGACGACCAGCGTACTTCGGCACCCAGGGCAACCAGGGTTTCGATCAGCACGGCAGTCTGAATGGTCATGTGGATGCAGCCGAGGATCTTCGCGCCCTTGAGCGGTTGCTCTTCGGAGTACTTGCGACGCAGACCCATCAGGGCTGGCATTTCGGATTCGGCGATGATGGTCTCGCGACGGCCCCAGGCAGCCAGGGACATGTCGGCCACTTTGTAATCGGTAAAACCTGCAGGCGTGATAACAGCGCTCATGAAGAGCCTCCATTCGTAATGTATGCGAATGGGCGCCGTTGTGCGTTTAGTGTCTGGCTGATGACAGCCAGGCAACGCCCCATCCGAGCCTGACAGGTTGAACCTGCTGCAGCGCCCCTCGGACAGGTGGCGGGAAAACGGTACCCGGTAGAGGTTACCGTTTTGAAACGGGGGCGATTATAGCGGGCTATGCTGATCTTCCAAAGCCTTTCTGTTGGTCAATGTCCGAACGGTAATCGAGACCATAGTCGATGGTTAATAGAGCTCTGGCCCGGGGTCTGCCAAGATACCGCCCATCATTCGGCAAGACGCTCAGGAGTGAATATGAATTTCCACACCCGCAAATGGGTTAAGCCCGAAGACCTCAACCCCAACGGCACCCTGTTCGGCGGCAGCCTGTTGCGCTGGATAGACGAAGAGGCGGCGATTTACGCCATCGTCCAGTTGGGTAACCAGCGCGTCGTCACCAAGTACATTTCGGAAATCAACTTTGTCAGCGCCTCGCGACAAGGCGACATCATCGAACTGGGCATCACTGCCACCGAATTCGGTCGCACCTCGATCACCCTGACCTGTGAAGTGCGCAACAAGATCACCCGCAAAAGCATCCTCACGGTGGAGAAGATGGTCTTCGTCAACCTGGGCGAAGACGGCTTGCCGGCGCCCCATGGCCGGACCGAGATCAAGTACGTCAAAGACCAGTTCAAGGAAGATGAATTGGTTACCAAGTGACATCGGTGTTGGCTACATCGCGAGCAGGCTCGCTCCCTCAAGGATCACGTTGTACCTGAGGGGGCGAGCCTGATCGCGAAAACGGTTGTGCAATCACCGAAGATTTACCTGCCTACTGAACAGCCATGAACCACGGGGGTCGTAACTTAATCGCACGCCAGCGGTTCAGGAGTCCCATGGACACTCAAAAAGACGGCAAGACCCCCGACCTCTCGGCCAAAGAGCAGCGCGAGGTCGAAAAGAGTCAGCCACCGCGCGCGGCGGTGCTGCACGAAATCATCCGCACCCAGGGCGATCAAGAGCTTGAGCGCAGCGTTGCCGCGCTCTGGTGGTCGGCGCTGGCCGCCGGCCTGACCATGGGCCTTTCCCTGATGGGCATGGGCTTGCTCAATTCCCGGCTGCCGGAGGGTGAAGGCTTCAAGGTGATCGCCAGTTTCGGGTACTGCGCGGGTTTTCTTGCAGTGATCCTTGCCCGCCAGCAGTTGTTCACGGAAAACACTCTGACTGCTGTGCTGCCGATCATGAGCAAACCCACGCTGGCAAACTTCGGTCGCTTGCTCCGGCTGTGGACGGTGGTGCTGGTCGGCAATCTGTGCGGCACCTTGCTGGTGGCCTACGTCATGCTGAAGCTGCCGATATTCGATAGCAAAACCGATTTGGCCTTTCTGGACATCGGCCGCAAGGTCATGGAAAACCACCCCAGTCAGATGTTCGCCAAGGGCATCGTCTCCGGCTGGATGATCGCCACCATGGTCTGGATGATTCCATCCATGGAGAGCGCCAAGATGTGGATCATCATCCTCATCACCTACCTCATGGCGCTGGGGGATTTCACTCACATCGTGGTCGGTTCGGCCGAGGTTTCCTACCTGGTGTTCGCCGGCGAGCTGCCGTGGAAGGATTTCTGGCTGGTGTTCGCCGGGCCGACGCTGGCGGGGAATATCATCGGCGGCAGTTTCATCTTTGCGCTAATAAGCCATGCGCAAATTCGCAGCGAAAGCGGAGCGCCAAAGGAAGCTGCGGACCGAGACCGGGAATCCGGTCCGCAGGAGCTCAAAAAATGATCAGGGCAAAAAGGCCGAGGCTCAGCCGGGCACATTGACCACGGCAGCATTGCGCCGCTGCAGATGGATGAAGTACAGCGCCGCCAGTACCGTCAAGCCGCTGACCAGCGCACCCGTCCAGGGCAGGTCGGCCAGGTCGGCACCGCTGGCGACCACCAGGCCGCCGATCCAGGCGCCCGCTGCGTTGCCGAGATTGAAAGCGCTCTGATTCAGCGTCGAACCCAGGTTCGGCGCCTCATGGGCCTGGTCAATGATCAGCAATTGCAGGATCGGGCACAGGGCGAAGGCAAAAATTCCCCACAGTACCAGCGTGATGGCGGCCGGGATCACCGAGTGGCTGGTCTGGCTGAACGCGGCCAATACCACCACCACGGCCAGCGCCATGCCAACCAGTGACGGCAGCAGGCGACTGTCTGCCAGGCGCCCGCCGAGCATGCTGCCGGCCGTCAAACCGACGCCGAACAACAGCAGCATGATGGTCACGCCGTGGGGGCTGACGCCGGTGACGTCCTGCAGAATCGGGGCGATGTAGGTGAACACGCTGAACAGACTGGTCGATGCCAACACGCTCATGCCCAGCGCCAGCAGCACGTTGGTTTTGCCCAATACCTTGAATTCGCTGGCCAGGTTGGCCCTGTCCATCGCGATGTGCGTGGGCAGCCACACCCACTGTGCAATCGCGGCAATCACGCCGATCACCGACACCGCCCAGAAGGTAGAGCGCCAGCCAGCGTATTGTCCGAGTGCCGTGCCCAGCGGCACGCCGAGCACGTTGGCCAGGGTCAGGCCGGTGAACATCATGGCAATCGCCTGGGCCCGTTTGTTGGGTGCGACCAGCCCGGCGGCCACGACCGAGCCGATGCCGAAGAACGCGCCGTGACAGAGCGCGGTAATCACCCGCGCGGCCATCAGCGTGGCGTAGTTCGGCGCCAAGGCGCAGAGCATGTTGCCGAGAATGAACATCAGCGTCATGCCAAGCAGCGTGGCCTTTCGCGGCATGTTGGCCGTGCCGACGGCGAGGATCGGCGCACCGAACACCACGCCCAGCGCATAGCCGGTAATCAACAACCCGGCGTGGGGAATGCTCACGGCCAGATCGCGGGCGACGTCGGGCAACAGGCCCATGATGACGAATTCAGTGGTGCCGATGCCGAACGCGGCAACGGCGAGGGCAAGCAAGGCGAGTGGCATGCGCAAGGTCTCTGTCGGTAGTCTTGACGCTGTGATCAGGCATACGCATGCCAAAGTCCGTTCTCGACGAGAGCGGGCAGGGGCAGATTTTATTGGAATTAGTCTGTGCGCAACTGAGTGCGGCGTGGTCGCTTGCAGTATAAACAGCTGCTGACATATGGCGAATCAATTATCCGCCCGAACACTGTAGGAGCGAGCTTGCTCGCGATGAACGCCAACGATGACGCGTGCTTGCTGGCTAGTCGCGTTGCTCTTGGTCTTTTCGCGAACAAGCTCGCGCCTGCAGGGAGCGCGGAAAAAATAAAAAAGGAGTGTGCCGTGCTTGCAACGGCTTTGGTGTTGGTGGCGGCGCTGTTACACGCGGCGTGGAATACCTTGATCAAATTCAGCGCCGAACGGCTGCTGGTGGTGGCCTGCATGGACAGCGTGGCGTTGCTGTTTGTCGCCATCATGCTGCCGTTTGTGGCGTTGCCGCCGCTGGAAATCTGGCCGTGGATCCTGGCGTCGGCGGCGTTCGAGTTGCTGTATCGCTACTTGTTGATCCAGGCCTATCGGGTCGGCGACCTGGGCTTGGTCTATCCGCTGATGCGAGGCTTGTCGCCGCTGGTGGTGCTGGCGTTGACGCTGATCTTTGCCGGCGAGGCGCTGACGGATCAGCAGGTTTTCGGAATTCTGCTGATCCCGCTCGGCATGCTGTGCCTGCTTTGGCAGGGCGGCGGCGGTGCGCGTTTGCCGTGGTCGATGTTGCCGGTGGTGGCGTTGATCGGCTTGTGCATCGGTTGCTACACCTACATTGACGGCCAGGCGCTGCGGCGCTGGTCGCATCCGCTGGATTACCTGGTCTGGGTGACGTTGCTCAGTGCCTGGCCATTTCCGTTGTTGGCCTGGGTGAGCAAGCGACCGGCCTTCAAGCTGTTCTGGCGTGAGCAGTGGCGATTGGGGCTGGCGGTCGGGTTCTGCGTATTGTTCAGCTACGCTCTGGTGCTGTGGGCCATGCAGTTGGGTTCGATTGCCGAAGCGGCGGCGTTGCGCGAGATCAGTGTGATTCTGGTGGTGCTGTTCGGCATGCGCTATCTGAAAGAACCTTTCGGCAGACCTCGGCTCTTAGCCTGTGGGCTGGTGTTGGTTGGCATGCTGGTCATGAAGTTCTGACTGGCCCGTGAGGGAGCCCGATTGTCTATAACGTGAAGAAGGGACTGCTTTTATGACGGTTGCTCTGTGGTGCATTTTGATCGCGATTTTTCTGCCTTACCTGTGCACGGGGATCGCCAAGGCCAGTGGCCGGTACAACCTGAAAGACAACCATGACCCACGGGACTTTCTCGAGTCACTCAATGGTTTGGGTCGACGCGCACATGCGGCGCAACTGAACGGCTTCGAAGTGACCCCGGCGTTTGCGGCGGCCGTGATCGTGGCGCACCTGGTCGGCAATGCCGAACTGGTGACGATCAATGTGCTGTCGGTGTTGTTCATTACCAGTCGGCTGCTTTACATCATTTGCTATCTGGCGGACTGGGCGATTTTGCGGTCGCTGGTCTGGCTGGTGGGGATGGGCCTGATTGTGTCGTTTTTTGTTGTATCTGTTTGAGTCTCCACCGCCTATATCTGCCGCTTCGCAAGCAGGCTCGCCCCCACAGGGGTATGCATTCCAATGTGGGAGCAAGCCTGCTCGCGAAGCTTTTTAGCGGGGAGTTCCGGTCTCAGGGTTTAGTCTTTTCTGCATCCGCCACCTGCGGTACTTGTGGCAATGCCGCCCCTTTGGGCCACAGCATCCAGATCTGCCCCTGCTGCTTCATGTCCCCGGCCAATTGCCCGGCGGCGTCGCCCGTGCCCCAGAACAAGTCCGCGCGCACTTCGCCGGCAATAGCGCCACCGGTGTCCTGTGCCGCCACGGGGCGGACCAGTGCCGTACCGTCCGGCTTGGTGGTCGACAACCACAACAGGCTGCCCAGCGGAATCACTTTGCGATCCACTGCCGCGCTGTAACCCGCCGTCAGCGGGACGTTCAGCGAGCCGCGAGGCCCTTCGTTGCTGTCGGGGTTGCGGGTGAAAAACACATAGCTGGGGTTGCTGCCGAGCAGTTCCGGAATGCGCGTCGGGTTCGCCTTGGCCCAGGTGCTGATCGCACCCATGGTCACGTCCTCTTTCTTCAACTCGCCTTGCTCGACCAGCCAGCGACCGATGGGTCGATACGGATGGCCGTTCTGATCGGCATAAGCGATGCGCAACTGACGGCCACTGTCGAGCTGGATGCGACCCGAGCCCTGGATTTGCAGGAACTGCAGGTTCATCGGGTCGGTCAGCCAGGCCACCACCGGCGCCTTGACGCCCTTGCTCTCGATGGTGGCTGCATCGTCATAAGGTTTGAGCACGCGGCCTTCGAGCCGACCGCGCAGGCGTTTGCCTTTGAGTTCCGGATAGAGGCTGTCCAGCGCAACGATGATCATGTCTTCGGGCACGCCATACACCGGGATGTTCGCCGTTGCGGTCTGGGTCAGGCTGCCGGGGTATACCGGTTCGTAGTAGCCGGTGATCAGGCCATTGGGGTTGTCGTTGGCAGCGCGCAAGCCATAGACGTCAAGGTTCTGCTTGAGAAAGCCACGGATTTCGTTGGCGGTCTGCGGGACGTTGGCGGCCGCCGTGCAGGTTGCGCCCCAGACCGGGTCAGTCTTGAGTCGGGTGCAAGCGCTGCGCCAAGAGCCGAAACCGGCGACAAGGTCATTGTCCGACACCGCCGGCAGTGCTTCCCACGTGGCACTGGAATAGGTGGCCAGGGCGTGGGTTTTCGGTTTGTTGTTGTCACCTCCGGTGCAGCCTGCGAGCAGGGCCACCATCGGCAGGGTCCAGGCCAGGCTGTGACGCCATGCCTTGAAACGGCTATTCATGGAGTGATTTCCTTTGCCGGTTGCCTGAGTGCTCCATGCGCTCAGGCAACCCTTATCGATAATAGGGCTATTGGTGTTTGCCGATGACGCGAGGATACTGGCCGCCATTTCCCGTGACTTGAAGCCAACATGACTCTTAAAAGACTTTCTGTTGTATTGCTGGCCTGCCTGACGTTGACCGCTTGCGGCGCGGTCGATCCCAACTCGCCGCTCGGTCAACGCAAGGCTATTTTCAAGCAAATGCTCAAGACCGGCGAAGACCTGGGTGGCATGTTGCGTGGCCGGATTGCATTCGATGGCCAGAAATTCGCTGACGGCGCCGTGAAGCTCGATGCGTTGTCCCATGAGCCATGGAAACATTTTCCGCAAGTGCGCGAAGAAGATCACACCAGCGCCAAAAGCGATGTCTGGGAGCAGCAGGCACGCTTTCAGGCCATGGCCCGCGATCTTGAAAAGGCTACCGGTGAACTGGTGACGGTCAGTCAGGTTCAACCCTACAAGGCCAGCAACCTGGGGCCGGCGGTGCAGAAGGTCGAGGACGCCTGTAGTGCGTGTCATAAAGCGTTTCGGGATCATTGATTGCCTGAGATGACCGGGTAACTGAACAACTGTGGCGAGGGAGCTTGCTCCCGTCGGGATGCGCAGCAGCCCCAAAGCCATTCAGCCGATTTGTATCAGAAAGACCTGGTCGGCCGGATGTGCGACGGCTGCGCCGCCGAGCGGGAGCAAGCTCCCTCGCCGCAGCGTTCGTGGATTACTTATCCAGTTCATCCAGTGCGTCCTGCAATTCCTTGCGCGACTCGGCGAGTTTGTCCTTGCGCTTGTTGATCTTGTCGGGATCGCCTTTTTTCATGGCCTTGTCGAGGTCGGCCTGACGAACGCTGACTTCATGTTTGGCGTCGAGGACCCTGTTTTCCCGTTCCTTTTTCAAGGAGGCGTCGGTGCAATGTTCGGTGACTTCGCTCAAGGCTTTTTCCAGGCCGGCCTGCTGGTCCGCATTGCCGTGGGATTTGGCCAGTTCGATCTGATTGATGATGCCTTGCTTCTTGGCGGCGCAGCCCGTCAGCTCCGGTGCCTCTTCAGCGGCCATCAGCGGGGCGGCCAACACGCTGCAGAGGGTCAACAGGGCGAGCGGTGAAAGAAGTTTCATAAAAGCTCCAGGTGAAAAGGCGATCGGGTCAGCGCAGCGATGGCTTGTTTGAGCTCATCGGTACCACAGGGTTCCCGCACGGGCGGGCAGCTGCGGCCGTTAAAAACCGTCGATCCCCACCCTGCGTAAAGTTTCACTCAAGGCCAGGACCTGCGGGTCGCGGAAAAATGCGCTCAATTGCGCCGCGCGTCCCGGGCCGATCCCGGCCTCGGCCTGCCATTGTCCGGTGTCTCGTCGAGCCAGTTCCTGCCAGGAATCGGCAAGGTTCGCCTGGCCTGTCGGCGGCAAACCCAGTGCTTTCAACCAGCGTATAAAAGGGCGTTGCCGGGCACTGTTGAAACTGTCCACGAGACGAGCGGCACTGCGCTCGCCGAAACCGTCAATGTTAGCAAGCTCTTGAGCATCGAGGGTCAACCAATCCAGCAGGTTGTTCAGATGACCTGCCGCAAGCAATCTTTTCCAGGTGCCAGGGCCGACATGGGGCAAGGCCAGGCCCTGCTTGCCACTGAGCCAGGACAGGCGCGCAAGAAACTGACTTTCGCAGCCCGGCGTCGGTTGCCAGCAACTGAGCGGATGAAAGTCTTCTGCCGCCGGCACCCTCAGGTCTGGGCGCAGGGTGCTACGCAATACGACGTCATCCAGCCTTGGAATGGTCAGGCCCGCCAGGCTGATCGCGACCTGGTCGCCCGGACGGATATCCAGTGTTTGCCAGCGCTGCAGGGAGCCCACGCTGACGCGTTTGATTTGCCGGTCATCGAGTGTCACCGCTGTCAGCTCCAGTAGCGGGGTGATGCGCCCGGTCCGGCCAACCTTGAAGTGAACCTTGCGCACTTCGGCCAGCGCCTGGGCGAAAGGGTATTTCCAGGCGGCGATCCAATACGGCGGTTTGGACTGCCAGCGTTCGGCGGGCGGGCGCTGCTCCTGGCGCAGGACGATGCCATCAGTGGCGAAGGGAAGGGGCGAGCGATACCAGTGATTACGCCAGCGCTCGGCGTCGGTGAAACCACTGATCGGCTGGCTGTAGGCAGAGCTATCGGGGAAGCCCAGCGTATTCAGGGCTGCATGACGGGCGAGCAAACTCGCAGGCCCCTGTGGCCAGTCCCAGACAAACAGACCGATACCCGCCGTCTGTCCGGCATCCAGCACCTTGCGGGCCATCAGGCCGGCCACCGTGGTGCGGGCATTGAGGCTGCCGGCCCGGACTTGTACGTGGTCGGTCAGGCGCCAGTAGAGTTCGCCTTGCACGACCAAGTCCAGTGGTTGCGACAGTTGACCGGGAATGGCCGGTATCTGGCGCGCCGCGGCCGTCCAGTCCTGGCCACTTACACCGTCGCCGCGACTGATGGCTTGCACAAGCAGGCCACCGCGATACACCAGGGTGACCGCCACACCGTCGACTTTGGGTTGAACCCACACATCGGAGCGATCCCGCAGCCAATGCTCGACGGCGCGGGCATCGCGCAGTTTTTCCAGGCCAGTGTGGACGACAGGGTGGGAAACCGCGCCGCGCGCGGTGCGCAGTGGTTCTGTGGATGGGCCGAGGTTGAAGCATTGGCGCCAATCGATGAGGCGTGTGCGGGACTGGTCATACAGTTCATCGGCGACCAGTGAGCGACCCTGGCGGTGATAGTGGTCGTCCCAGGTGTCGATTTGTTTTTGCAGGGCGGTGACTTCTTTGAGAGCGCGTTCGGGCGGCCAGTCGGGGCATTGGTCTGCCTGGGCGTTCAGGCAGGAGAAAATGAACAGGCAGGTGAAAGACAGGCGCAGGTTGCGGAACATCGCGAGCGTCCTTGCTCATGGGGGTGTTTGAAAGCTAGGTCAGTAATGGTGGGTGCGAGGAGCGGGAGTTTTGCCGGGTATTTCTGCTGGCAGTGCCGGCCTCTTCGCGGGCAAGCCCGCTCCGCAGGGGCCGATGGTGTACGCAGAATATGCGCCCCCCAATCCTTGCTCGCGAAGGCGGCGATACGGTGAGAAAGCATAAAAAAGCCCCGCACGGCGAACCGTGCAGGGCTTTTGGGTACCGCGGGGGAGGACTTACAGGCCGGCAGCGGAGCGCAGGGCTTCGGCGCGGTCGGTTTTTTCCCAAGTGAATGTGGTGAAGGTGTCGTCGCCCACAGTCTTGGTTGTCGGGGTGCGACCGAAGTGGCCGTACGCAGCGGTTTCGCGGTACATCGGGTGCAGCAGGTCAAGCATCTTGGTGATGGCGTATGGGCGCAGGTCGAAGATTTCGCGGACCAGTTTGACGATTTTGTCGTCGCTGATCTTGCCGGTGCCGAAGGTGTTCAACGAGATCGAAGTCGGCTGGGCGACGCCGATGGCGTAGGAAACCTGAATCTCGCAGCGTTCGGCCAGACCGGCAGCGACGATGTTCTTGGCGACATAACGGCCGGCGTAGGCCGCCGAACGGTCAACCTTCGATGGATCCTTGCCGGAGAACGCACCACCGCCGTGACGGGCCATGCCGCCGTAGCTGTCAACGATGATCTTGCGACCGGTCAGGCCGCAGTCGCCAACCGGGCCGCCGATGATGAACTGGCCAGTCGGGTTGATGTGGAACTGGGTGTCCTTGGACAGCAGTTCGGCCGGCAGCACGTGCTTGACGATCAGCTCCATCACGCCTTCGCGCAGGTCGTTGTACGACACATCCGGGTTGTGCTGGGTCGACAGAACAACGGCGTCGATGCCGACAACCTTGCCGTTTTCGTAGCGGCAGGTCACTTGCGACTTGGCATCCGGACGCAGCCAGGGCAGCAGGCCGGATTTGCGGGCTTCGGCTTGCCTTTGTACAAGCTGGTGCGAGAAGGTGATCGGTGCAGGCATCAGCACGTCGGTTTCGTTGCTGGCGTAGCCGAACATCAGGCCCTGGTCGCCGGCGCCCTGATCTTCAGGCTTGGCACGGTCGACGCCCTGGTTGATGTCAGGGGACTGCTTGCCGATGATGTTCATCACGCCGCAGGTCGCGCCGTCGAAACCGACGTTGGAGCTGGTGTAGCCGATGTCGGTGATCACGTCACGAACGATCTGCTCCAGGTCAACCCAGGCCGAGGTGGTGACTTCGCCGGCGATGATCGCCACGCCCGTTTTCACCAGAGTCTCGCACGCCACACGGGCGAACTTGTCTTCAGCAATGATGGCGTCCAGCACCGCATCAGAAATCTGGTCGGCGATTTTGTCCGGATGCCCTTCAGACACGGACTCGGAGGTGAAAAGGGAGTATTCGCTCATCTCGATGTTTTCCTGATATTTACCGATGGTGAGTGTCGCCAGTCGACCGCTGAAAATGGCGGACCTGAATCTGGAAACCATTACGTAAGCCTACATAGAGGCTTTCCCCGGGAACGAGTCCCGCAGCGGTGGCCCAACGGGCCAGATCGTCCTGTTCAAACCCCAACCAGAGATCACCGCAGGCTTCCCTGGCCCAACTCTGGTTGTGGCTACATAACTCTGTCACTAACAGGCTACCGCCTGGTTGCAGCAAGTCGGCCATGTGCTTGAGCGCTTCGGCCGGCGCGGCGAAATGGTGCAGCACCATGTTCAGTACAACGCAATCTGCCGTCAGGCTGACGCCATTCAATGCATCGGCCAGTTGCAGGGTAACGTTAGCCAGCGCGTCGCGTTCGCAAACCTGGCGGGCCAGTTCAAGCATCGCCGAGCTGTTGTCCAGCGCCGTGACCTGAGCGAAACGGCGCGCCAGTTCCGGCAGAAAAGCGCCATCACCGGGGCCGACTTCAATCGCCGTGGCGTCAGCGCTGAAGCTCAATTTGTCGAGCAAGGCCACCACGCTTTCGCGGTACTGCGGCAGGCCGGCAATCAAGTCTTGCTGGGCGCGAAATTTCTCCGCGACCCGTGAGAAAAAGTCCTGGCTGGCGGCTGCCCGTTGTCCATGGACCTGAGCAATTCGTGACTGCACATCGACAGGCAGGGGCAGGTTGTCCACTTCTTCGAGCAAGGCGGCGTGCAGCTTGCCGCCCAGCAATTCGGTGTGGGGCAGGGCGCGACGGTAGAAAATCGCATTGCCTTCACGGCGGGTCGCCACCAGGTCGGCCTGGGCCAGTACCTTGAGGTGGTGACTCATGCCGGACTGGCCGATGCCAAAGATCTGCGCCAGCTCCAGTACGCCAAACGAGTCGTTGGCCAGTGCGCGCAATACATTCAACCGCAGAGGATCGCCGCCGGCCTTGCACAGGGCCGCCAGGTCATCGCAATCGTCATGTCGAATGGAAGGCGCGCGTAGATTCATAAGGCCGGCAGTCTAGACACGCGCCGAAAGCACCGCAAGGGCAATATCAAAAAGTTTTGATATTGCACGATAAATGGCACTTCTCACGAGGTGGTTAACTCTACAAGCGAACAGCGGAAAGGTTTCATCAGTCGAAACCGCCGTAAACCATGGGAAAAACGTCTCCAGATGACTATCTGTCATTGCCCCGAGGCGGCCGGGTGAGGGAAAATGCTCGCCTTTTTTCCGTTTCGTTTATTCAAACCCCAGGAGATCAGCGATGCCTAGCCGTCGTGAGCGTGCCAACGCCATTCGTGCCCTCAGCATGGATGCCGTGCAAAAAGCCAACAGCGGCCATCCCGGTGCCCCCATGGGTATGGCGGATATCGCCGAAGTGCTTTGGCGCGACTACCTCAAGCACAACCCGAGCAATCCATCGTTCGCCGACCGTGACCGCTTCGTGCTGTCCAACGGTCACGGCTCGATGTTGATCTACTCGCTGCTGCACCTGACCGGCTACGACCTGTCGATCGACGACCTGAAGCAGTTCCGCCAACTGCACAGCCGCACCCCGGGTCACCCGGAATTCGGTTACACCCCTGGCGTCGAGACCACCACCGGTCCACTGGGTCAGGGCCTGGCCAACGCCGTGGGTTTTGCCCTGGCTGAAAAAGTCATGGCGGCGCAGTTCAACCGTCCAGGGCACAACATCGTTGACCACCACACCTACGTTTTCCTGGGTGATGGCTGCATGATGGAAGGCATTTCCCACGAAGTCGCTTCCCTGGCCGGTACCTTGGGCCTGGGCAAACTGATTGCCTTCTACGATGACAACGGCATTTCCATCGACGGCGAAGTCGAAGGCTGGTTCACCGACGACACGCCGAAGCGTTTCGAAGCCTACAACTGGCAAGTGATCCGCAACGTCGACGGTCACGACCCGGAAGAGATCAAGACCGCGATCGAGACTGCACGCAAAAGCCCGCTGCCGACCCTGATCTGCTGCAAGACCACCATCGGCTTCGGTTCGCCGAACAAGCAAGGCAAGGAAGACTGCCACGGCGCCCCGCTGGGTGACGCGGAAATCGCCCTGACCCGCGCGGCACTGAAGTGGAACCATGGCCCGTTCGAAATCCCGGCCGACATCTACGCCGAGTGGGACGCCAAGGAAGCCGGCCGCGCCGTTGAAGCCGAGTGGGACCAGCGTTTCGCGGCCTACTCCGCCGCATTCCCGACTGAAGCCAACGAGCTGATCCGTCGCCTCAGCGGCGAGCTGCCGGCTGACTTCAGCGAAAAAGCCGATGCCTACATCGCCGAAGTGGCCGCCAAAGGCGAAACCATCGCCAGCCGCAAGGCCAGCCAGAACGCGCTGAACGCTTTCGGTCCGCTGCTGCCGGAGTTCCTCGGCGGTTCGGCTGACCTGGCCGGTTCCAACCTGACCCTGTGGAAAGGCTGCAAGGGCGTCACCGCTGACGACGCCAGCGGCAACTACATGTACTACGGTGTGCGCGAGTTCGGCATGACCGCCATCATGAACGGCGTTGCCCTGCACGGCGGCCTGGTGCCTTACGGCGCGACCTTCCTGATGTTCATGGAATACGCCCGCAATGCCGTGCGCATGTCGGCCCTGATGAAGCAGCGCGTGATCCATGTCTACACCCACGACTCCATCGGTCTGGGCGAAGACGGTCCGACTCACCAGCCAATCGAGCAACTGGCCAGCCTGCGCTGCACGCCGAACCTCGACACCTGGCGTCCAGCCGATGCCGTTGAATCGGCGGTGAGCTGGAAGTATGCGCTGGAGCGTAAAGACGGTCCTTCGGCCCTGATCTTCTCGCGTCAGAACCTGCAACACCAAACCCGTTCTGCCCTGCAGATCGCCGACATCAGCCGCGGTGGCTACGTGTTGAAAGATTGCGCGGGCGAGCCTGAGCTGATCCTGATCGCCACCGGTTCGGAAGTCGGCCTGGCCGTACAGGCCTTCGACAAACTGACCGAGCAGGGCCGCAAGGTACGTGTGGTTTCCATGCCGTGCACCAGCGTGTTCGATGCCCAGGACGCCGGTTACAAGCAGTCGGTTCTGCCGTTGCAAGTCAGCGCCCGTATCGCCATCGAGGCCGCTCACGCGGACTACTGGTACAAGTACGTCGGCCTGGAAGGTCGCGTGATCGGCATGACCACCTACGGCGAGTCGGCGCCTGCGCCTGCCTTGTTCGAAGAGTTCGGCTTCACCCTGGAAAACATCCTGGGTCAGGCTGAAGAACTGCTGGAAGACTAAGCACAACGCGGCGGTTTCACGACCGCCGCGATTCCCCTGTAGGAGCGAGCCTGCTCGCGATGGTGGCCCAGACAACGCGGGTATTCAGGCACCCAGCGTTATCGTTAGCGACCATCGCGAGCCGGCTCGCTCCTACAGTGGGGTGTGTCGCACACAAGAATTTCGTCTGACTGCGTCTATCGAGAACCCCATGCCTCAACCGCGTCCCTACAAAGTTGCACTCAACGGCTACGGCCGGATTGGTCGTTGCGTCTTGCGTGCGTTGTTCGAGCGAGGCGAGAAGGCCGGGTTTGAAATTGTCGCGATCAATGATCTGGCCGACATGGCCAGCATCGAATACCTGACACGCTTCGACTCCACCCACGGGCGCTTTCCCGGCGAGGTGAAGGTCGACGGCGATTGTCTGCATATCAATGGCAACTGCGTGAAGGTCCTGCGCAGTGCCGCCCCCGAAGGCATCGATTGGACGTCCCTGGGCGTCGATCTGGTGCTGGAATGCTCCGGCGCCTACCACACCCGCGCAGACGGCCAGCGTTTTCTCGACGCCGGCGCGCCCCGGGTGCTGTTTTCCCAGCCGATGGCCAGCGAATCGGATGTCGACGCCACCATCGTCTACGGCGTGAACCAGGATTGCCTGACCGGTGATGAACTGCTGGTGTCCAACGCGTCCTGCACCACCAACTGCGGCGTGCCGTTGTTGCGCCTGCTGGATCAGGCGATTGGTCTGGAGTATGTGTCGATCACCACCATTCACTCGGCGATGAACGATCAGCCGGTGATCGATGCGTATCACCATGAAGACCTGCGTCGCACCCGTTCGGCGTTTCAGTCGGTGATTCCGGTGTCCACTGGTCTGGCGCGCGGCATCGAACGCCTGTTGCCGGAACTTGCCGGGCGAATTCAGGCCAAAGCCGTACGGGTGCCAACGGTTAACGTGTCTTGCCTCGACATTACGATGCAGACCGTCAGCGATACCGACGCCGTCGAGGTCAACCGGATCCTGCGCGAGGCTGCCACCAGCGGCCCGCTAAAAGGCCTGTTGGCCTACACCGAGCTCCCCCATGCAAGCTGTGATTTCAATCATGACCCACATTCGGCCATCGTCGATGCCAGTCAGACCCGTGTTTCCGGCCCCCGGCTGGTCAACATCCTGGCCTGGTTCGACAACGAATGGGGTTTTGCCAACCGAATGCTGGATGTAGCAGAACATTATCTGCAAACAGCTACTTCACTTTCTGTCTCTACAAAACAGTAACTCAGGAAATGCGACCCATGACCGTGTTGAAGATGTCCGACCTCGATTTGCAAGGTAAGCGCGTATTGATCCGCGAAGACCTCAACGTCCCAGTCAAGGACGGAGTTGTCACCAGCGACGCGCGAATCCTGGCTTCGCTGCCGACCATCAAGCTGGCCCTGGAAAAAGGCGCGGCCGTGATGGTTTGTTCGCACCTTGGCCGTCCGACCGAAGGTGAATTCTCGGCCGAGAACAGCCTCAAGCCAGTCGCCGACTACCTGAGCAAGGCCCTGGGCCGTGAAGTGCCGCTGGTGGCTGACTACCTGGGCGGCGTTGACGTCAAGGCCGGCGACATCGTGCTGTTCGAAAACGTGCGCTTCAACAAGGGCGAGAAAAAGAACGCTGACGAACTGGCCCAGCAATACGCCGCCCTGTGCGACGTGTTTGTGATGGACGCCTTCGGCACCGCTCACCGTGCCGAGGGTTCGACCCACGGCGTGGCCAAGTTCGCCAAAGTTGCTGCGGCAGGTCCCCTGCTGGCTGCCGAGCTGGAAGCACTGGGCAAAGCGCTCGGCGCCCCGGCCAAGCCAATGGCCGCCATCGTCGCGGGCTCCAAGGTGTCGACCAAGCTCGACGTGCTGAACAGCCTGAGCCAGATCTGCGACCAGTTGATCGTCGGCGGCGGCATCGCCAACACCTTCCTCGCGGCTGCCGGTCACCCGGTCGGCAAATCCCTGTACGAACCGGACCTGCTCGACACCGCTCGCGCCATCGCCGCCAAGGTCAGCGTGCCGCTGCCGGTGGACGTGGTAGTGGCCAAGGAATTCGCTGAAAGCGCCGAAGCGACCGTCAAGCTGATCGCCGACGTGGCGGCCGACGACATGATCCTGGACATCGGCCCACAGACCGCAGCGAATTTCGCCGAGCTGCTGAAGTCGTCGAAAACCATCCTGTGGAATGGCCCGGTCGGCGTGTTCGAATTCGATCAGTTCGGTAACGGCACCAAAGTGCTGGCCCAGGCCATCGCGGACAGCGCGGCATTCTCCATTGCCGGCGGCGGCGACACCCTGGCCGCTATCGATAAGTATGGCGTTGCCGGACAAATCTCCTACATTTCTACCGGTGGCGGCGCGTTCCTCGAATTCGTCGAAGGCAAAGTGCTGCCTGCCGTTGAAGTCCTGGAAAGCCGGGCCAAGGCCTGAGGGTCGCCCGTTTGACCTGGCAAGGGAGTGTTCACATGGTCAAGACGCTAGCGCTGTTGGTCGTCGCGGGCTCACTGGCGGCTTGCGGGAGTAACCCGAAAGCCACGCCGGAGCCTGCGCCGGTTGCGCCCCAGAACGGCTGCTACCAGGCCGAGTGGCAGGCGGAAACCAATCCGGTGATCAACAAGCGTTCCGGGCCTGATGGCCTGGACAAATACGAGACACAGACCCCCGCCAAGGAACATGGTTGCCCTTGACGGGTCTGACTGATTACGCAGGGCTGACGGCGTGTGCTGCCAGTCGAGGAGCACGGATGAAAGGTTTTATCGCCGTCGCGGCGTTGTCGTTGCTGGCCGGTTGTTCTCAGTTGAACCTGTTCCAGTCGTCCGCTCCTGTGGATAACTGGACCACCTGGACCTGCGACAGCCAGGCCAAAGTGCTTTGGCGCTACACCGATGACAGCCGCAAGGCAGTTGATGTGCGCCTGGGCGGTGCCGATCAGGTCTACCGCTTGAAGCAGGAGCCGGGCGCGTCCGGTTCGTTGTACAGCGACAACATGCTGGCGTTTCACATAAAAGGTGAGGAAGGCCTGGTTTACTGGGTCGCCACCAATGATTTGATCGGGCGTGGTTGTAAAGCGCAATAAAGCCGTCGATTGGAGGGATTTTGTGGCGAGGGAGCTTGCTCCCGCTGGAGCGCGAAGCGGTCCTAAAGCAGTCGGCGCGGTGCTTCGACAGAACCGCGTCAACGGTTTACGACTGCTTCGCAGCCGAGCGCGAGCAAGCTCGCTCGCCACAGGGTTCTTCATTATTTACAGATTATGCTGTACCGAATTCGCAGCCCGGGCCAACCCCCGATCTGCAATAACTTGAATAGCCGCCGCCGCTACGGCAGGCTGGCACGATTAACGACCCAAACCGGGAGAGACACACACAATGGCACTTATCAGCATGCGCCAGATGCTGGACCACGCAGCCGAGTTCGGCTACGGCGTTCCAGCCTTCAACGTCAACAACCTTGAGCAGATGCGCGCCATCATGGAAGCCGCTGACAAGACTGACTCCCCGGTGATCGTCCAGGCTTCGGCCGGTGCTCGCAAATACGCCGGCGCGCCGTTCCTGCGTCACCTGATCCTGGCGGCAATCGAAGAATTCCCGCACATCCCGGTGTGCATGCACCAGGACCACGGCACCAGCCCTGACGTCTGCCAGCGTTCCATCCAGCTGGGCTTCAGCTCGGTCATGATGGACGGCTCCCTGGGCGAAGACGGCAAGACCCCGACCGACTACGACTACAACGTCCGTGTCACCCAGCAAACCGTGGCCATGGCTCACGCCTGCGGCGTTTCGGTAGAAGGCGAGCTGGGCTGCCTGGGTTCGCTGGAAACCGGCATGGCCGGTGAAGAAGACGGTATCGGTGCCGAAGGCGTTCTGGATCACAGCCAGATGCTGACCGACCCGGAAGAAGCCGCTGACTTCGTCAAGCGTACTCAGGTCGATGCCCTGGCCATCGCCATCGGCACCAGCCACGGCGCCTACAAGTTCACCAAGCCACCTACCGGCGACGTGCTGGCGATCGATCGCATCAAGGAAATCCACAAGCGCATCCCGAACACTCACCTGGTGATGCACGGTTCGTCTTCGGTTCCGCAAGAGTGGCTGGCGATCATCAACCAGTACGGCGGCGACATCAAAGAAACCTACGGCGTACCGGTTGAAGAAATCGTCGAAGGCATCAAGCACGGCGTGCGCAAGGTCAACATCGACACCGACCTGCGTCTGGCATCCACTGGCGCAATGCGTCGCCTGATGGCCACCAACCCGAGCGAATTCGATCCGCGTAAATTCTTCGGCGCCACCGTAACCGCCATGCGCGACGTGTGCATTGCTCGCTACGAAGCCTTCGGCACTGCGGGCAACGCTTCGAAGATCAAGCCGATCTCCCTGGAAGCGATGTTCCAGCGTTACCTGAAAGGTGAGTTGAACGCCAAGGTCAACTAAGCCTCCAGCGTTTGATTTGCATGAAAAACCCGCCGGAAGGCGGGTTTTTTTATGGGCGTGTTAAAAGTCAAAGCTTGAATCTGTTCATTTTATTAGTTGTAGGAAGAGTTGCTCAATGAGCAGGTATTTTTCCGTTTGTTTTGGTGGCCTTTGACAGGGTATGGGGCATGCGCTAAATGAGTTTGTCGATGGCTGGATTGCCATCGATTTTGTTTATTCATGGAAGAGGAACTTGAGCATGTTTTCTGGAAAAAATATCAAGCAATCAGGTCTTTATGTTTTATCGATGTTGTTCCTGGGGGCTGGCTCGGCCGGTGCCCATGCGGCAGACCGCTTTTTTACGGCCTCCATTGATAGCAAGGGTGCAGTGATAAGGCAGTCACCCGAATGGATCAGTGGTGTGAAACATTACCCCCGGCCGGGATATTTTTCTGAATATGAAATATCCCTCAAGGCTGGCGTATTTGAGCGAGCGTCAGAGTTCTGCTCTGTATCAGTAACCGATGTTGAGTCATACGACGATTTGTTATTCGCTCAAGCCAAACTGGCTGGAACGCCGACGACGCGTAAGTTGAAAGTGATCACCCAAGTATCAGGCAGTTCAGAAAAGGATGTGGGGACGTCGAAGAGTTTCATGCTGATGTGCGTTCGCTAGACTTCAGGACGAGCAAGTGATCCGGCGGTTTTTCGGTCGCGCCGGGTCACTCTGTTGCAGCCTCGTCAGGTGTTTCGGGACTTGAAAGACAAGACCGTTATTTATCGTGATCAATGTCCAGCTTGCTGAACGTCACCATCCCGCCCTCGCTGGTATATCCGGTGTTGTCCTGCACATACACCCCGGCCTTGAAGTACAACGGTTTATCGCGCCACGTCGCGCTGATATTGGTATCCCACTGGTAACCCGCCGCGCTGATGCCAAGCGCGCCCCCAGGGCTGAGGTGGATGAGGTAGGAGAACTGCTGATTGAGTTTCACACCGGTGGCGATGGTGATCACCCGGCCCTCATCGTCATCGGGATGCATGCGCACTTTGGCGACGATATTGCCGTTCAAGGTCGAGGTCTTGTATTGGTACTCGACCTTCACCAAGGGCTTCTGGCTTTTATAGGCATGGATCTGGCCAATCACGATCTTGCCCGAACTGGGCACCTGGTTCACCGCCAGGGTGGCGCGCAGGGAGTTGTCGGCGTCCGGGTAGTACCAGTTTTTCAGCGTGCCATTGCTGTAGGTTTCTCGCAGTTCGGTGCGTGGGTAGATGGCATTTTCAGTGCGCGAGCCGGTCACCGGGGTCCAGAAGAACAGCGTGCCGGTGTCGGAATGGAAGTATTGATCCTTGAAGCCGTTCACCAGTTTGGAGGTTTCAACGGTGTATGGCGGGCTGCCGACAGGAACGCTGAGGTTCCAGGTTGCGAGGTCGATCATAGTCAGAAACTTCCACGAATTTTTTACTGCACGCGCGTGCCAATCGCTCTAGCACGCGCCTTTGGGCGGCCTTTATAAGCGTAGAGGACTTCTTTGTTAACGCCCGTCCGGCGGTTTGCTGGCGTCAACATCCTGTCGAAATGCCATCTATGCCGGTTTTAGCGGGCTGTAGCGCCGACCGTTAGTCGGCAAATGAACCCTTCAGTTAAATGATGGCGCTCTGACACCTTCTGATTTTCCGGATCCGGGTCTAGAGTGAAGGCTTAGTATTTGTCCGGTTTTCACAAGAGCCCGGCCTGACGTCCCGAATATAGAGAAGCAGCATGGAATGCGCCCACCCGAAGCCAGTCGAAGGCAGCTCAACCTTATTAATCGTCGACGATTACCCTGAAAACCTGATCAGCATGCGCGCGTTGTTGCAGCGCCAGGACTGGCAAGTCATCACCGCAGCTTCGGGTTTCGAAGCCCTCAGCCTGTTGCTGGAACACGATGTCGACCTGGTACTGCTGGATGTGCAGATGCCGGGCATGGATGGTTTTGAAGTCGCGCGCCTGATGCGCGGCAGTCAGCGAACCTCCCTCACACCGATAATTTTCCTGACGGCCAATGAACAGTCCCAGGATGCCGTGATCAAGGGTTATGCCAGTGGCGCGGTGGATTACCTGTTCAAGCCGTTCGACCCGCAAATTCTCAAGCCCAAGGTTCAGGCATTGCTGGAGCACCAGCGTAATCGCCGGGCATTGCAGCGCCTGAGCCATGACCTGGAAGTCGCTCGCGCCTTCAATGCCTCGGTGTTGGATAACGCCGCCGAGGGCATTCTGGTGGTTGGCGAAGACGGCCGGATCGGCTTTGCCAACCCGGCGATCTCGCGGCTGCTCACGGCCCCGGTGCAAGAACTGCAAGGCCGGGAGTTTCTGGATTTCCTGCAAAAACCGCATGTCCCGGTCTGGGCCGATTCGGATCTGTTGGCCGGGTACAGGCGCGGCGAAACCTTGCGTCTGCACGATGCGCTGCTGCGTACCGCGCCCGGTCAGCAGGTGCCGGTGGCCTTGTCCTGCGCGCCGTTGCCCGCCGAACAGCGGGCGATGGTGGTGACGATCCAGGACATGTCGGTGGTGCGTCACCTGCATCAGCAACTGGAATCCCAGGCGGTCACCGACCCGCTCACCGGGCTGCTCAATCGGCGCGGTTTTTACCAGACCGTGGAGAACCTGCTGCTGCGCGGCGAACGCTCCGACAGTGCCTGGGTGCTGTTGTACCTGGACCTCGATGGCTTCAAGCGAGTCAACGATTCCCTCGGTCACGATGCCGGCGACCGGGTGCTGCGTTGGGTGTCCGAGCAACTGAAGGCCTGCCTGCGGCCGTTCGATATCCTGGCGCGCATGGGCGGCGACGAATTCACCGCGTTTCTGGACCTGGAATTCCCGGAGCAAGCGGCCAAGATCGCGGAAAAACTGATCGAGCGGGTTTCGATTTGTCAGCAGATCGACGGTCTTGATATTGCCTTGGGTGCGAGCATCGGCATCGCCACATTCCCGGATTGCGGTGCCAATCTGGACGGGTTGCTGCGGGCTTCCGACATCGCCATGTACGAGGCCAAGCGCGCCGGGCGACAGCAATATCGCTTTTACGATCATGAAATGAACGGACGGGCACGCTCGCGGCTGATGCTCGAAGAAAGTGTGCGCACGGCCATCGAGAATCGCGATTTCAATCTGGTGTATCAACCCCAGGTGTCCATCGCCGACGGGCAGATTCGTGGCTTCGAGGCGTTGCTGCGCTGGCAGCACCCCAGCGTTGGCGATGTGCCCCCAGGGCTGTTTTTGCCATTGCTGGAAGAGGCGCGGTTGATCAGTCGGCTGGGCAGCTGGATTTACCATCGCGGTGCCGGGCAGCGCAAAGCCTGGGAAGCGCTGTTTGCCGAGGATCTGGTGCTGGGCGTCAGTTTGAGCAGCACGCAATTTGCCATGCCCAATCTGGTCACCGAGTTGCGCCAGGTGCTGGAGCGACATGGCTTGCAGGCGCGTCACCTGGAAGTCGAGGTGACGGAACAGGCCTTGATGCATCATCCGGAAGAAACCCGTAAACAGCTGCGGTTGCTGCGTAATCTTGGGGTCCGGGTCGCGCTGGATGACTTCGGTTCCGGCCCCTGTTCGCTGGCTCATTTGCGCGATCTGGAACTGGATACGCTCAAACTTGACCGCCATTTGATCGCCCGGCTACCGGATTCTTCACGGGATGCAGCGCTGGTGCGCAATGTCATCGAGCTGTGCAAGCAGTACGGGATGCTGGTGATTGCCGAAGGGGTGGAAACCATGGCGCAGTACGACTGGCTGCAAGCCCATGGCTGCGAATATGTGCAGGGCTTTCTGGTATCGCGTCCGATGATGGCCGAGGACACCGGCCACTTTGCGCAGCCGTTTGACTGGAGCGCGCTGACGCGCTGAATTCGCTACACTGGCGACCTTTTCGTCACTTGTGTTGCCGCACCGATGACCGCGTTGAAATACCTCCAGGCTTATCCCGCCACGTTGCAGGACCAGGTACGCCAGTTGATCGCTGACGATCGGCTGGGCGACTACCTGAGCCAGCGTTACCCGGAAAAACACGGCGTGCAGAGCGATAAGGCGCTGTACACCTACGCGCTCGACCTCAAGCAGGAATACCTGCGCAACGCACCGGCCATCGACAAGGTGTTGTTCGACAACCGTCTGGACCTGACTCACCGGGCACTGGGGCTGCACACAACGATTTCCCGGATACAGGGCGGCAAGCTCAAGGCCAAGAAGGAAATTCGCATCGCCTCGCTGTTCAAGGAAGCGCCTTCCGAGTTTCTGAAAATGATCGTGGTACATGAGTTGGCGCACTTCAAGGAATCCGATCACAACAAGGCGTTC
This sequence comes from Pseudomonas sp. TE12234, assembly GCF_054061835.1. Classification (NCBI taxonomy): domain Bacteria; kingdom Pseudomonadati; phylum Pseudomonadota; class Gammaproteobacteria; order Pseudomonadales; family Pseudomonadaceae; genus Pseudomonas; species Pseudomonas sp. TE12234. Next base: position 613,357 of record NZ_JBSSEP010000001.1, read on the forward strand.
TACAAACTGTGCGAACACATGCTGCCGGGCTATCACCAGGTGGAGTTCGATGTGCGGGTGTACCTGACCTGGCGGGATATGCAATAAAAGAAAAGGATCGTCAGATGGATGTCAGCAAGACCAAAAGCAGCTTCTACCGTCGCCTGTATGTGGCGTATCTGATCGACAGCGGACTGGCCAGCAGCGTCCCGGCATTGACCGAGGTCACCGGGATGCCACGACGCACGGCCCAGGACACCATCGCCGCGTTGGCGGACCTGGATATCGTTTGCGAGTTCGAGCAGGAAGAGGGCGCACGCAATCACGCCGGGCGCTATCGGATTCGCGAGTGGGGAGCGATCGATCGGGGATGGATCGAGCGTAATTTGCGGCAGATCAAGGCGGTGCTGGAGTATCCCTGAGATTTTGTGGCGCCAGTGATGACGCCATCGCGGGCAAGCCACGCTCCCACAAGGTTTGTATCGTTCGCAAAAACTGTGGGAGCTGGCTTGCCAGCGATGGGTTCCTTACTGGCGACGCATGCCTATATGTGGAATGCCATCCTCGACATACACCTCACCCGCCACCACAAACCCGTACCGCCCGTAGTACCCCTGCAAATGCGCCTGGGCAGAGAGGTAGATCGGGATCTCGGGCCAGTACTTTTCGGCCTGCTTCAGCGCCTGGGCCATCAACTCATGACCCAACCCGGTGCCCCTTGCAGCGGGAGCAATGACCACTCGCCCGATCACCACGTCGCCGCCCTGTAGCTCGGGGTCCAGCAGGCGCAGATAGGCCACCAGGCGATCGCCGTCCCACGCCATCAAATGGCAGGTGTCACCTTCAAGGTCCTGGCCATCGATATCCTGATAGACGCATTTCTGTTCGACGACAAATACCTCTGCGCGCAATTGCAGAATGGCGTACAGCTGTTCCTTGCCCAGATCGCTATGGTGTTTGCAGACCCAATCGATTGTCATGTTCCTGATTCCCTGAAAACGTCCCTGAGATACTAAGCGCCTCGACGCTGGATGTCTTGAAGGCGGAGAAATCTGTGATAAAGACCAAAATGCCATCATTCATTTCTCGCGCCGCTGTCTTCTTTGTGTAATCTGGGATCAAGCGATGTGCAGTGGCTTCAATGAGCTAACGTTAGTGCCTGGGCGTGCCGGTACGGGGCTTGGAGTTTGGCTGAAAACACGTCGGGCAGCCCGCCCGCTAAGGATTTTCTAGCATGCCGCGATTGCATCGAGCCTTTGCTTTGATTGGATTGCTGTTGCTGACTCAAAGTGCCGCAGCGGAGAAGCTGCGACTGGTGGCGGATGCCTGGCCTCCGTTTACCGATGCCACGCTGGTCAATGGTGGGTTGGCCACCGATATTGTCAGCACCGCCCTGGCACGCGCCGGCTATGCCAGCGATTTCGAGCAGGTGCCTTGGGCACGCGCACTGTTGGGCGTGGGCGAAGGACGCTACGACGTGCTGGTCAACGCCTGGTACACCGATGAACGCACAAAACTCGGCCAGTTTTCTGCGGAGTACCTGCTCAATCGCGTGCGCTTTCTCAAGCGCAAGGACGCGCCGATCGAATTCAATAATCTGCAGCAACTGCACACCTACCCGATCGCGGTCGTGCGTGGCTATGCCTATTCGGCGGCGTTCGATGAAGACCAATCCCTGCAGAAAATCCCGGTACACAGCTTTGCCATGGCCGTGCGGATGGTCGCCGCCGACAGGGTCAAGCTGACCCTGGAAGACGAGTACGTCGCCCGGTATTACCTGGCCCGTGAATCAGCCAAGGTGCGCAACGCAGTGGAGTTCCTGCCCAAGCCCCTGAGCGAGAACAGCCTGCATATCCTGGTCAGCCTGAAGAACCCGCAGCATGAGCAGATCGTCGCGGGTTTCGACCGCGAGATCGCGGCGATGAAGGCGGATGGCAGTTATGAGCGGTTGATGAAGCAGCATGGGATGTAGGCTTTGTGGCGGGGCTCATGGCCTCATCGCTGGCAAGCCAGCTCCCACAGTGTCCGGTGGGTTACAAAGGTTTTGTGTCCAACCCAATTCCCTGTGGAAGCAGGCCAGCTCCCACAGTATCCGGTGGGTTACAAAGGATTTGCGTCCAACCCAATTCCCTATGGGTTACATAGGATTTGTGTCTACCCCATTTCCCTGTGGGAGCTGGCTTGCCAGCGATGACGTCCGTCAGGACACTGCAGCCCTCAATCCTCGCTCGTATCCTTGATCAAATGCGCCGCCAGCGTCCTTAGGGGCCCCAGTTGCCGGCAGATCAACGCCAGTTGTGTCTGAACCAGCCGTTGGCCTTCATCGATCTCGTCGGGCATCTGCTCAAGCGTATTGGCCAGCGCTTCTTCCTCGTCACTCTGAATGGCAATCGCCGCTTTGCTGGCAAGCCCCTGGGCGATTTCGTCGATGCTGGCGGCCAGCTTCACGCCGGCGCCTTCGATCAACTGCTCGCGAACATCCGGCGGCAGTTGGGTTTCCCGGTGTGCGCCCAGTCCAGACAGGTAACTGAGCAATGTGTGCGAGAGCACCAGGAAGCGGAAGCCAACATCGGCCTCCTTACGGAAATGTCCCGGCTCCATCAGCATGTTCGCCAGCGTGGTCGACAGCGCCGCGTCAGCGTTGTGCGCGTTGCGCCGGGCCAGGCGATACGCCAGGTCGTCGCTCTTGCCAGCGGCGTATTGCTGCATGATCTGGCGCAGATAAACGCTGTTGCAGGTCAGGGTATTGGCCAGCACCTTGTTCAGGCGTCGACCCTGCCAGTCCGGCAGGAACAGCAGCACCGCGAGCCCGGCGATCAGCCCGCCGAGCAGGGTGTCGAGCAGCCGAGGCAGAAACAATCCGTAGCCGTCGCCCACCTGGTTGAAACAGAACAGCACCATCAAGGTAATCGCCGCCGTCGCCGCGGTGTAGCGGGTGGTGCGGTTGGTAAAGAACACCACCCCGGCGGCAATCGCGAAGCACGACTGGATCAACGGATTGGGGAACAGGTCGAACAGTGCCCAGGCCAGGGTCAGGCCGATGGCGGTGCCGATGATCCGTTGACCGAGTTTGCGCCGGGTCGCGCCGTAGTTCGGCTGACAGACAAAGAGCGTGGTCAGGATGATCCAGTAGCCCTGGGACGGGTGGATCAAATGCACCATCGCGTAGCCGACGCTCAGGGCCAGGGGCAAACGCAGGGCGTGGCGGAACAGCAGGGACGTCGGCGTCAGCTGCGTGCGCAGGCGTACCCAGACATCCTTGAGGTTGCGCGGCGAACGGTCCAGCAGGCTGCTGTCGGTGGCGTCGGCCAGGGCGTCGGGGTTACTGGCGTCGCTGAGCAACCGGTCGAGGGTGGCGAGGTTGGCCGCCAGCGCCCGCAACGAGCGCAGCAAACCGCGCCAGGCCGGGTTGCTCTGGATGCGCAGGTGTTCGAGGGAGGCGTGCAGGTCGCTCAGGGCTTCGGCGAAGCTTGCGTCATAGATGAACGGCTGGCGCATCTGGATCGATTCGGCCAGCGCCCGGCAGGCCTTGCCCTGCTGACGCAGCAGGCGTTGGCAGCGGAACAGCACGTCACTGTGGAAAAACGCCTCGGCCAGTGCGTTATACGGGTAGTGCGAGGAGCTGGCGCGTTCGTGAATGTCCTGAGCGAGAAAGTACAGTTTCAAGTAACGGCTGACTTTCGAGCCCGGCCGACCGTTACCGACCCGATGCAGGATGATTTCCTTGGCGGCGTTCAGCGCGGCGACCACGCGACCGTTTTGCTGGGCCAGTTCCAGGCGCCGTGCTTCCACGTCCAACTGGCGGATCGGCTCGAACAGCGACGACTTCAATTTCAGGTAAAAACCCAATTCACGGAACAACCGCGCCAGGCTTTGTTGCACCGGCTGATTGGAAAACAGCGCCTGCCACAACACCGACAGAAAACCGTACCAGGCCGCACCGGCCACCAGTAGCACGGGTTCGTGCCAGAAATCGGTGACCGCGCCGCCGCGCTGGTCGACGCCGATCATGGTGTAGACCGACAGAATCAGCGTCGCCGAGGCAATCGCGCCATAGCGTTCGCCCAGGGCACCGAGCATCGTCAGGCAGAACGCAGCCAGGGCGAAGGCAATGATGAAAATGATGGGGTAGGGGAACAGCAATTCAACCGACAGCGCGGCGACCAGGAAACACACCAGCGTCACCGCCAGTGCGTTGAGTCGACCTTGCCAGCTGTCGTCGGTCTCGGCCAGGGCACTGGCGATAATCCCCAGGAACAGCGGGATCAGCAGCCCCATTTCATCCTGATACCAACACAGCGCCATGGTGCCGGTCAGGGCGATGAACACCCGCACGCTGTAACTGAATTTATCCAGCGCCCAAAGGCGCCGCAAAGACTGATGAAACGAGGTCGATGACATGAAGTGCGAGGGCCTTCCGAGGCGATGACGCTAAATTGAGCCAGTAATGACGCCGACGCAATGGCGCCGATCACATCTGACAGCAAAATCTGTTCCTTTGAGATCCTGTGCCGACCGCAATCTTTGAGATTGACATAGACCCCTGTGGGCGCTGGCTTGCCAGCGATAGCGACCTGACAGTCAACAAAGACGTTGGATGTACCGGCCTCATCGCTGGCAAGCCAGCTCCCACAGGAATTGTATTTACATTGGTCAGACGTACTGCGCAGCAGCGTAGCCGGAGGCCCAGGCCCACTGGAAGTTGAAACCGCCCAGGTGCCCGGTTACGTCGAGCACTTCGCCGATGAAGTACAGGCCTGGGCTTTTCAGCGATTCCATGGTCTTGGACGAGACCTCGTTGGTATCGACGCCACCCAGGGTCACTTCGGCGGTGCGGTAGCCTTCGGTGCCGGCCGGCACGATTTTCCAGCACGCCAGTTTTTCGGCGATGGCAGCCATTTCAGCGTGGGTGTACTGCTTCATCGGTTTGGAGACGAACCAGTTGTCCGCCAATAGGTTGGCCATCTTCTTGGTGAAGATTTCACCGAGCAGGGTTTTCAGCTCGCTGTTGGGGCGTTCGGCTTGTTGCTGTTGCAGCCAGGACGGCACGTCATGGTCGGGCATCAGGTTGATCTCGACCGTGTCGCCGGGCTCCCAGAACGAAGAAATCTGCAGAATCGCCGGGCCGCTCAAGCCACGGTGAGTGAACAGGATGTTCTCGCGGAAGCTCTGGTCATTGCAGCTCACCAGGCAATCGACCGAAGTGCCGGACAGCTCGGTGCACAGTTCCTTGAGCTGATCGGTAATGGTGAACGGCACCAGCCCGGCGCGGGTTGGCAGCAATTCGTGGCCGAACTGCCTGGCCACCTGATAGCCGAAACCGGTGGCGCCCAGGGTCGGAATCGACAGGCCGCCGGTGGCGATCACCAGGGATTCACAGGTGACCTGGCCCAACGTGGTGTCCAGCAGGTAGCCCTTTTCGAGCCTCTCGATGGTCTGGATCGAGGTGTCCAGGTGCAGGCTGACGCCGACCTGATCGCACTCGTTGAGCAGCATTTCGAGGATGTCGCTGGATTTGTTATCGCAGAACAACTGGCCGAGCTTTTTCTCGTGGTACGGCACGCCGTGCTTGGCGACCATGCCGATGAAATCCCACTGAGTGTAGCGGGCCAGGGCGGATTTGCAGAAATGCGCGTTCTGCGAAAGGAAATTGCCGGGTTCTGTGTACATGTTGGTGAAATTGCAGCGCCCGCCGCCCGACATCAGGATTTTCTTGCCGGCCTTGTTCGCGTGGTCGAGCAACAGCACCTTGCGCCCGCGCCCGGCGGCGGTCAGCGCGCACATCAACCCTGCGGCGCCAGCGCCAATGATCACGACTTCGGTAGAGCGCAAAACGGTGTCCTCAGACAAAATTCATGTTCCCCAGAAACCATTGTGGGAGCGGGCTTGCCCGCGATGGCGGACTGACAGGCAACATGAATGTTGAATGTACTGACCTCATCGCGGGCAAGCCCGCTCCCACAGGGTCGGTGGCGTTTTTTACAAAATACGCACGCGCAGCGAACGGCCCTTGATCTTGCCGTCGTTCAGGCGCTGCAGGGCTTGTTTGGCGATGCCGCGTTCAACCGCCACATAGGCCTGGAAATCGAAAATCGCAATCTTGCCCACCTGAGCACCGGGAATACCGGCATCGCCGGTCAGTGCGCCGAGAATGTCGCCCGGGCGTACCTTGTCCTTGCGGCCGGCGCCGATGCACAGGGTGCTCATCTGCGGCAGCAGCGGACCACCGCCCTGGGACGTGAGGTTGTCCACCTGATCCCAGGTCAACGGGGATTTCTGCAACTGTTCGATGGCTTGGGCGCGCTGGGCTTCGGACGGCGCCACCAGGCTGATCGCCAGGCCTTTCTCACCGGCGCGACCGGTACGGCCGACGCGGTGGATGTGGATTTCCGAGTCACGGGCCAGCTCGACGTTGATCACCATGTCCAGCGAGTCGATGTCCAGGCCGCGTGCTGCAACGTCGGTGGCGACCAGTACCGAAGTACTGCGGTTGGCGAACATCGCCAGGACCTGATCGCGATCACGCTGTTCCAGATCGCCGTGCAGGCCGACGGCGGAAATGCCTTTGGCGGTCAGGTGATCGACGGTTTCCTGAACCTGCTGCTTGGTGAAGCAGAAGGCTACGCAGGACGCCGGACGGAAGTGGCCCAGTACCTTGGTCACCGCGCTCATGCGCTCTTCCGGGGAGATTTCGTAGAAGCGCTGCTCGATCTGCGTGTCATCGTGGAACGCCTCGGCCTTCACTTGCTGCGGATTGCGCATGAACTTCGAGGCCAACTGCTTGATGCCCACCGGGTAGGTGGCGGAAAACAGCAGGGTCTGGCGACGTTCCGGGGCCTGCATGATGATTTCTTCGATGGAATCGTAGAAACCCATGTCGAGCATGCGGTCGGCTTCGTCGAGGATCAGGGTGTTCAGGCCGTGGAGCACCAGCGAACCTTTGCGCAGGTGCTGCTGAATGCGCCCCGGCGTGCCGACGATGATGTGCGCGCCGTGTTCCAGCGAAGCGATCTGCGGGCCGAGGGACACGCCGCCGCACAGGGTCAGGACCTTGATGTTGTCTTCGGCACGGGCCAGGCGACGGATTTCCTTGGCGACCTGGTCGGCCAGCTCGCGCGTCGGGCACAGGATCAGTGCCTGGCAACCGAAGTAGCGCGGATTGATCGGGTTCAGCAGGCCGATACCGAAGGCCGCGGTCTTGCCGCTGCCGGTCTTGGCCTGGGCGATCAGGTCCATCCCCTTGAGGATCACCGGCAAGCTTTGCGCCTGGATCGGCGTCATCTGGGCATAACCGAGGGAGTCGAGGTTAGCCAGCATGGCGGCGGACAGCGGCAAAGTATTAAAAGCGGTGGCGATGGTGGTCACGGGACTGGCCTGCAAAACAAAATGTCGCGCAGTGTACCAGCCCGATGGCCATTCGCCCGTAGTTTCCGGACGAGAAGTAGCCGAGCGATGACCAAGCAAGGCGAAAACAGGCGAAAAAGCGGAGTTGGCTTTAGCCAATGAGCATTTCGAGGCTGTTTTCAACGCAGCATGGTCGAGCGTAGGCACTTATCGTCCGGAAACTAAGGCTCTATGTGTTGTTCCGGATGCTTGACGCGCCGTCCGTCATTCTTCGACAGCTGCGAGAAGATCGTCGCGGCCAGCATCGCCATGATGCCGACGGTCACAAAGGTCAGTTGGAACGCGCCCAGCACGGTTTCCACGCCGTCATTTCCGATCTCCGCCGTAAAGCCGCCGAGCAGCGCACCGGCGCAGGCCACGCCCAGGCTCAGGGACAATTGCGCGACCACCGACAGCAGGCTGTTGCCGCTGCTGGCACTGGCGTCGTCGAGGTCGATCAGGGTCACGGTGTTCATGGCGGTGAACTGCAAGGAGTTGATCGCACCCAGGACCGCCAGCAGGCACAGCAGCAACCAGTATGGCGTCTGTTCACTGACCAGGCCCATGCTCGCCAGCATGATGCCCAGGGCCAGGGTGTTGCCGGTCAGCACGATGCGGTAGCCCAGACGCTCGATCAGCGGGCGCGCCACCCACTTGGCGATCATCGCGGCAGCCGCCAGCGGCAGCATGCTCATCCCCGCCTGGGAGGGTGAGTAGCCCAGCGCCACTTGCAGCAGCAACGGCACCAGAAACGGCAGGGCGCCGCTGCCCAGTCGGGCGAACAGATTGCCGAGAATGCCGACGGCAAAGGTGCGGGTCTTGAACAGCGAAGGCGCGAACAGCGGGTTTTCGATGTGCCCGGCACGTAGCCAGTAGGCCGCCAGGCAAGCCATGCCGCCGAACAGCAGCAACATCACCCGCAGGTGCGGCAGGTGCAGTTCGCCCAGGCCTTCCATGGCGATGGTGATCAGAATCATCGCCGCGCCGAACAGCAGGAAACCCAGGCTATCGAAACGGGTGCGCTCGTTGCCGCGCAGGTCCGGGATGAATTTCCACACGGCATAACAACCGACCACCCCCACCGGCAGGTTGATCAGGAAGATCCAGTGCCACGTCAGGTATTGCACCATCCAGCCGCCCATGGTCGGGCCGATCAACGGGCCGAGCAGGCCGGGAATGGTGATGAAACCCATGATTCGCACCAGTTCCGAGCGTGGGTAGGCGCGCAGCACCACCAACCGCCCGACCGGCAACATCAGGGCGCCGCCCAGGCCCTGGATGACCCGGGCGCCGATCAGCAGGGTCAGGCTGGTCGACAGCGCGCACAGCAATGAACCGATGCTGAACAGCAGAATCGCGCCGAAGAAGATTTTCCGGGTGCCGAAGCGATCGGCGATCCAGCCCGAAGCCGGGATCAGCAAGGCGACCGTGAGCATGTAGGCGATGATCACACCTTGCATGCGCAGCGGGTCTTCGGCCAGGTCTGCGGCCATGGCCGGCAGGGCGGTGTTGAGGATCGTCCCGTCGAGGGACTGCATGAAAAAGGCAATGGCGACGACCCACGGCACCCAGCGGGCGGTGACAGCGTCGAGAGGCGGGCGGTTGGGCATGGGACCTCTGAGTCAGAAAGTGCTCGGTCCTTGTGGCGAGGGGGCTTGCCCCCGTTCGGCTGCGGAGCAGTCGTCAATCCAGCGAATGCGGTCTTCCTGATGAAAATGCGTTTGCCGGTTTTGGGGCCGCTTCGCAGCCCAACGGGGGCAAGCCCCCTCGCCACAGGGTTTTGTGTTTACAACGTCAGTGTAAGTTTGCTGACCAGCGCTCCCGGCAACAACGCCGAAGCCGTGGCCCGCTGGCTGTAGGTACTGGCCGATAACAGCATCTCGCGTTCCTGGGTCAACGCTTCCAACTGCGAACCGAGCAGGCTGAAGGCGCTGTCGTCGAAACGCATGGTGCTGACCGGTGCCTGAATCTCGCCGTTTTCGACCCAGAACGTCGCAAACCGGGTCATGCCGGTCAGGCGCGCCGCCGGTTGGTCCGAGTAGTTCAGGTACCACAGGTTGCTGATGTACAAGCCGGTGCCCAGCTCCTTGAGGATTTCCGATTCAGGCAGCACGCCGCCCTTCATGTTCAAGGCACTGGGTGATTCGCCGCCGCTGGCGCCGTTGGCGGTCAGGCCATATTCGGCGGCACTGCGAGAGCCCACCAATTGCGCCCCGGCCTTGCCCTCGACAATCAACTTGAGATCACTGCGCGGATAGCCTTCGTCGGAGAACGCCGGGCTCAACGAGCCGCTGACCTTTTCGTCCAGCGAGACCAGCGGGCTGAACGCCTGGTCGCCCCCGTAGAGCTTCTGCAGCGGGCTGTTTTTGCTGGCAATCGACTGCGCCGAAAAACCGCCCCAGCACAGCATGCTCATGATCTCTTCCAATGCGGCTGGCGCAAGGTAGGCGCGGTACTGACCCGGCGCCAAGGTGCGCAAGGGGCGGCCCAGGAACTCAAGCTGCTCGCGGGCCTGCCGGAAGCGCCTGGCGAAGCCTTCGCTGCTCCAGTCGTGCCCGGCGTAGCTGGCTTTCACCGCCTGGCCGTTTTCATGAAACAGGCTGAAATCGAAATTGAAACTGTTGGCCTGATGCCAGCCGAAGGCGCCGGAGGAGCTGGCAAAGCCACGGCTGATGGGACCGGCGGCATAGAAACCGACCAGATCCAGGCCTTGCGCGGCATGAGCGATTTCAGCGACCACTTGCTCGGTGTCCGGCAGCGGATGCTCCTGCACGTTCTTGCTCTGCCAGCTGTTGTAGTTCAGCAACAGATACGGATCCTGCGGCAGCAGCGGCAAGGTTTCCCGCAGCTGTTGCAGGCCTTCGGACAGACGCTGCAAGTCGACGTCGGGGTCGCCAGCCAGGGTGATGTGCAAATCCGCATGACGACCCTCGTTGATCAATTTCAAACCGATGCTCGCCTGCTGCACCTGACCGGACTGGCGCACCTTGGCGTGGTTGAAACGGACGAAAGCCGACGACTCGGCGGCATAACTGAGGGTGAACTGTTCCGGTTCGCGCAGGGCTTCACGCAAACCGGCGACCAATGCCTTGAACGACTCGGCCTGGGTTTTCGATGGGCTCATCAGGCGTCTCCTCCGAACACATCCACATGGCTGAACACACAGGCCGGCGAGGCATGGCCGACGCGGATCACCTGATTCGGTTCGCCCTTGCCGCAGTTGGGGGTGCCGAGCACCTTGAAGGTGCTGGCATCGCCGACAGCGTTGAGGCTCTTCCAGAACTGCGCGGAAATCGCCCGGTAATTCGGGTTTTTCACCACGCCCTTGAGTTCGCCGTTTTCAATCAACTGGCCCCATTCGCAGCCGAACTGGAACTTGTTGCGGGCATCGTCGATGGACCACGAGCGGTTGGTGCTCATCAAGATGCCGTGCTCAATGTTGCCAACCAGTTGCTCCAGCGGCTGATCGCCAGGCTCGATGTTGAGGTTGGCCATGCGGTCGATCGGCGGGCGGTTCCAGCCGCAGGCGCGGCTGTTGGCGACGCCTTCCAGGCCGGCGCGGAATTGCGACAACGCGCCACCCAATGGCCGCAGCAGCAAGCCTTCGCGAATGAGGAACTGTTTGCTGGCGGCGCTGCCATCGTCGTCATGGCCGTAACTGGCGAGCTGTTCGGGGATGTCTGGATCGAAGGTCACGTTGAGCAGCTTCGAGCCGTATTGCAGGCGGCCGAAGTCTTCGGCTTTGACGAAGCTGGTGCCCGCGTAATTGCGTTCGTCACCGAGAATGCGATCCAGCTCCAGCGGGTGGCCGATGGATTCATGGATCTGCAGCATCATCTGGTCAGGCATCAGCAGCAGATCGCGCGGGCCTTGGGGCGTGTTCGGCGCCAGCAGCAATTGCAGCGCCTGGTCGGCGACGGTCGGCCCGGCACCGACCAGGCCGCAACGGCTGATGACGTCGGCGCCACCTTGTTGGCCGAAGTTCTCGCGGCCGAGGCTGCGGGTCTGGCTGTCGTTGCCGTCGTAGGCGGTGACGTCGAGGCCGGGGTAGACGAAGCGTTGAGCCTGACGCAATTCGGCGCCGGCACTGTTGAGGTAGATCTGCTCAACGTGGGTGATGCCGATGCTCACCTGCCAGTTCACCAGGCGCTCGTCCCTGGGCACGGCGGCGGACTCGTCGTCGAGCAACTGGTAGCAGTCGCTCAGGGACGGGAACGGCTGGTCGAGGTTCGGCGAAAAGTAATCGGCGCAAGCACTCGACACGGCATGTTCGCGCAGGTCCAGCAAGGCGTGGGGCTTGAGGCGGCGAGCTTGCTGTTCGGCACGTTCGAGGGCGGCTTGCAGGCCCTGTTGCGACAGGTCGTTGGTGGCGGCATAGGCTTCGACACCGCTGACCCGCACCGTCAGCATCGCGCCTTCGTCACGGCTCAGGCTCGGCGGTTCGGCGACGTTCTTGCGCACCGACAGGTACTGGCCGGACTCGCGCACATAACGCAGGGAAAAGAATTCAGCGCCCGTGCGCAAGGCAGCAAAACGCTGCTTGAGCTGGGGATGTAAATCGAACATTCGGGAACCTCCTTGGTGTGGAGCATCGATGTTGCGAGGGGAGGGTGAAACGTTTGCGTGGCGCTAGAGTAGGCCCGTGCGGGGGGTAGGATCAAGGTTGGAGCGGTGCGGGAGGGGATTGCTGTGTCTGGCAGGAAAATATGTACTGGTTTGCCCGGCCTCATCGCGGGCAAGCCCGCTCCCTCACGATTCGCGTGATTTCAAAATCGACGCATGACCTTGTGGGAGCGGGCTTGCCCGCGATGGGAGCGGCGCAGTTCTACGCCTTATGCAGTCTGGCCTACTTCACGCAGCGGCTTGCCCTTGACCGGCGCATCGCCGGCCACGTAGTAGGCAGCCTTGCTGCGTGGCAGCGGTTTGCGACCACGGATTTTGTCGGCGATTTTCTCGGCGATCATGATCGTTGGCGCGTTGAGGTTGCCGGTGGTGATGATCGGCATGATCGAAGCATCGACCACACGCAGGCCCTGCAGGCCATGCACGCGACCTTCGCCATCGACCACGGCCATCTCGTCGGTGCCCATCTTGCACGAGCAGGATGGGTGGAACGCGGTTTCGGCGTGCTCGCGGATGAACTTGTCCAGTTGCTCGTCGGTTTGCACCTCGATGCCGGGGCTGATTTCGCGGCCACGGAAGGCGTCCAGTGCAGGCTGTTGCATGATTTCGCGGGTCAGGCGGATGCCGTCGCGGAATTCCTGCCAGTCCTGCTCGGTGGCCATGTAGTTGAACAGGATGCTCGGGTGCTGGCGTGGGTCCTTGGACTTGGCCTGGATGCGACCACGGCTCGGCGAACGCATGGAGCCCATGTGCGCCTGGAAGCCGTGCTCTTTCACACCGTTGCTGCCGTTGTAGTTAATCGCTACCGGCAGGAAGTGGTACTGGATGTTCGGCCACTCGAATTCCGGACGGGTGCGGATGAAACCGCCGGCTTCGAACTGGTTGCTGGCGCCGATGCCGGTGCCGTTGAACAGCCATTCGGCACCAATGGCCGGCTGGTTCCACCACAGCAGCGACGGGTACAGCGAGACCGGTTGGGTGCACGCGTATTGCAGGTACAGCTCCAGGTGGTCCTGCAGGTTTTCACCGACGCCCGGCAGGTCGTGGACCACCGGAATATCGAGCTTTTTCAGCAGTGCGGCCGGGCCGACACCGGAGCGTTGCAGGATCTGCGGCGAGGCGATGGCGCCGGAGCACAGCAGCACTTCCTTGCGTGCCTTGACCTCGACGCGCTCTTCGGCGGCGCCGACCAGGTAACGCACGCCGACCGCACGCTTGCCTTCGAACAGGATCTTGTCGGTCAGGGCGTGGGTGACGATGGTCAGGGTCGAACGCTTCTTGGCGATGTCCAGGTAGCCGCGCGCGGTACTGGCGCGACGACCTTTCGGCGTCACGGTACGGTCCATCGGGCCGAAACCTTCCTGCTGGTAGCCGTTCAAGTCTTCGGTGCGCGGGTAACCGGCCTGCACGCCGGCTTCAACCATGGCGTGGAACAGCGGGTTGTTGCCGGCTTTGGGCGTGGTCACGCTGACCGGGCCGTCGCCACCGTGGTAATCGTTGGGGCCGATGTCGCGGGTTTCGGCTTTGCGGAAATACGGCAGGCAGTCCAGGTAGGTCCAGTCTTCCAGACCTGGCAGTTTGGCCCAGCCGTCGTAGTCCATGGCGTTGCCGCGGATGTAGCACATGCCGTTGATCAGCGAAGAACCGCCCAGGCCCTTGCCGCGCCCGCACTCCATGCGACGACCGTCCATGTAGGGTTCCGGATCGGTTTCGTAGGCCCAGTTGTAGCGACGGCCTTGCAGCGGGAACGCCAGGGCGGCCGGCATCTGCGTGCGGAAGTCGGAACGGTAGTCCGGGCCGCCCGCTTCGAGCAGCAGGACGGTGACGCCTTCGTCTTCAGTCAGACGGGTCGCCAGGGTGTTACCGGCCGAGCCGGCACCGATGATGATGTAATCGAATTCTTGGGACATTGAATGCACCCTCTTTGTTAGTGGTCAGGTCGGGCCCAGGCGAGTGCTGCGCACTCGATTCGCGAGCAGGCTCGCTCCCACAGGGGGATTGCATGTGCTCTTGTGGGAGCGAGCCTGCTCGCGAAGAGGCCCTCGCGAGCAGTTCAGGACTCGGGTCTTAGAACACCGAGACGTAATCGCCCAGCTCGACCTGTACCGATTTGATGCGGGTGAAGTTGTTCAGCGAGCTGATGCCGTTCTCACGACCCACACCCGACTGCTTGTAGCCGCCAACCGGCATCTTGGCGTCGGATTCGCCCCAGGCGTTGATCCAGCAGATACCGGCTTCCAGTTGATGAATCACGCGGTGGGCGCGGTTCAGGTCGCGGGTGACGATGCCGGCGGCCAGGCCGAAGTCGGTGTCGTTGGCGCGACGGATCACTTCTTCTTCGGTTTCGTAGGTGAGGATCGCCATCACCGGGCCAAAGATTTCTTCACGGACGATGGTCATGTCGTCGGTGCAGTCAGTGAATACGGTCGGCGCGACGAACGCGCCCTTGGCGAATTCGCCGTCGGTCAGACGCTCGCCGCCGCACAGCAGGCGGGCACCTTCTTCCTTGCCCTTGGCGATGTAGCCCAGCACGCTTTCCATGTGGGCGAAGCTGACCAGCGGGCCGAAGTTGGTGTTTTCGTCTTGCGGATTGCCGACGCGAATGCGCGCAACGCGCTCAACGATCTTGGCTTCGAAGGCGGCTTTGAGGTGGCTCGGCACGAATACGCGAGTACCGTTGGTGCAGACCTGACCGGAGCTGTAGAAGTTGGCCATCATCGCGGTGTCGGCGGCGCGATCGAGGTCGGCGTCGTCGCAGATGATCAGCGGGGATTTGCCGCCCAGCTCCATGGTCACGTCCTTGAGCGAAGAGCTCGAAGCGCTGGCCATGACTTTCTTGCCGGTGTCGGTGCCGCCGGTGAACGAAACTTTTTCGATGCGTGGGTGCTCGGTCAGCCAGGTGCCGACTTCGCGGCCGCTGCCGGTCAGGACGTTGAATACGCCAGCCGGAACGCCTGCCTCGGTGTAGATCTCGGCCAGTTTCAGGGTCGTCAGGGACGTGACTTCGCTTGGCTTGAAGATCATCGCGTTACCGGCCGCCAGGGCTGGCGCGGATTTCCACAGGGCGATCTGAATCGGGTAGTTCCACGCGCCGATACCGGCCACCACGCCCAGCGGCTCGCGACGGGTGTAGACGAACGAAGTGGTGCGCAGCGGGATCTGCTCGCCTTCGATGGCAGGCACCAGGCCGGCGTAGTACTCCAGCACGTCAGCGCCGGTGACGATGTCGACGTAACGGGTTTCGGAATATGCCTTGCCGGTGTCCAGGGTTTCCAGGGCGGCCAGCTCGTCATTGCGCTCACGCAGGATTTCCACGGCGCGACGCAGGATGCGCGAACGCTCCATCGCGGTCATTGCCGCCCAGATTTTCTGACCCTTTTCAGCGCTGACTACGGCGCGCTCGACGTCTTCCTTGGTTGCGCGCTGTACGGTTGCGAGGACTTCACCGTTAGCCGGGTTGATGGCTTCGAAAGTGGCGTCGCTGCTGGCGTCGGAGTACGCGCCATCGATGTAGAGTTTTTGCAGTTCGAAACGGGCCATATAGTCCTCGCAAGAGCATAAGTGGTTGGCGTTAACCACCGGGCGTGCCGTGGAGCCTTGGCGTCGCTGGTCGGTGGCGGTTCAGGGGTCGAGCGGTTATGTGTGCTCTAACTCACCTGCTTGGCCAATTGGATATCCATGTATTCGTAAGCGATCTGTTGCGCCTGCTCGGTGTCGAAAGCGTCTCCCGACAACGCGCCGCGCAACCACAACCCGTCAATGAGGGCTGCCAGGCCACGGGCGGCGCTGCGCGCTTGATCGAGCGGCAACACACGGCGGAACTGGCAGCACAGGTTGGAATACAGACGGTGATCGTTGATCCGCTGCAACCTGTGCAAAGACGGCTGGTGCATGCTGGTGGCCCAGAAGGCCAGCCAGGTTTTCATTGCCGGGCCATTGACCTGGCTGGCGTCGAAGTTGCCTTCGATGATCACCTGCAGATGTGCCCGGGGGCTGTCATCTGCCAGCGCTTGGCGGCGCAGGGTGACGTTCTCGCTCAGGACGCTCATCAGATACCGCATCGTGGCGGCGATCAGGCCGTTCTTGTCCTGAAAGTAGTGACTGATGATGCCATTCGAGACACCGGCCAAACGGGCGATCAGCGCAATGCTGGCGTCCCCCATACCGACCTGATCGACAGCCTGCAAAGTGGCTTCGATCAACTGCTGGCGGCGGATGGGTTGCATACCGACCTTGGGCATCTTGCACATCTCCTTAGGCCTTCCGGCGGGCGAAGAACGACCACCGGACTGAGGCCAGTCTATTTTGTTTTGATTGAACGTTCAATCAACAAAGAATAAGATCTGCGACAATTCGTCGCTGCTTACAGATTTTTCCTACATGTAAATGGCGTCAAACCGACATCCGAAAACGCTCGAATCCTGTACGCGCTGGCGTCTGCAGGGCTTCGGGCTTTTTCGGCGTGTCTTTATATCACCCACTGGTCGGCTGCCCACTAACCGATTGGTCGGGTAACACACTGCCTTGCGTTCTTCTCTCGCACTGCCCGGAGCATCTGTGCCATGAGTTCTGCCTCGCTAATAAAGACCCCACCCGAGAAGGTGACGGTCAACGGTTGGGTGTTCTACACCTCTACCGCGTTGATTCTGTTGTTGACCGCCATTCTGATCATCGCCCCGCAAGAGGCCGGCAGAATGCTCGGTACGGCGCAGGCCTGGTTGTCCCGCAGCTTCGGCTGGTACTACATGGTGGTGATCGCCGCCTACCTGATTTTTGTCGTTGGCCTGGCGTTTTCGTCCTACGGCAAGCTCAAGCTCGGCAGCAAGGACGACACCCCGGACTTCAGCTACGGCGCCTGGGCGGGGATGCTGTTCTCGTCGGGCATCGGCATTTCGCTGTTGTACTTCGGCGCTTCCGAACCGCTGGACCACTATTTCAACCCGCCGGAAGGCGTGGCGGGCAGCAACCTCGCCGCGCGTCAGGCGGTTCAGCTGACGTTCCTGCACTGGGGCCTGCACGGCTGGGCGATCTATGCGCTGGTCGGCCTGGCCGTGGCGTACTTTGCCTATCGGCATAACCAGCCACTGGCGTTGCGTTCGGCGTTGTATCCGCTGGTGGGCGAGCGTTGGGTCAAGGGTGCGGCCGGTCATGCGGTGGACGGCTTTGGCATGTTCGTGACCCTGTTGGGTCTGGTGACCAACCTGGGGATTGGTTCGCTGCAGGTGTCGTCGGGCCTTGAAAACCTGTTCGGCATGGAACACAGCAACACCAACCTGCTGATCGTGATCATCGTGATGAGCACGGTGGCGACCATTGCTGCGGTGTCGGGCGTGGAAAACGGCATCCGTCGCCTGTCCAACCTGAACATCGTGCTGTTCAGCGGCCTGCTGATTTTCGTGCTGCTGTTCGGCCCGACCCTGCACTTGCTCAATGGTTTTGTGCAGAACGTCGGTGATTACCTGAACGGCGTGGTGCTGAAAACCTTCGACCTCTATGTGTACGAAGGCGACACAGAGAAGTCCGACCGCTGGCTGGGCCTGTGGACCCTGTTCTACTGGGCCTGGTGGATTTCCTGGGCACCATTCGTGGGCATGTTCGTCGCGCGTATCTCCCGTGGTCGCACGGTGCGTGAGATGGTGGCCGGCGTACTGCTGATTCCGTTGGGTTTCACCCTGGCGTGGCTGTCGATTTTCGGTAACTCGGCGCTGGACCTGGTGATGAACCACGGTGCGGTGGAGCTCGGCAAGACGGCGCTGGAACAGCCGTCCATGGCTATCTACCAGTTGCTGGAGCATTACCCGGCGTCGAAAGTCGTGATCGGCGTGTCGATCTTTGTCGGTTTCGTGTTGTTCCTGACCCCGGCGGATTCCGGCGCGGTGATGATGGCCAACCTTTCGTGCAAGGGCGGTAACGTCGACGAAGACGCCCCGCACTGGTTGCGGATCTTCTGGTCGGTGGTGATCACCCTGGTGACCATCGGTCTGCTGTTTGCCGGTAACTTCGAGGCCATGCAAACCATGGTGGTGCTGGCCGGCCTGCCGTTCTCGGTGGTGCTGGTGTTCTTCATGTTCGGCTTGCACAAGGCCATGCGCCAGGACGTGCAGATCGAACAGGAACAAGCCGAGCTGGCGGCGCGTGGTCGTCGTGGTTTCAGCGAGCGTTTGACGCAACTGGACCTGCAACCGAGCCAGTCTGTCGTGCAGCGTTTCATGGACAAGCATGTGAGTCCGGCGTTGCAGGATGCGACGGCGCAAATGCGTGCCCAGGGCCTGCAAGTGCAGACGCTGCTGGGCAAGTCCAAGCGTTGCATGGGCGTGCGGGTGGAGATGGAAGAGGGCAACCCGTTTGTCTACGAAGTGAGCCTGGACGGCTACCTGGCCACGCCAACCGAGTCGGCTCAGTCCGATGAATCGCGTCAGCGTTACTACCGTGCCGAGGTGTACCTGCACAACGGCAGCCAGGACTACGACTTGATGGGCTTCACCCAGGATCAGATCACCCGTGACGTGCTCGACCAGTTTGAAAGCCATCGGCAGCTCCTTGGCCGGGTGTATAGCTAAGGCTTGAGGTTTTGCAGTGCAGTCAGATGGACTGCAGAATCATTGTGGTGTCAGTATTCCAAGTCTTTTATGTGCACCAACAAAAACGCCGCGATTCTCTCGCGGCGTTTTTGTGTCTGTTGCCTTATCCCAGGTTCTTGCCGAGCAGCGCGTGGTACAGCTCGCTGTCGCCGAGAATCCCGACCACATGGTTGTTGTCGTGCAGCACCAGTTTGTTGCCGGTCTGATAACGAATCTGCAGCGCATCGCGCATGCCGATGTTCGAATCCACCAGCGTTGGTCGACGACCCAACCCTTCAACCGCCTGACCCGGTACCCAGTTCTGCAGGTCCAGCACCGAGCCGTTCTGGCGTGCACCCTTGATGGTGTTGCCTTCGGCCAGGTCCAGCCAGGAGTCGCCGCCCGGATCGAGGCACACCGAACCGTTGATGCGCTTGCAGTTGTCCAGGGTGCGCATCAGGCTGCGACCGCACAGTACGTTCAGCGGGTTGGTGTGGGCCACGAAGGTCCGCACGTAGTCATCCGCCGGGTTCAGCACGATCTCTTCCGGCACGCTGTACTGGATGATCCGGCCGTCTTTCATGATCGCGATACGGCTACCGAGCTTCAGGGCTTCATCGAGGTCGTGGCTCACGAACACGATGGTTTTGCTCAGCTTGCGTTGCAGTTCCAGCAGTTCGTCCTGCAGGCCTTGGCGGATCAGCGGGTCGAGGGCCGAGAACGGTTCGTCCATCAGCAGAATGTCGGCGTCCATCGCCAGGGCGCGGGCCAGGCCCACGCGTTGTTGCATGCCACCGGACAGCTCGTTGGGTTTCTTGTTGCGCCACTGGGTCAGGCCCACCAGCTCAAGCTTTTCGTCCACCAGCTTGCGTCGTTCCTTCTCGGGACGACCCTGCATTTCGAGGCCGAAGCTGATGTTCTCGCGCACCGTCAGCCAAGGCATCAGGGCGAACTTCTGGAACACCATCGCGATGCGCTTGGTGCGCATCATTTTCAGTTCCGCCGGGGTACAGGACGCAATGTCGATCTGCTTGCCTTCATGCTCGACGAACAGCTTGCCGCGGCTGACGGTGTTGAGGCCGTTGATGCAGCGCAACAGACTGGACTTGCCGGAGCCGGACAGGCCCATCAGTACGCAGATTTCACCTTTTTCGATGTCCAGGCTGGCCTTTTCGACCCCCACGATCTGCCCGGTCTTTTTCAGGATCTCGTTGCGGGTCATGCCTTGATCCAGCAGCTTGAGTGCCTCGCGTGGATCCTTGGAGAAGATAACGTCGACGTTATCGAAGCGAATAATGCTCATGCGTCACCCCCTACTTTGGCTTCGGGTTGTTTGCAGATACGGTCGAGCATGATCGCCAGCAGTACGATCGCCAGGCCGGCTTCGAAGCCCAGGGCGATATCAGCGGTATTCAGTGCGTTGACCACCGGTTTGCCCAGGCCATCGGCGCCCACCAGTGCCGCGATCACCACCATCGACAACGACAGCATGATGCACTGGGTGATACCGGCCGCGATGCTTGGCATGGCGTGGGGCAATTCGATTCGCGAGAGCAGTTGACGTCGCGAGCAGCCAAAGGCCTTGCCGGCGTCCATCAATTCTTCCGGAACATCGCGGATACCCAGGTAGGTCAGGCGGATGGGCGCGGCAATCGCGAACACCACCGTCGAAATCAGACCCGGGACCACACCCAGACCGAAGAGGGTCAGGGTAGGAATGAGGTACACGAAGGTCGGTACGGTCTGCATCAGATCGAGTACCGGACGCATCAGCGTGTAGAACATCGGTTTGTGCGCGGCGACGATACCCAGAGGGACGCCGATGACCACGCAGACCAGGGTGGCGAACATCACCTGGGCGAGGGTTTCCATGGTTTCCTGCCAGTACCCCAGATTGAGGATCAGCAGAAAGGAGGCGATGACGAATACGGTAAGGCCCCATTTGCGCTGGATGAAGTGTGCCAGTAGTGCAATCAGGCCGATCAATGCCAGCGGGTTGAACCAGGTCAGCGCAAATGTCACGCCGTGGATCATCGTTTCCAGTGTCACGGCGATTGCGTCGAAGGTGCTGGCGCCGTGTTTCGTCAGCCATTCAACGAAGCCCGCGATGTACTGGCCTAAGGGGATTTTCTGATCAATCAGCATGGTAGTGAACGTCCGCATGCAAGGAAATAAACAGCCCGGGCGGGCTAGCCCGCCCGGCGTAAGCGATTACTGCGCGAGCTTGGCTTTCACGGCCTCCAGGCCTGGTTTACCGTCAATGGTGGTCACGCCAGCGAGCCAGGTATCGAGCACCTGTGGATTCTTTTTCAGCCAGGCCTTGGCGGCCGCTTCAGGCTTCATCTTGTCGTCCAGGATGTTGCCCATGAGGGTGCTTTCCATGTCGACAGTGAACTCCAGATTCTTCAGCAACTGACCCACGTTGCTGCATTCCTGGGTGTACCCCTTGCGGGTATTGGTCAGGACGGTTGCTGCACCGAAATCCGGGCCGAAATAATCGTCGCCGCCGGTGAGGTATTGGATTTTGAAACGCTTGTTCATCGGGTGAGGAGCCCAGCCGAGGAACACCACGGCGGTGTCGCGTTTCTGCGCGCGGTCGACCTGCGATAGCATGCCGGCTTCACTGGATTCGACCACTTTGAAACCGGCGTCTTTGAGGCCGAAGGCGTTCTTGTCGATCATACTCTGGATCAGACGGTTACCGTCATTACCCGGCTCGATCCCGTAAATCTTGCCGTCGAGCTCTTTCTTGAACTTGGCGATGTCGGCGAAATCATGCAGGCCTTTGTCATACAGGGCCTGTGGTACCGCCAGGGTGTATTTGGCGCCTTTGAGGTTGGTGCGCACGGTATCCACGGTGCCGGCATCGCGGTAGGCCTTGATGTCGTTTTCCATGGTCGGCATCCAGTTCCCCAGGAAAACATCCATGTTCTTGCCGTCGGCCAGGGACTTGTAGGTCACCGGCACGGAAATCATTGTGGTCTTGGTCTTGTAGCCCAGGGCATCGAGTACGACGCTGGTGGTGGCGGTTGTTGCGGTGATATCGGTCCAACCGACATCGGAGAAGTTTACGGTACTGCATTGTGCCGGCTCGGCGGCTTGCGCCAGGAGCGGCAGACTAAGCATGGCGGCCAACAACAACGACGGGGAACCTTTCATGGATGGACTCCTTGGTGTTTTTTTTGGCAGTGTTCCGACTGGGACCACCGCACTTATGGGTTGCGGTTGGATGGCGTTTTGGAGACAGCTCTACCACGGCGCCTTGCAATCGAGTCGATACGATCATGTACCAGTGAAAATCTGACGCCTACAGGGTGCGTCGTAACCAGTACAGGGAGGGTCGCATCCAGTGTCAGTGACGTCGCTTACAGCTTTTTTCAGCCCGATTTCCCCCTGCGTGTCGCAAAAAAACGGCGAAAACACGACGTAAAAGACACGCGGCGTTCGTGAGCATGAGTGCGTCGGTGTGAGACGTCGAACGACAAATTAAAAGCCTGATGATGCGGCCATCCCGACGGATTGCAGCTTGAGCGTAGCAGCTCCGTCACCGGGCGCTTTTGCGCCTGGAGTTGGCACATCCAGGAGTCCGGCAGTAATGGCTATCAGTGTTTTCGACCTGTTCAAAATCGGCATCGGCCCTTCCAGTTCGCATACCGTGGGCCCTATGCGGGCAGCGGCGCTGTTCGTGCAAGGTTTGCGTGAGCGCGGATTGCTGGAGCAAGTACGGCGCGTCGAAGTTCAGCTTTTCGGCTCGTTGTCGGCCACAGGCATCGGCCACGGCAGCGACAATGCGGTGATCATGGGGCTGATGGGCGAATGGCCGGATGCGATCGATCCGTCGCAAATCGGCATTCGCATCGCCACCCTGCGTGAAACCCACACGCTGTTGCTCGACGGTCGCCTGTCGGTGCCGTTTATCTGGGACCGGGACATGCGCCTGATCGACGAGAACCTGCCGTTCCATCCCAACGCCATGACCCTGATTGTCGAAGACGATCATGGCGAGCTGCATCGCGACACCTACTATTCGGTCGGCGGTGGCTTTGTCGTCGATGAGGCCCAGGCCTCCAGCGGTGTCGTCGACCTCGACAGCACCGTATTGCCATACGATTTTTCCAGTGCCGCCGAGCTGCTGGAACTGTGCAAAAAGCACGACCTGCGCGTGGCTGAATTAATGATGGCCAACGAGAAAGTCTGGCGCAGTGAAGAAGAGATTCGCAGCGGTCTGATGAAGCTCTGGCGCGCCATGCAGGATTGCGTGGATCACGGCCTCAAGCACGAAGGCATCCTGCCTGGTGGCCTGAATGTGCGCCGGCGCGCGGCCAAGCTGCATCGCAGCTTGCAGGAGTTGAACAAACCCAACGTGATCGGCTCGACGCTCAGTGCCATGGAGTGGGTCAACCTGTTCGCCCTGGCGGTCAACGAAGAAAACGCGGCCGGCGGGCGCATGGTCACGGCGCCGACCAATGGCGCGGCGGGGATCATTCCGGCGGTGTTGCACTACTTTATGAAGTTCAGCGAAGACGTGACCGACGCCAACGTCGTCGACTACTTCCTTGGGGCCGCTGCGGTCGGAATTCTGTGCAAGAAGAACGCTTCGATTTCCGGTGCCGAAGTCGGTTGCCAGGGGGAAGTCGGTTCGGCCTGTGCCATGGCGGCGGCCGGGTTGGCGGAAATCCTCGGCGCCACGCCGGAGCAACTGTGCAACGCAGCGGAAATCGGCCTGGAACATAACCTCGGCTTGACCTGCGACCCGGTAGGCGGGCTGGTGCAGGTGCCGTGCATCGAGCGCAACGCGATTGCCGCGGTGAAAGCGATCAACGCGGCACAGATGGCCTTGCGCGGCGATGGTCAGCATTTCATCTCGCTGGATCGGGTGATCCGCACCATGCGCGATACCGGTGCCGACATGCATGACAAATATAAGGAAACATCGCGGGGCGGGTTGGCGGTCAGCGCCGTAGAGTGCTGAGACCGTGTCGAGCCTGTGGCGAGGGAGCTTGCTCCCGCTCGGCTGCGTAGCAGTCGTAGAGATTTTAGGGCCGCTTCGCACCCTAGCGGGAGCAAGCTCCCTCGCCACACCAGACCAGTCAAAACTGCGCGCTAAATGAACACCCGATCGAAAACGCGCCACCTTTTGGCGCGTCGCAAACAGGTAAATCATGACCTCTAGGTCAGGGATCGCCAGCGACCCTGACCGCCTGTCACCTGTGCCTGCGGTGACACTCTTCCCGGTATCGTTTCAGCCCAGTTCCCACAAGTGCTACCGATTTGCTCACACGCAACGGGGCAGCGCACTTGTCCGGCCCGATGGCCTCTTAATCCCTACTCGCCGCGCGTCATATGCAGACACATTCCGACGTCGTTTTTAGGAGTTATTGAACGCGCATTCAAATTTAGGCATGGCATTTGCTCTGTCATTACAAAGCCCGTCTCCCACGCGAGAACGATGGCAATAACAAGAGCCTCCGCCTGAGGCCATCACCCGCTTTGTGTGAGGAGATACCGCGATGACGTCGTTCAACTCCGGGGCCCAACCCCAGAACCGTGCGCCTCAATCCATCGGCTTTCTGCTGCTGGACAATTTCACGCTGATTTCCCTGGCTTCCGCAGTGGAGCCTCTGCGAATGGCCAACCAATTGTCCGGTCGCGAGCTGTATCGCTGGACCACCCTCACCGTCGATGGCGGTCAGGTCTGGGCCAGTGACGGTCTGCAAATCACCCCTGATGCCTCCATGCACAAAGCCCCGCCAATGGACACCGTGATCGTCTGCGGCGGCATCGGTATTCAACGCACTGTTACCCGTGAACACGTGTCATGGCTGCAGAGCCAGGCGCGTCAGTCCCGTCGCCTCGGTGCGGTCTGCACCGGCAGCTGGGCACTGGCATGCGCCGGTTTGCTGGACGGTTTCGACTGCAGCGTGCACTGGGAATGTCTGGCCGCGATGCAGGAAGCTTTCCCGCGTGTGGCCATGAGTACGCGTCTGTTCACCCTCGACCGTAACCGCTTCACCAGCTCCGGCGGCACCGCGCCGCTGGACATGATGCTGCACCTGATCAGCCGTGATCATGGTCGTGAACTGTCGGCCGCGATTTCGGAGATGTTCGTCTACGAGCGCATCCGCAACGAACAGGATCACCAGCGCGTGCCGCTGAAGCACATGCTCGGCACCAACCAGCCGAAATTGCAGGAAATCGTCGCGTTGATGGAGGCCAACCTCGAAGAGCCGATCGACCTGGACGAACTGGCGGTGTATGTCGCCGTATCCCGTCGTCAACTGGAGCGGCTGTTCCAGAAGTACCTGCACTGCTCGCCGTCGCGTTACTACCTGAAACTGCGCCTGATCCGTGCACGGCAGCTGCTCAAGCAAACGCCGATGTCGATCATCGAAGTGGCGTCGGTCTGTGGCTTCGTGTCCACGCCGCACTTCTCCAAGTGCTACCGCGAATACTTCGGCATTCCGCCGCGTGACGAACGCGTAGGCTCCAATACCACCCAGCAAGTGGCGATGATGCCGCTGCCGCAAGCGCTGGTGCTGTCGCCGTTGTCCGGGCCGTTGTCGGCGCTGAGTCAGGCGCGGAACGAGTCGACGTTTGCCAGTGTAAGGCTCTAAACCACTGTGGCGAGGGAGCTTGCTCCCGCTGGGCTGCGAAGCGGCCCCCTGGATCGGCGGATGCGGTTTTCAGAATAATCGCATTCGCCGGTTTTGCGACCGCTTCGCGCTCGAGCGGGAGCAAGCGCCCTCGCCACAGAGTATTTGCAGGTCGCCTATCGGGCGCGATGGCTCTGCTGATACTCCGCCAACGCCGGCAGCAATTGCCTGTCGATGGCCTGACGCACGGCCGGCAGGATGGTCGCGCCGCTGGTGTACATCTGCTTGACCATCGTGCGCAGCACGATCGCCCGTTCGTTGTTCAAACCTCGTACCGCACATTCGCAAGCCTGGTCGGCGGTCGCGCCATGGGGCGCTTGGAATCCCAATGCCTTGAGCTGGCCCAACAGGTCTTCCTGGTCAATCAAATCGGCGTGCATCATGACGCAAATCCTTCTTCTGGGAACGGTGTCGTGGCTCGATTCTGGTAGGGGTGCAGGGTGGCGGCAAGGGCGATTTGTCGCGATGGCCGCAATGGCTATGAACAGGTCGTTTTCGGCTAACTTGCCGGTCAAGGGAGTCGGCAAACTGGAATCAGCTGGCTTCACGAAGGTTTGGTCACCCTCGCGCGCAGCTCCTCAACAGTACCTTCTGCCTCGATCTTGTCACGGCTTGATCGGGGTTTTTTTTGGTCCATGAATCCTGGGTCTTGTGTTGCTTGTGCGGACGCCATCGCGAGCAGGCTCCCCCAGAGGATCGCGTGCCCCCTGTGGGAGCGGGCCTGCTCGCGATGAACGATGACGCGGTTTAACGCTGTAACACGAGGATGCGCGACAGCAATTCATCGCGGTCCACATAGCAACCCTGAAAATGCCGGGCGCCGGTGGCGGGGTCGAAAGCATTGCGGGCGTGCAGGGTGCGGCGGTTGTCGAAGCACCAGAGTTCGCCGGGATTGAGCCTTTGCATCAAGCGGAACCGGGGTTCGCGCGTCATCGCAATAAAGCGCCGATAGGCCCGATACAGCCGGGGCATTTGTTCCACCGAGGCATCGAACGGGCCGCGCAAAAAGTTGGCCATGCGGATTTCCGACACCTGCCCGCAAGCGTTCAGGGCGATGATCGGCGCGAGGCAGCGGTAGTCGCTGTGGCGGTCCTTGTTGCGGAATTCCACCGGGATTTCGCAGAGGCTTTGAAAGGCTTGCGGATCTTCCTGGCGCAACGCCTCGGCGATGGCAAAGCCGTCGACAAAAATGCTCTCGCCCCCCTCGGCGTCGTTGACCAGGCAATGCAGGAACTGCAGCCCCGGTTGCAGCTCCCGGGTCGGCAAATCACTGTGCAGCGGCAGGTTGAAAGCGGTGTAGGCGTTGCTGTCGGCATCGGCCTTGGATTGCACGTTGAACAGCACACCGAAATTGCTTTCGCGGATGAACGAAATACGCTGCGCGATCAACTTCAATGAGCCAGGTTCGGTGGGCACGCCGCGGACCTGGGTCAGGCCGATATCGCGCACGGCCAGCAGCCATTGCAACAAGGCCTGGTTGTCTTGCATCAGCGCCTCATAGCCGAACACAGGCAGTTGCAGATCGCTGTGCCAGAGCCTGGCTTTCGGTTTGCCGGCCTGACGCTCGGCACGGGATTCGTCGTCATACGCGTGGGCGCGCAGCCAGCCGGGGTCGAAGCGGCTGAGGTGGCCGTCTTGCCACTGCACGCACAGGCAGCCCTCAGCATCGACGCCGGCCTCTGCGGGCTCCAGCTGTTCCGGGACGTCGACGATCTCCAGCACCTGCTCTCGGGTGACGGTGTAGACGCATTGCGGGCAGGGGCAGTTGTCCCGTAGCCATTGATGATGAAACGGGCTGAGGCGGTTGTCGGCCCACTTCACCAGAACATGATCGGCCATGACCTGCACGCCCTTCAGCGCGCTGATCAACGGATAAGTACGGAAGTCGGCGAAAGCGGCGGCGGTGTTCATGGCGATCTCCTTGTTATTTTTTGGGGGGTAACGCGATCACTCGGCCAATGTACTCGGGGGTGGGCAGGTCGGTTTGTTCGGCGACGATGGCTTGCAGGCGACCCAGGGTGTCTTCGCTGAACGGCGCGGAACGCGGCCCGGCGAGGTCGACGTGCAGCAGCATTTGCTCGTTGCCCGCCAGTTCCTTGTCGTCACCCACAAGATGCAGGCTGTGATAGAGGTGCAGGCGTTTGCTGTCGTGGCCGACGATCTGCGTGTGCACTTCGACCTCGGCATCGAGCTTCACTTCGTGCAGGTAGTTGAGGTGCAGCTCCAAGGTAAACAACGAGTTGCCGCTGGCTTCGCGGCTGTTGCTGTCGAGCCCCAGGCGATCCATCAGCGCATCGGTAGCGTAGCTGAAGATGAGCAGGTAGAAGGCGTCGCGCAGGTGGCCGTTGTAGTCGACCCAGTCGGGGATGATTCTGGTTTGGTAGGTGGTGAGGGTGGGCATGTCATCACATCCTGAGGGCATGAAACCTTTAGGAACCGGCTTGCCGGCGAAAGCCCTATCAGCACCGCGAAAAAGGGCGGCGGATGTACGGACGCCTTCGCTGGCAAGCCAGCTCCCACAGGGGGCAGTGTTTAGTCGGCGAAAGCCATACCGTGCTTGGCTTTGGTGGTCTTCACCGCCTCCAGCACCGCCAGCAGGCAGTCATCGCGATAGCGCTCCAGCGCCGAAATGCTGTGTTTGCCCAATTGCTCGCTGGTGCCATCGACCACGTCATCGATCAGCTTGTCGGTCAGCTCCGGCGCTGGCAGGTAGGTCCACGGCAACTGCAACGCCGGGCCGAACTGTGCCATGAAGTGGCGCATGCCGGCATCGCCGCCGGCCAGGGTGTAGGTCAGGAAGGTGCCCATGAACGACCAGCGCAGGCCCGCGCCGAAACGGATCGCGTCGTCGATTTCACCGGTGGTCGCCACGCCGTCGTTGACCAGGTGCAGCGCCTCGCGCCACAGCGCTTCGAGCAGGCGGTCGGCAATGAATCCGGGTACTTCCTTGCGCACGTGCAGCGGGCGCATGCCGAGGGATTCATAGACTTTCATCGCGGCTTGTACCGCTTCAGGCGCGGTGTTCTTGCCGCCGACCACTTCGACCAATGGCAGCAGGTAAACCGGGTTGAACGGATGGCCGACCACGCAGCGTTCCGGGTGCGTGGCGCTCTCGTAGAACTCGCTCGGCAACAGGCCGGAGGTGCTGGAGCCGATCAATGCGTCGGGCTTGGCCGCGGCGCTGATTTTGCTGTGCAGTTCCAGTTTCAGTTCCAGGCGTTCCGGAGCACTTTCCTGGATGAAATCGGCATCGCGAACGCATTCTTCGATGGTCGCGACAAAGCGCAGACGATCCTGTGAGGCGCCAGGGGCCAGGCCTTGTTTTTCCAGGGCGCCCCAGGCGTTGGCAACGCGTTTGCGCAGGGCTGCCTCGGCGCCGGGCGCCGGGTCCCAGGCGACAACGTCGAGACCGTGGGCGAGGGCGCGGGACACCCAACCGCTGCCGATGACACCGCTGCCCAGGGCGGCGAAGGTTTTGATATCGGTGATAAAGCTCATGGCAACTTCCTGAATAGTTCGGTGATCCTTGTAGGAGCGAGCCTGCTCGCGATGGTATTCCAGGCGCTGAGTGGCGTCGGCTGTACCTTTTTCGCGAGCAAGCTCGCTCCTGCAGGGGAAAAGGAGGGGTTATCCGCGCTGGGTCAGGCCCATTTTCTTGCGGCCTTCAGCCGGGGTGAGCACGCGGGCACCGAGGCGGCTGAGGATTTCCGTAGCGCGTTCGACCAGTTGGCCGTTGGTCGCCAGCACGCCCTTGTCCAGCCACAGGTTGTCTTCCAGACCGACTCGCACGTTGCCGCCGAGCAGCACCGCTTGAGCGGCCATCGGCATTTGCATGCGACCGATGCCGAAACCGGCCCACACCGCATCGGCCGGCAGGTTGTCGACCATGGCCTTCATGGTGGTGGTGTCAGCCGGCGCGCCCCATGGGATGCCCAGGCAGAGCTGGAACAGCGGGTTGTCGAGCAGGCCTTCCTTGATCATCTGTTTGGCGAACCACAGGTGACCGGTGTCGAAAATTTCCAGCTCGGCCTTCACGCCCAGCTCTTGAATGCGTTTGGCGCCAGCGCGCAGTTGCGCCGGGGTGGAGACGTAAATGGTGTCGCCGTCGCCGAAATTCAGGGTGCCGCAATCGAGGGTGCAGATTTCCGGCAGCAGTTCTTCTACGTGAGCCAGACGGGTCAGCGGGCCGACCAGGTCGGTGTTCGGGCCGAACTCCATCGGGTTCTCGCCAGCGCCGATTTCCAGGTCGCCGCCCATGCCGGCGGTCAGGTTGACGATGATGTCGACGTCGGCTTCGCGAATGCGCTCCATCACCTCGCGGTACAGCGCCACATCACGGCTGAACTTGCCGGTTTCAGGGTCGCGAACGTGGCAGTGAACCACGGTGGCACCGGCCTTGGCGGCTTCCACGGCGGCAGCGGCGATTTGTTTCGGGGTGACCGGCACATGTGGGCTCTTGGCGGTCGTGTCGCCAGCACCGGTGAGTGCGCAGGTGATGATGACGTCGTGGTTCATGAGGTGGTTCCTTGCAGGCGTGATTGGTCTGTCCGCAGCCCTTTCGGGCTGCGAATCGGTGGTTCGATTCAGATCGTGTTACGGGTGAGTCATTTGCTGGTCAGTTGCAGGTTCTGAGCAGCCGGTTTGCCATCGAAGGTGGTGACGCCTTCAAGCCAGCGTTGCTTGTCTTGCGGGTGATCCTTGAGCCATTGCCTGGCGGACTCCAAGGCGTCCTTGTGATCGAGCAGCGGCTGCATCATGCGGCTCTCGTCTTCGGCGGTGAATTTCAGATTGGTCAGCAGGCGACCAATGTTTGGGCACTGCTCGGCATATTTTGGCGCGGTGACGGTCCAGACGGTGGCCTTGCCTTCGTTCGGGCCGAGGGCGTTGTCGCTGCCGGTCAGGTAGGTCATCTTCACGTTGACGTTCATCGGGTGCGGCGCCCAACCGAAGAAGACCACGGCTTCATTGCGACGCACGGCGCGATCCACCGCGGCGAGCATGCCGGCTTCGCTGGACTCGACCAACTGGAACTTGCCGAGGCCGAACTGGTTCTTGGCGATCATCGCCTTGATCTGGGTGTTGGCGCCCGAGCCTGGCTCGATGCCGTAGATTTTGCCGCCCAGTTCTTTTTCGAATTTGGCGATGTCGGCGAAGGTTTTCAGGCCCTTGTCGGCGAGGTAGGTGGGCACGGCCAGGGTGGCGCGTGCGTCTTCCAGGCTAGGTGCCTCAAGTACCTTGACCTGGTTGGCCTGGACGAACGGGGTGATGGTCTGGGTCATCAGCGGGTTCCAGTAACCCAGGAACAGGTCGAGGCGCTGATCACGGATCCCGGCAAAAATGATTTGCTGGGAGGCGCTGGTTTGTTTGGTGTTGTAGCCGAGGCCATCGAGCAATACCTGGGTCATGGCGCTGGTGGCGATCACGTCGGTCCAGTTCACCACACCCATGCGCACGTTCTGGCATGCGGCGGGTTCGGCGGCCATGACACTGGCGCTCAGCAAAGCGGTACCGCTGAGTGCAAGAACACAGCTGCTGATCAGTCGTTTCATCTCAGGTTTCCTCGGCAGTTCGTTATTGTGAGTTCCGGCGTCTGACGCGCCGGTGATGCCAAGTTACGCACCCAGGGCGCCATGAAAGCGCACTGCGGCGACCAGCTCTTGCACTGCAGCGACCTGTGCTCTTGAATGCCGCTGGTAAGTGGCGTATCAACATCAACACGCTGCCCGCCCTCTCGTTTCCGCCAACCGAGTGCGCTCCATGTCCCAGGATTTCTATTTCTTGTTGATGCCGGGTTTCTCGGCCATTGGATTTATCTCGGCCATCGAGCCATTGCGGGTCGCCAATCGCTTTCGCGGCGAGTTGTATCGGTGGCATGTATTGAGCGCCGATGGCGGGGCAGTGCTGGCCAGCAACGGCATGTCGGTCAACGCCGATGCGGCGCTGGAGCCGCTGAAAAAAGGCGCGACCCTGTTAGTGGTCGCCGGTTTCGAACCGCTGAAATTCGCCACCCCGACGCTGGAGCACTGGCTGCGACGGCTGGACAACGAAGGCGTAACCCTCGGCGCCATCGACACCGGCAGTTTCATCCTCGCGCAAGCGGGCCTGCTCGACGGCCATCGCCTGACCCTGCACTGGGAAGCCATCGACGCCTTCAAGGAATCCTACCCGCAGCTCAGCGTCACCCAGGAGCTGTTCGAGATCGACCGCCGGCGTATCACGTCGGCGGGCGGCACGGCCTCCATCGATCTGATGCTCGACCTGATCGCTCAGGCCCACGGCCCGGAGCTGGCGATTCAGGTCAGCGAACAGTTCGTGCTCGGCCGCATCCGCCCGCGCAAAGACCACCAGCGCATGGAGGTCGCCACCCGATATGGCATCAGCAACAAGAAACTGGTGCACGTGATCGGCGAAATGGAGCAGCACAGCGAACCGCCGCTGAGCACGCTGGAACTGGCGGAATCGATCAAGGTCACCCGGCGTCAGCTCGAACGGCTGTTTCGCCTGCACCTGAACGACACACCGAGCAATTTCTATCTGCGCTTGAGGCTGGAGAAGGCCCGGCAATTGCTGCGCCAGACCGACATGAGCGTGCTGGAAGTGAGCATTGCCTGCGGGTTTGAGTCGCCGTCGTATTTCACCCGTAGTTATCGGGCGAAGTATGAGCGCTGTCCGCGGGAGGACCGGCGTACTGCCAAAGCGTGATTCTGAAAACACCGAAAAAACTGTGGGAGCGGGCTTGCCCGCGATGAGGTCGGCACATTCAACATTGATGCTGACTGATACGCTGCCATCGCGGGCAAGCCCGCTCCCACAGTGATCTGTTTTGAAAGGATAAAAAGGGTTACTTCTTCATCAGCGCCGAACACGCCGCCTTGTAAGCCTCATGCTGATACTTGTTCAGCGTTCCCGGTAGTTCGAAGTCGTGCTTTTTGCTTTGCGCATTGATGGTCTGCGGTGACAGCAGTGTCACCTCGCAATTGTCCAGCAACTGGAACACACCCTCGATCTTGAACGTGGTCGGCCCACCAGCGAATTCGCCCTTCTTGCTGCGCTTCTTGATGGCGATGCGATCAATGGCATTTTCGCGAACAAAGGACGCCACCTGAGCCGCGAACACCTTGACGTTGGCGGCTTCGTCGTCATCGTCGAGGGCGATTTTCCTGGTCGCGAGCGCAACATGGCTCAGTGCCTGACCCTCCAGCATGGCCACGGCGATGATCGCTTCGCTGCCTTTGATTTCGATGCCGCAGACTTTCATGTTGAATCCCTTTACTGGCTGAAGGCGTGCAGCTTACAGCTCTAGTTGACTGGCGTTGATGCCAAAAGCCGCAGCGATTTTTTCGCGGGTGGCCTTGCGCGGCTTGGCGACTGTTTCTTGCTGGGCGAAAGCCGGCTGGGAAATCCCCATCCGTTTGGCCACTTCATCCTGAGTAAGGTTCAAGTGTTCGCGCCAGGCGCGGATGGGCGTGGCGCCATCGACCATGCGACTGACTACATCGTGCGGGATCAGGTCGGGTTCGATTTTTTGCGCCAGATACTGCGCATAGGGAATGACCACGAATGCAGGGTTGCCGTGTTCATCATTGATAATCTGAACGTCAGTAGGTGCGTTCATCGCGTTTTTTGACCTCTTGAATACTGACCACTTTGATCGCGCCATCCCAGTCGAACATGACCCGATAATTACCGACGCGTAGCCGGTAAGAGTGGTTATGACCAACCAGTGCTTTGACTTGACCTACATTGGGCATGTCAGCCAGCGCCGTGATGGCATCACGAACCTGGATCTGGTGAACGGAATGCAATCTCAAGAGTTGCTTAACGGCCTTTCGAGTCCAGTGAATGCTGTTCATGAAGAATATAAGTCTTTTATAAGATTTGCGAATCTTTGCTTATATTTTTCAGATAGCCAATAAGCGAAACTTATCGGGATATTGCTGGAAACGAACGCCAAAAATACTCGTTACGCCAGGAATAGTCGGAAGAGTCAGAATGGTTTGTAGGAAGAGGGATTTTTTGGGATGAAAGCTGGAGTGGGTTCCAGCTTTCGACGGCTTATAAGAGATTACTCCTGTCCAATCGACTCCAAAAACTCCGACCGCTCGTCACTCATACGCGCCACGCAATCATTTTGCGCAATGGTGAATGCCTTGCTGCCGGCGGTGGCCGGGAAGGCTTCGACGGCGCAGTCGGCGTCGCGGGTCTTCGTCCACTGCTGCTGAGCGGTCTTGATCCTGGCGGTGATGTCGCTCAGTTGCGACGGGGTCTTGCCGTAGAGCGACTGCATGCGCTCGTTCAGGCTTTTGAGGTTTTCGCTCAATAGATCTTCGGCGGTTTTTTTGCTGTAAACGGAGCATTCCAGGGTCTGGACGTCGTTTTCCACTTTGTCGCATGGGTTGTCGTCGGATTCCTCCGCCGCGTGTACGCCGGTCGCAATCAGCGCCAGAGCCAGGATGATGGATTTCATTACGTTGCCGCCCCTTATTCCAGTAAAGCTTCCAGTAAGGCCTCAAGAGATGCGGCGAATTCTGGCCCAAGCGGAACGTGTTGAACAGGTAGCAGATTGCGCCTGGCGACGACCCTTTGTCGCGGATTGACGCTTTCGGCAATTCCCCTGTCGTTTTTGCACCCGGCTGCCGAGGCACCGAGGCATATGCTGGCCCAAAGCGCCGGCAGACGATTCGGCGCATGAATCGCTAACAAGGGGACAGCCTGATGAGCCCAGCCGAATTGCACGCCGACAGCATCGTTATCGACGGGCTGATTATTGCCAAGTGGAACCGCGAACTGTTCGAAGACATGCGCAAGGGCGGTCTGACCGCTGCCAACTGCACCGTTTCGGTGTGGGAGGGCTTCCAGGCCACTGTCAACAACATCGCTGCCAGCCAGAAACTGATCCGCGAGAACAGCGACCTGGTGATTCCGGTGCGTACCACCGCCGATATCCGCAAGGCCAAGGAGCAGGGCAAGACCGGCATCCTCTTCGGTTTCCAGAACGCCCACGCCTTTGAAGACCAGATCGGCTATGTCGAAGTGTTCAAGCAGCTCGGCGTCGGTATCGTGCAGATGTGCTACAACACCCAGAACCTGGTCGGCACCGGTTGCTACGAACGTGACGGCGGCCTGTCGGGCTTCGGTCGTGAAATCGTCGCCGAGATGAACCGCGTCGGCGTCATGTGCGACCTGTCCCACGTCGGCTCCAAGACGTCCGAAGAAGTCATCCTCGAATCCAAGAAGCCGGTCTGCTATTCCCACTGCCTGCCGTCGGGTCTGAAGATTCACCCGCGCAACAAGTCCGATGAAGAATTGAAGTTCATCGCCGACCACGGCGGTTTCGTCGGCGTGACCATGTTCGCGCCGTTCCTGGCCAAGGGCATCGATTCGACCATCGACGACTACGCCGAAGCCATCGAATACACCATGAACATCGTCGGCGAAGACGCCATCGGCATCGGCACCGACTTTACCCAGGGTCATGGCCAGGACTTTTTCGAATACCTGACCCACGACAAGGGCTACGCCCGCCGCCTGACCAGCTTCGGCAAGATCATCAACCCGCTGGGCATCCGTACCGTGGGCGAGTTCCCGAACCTGACCGAGACCCTGCTCAAGCGCGGCCACTCCGAGCGTGTGGTGCGCAAGATCATGGGCGAGAACTGGGTGAACGTCTTGAAAGATGTTTGGGGCGAATAAGCCACCGCACTTCTGAATCCTTACCTGCGGCCATCCGCGCCGCAGGCAACACCAAAATTTTTCTGGAGTTAAGTTTCCATGGCCAAGATCGCCCCGCAATTGCCAATTGAAGTCGACAGCGAGACCGGTATCTGGACGTCCGACGCCCTGCCGATGCTGTACGTGCCGCGCCATTTCTTCGTCAACAACCACATGGGCATCGAAGAAGTGCTGGGCGCTGAAGCCTACGCCGAGATCCTCTACAAAGCCGGCTACAAGTCCGCCTGGCACTGGTGCGAAAAAGAAGCTGAATGCCACGGCCTGGAAGGCGTCGCGGTGTTCGAGCACTACATGAAGCGCCTGTCGCAACGCGGCTGGGGCCTGTTCAAGATTCAGGACATCGACCTCGACAAAGGCACCGCCAGCGTCAAGCTCGAACACTCGGCGTTCGTCTACGTCTACGGCAAGGTCGGACGCAAGGTCGACTACATGTTCACCGGCTGGTTTGCCGGTGCGATGGACCAGATCCTCGCCGCGCGCGGCAGCAAGATCCGCACCGTCGCCGAACAAGTCTACGGTGGCTCCGAAGAGGGCCATGAAGACGGTTTGTTCACCGTCAAGCCGTTGTAAGTCGAGGAACCCGCCATGGCTTTCGAAGCAATGTTCCAGCCGATCCAGATCGGCAAACTGACTATCCGCAACCGCGTGCTCAGCACCGCGCACGCCGAGGTCTATGCCACCGACGGCGGTATGACCACCGACCGGTACGTCAAGTATTACGAAGAGAAGGCCAAGGGCGGGATCGGCCTGGCGATCTGCGGCGGTTCGTCCGTGGTGGCCATCGACAGCCCTCAGGAATGGTGGAGCTCGGTGAACCTGTCCACCGACCGCATCATCCCGCACTTCCAGAATCTGGCCGACGCCATGCACAAGCACGGCGCCAAGATCATGATCCAGATTACCCACATGGGTCGTCGCTCCCGTTGGGACGGCTTCAACTGGCCGACGCTGATGTCGCCGTCGGGCATCCGCGAGCCGGTGCACCGCGCCACCTGCAAAACCATCGAGCCGGAAGAAATCTGGCGGGTAATCGGCAACTACGCCCAAGCGGCACGCCGCGCCAAGGCCGGCGGCCTGGACGGTGTCGAGCTGTCGGCCGTGCACCAGCACATGATCGACCAGTTCTGGAGCCCGCGGGTCAACAAGCGTACCGACGAATGGGGCGGTACCTTCGAAGGCCGCATGAAGTTCGGTCTGGAAGTGTTGAAAGCGGTGCGTGCCGAGGTCGGTGACGATTTCTGCGTGGGCATGCGTATCTGCGGTGACGAGTTCCACCCCGATGGCCTGTCCCATGAGGACATGAAGCAGATCGCCAAATACTACGACGACACCGGCATGCTGGATTTCATCGGTGTCGTGGGTTCGGGTTGTGACACTCACAACACCCTGGCCAACGTGATTCCGAACATGAGTTATCCACCGGAGCCGTTCCTGCACCTGGCCGCCGGTATCAAGGAAGTGGTCAAGGTTCCGGTGCTGCACGCGCAGAACATCAAGGACCCGAACCAGGCCACCCGTATTCTGGAAGGCGGCTACGTCGACATGGTCGGCATGACCCGCGCCCACATCGCTGACCCGCACCTGATCGCCAAGATCAAGATGGGCCAGATCGACCAGATCAAACAATGTGTCGGCGCCAACTACTGCATCGACCGTCAGTACCAGGGCCTGGATGTGCTGTGCATCCAGAACGCGGCCACCTCCCGTGAATACATGGGCCTGCCGCACATCATCGAGAAAACCACCGGCGTGAAACGCAAAGTGGTGGTGGTCGGTGCCGGTCCTGCGGGGATGGAAGCGGCGCGTGTGGCGGCTGAACGTGGCCACGACGTGACCTTGTTCGAGAAGAAAGAATTCATCGGCGGGCAGATCACCACGGCCTCGAAAGCGCCGCAACGGGACCAGATCGCCGGTATCACCCGCTGGTATCAACTGGAACTGGCACGCCTGAAAGTCGACCTGCGCCTGGGGACTGCGGCGGATGCGCCCACCATCATGGACTTGCGTCCGGACGTGGTGGTGCTGGCGGTCGGCGGTCATCCGTTCCTGGAGCAGAACGAGCATTGGGGCGCGGCTGAAGGCCTGGTGGTCAGCAGCTGGGACATCCTCGACGGCAAGGTGGCACCGGGCAAGAACGTACTGGTGTACGACACCATCTGTGAATTCACCGGCATGTCCACGGCGGACTTCCTCGCCGACAAGGGCAGCCAGGTCGAGATCGTCACCGACGACATCAAGCCGGGCGTGGCGATTGGCGGTACGTCGTTCCCGACCTACTACCGCAGCATGTACCCGAAAGAAGTGATCATGACCGGCGACATGATGCTGGAGAAGGTCTACCGCGAAGGCGACAAGCTCGTGGCCGTACTGGAAAACGAATACACCGGCGCCAAAGAGGAGCGGGTGGTGGACCAGGTGGTCGTGGAAAACGGCGTGCGCCCGGACGAAGAAATCTACTACGCGTTGAAGGAAGGTTCGCGCAACAAAGGCCAGATCGACGTCGAAGCCTTGTTCGCGATCAAGCCACAACCGTGCCTGGAGCAGAGCGGCGCCGGCTATTTGCTGTTCCGCATCGGCGACTGCGTGGCCCAGCGCAACGTGCACGCGGCGATCTACGACGCGTTGCGGTTGTGCAAGGATTTCTAACGGATAACCACCATCACCTGTGGCGAGGGAGCTTGCTCCCGCTGGGCCGCGAAGCGGCCCCAAAACTTGCAGTCGAGGTGCATCAGGTATGCAACTGCGGCTGGTTAGGGAGCGCTTCGCACTCCAGCGGGAGCAAGCTCCCTCGCCACAAGTAGTGCGTTGCTCTTACCGGCACGCATACGACCCTGCGGTCTTTGGGAGCAACACCTATGTTGAACACCCTTCTTCCAATCCTGTTGTTCGCTGCCCTGGGCCTTGCGGTTCTGGGCGCGTTACGGCGGGTGTCCATGTGGCGCCGGGGCCGTGCCTCGAAGGTCGATCTGATCGGCGGCCTGTTCGCCATGCCCAAGCGTTACATGGTCGACCTGCACCACGTGGTGGCGCGGGACAAATACATCGCCAACACCCACGTGGCTACGGCCGGTGGTGCGGTGGCGTCCATCGTGCTGGCGATTCTGGTGCACGGTTTCGGCCTGCATAACCGCATCCTCGGGTACGCACTGCTGCTGATGTCGGCGGTGATGTTCGTCGGTGCGATCTTCGTTTACCTGCGTCGACGCAACCCGCCGAGCCGTTTGTCCAAAGGCCCGTGGATGCGCCTGCCGAAAAGCCTGCTGGCGTTCTCGGCGTCGTTTTTCCTGGTGACCCTGCCCGTGGCGGGCATTCTTCCGGAGAACTTCGGCGGCTGGCTGTTGGCGACGATCCTCGGCATCGGCGTGCTGTGGGGCGTATCGGAGCTGTTCTTCGGCATGACCTGGGGCGGGCCGATGAAGCACGCCTTCGCCGGTGCCTTGCACCTGGCCTGGCACCGTCGCGCCGAGCGCTTTGGTGGCGGTCGCTCCACGGGCTTGAAGCCGCTGGATCTGACCGACCTGTCCGCACCGCTGGGCGTAGAAAAACCCAAGGATTTCACCTGGAACCAATTGCTCGGTTTCGACGCCTGCGTGCAGTGCGGTAAGTGCGAAGCGGCGTGCCCGGCGTTCGCCGCCGGCCAGCCGTTGAACCCGAAAAAACTGATTCAGGACATGGTCGTTGGCCTGGCGGGCGGCACCGATGCCAACTTTGCCGGCAGCCCGTATCCGGGTAAAGCCATCGGCGAACACGCTGGTAATCCCCATCGGCCGATCGTCAACGGTCTGGTGGATGCCGAGACCCTTTGGTCATGCACCACTTGCCGCGCCTGCGTCGAGGAGTGCCCGATGATGATCGAGCACGTCGATGCCATCGTCGACATGCGCCGTCACCTGACCCTGGAAAAAGGCGCGACCCCGAACAAGGGCGCCGAAGTCCTGGAAAACCTGATCGCCACCGACAACCCGGGCGGCTTTGCGCCGGGCGGGCGGATGAACTGGGCGGCGGACTTGAATCTCAACCTGCTCAGTGAAAAGAAATCCACCGACGTGCTGTTCTGGGTCGGCGACGGTGCCTTCGACATGCGCAACCAGCGCACCCTGCGCGCATTCGTCAAAGTGCTGAAAGCGGCCAAGGTCGACTTCGCCGTGCTGGGCCTTGAAGAACGCGACAGCGGCGATGTGGCCCGGCGCCTGGGCGATGAAGCGACCTTCCAGTTGCTGGCCAAGCGCAACATCCAGACCCTGGCCAAATATCGCTTCAACCGCATCGTCACCTGCGACCCGCACAGCTTCCATGTGTTGAAGAACGAGTACGGCGCTTTCGATGGCAACTACCTGGTGCAGCACCACAGCACCTACATGGCGGAAATCATCCAGGCCGGTGCGCTGAACCTCGGTCAGCACAAGGGCGACAGCGTGACCTATCACGACCCGTGCTACCTCGGCCGCTACAACGGCGAGTACGAGGCGCCGCGCGAGGTACTGCGTGCGCTCGGGATCGAAGTCAAGGAAATGCAACGCTCCGGTTTCCGCTCGCGCTGCTGCGGCGGTGGCGGCGGGGCGCCGATCACTGACATTCCGGGCAAGCAACGGATTCCCGACATGCGCATGGAAGACATCCGCGAAACCGGCGCTGAACTGGTGGCCGTGGGTTGTCCACAGTGCACGGCGATGCTCGAAGGCGTGGTCGAACCGCGGCCGTTGATCAAGGACATTGCCGAACTGGTGGCCGATGCGCTGCTCGAAGACCAGGCACCGAGCAAGCCATCCACGCCAGCCAAACGTGAACCTGCGGAGGCCCACTGATGAGCGACATTATCCGCCGCGACCCACGGGCTGAATGGATCGCCCGAAACCGCCTGCATCCGCTGCACGCAGCCATGCAGCCGGCGCAACACAGCTGGATGGGGCCCAATGGCGTCATCCGCAAGAACCCGCACGGCATCGGTTTTATCGGCCCGAACGGCATCAAGCGCATCGACCGCAGTGGCGCGCAGCAGGGCGGTGCGACCAAGCGCTCGGCCGCCGTTGAAGTGCAATTGCCGCTGCATCAGGTGCCAGCACCGGCGTTCTACATCAGCGTCGTTCCGGACATGGTTGGTGGCCGCTTGAGCAGTCACGACCGCGACCTCCTGGGCCTGGCCCATCAACTGGCGGGCAAGGACGGCGCGGTGTTGGCCGTGGTCTTTGGCGAACATAAAGAGAGCGCCTTTGCCAGCGCCGGTGTCGATCGCCTGCTGGTGCTCGAAGGAGATGAATTCAGCGGTTATGCACCGGAACAACGTGTCCAGGGCCTGCGGGCTGTGGATAACCAGTTCAGTCCGCGTCACTGGCTGCTACCGGACAGTCGTACCGGCGGTGGCGAGCTCGGTCGCCGTTTTGCCGCGGCGTTGGGCGAACGCCCGGCCACGCGGGTCTGGCAGGTCAAGGACCAGGAATGTATCGGCCGCGCCGGTGCCGG
This sequence comes from Pseudomonas sp. TE12234, assembly GCF_054061835.1. Lineage (NCBI taxonomy): Bacteria > Pseudomonadati > Pseudomonadota > Gammaproteobacteria > Pseudomonadales > Pseudomonadaceae > Pseudomonas > Pseudomonas sp. TE12234. The sequence continues at coordinate 653,747 of NZ_JBSSEP010000001.1, forward strand.
TCTGCAAGACCTTGCGCGTCCGCTCGCACGGTTGATTCTGGCGGCTGCCGAATGCGCCGAACCGGTCAGCGAAACCCGTCACGAAGCCCTGCCGGTGGAGTTATCCACAGCAGTCCCGCGCAGCCTGTCGCGGATCGAGGATCTGGGTGCGGTGGCGGTGGACCCGGCGGCGATCCCGATGGCCGAAGCGGAGTTCATCTTCTCCGGCGGCAACGGCGTCAAGGACTGGGGACTTTTCCACAGGACCGCCGAGGCATTGGGTGCCACCGAAGGCGCGTCCCGGGTTGCCGTGGACGACGGTTTCATGGCCCGCGACCGTCAGGTTGGCGCCTCGGGTACCTGGGTCACTGCGCGGGTCTACGTGGCGGTGGGGATTTCCGGGGCGATCCAGCACCTGCAGGGCATCGGTGCCTGCGACAAGGTGGTGGCGATCAACCTCGATCCCGGCTGCGACATGATCAAACGGGCCGACCTGTCGGTGATCGGCGAGAGTGCCGAGATTCTTCAAGCCTTGATCGCGGCGGTAGAGGCCTACCGCAACGACGCCAAGCGCGATGCGGCTTAAGGGAAGGAAAGGGTTATGAGCACGAAAATCATCAGCCTGGTGTCCATCGGCGCCCACCCGACGTCCGGCCGTCCACGTCGCGCCGAACAGGATGCGCGTGCCGTGGAACTGGGTTTGCAGTTGGCTGGGGATCACTTGCAGGTGCTGCATGCCGGCGATGTCGCCGAGCCTGCGTTGCGCGCTTATCTGGGCATGGGGCTGGAGCAATTGCATGTCCTGGAACAACCCGAGGGCGCGGATGCGCTGCCGGCGCTGACCGCGTATTTGCGCGATGCCGGTGCTCAGGTGGTATTGACCGGCAGCCAGGCTGAAACCGGCGAAGGCTCGGGCATGTTGCCGTTCCTGCTGGCTGAAAGCCTGGGCTGGCCGCTGGTGGTGGGGCTGGCGCAGGTCGAGTCCATCGATGGCAGTTCGGCGCTGGTGCTGCAAGCCTTGCCGCGTGGTCAGCGTCGTCGCTTGAAGGTTCGCCTGCCGTTTCTCGCGACTGTGGATAACGCTGCGCCCAAGCCACGGCAAAGCGCCTACGGCCCGGCCCGGCGCGGGGTGTTGCAGGCCGATGAAGTGGAAGTCGTCGACGATGAACTGCTGGCGGTGGCGACCCTGCAACCGGCCAAGCCGCGACCCAAGCGCCTCAAAGTCATCAAGGCCAAGAGCGGTGCCGACCGCATGAAAGCCGCGACGGCCAAGGCCAGTGGCGGCGGCGGGCAAGTGCTCAAGGGCGTCACGGCGCAGGCGGGGGCTGAAGCGATTCTCAAGCTGCTGATCGAAGAGGGCGTGGTGCGCTGACACCCAGCCTCGAGCCGCAATACCCGGAAAAACACCCATCCCTGCGGCGCGTTGCTGCGCCGTGAGCGCCCACGTAAAACGGGCGCTCGATGATCTGTGGAGTTTTAATCAATGTCGGTTGAGTTTCGTTCGGCGGTACGCGCGGATGCGCGCGAGATTGCGCGTCTGTTTCAGATTTCCTCGGAAGGCGCTTCGGATTACATCTGGAGCCAGATAGCAGAGCCCGGGCAGGACCTGTTGGACGTGGGAGCCATCCGTTATGCCCGTGAAGATGTGGATTTTTCCTACCAGAATTGCCTGATCGCCGAGGCCGAGGGGAAGGTCATTGGCATGCTGCACAGCTACGTGATGCGTTATGACCCGTTCGCGGAGCCAGTGACCGATCCGGTGCTGGCGCCGTACGCGACGATGGAGATCCCCGACACCCTTTATATTTCCAGCCTGGCGCTGCACGAGGGCTGGCGAAACCAGGGCCTGGGCAAGCAATTTCTCGCTTATGCCTACGACCGTGCCAATCGGCTCGGACTCAACGGCCTTAGCCTGATCGACTACGCCGCGAACACCGGCGCCCGGCGCTTCTATGAGCGCCACGGCTTCCGCATCGTCGATACCTGCCAGATCACGCCGCACCCGATGATCCGGGTCACGGGCGAAGCCTATTTGATGTACCGGCCTTAACGGGCTATGGCGACGACCGCCCCTGACAGATTTGCCAGGGGCGGTACCAAGCCGTCATTTCTTTAAAAGAACATCCCGCCCGGAAGACCCCTCCGAACATGATCAGGCGCACTCGTGTGGATAAAGCCTGTCTGGTTCTCCACAAACGCTGTTGGCGATTCTGTGGATAACATGTTCGCCCCTCGCTGCAGCCCTTGAAAATAAAGCCTTTCAGCCCGTAGATCAAAAAACAATCAGCGTAAGCTACGGTTTTTTCGTTGGTTTTTCTGAGGATAAGTGTGAGCACGAAGCAAAACTTGTCCCCGATCTCTGTTGGCGCTTCTGTGGATAAGATGTTCGCTTACCGCTACAGGCCGTATAAAACGGGCCTCTCAGACGCTTGGTCAAAAATTGATCGAATCGTCGTTTTTATCTGTTCCAACTCTCGCAAATGCAGAAATTACGCGGCTTTCAGCGGTTTTCCACAGAGGCGCAGAAGTTGCCCCCAAAGTCTGTTGGCACTTCTGTGGATAAGGTGTTTGCCATCCGCTACAGGCCAGGTAATACGTGGTCTTCATGGATTTGGTCAAAAATTGATCAGGCGCGGCGGGAAACCGTGATTCCGGATAAGTCACGGATTTTCTTCGGTTTCTGTGGAGAAAATTAAGAGCCTGTCCACAGTTGTCCCCATTTGCTGTGGGTGGAGATGTGGATAACTTGTTCGCGAAAGGCTGGGAGGCGCGCACTGTATAGCGCCGAACGGAATAGATCATATTTCGTACAGTGCTAAATGGAAGAGGGTAATGGCGGGAGTAAACGTCGCGAGCAGGCTTCTGTAGGAGCGAGCCTGCTCGCGATGGTCGTGAACGATAACGCGGGGTATCAGTTATCCCGCGGTGCTCATGCGTCCATCGCGAGCAGGCTCCTAGAGAGTGGGATATTTAACCTTGGACAGGGACACCTTTGAGGTAAGGCGCCGGCTCAGCCCCCAGATTGTTCAGCATCCGCTCGCTGTACCAGTCCACGAAGTTCACCACGCCAAATTCATACGTCTTGGAGTAAGGGCCAGGCTGATAAGCGGTGGAGTTGATGCCGCGCTGGTTTTCTTCGGCCAGGCGACGGTCCTGGTCGTTGGTGGCGTCCCAGACCTTGCGCATGCGCTCCACGTCGTAGTCCACGCCTTCGACGGCGTCCTTGTGCACGATCCACTTGGTGGTGACCATGGTTTCCTGGGCGCTGATCGGCCACACGGTGAAGACGATGATGTGGTCGCCCATGCAGTGGTTCCACGAGTGCGGCAGGTGCAGGATGCGCATGGAGCCCAGGTCGGGGTTCTTGATGCGGCCCATCAGCTTGGCACAGCCTTGTTTGCCGTCCATGGTCATCGACACGGTGCCCTTGAGCAGCGGCATGCGCACGATGCGGTTACGCAGGCCGAAGCTGGCGTGGGCGTAAGGAATCTTCTCGGCTTCCCAGGCAGCGGCGGAGGCGGCGACGTGGTCCTTGAACGCCTGGTCGGCGCGCGGGTCGGTGACGTCGTCCCATTCCAGCAGGGTTTTCAGCAGTTCCGGGTGTGAGCCGCCGCAGTGGTAGCACTCGCGGTTGTTTTCCAGCACCAGTTTCCAGTTGGCTTTTTCCATCAAGGTGGTTTGCACCGCCACCTTGGTGTTTTCCATGTCGTACGGTTCCATGTAATGGCTGAGCGTCGACAGGAAGTCGTCGATGGCCGGCGGGTTGTCCGCCAGGCTGATGAAGATGTAGCCACCTGCGGTTTTCACATTCACCGGCTTGAGGCCGTACTGGTTCATGTCGAAGTCGGCGCCCATCTCGGTGCCGGCGAACAGCAGGCGACCGTCGAGTTCGTAGGTCCACTGGTGGTAGTGGCAGACCAGTTTGGCGACCTTGCCCTTGTCGCTGGTGCACAGGCGCGAGCCACGGTGACGGCAGACGTTATGGAACGCATGCACGACGCCTTCGGCGCCACGGATCACAATGATCGGGTTCTTGCCGACCTGCAGCGTCAGGTAGTTGCCCTTGGTGGGGATCTCGCAGGTCATGCCGGCGATGAGCCATTCTTTCTGAAAGATTTCCTGCATGTCGATATCAAACAGGCGCTCGTCAGAGTAAAACGGCTGCGGCAGCGAGAACGTGCGCTCGCGCTCTTGCAGCATCTGGGCGGTGGCCTTGCGTGCGGGTTCCAGCGGATCGCCCAGGCTCAGGGTAGTAGTGACGTCCATCGTTTAATCCTCAAGGCCATCTGCGTGGCCGGCGAAAGTGGCTAATCAGGTGTGCTGCTCAGGTTTGCTACGCAAGGTGTAAAGGTTGTGTCTTGGTATGGGGCGAGTGTGGGGCCGGCGCTGGCCAGAACCTTATCCATGGGCGACATGGTGCAATCTGTTCCCGACGCGCAAGCCCCGGTAGTTGGGGGCTGGTCGCGATAAGCATGTGAATGTCGCAGATAGGTAAATGGGTGGTTCGCGCTATACGCAGAATCGCCATCATGAAGGCCGACAGTCGGCCGTGGAGATCAGCATGTCCAACAACTTCCTGAACCCGGTAACCACCCAGACCTGGGCCAATGGTCGGCACATCGTCCGTTGCGTCAAAGTCATCCAGGAAACCTGGGATGTGCGCACCTTTTGCTTCATGGCCGACCAGCCGATCATGTTCTTCTTCAAGCCGGGGCAGTTTGTCACCCTGGAGCTGGAAATCGAAGGCCAGCCGATCATGCGTTCGTACACCATTTCCAGCTCGCCATCGGTGCCGTACAGCTTTTCGGTGACCATCAAGCGCGTGCCGGGCGGCAAGGTTTCGAACTGGCTGCACGACACCCTGCACGAAGGCTACGAACTGGCCGTGCACGGTCCGGTCGGGCTGTTCAACGCGATCGACTTCCCGAACCCTAAAGTGCTGTACCTCAGCGGCGGCGTGGGCATCACGCCGTGCATGTCCATGGCGCGCTGGTTCTTCGACACCAACGGCAATGTCGACATGGCGTTCATCCACAGCGCCCGTTCGCCGAAAGACATCATTTATCACCGCGAGCTGGAACACATGGCAGCGCGGATCGAGAATTTCAGCCTGCACCTGATTTGCGAAAAACATGGCTTCGGCGAGCCATGGGCTGGTTATCGCGGTTATTTGAACCACAAGATGCTGGAACTGATGGTCCCGGACTTCCTTGAGCGCGAAGTATTCTGCTGCGGCCCGACGCCGTACATGAATGCGGTCAAGCGCCTGCTGGAGAACGCCGGCTTCAACATGAAGCACTATCACGAGGAGTCCTTCGGCGCCACGCCGCCGGAGGCAATCGCCGATGCTGTGGAGAATGCCGAGCAGGCCGCCGATGCGCCGGAGGTGGATGACGCAGATCTGCATGAGGTGGAGTTCATTGCCTCGGGCAAGAGCATTCGCGTGGCACCGGGCGAGACCGTTCACGCCGCTGCCGCGAAAGTCGGCCTGATGATCCCGAAAGCCTGCGGCATGGGCATCTGTGGCACGTGCAAGGTACTGAAACTGGGCGGCGAAGTGGAGATGGAGCACAACGGCGGGATCACCGAGGAAGACGAGGCCGACGGGTACATTTTGTCGTGCTGCAGCGTGCCGAAGGGTGATGTGCGGATCGAGTTCTGAGAGCAGTCTGTAGGCATTGGCCGATCTCCCCGCAGGGGAGATCGAAGGGGGATTAATGGTTGGTTTTAAATTAGTTTGAATGTGGCGAGTAAGCCAAAGCCCATGAATGTAAAGCCGAAAATTTTCTGGTATCTGTGCAGTGTAAGTAGTGTGCGTTTTAGTTTGGGTGGGGAATTCTGAATATCTTTTGCGCTTAATTTTCCTTGGTAAATGTAGGTTGCGGGATTTCCGAGAATGCCGAAAACTTCTCCCATCATATATATTCGCCCCAGCAAACCTCCATGCCATAGCATCAGCAGAGAGGAGGCGATTGAGCTGTTTTGAAGGTGGTTCAATATAAGTTCTATTTTTGTTTTTGCGATATATAGCGAAATTGAATTAACTATTATGAGCCCCGCGAAGCTAATGGTGATCGTAATCATCAATATATCTTTTGCGGTGTCAAGGCTCATTTTATTCTCTCTATGATCCATGTCGCGGTATTAAACAAGACCTAACCAAGCAACTAAACCAAGGCACATCATTACTGCCCAGAATATAAAGACGTATTTATGCAGGGTAATTAAGTTTTGCCTTAGCTTGTGAGGGAACTTTTCCATGTCTTTTGCGCTAAGTGTTCCGGCGTGAATGTAAATTTCGGGATTTCTCATGATGCCGAAAATTTCGCCCATCATGTAGATTCGCCCCCATGGTCCTCCGTGCCATAGCATTATGATTCGGCTGGAAATTGAACTGTTTGTCAAATGGTTTAATATTGTTCCGGTTTTTGTTTTGGCGACGTATAACATAATTCCAAGCAGGATGAAGATGCCTGTGAAATCTACAATGCCAATCAATAAGAATATAATTTCCGACGTGCGAAGGGTCATTTAACAACCTTATAAACTATCTCTGCGAGCTCTTTACCGCCCTTTTCGCCAATAACACCCCCTGCATAGGACCCAACGCCTGCTACTAGAGCACCGCAAAGGACAGTACCGAGCCCCCCTGTCGGAACGCCAACCCCCACGCAAATCGTCGCGGCAGCTAAGTTCGTCATTGCGCCGGTAACTATTCCGCCACCCAACCCACCCAAAAAACTTCCGCTCTCAGTGAACTTCGCCTTTTCACAAGCCACGGAACTTCCATTCCGACAAACATCCTGAACCTTCATGACTGACGCTCCACCGCCCACAGCTGTGCCAATCCAACCACCATATTTGACGTATTGCGATGCTTTGGTGACGGCCTGAATATGAGTGGCATAACCGGGAACCTGGCCGATGCCGCCGGCTTTTCTCCAGCGGTGCAAAAGGTGAGGGTGATCAATGCCAAGGGCGGTTTTAAGGTTTGGATGATCCGGCAAGCCAATACTCCTCTTGGTCAACGTGGTGAGTTCTCCGTCAAGGCGTTTGAGTAGGCGGGCGCGCTGCTTCTTGAATGCCTTTGAATTCAGACGACCATTTGTCTGGAGGGTGCTTGTGTACAAGGCTTCCATGTCTTTCAGGATGGTTTTTACCCCGTCCAGGTGATTGGCCGCCATGGCTGTGCCTACACCGATCACTTGCGACCCGTTAGTGAGCGTTCTTTTTATCACCTCATAGTGCTGCGCCATAAAGTCGGCTTCCTCCACCGTCAGCGGCTCCAGCACTGTGCTGACAATTTTTGCGGTTTGCATCAACAACGCTTCCTCATAAGTACATTGCTGATTATTCGGATCGCTCAGCACAATCATCGACCCGGCTTTGACTTGATCCAGATTCGGATTCAGGGATTTGAATTTGGCGATGACGGCGGGGGAGGCGGAGCTGAATAGCTGGGCCTCCAGTTTTTCAGCGGTCGTGCTCTTGGGGACGATGTAGAAGCCCGGTTGCTCGGGTTCCGGGAGGGGCGCAGGCCAGCGCTCGCGGGGGAAGAAATTCAAGTCGGGGACCGGGTGCGGCGACGGGGCTGCCTCGACCGAGTTGGCTGTGTTGGCGGCATTCGTTTTGAGATTTTGCGCGTGAACATGCCTCAGTAAACGCTCGGAGTCCGGTTTCAATCCTGGTTGCGTGAGCCTTGAAGTTGGCATTCTTTCAATCGAATCGACGATCGCGTGGGGGCCTTTGCGTGTGACAACTTGCGCCTGGATGAGCAGATCACGCTGCTCTCGGAGCAACGCCTGTATGCCTTGTTCCGGGGTTTTTCGACCTTGCGCGACATCGTCGGCAATGCGCTTGGCGTACCAGGCCACTTCCTGATTGAACTGCATGCGCGGTACGCCATGGGGCAGATGGCGGGTACTGAGGGTATGGGCCTGCGCAATCAGTTTTTCTGCGGCGCCGTTGACGTCCCAGACGTCATAACGATAGGAGGTCACCCCTCTTCGCCCCACGAACTGTGGCCGCTGGTTCCTGCTGTGTGGTGGATCCAGGTGATATCACGATAACGGATGGCGAGATGTTCTTGAGGTTCTGCGTCGTTTTGCATGATCGCGTGAGGCACTTCAAGCGTCAGGTCAACAATGACGCCGCCACTGATCGCTACGGAATAAAACTTCTCCTGTTGACCAGACGAAGACACGCGATAGAAACGAAGCGTGCATTCGATTTCTTCTCTCTTTGAGAGTGCCTGGGCCAGTAGCGGTGAGGATTTATCGATGGCTTTGGTGATGATGACCGGGTTGTGTGTGGATTTATTGTTGTTCCCGATATTGGACATGTTGTGGTTGAAAGACAGCAGCATGATTTCATCGGTGTGCGCGGCTTGAAACTTGTTCCCGATGGACGCTGGGGTTGAGCAACCGGCGGAGATGAGTCCTTGAATCTTTCCGGTGATGGTCATGTAGCCGGGGTTCGCCATAAGTAACACTCCTTGTCGTCAAGAAGGCAGTTTACGACGATGAATCGAAGCGTTTATGTAGTCCGTTTCCGAAAAAACCTAATGGAGTCAGTGCGTGCAAGCTGTCACCGATCCCGACGGGCAGGATCGGTGTTTAACGCGTTCAGCCGATAAACAGATCCGGCATCAGCGTGTCGCTGGTGCCCGGTGCGAACCGATAGTGTTCGAACTCGGTCACGCCGTTCTCCCGCAGTATTTCCTCATCAATCAACAACCGCCCGGTCAGGCTGCGATTCGCGCTGCTCAGAATCACATGTGCTGCGTCAGCCATGATCGCGGGCGTCCTGGCGTGCTTGAACGACTCCCGTGACCCCAACTGAAACTCGATGGCGGCGGTGGCGATCATTGTTTGCGGCCACAGCGAGTTGACGCTGATGCCGTAGTGCTTGAATTCCTCGCTCATGCCCAGGGTCAGCATACTCATGCCGTACTTGGTCACGGTGTACGGGCTGTATTGGGCGAACCATTGGGTCGCCAGGTTCAGTGGCGGCGACAGGTTGAGGATGTGCCCGGCGGATTTCTTCAGGTATGGCAGGGCGGCCTGGCTGCACAGCAGCACGGCGCGGGTATTGATCTGGTGCATGAGGTCGAAGCGCTTGAGTTCGATGTGCTGCACACCGGTCAACTTGATCGCCCCGGCGTTGTTGACCAATGCATCGATGCCGCCGAAATGTTCGTTGGCCTGGGCCAGGGCCTGGTGCACGGCGACTTCATCGCGCACATCCACTTGCAAGGCCAGCGCCTTGCCACCCGCGTTTTCGACTTCCTCGGCCACGCTGTAAATGGTGCCGGGCAGCTTGGGGTGCGGTTCGGCGCTTTTGGCTGCAATCACGATATTGGCCCCGTCGCGTGCCGCCCGCAGGGCGATCTCCCGACCAATCCCGCGACTGGCGCCGGTAATGAACAGCGTTTTGCCTTGAAGGGACATGCTTGCGCTCCTGATTATTGTTATGAGAGCGGATGGGCTCGACAAACAATGTAGACGAAGTCTTCAGGTGCGAATGATGAGGGTGAGTGGGTGGGGCTTTTGTGGGAGCTTGCTCGCGATGGCGGTGTGTCAGCTGACATCATTGTTGGATGGGCTGGCCTCATCGCGAGTGAGCTCGCTCCCACAGGGGGCAGTGCAAACCAAGGTTGTTAGTGCGACATCACTTCACGGATGTCCCTGGCCAATTCCCGAACGCGTTCTTCTTCGGTGTCCCAGGAGCACATGAAGCGTGCGCCGCCGTTGCCGATGAAGGTGTAGAAGCGCCAGCCCTTGGCGGTCAGCGCGGCGATGGCCGGCTCCGAGAGTTGCAGGAACACGCCGTTGGCCTGAACCGGGAACATCAGTTCCACGCCGGGAATGTCGCTGACCAGCTCGGCCAGCAATTGCGCGCAACGATTGGCGTGGTTGGCGCATTTGAGCCAGGCGTCGTTTTCCAGGATCCCGACCCAGGGGGCGGAGAGGAAACGCATCTTCGACGCCAGTTGCCCGGCCTGTTTGCAGCGGTAGTCGAAGTCTTCGGCCAGTTTGTGGTTGAAGAACAGGATCGCTTCGCCCACGGCCATGCCGTTTTTCGTGCCGCCGAAGCACAGCACGTCGACGCCGGCCTTCCAGGTCAGGTCCGCTGGCGAGCAGCCGAGGAACGCGCAGGCGTTGGAGAACCGCGCGCCGTCCATGTGCAGGTTCAGGCCCAGTTCCTTGCAGGTAGCGCTGATGGCGCGGATTTCGTCCGGGGTGTAGACGCTGCCGACTTCGGTGGCCTGGGTCAGGGTCACGACGCGGGGTTTCGGGTAGTGGATGTCCTGGCGCTTGAGAGCGACTTCGCGGATCGATTCCGGAGTCAGCTTGCCGTTTTCGGTGCGGGCGATCAGCAGTTTGGAGCCGTTGGAAAAGAATTCCGGCGCCCCGCATTCGTCGGTTTCGACGTGGGCGGTTTCCGAGCAGATCACGCTATGGTAGCTCTGGCACAGCGACGACAGGGCCAGTGAGTTGGCGGCGGTGCCGTTGAAGGCGAAGAACACTTCGCAGTCGGTTTCGAACAATTTGCGGAAATAGTCGGACGCGCGAGCGGTCCATTCGTCGTCGCCGTATGCACGCTGGTGGCCATGGTTGGCCTGCTCCATGGCAGCCCAGGCTTCAGGGCAAATGCCGGAGTAGTTGTCGCTGGCGAATTGTTGGCTCTTGTCGGTCATGGCCTGCTTCCGTGGTCGAGACGCCTATGGTGAAGTGTCTCGTGGTCAATGATGGTGCGCACTTTACCGAAGATCGTCCGGGGAGCACACGGGATGTCACTGTCTGAAAAATACGGGGATGCCGGGCAATTATGCACCTGGCGATGCACATGACACAGCGGCAGTTAAAGCCGCGTGACGGTGCACTCGATTTGCTCAAGTGGCTGGCGCTGCTGAGCATGGTGCTCGACCACCTGCGCTATGTCGGTTATTCCGTCGATCTGCTGTATGTGCCGGGGCGCCTGGCGTTCCCGTGGTTTTGCCTGGCGATGGCGGCGAATCTGGCGCGCGCGCCAATCGTGAACACCCAGGGGCAATGGCGCTATCTGGGCTGGTTGCTGCTGTTCAGCGCGCTGAGCGAAGGGCCTTACCGGATGTACATTCCCGATCCCGACACCTTGAACGTGTTGCCCACCCTGGCCTTGGGCCTGCTGGTGGCACGGGGCTGGCAAACGCGGGGGCTTCAGGCGCGACTGTTGGCGGTTGTCGCTCTGCTGCTGGCGGTCGTGTTCTGGTCGCGATTGATGTTCGGCTTCTTTGGTGTGCTGTTGCCGCTGGCGCTGTTGCTGGTGATCCGTCGTCCCTGGTATTTCGCGCTGTTGCCGGGGCTGGTTTGTCTGGCGGCCAATCAGTGGCAAGTGCTGTATTACGCCGCACGGCTGGGCAACCCCGCGGCCCTTCCGGCCATCGTCACCTGCCTGATCGCGCCCTGGCTGGGGCTGTTCTTGTTGCGACATGCCAAGGGCGTAAAACCACCACCGATGCGGCGTTGGGCTTATGCCCTCTATCCGGTGCATTTCCTTGTGCTGCTACTCGTCCGCCAGTTCGCCGTATAACCCTGTGGGCGCTGGCTTGCCAGCGATAGCGGTGGACCCGTCGCCATCAAGGCTGGATGTGACGCCGTCATCGCTGGCAAGCCAGAGCCCACAGGGTTTCTCACTGATTTGAGAAGAGTGCCCGCCCCGTCATTTCCCGCCATGTCGTAAACGCACCTTTACGTGGCGTCCGTAGGCATTTGGCCTGCCTGCGCCGGTCATACCATCGCTATCAAAGGGCACTGCCGAAACACCGGTGCCTTACCGAGACGAATGGCGCATAGATGCCGCTGGGAGAGACGCGATGTTCAGCAAGCAAGACCAGATCCAGGGTTACGACGATGCACTGCTGGCGGCGATGAATGCCGAGGAGCAACGTCAGGAAGATCACATCGAGCTGATCGCGTCGGAGAACTACACCAGCAAACGGGTCATGCAGGCCCAGGGCAGCGGCCTGACCAACAAATACGCCGAAGGCTATCCGGGCAAGCGCTACTACGGTGGCTGCGAGCACGTGGACAAGGTTGAAGCCCTGGCCATCGAACGCGCCAAGCAACTGTTCGGCGCCGACTACGCCAACGTGCAGCCGCACTCCGGCTCTTCTGCCAACAGCGCCGTGTACCTGGCCCTGATTCAGCCAGGCGATACCATTCTCGGCATGAGCCTGGCCCACGGCGGTCACCTGACCCACGGTGCCAAAGTGTCGTCCTCGGGCAAGCTGTACAACGCGGTGCAGTACGGCATCGATACCAAGACCGGTCTGATCGACTACGACGAAGTCGAGCGTCTGGCCGTCGAGCACAAGCCGAAGATGATCGTCGCCGGCTTCTCCGCCTACTCCAAGACCCTGGACTTCCCCCGCTTCCGTCAGATCGCCGACAAGGTCGGTGCACTGCTGTTCGTCGACATGGCTCACGTGGCCGGTCTGGTTGCCGCCGGTCTGTACCCGAACCCGCTGCCGTACGCTGATGTGGTCACCACCACCACCCACAAGACCCTGCGCGGTCCACGTGGCGGCCTGATCCTGGCCAAGGCCAACGAAGAGATCGAGAAAAAGCTCAACGCCGCGGTATTCCCCGGCGCCCAGGGCGGCCCGCTGATGCACGTGATCGCCGGTAAGGCGGTGTGCTTCAAGGAAGCGCTGGAGCCAGGCTTCAAGGCCTACCAGCAACAAGTCATCGATAACGCCCAGGCCATGGCCGGCGTATTTATCAAACGCGGCTACGATGTAGTGTCCGGCGGCACCGATAACCACCTGTTCCTGGTCAGCCTGATCCGTCAGGGCCTCACCGGCAAAGACGCGGATGCAGCACTCGGTCGCGCCCACATCACCGTGAACAAGAACGCTGTCCCGAACGACCCGCAGTCGCCGTTCGTGACCTCCGGCCTGCGCATCGGCACCCCGGCGGTAACGACCCGTGGCTTCAAGGTCGCTCAGTGCACCGAGCTGGCTGGCTGGATCTGCGACATCCTCGACAACCTCGGCGATGCCGATGTCGAGGCCAACGTCGCCAAGCATGTGGCAGCCCTGTGCGCGGACTTCCCGGTTTATCGCTGAGTGCGGTTTTGGAGTAAATGACTATGCAACGCTACTCGGGCTTCGGCCTCTTCAAACACTCTCTCAGCCACCACGAAAACTGGCAGCGGATGTGGCGCACGCCGACCCCTAAAAAGGTCTACGACGTGGTCATCGTCGGCGGTGGCGGGCATGGTCTGGCGACCGCCTACTACCTGGCCAAGGAGCACGGCATCACCAACGTGGCCGTGGTCGAAAAAGGCTGGCTGGGCGGCGGTAACACCGCGCGCAACACCACCATCGTTCGCTCCAACTACCTGTGGGACGAGTCGGCGCACCTGTACGAACACGCGATGAAGCTGTGGGAAGGCCTGTCCCAGGACCTGAACTACAACGTGATGTTCTCCCAGCGCGGCGTCTACAACCTGTGCCATACCCTGCAGGACATCCGTGATTCCGAGCGTCGGGTCAGCGCCAACCGCCTCAACGGCGTCGATGGCGAACTGCTCGACGCCAAGCAAGTGGCCGACGAGATTCCGTACCTCGACTGCTCGAAGAACACCCGCTACCCGGTGATGGGCGCTACCGTCCAGCGTCGCGGCGGCGTGGCCCGTCACGATGCCGTGGCCTGGGGCTTTGCCCGGGCCGCCGACGCACTGGGCGTGGACCTGATCCAGCAGACCGAAGTGATCGGTTTCCGCAAGGAAAACGGCGTGTGCATCGGTGTCGAAACCAACAAGGGCTTCATCGGCGCCAAGCGCGTCGGCGTGGTCACCGCCGGTAACTCCGGGCACATGGCCAAGCTGGCCGGTTTCCGTCTGCCGATCGAATCCCATCCGCTGCAAGCGCTGGTGTCCGAGCCGATCAAGCCGATTATCGACAGCGTGATCATGTCCAACGCCGTACACGGTTACATCAGCCAGTCCGACAAGGGCGACCTGGTGATCGGCGCCGGTATCGACGGCTACAACGGCTACGGCCAGCGTGGTTCGTACCCGGTGATCGAACACACCATCCAGGCCATCGTCGAAATGTTCCCGGTGCTGTCGCGCGTACGCATGAACCGTCAGTGGGGCGGCATCGTCGACACCACGCCGGATGCATGCCCGATCATCTCGAAAACCCCGGTACCGAACATGTTCTTCAACTGCGGTTGGGGCACCGGTGGCTTCAAGGCAACACCTGGCTCGGGCAACGTGTTTGCCGCGAGTCTGGCCAAGGGTGAAATGCACCCGTTGGCCGCACCTTTCTCCATCGACCGTTTCCACAACGGTGCGTTGATCGATGAACACGGCGCTGCTGCGGTTGCCCACTAACAGGAGAAATCCCCATGTTGCATATCTTCTGTCCTCACTGCGGCGAACTGCGCTCCGAAGAGGAATTCCACGCATCCGGCCAGGCGCACATCCCGCGTCCACTGGATCCGAACAGCTGCACCGACGAGGAGTGGGGCGACTACATGTTCTTCCGCGACAACCCTCGCGGTCTGCACCATGAACTGTGGATTCACGCCGCCGGTTGCCGTCAGTACTTCAACGCCACCCGCGACACCGTGACCTACGAGATTCTCGAAACCTACAAGATCGGCACCAAGCCACAATTCACCGACAAGACCGATAGCCCGAAAGCGGCCAGCACGGCTCTGGGAGAGAAGGTATGAGCCAGATCAATCGCCTGTCCAATGGCGGACGGATCGACCGCAACAAAGTCCTGACGTTCTCCTTCAACGGCCAGAGCTACAAAGGCTTCGAAGGCGACTCACTGGCCGCTGCACTGCTGGCCAATGGCGTTGACATCATTGGTCGCAGCTTCAAGTATTCCCGTCCGCGCGGCATCTTCGCCGCCGGTGCCGAAGAGCCGAACGCCGTGCTGCAGATCGGCGCTACCGAAGCCACGCAGATCCCGAACGTACGCGCCACGCAACAAGCGCTGTACCAAGGCCTGGTCGCCACCAGCACCAACGGCTGGCCAAGCGTGAACAACGACATGATGGGGATCCTCGGCAAGGTCGGCGGCAAGCTGATGCCGCCGGGCTTCTACTACAAAACCTTCATGTACCCGCAATCGTTCTGGATGACTTACGAGAAGTACATTCGTAAGGCCGCCGGTCTTGGCCGTTCGCCGACCGAGAACGATCCGGACACCTATGACTACATGAACCAGCACTGCGACGTGCTGATCGTCGGCGCCGGCCCTGCGGGTCTGGCCGCTGCACTGGCGGCTGCACGCAGTGGCGCCCGGGTGATCCTGGCTGATGAGCAGGAAGAGTTCGGCGGCAGCCTGCTCGACTCCCGCGAAAGCCTCGACGGCAAGCCTGCCCTTGAATGGGTCGCCAGCGTCATCGCCGAGCTGAAGAACACCCCGGACGTGCTGCTGTTGCCGCGCGCCACGGTCAACGGCTATCACGACCATAACTTCCTGACCATTCACGAGCGCCTCACCGATCACCTCGGCGACCGTGCCCCGATTGGCCAGGTGCGTCAGCGCATCCACCGCGTTCGCGCCAAGCGTGTCGTGCTGGCAACCGGCGCTCACGAACGTCCGCTGGTCTACGGCAACAACGACGTGCCGGGCAACATGCTGGCCGGTGCTGTCTCGACGTATGTACGCCGTTACGGCGTGGCGCCGGGCAAGAAGCTTGTCCTGAGTACCAACAACGACCACGCCTACCGTGTGGCCCTGGATTGGCTCGACGCCGGCCTGCAAGTCGTGGCCGTCGCTGATGCTCGCAGCAACCCGCGTGGGGCGCTGGTGGAAGAAGCACGCGCCAAGGGCATCCGCATCCTCACCGGCAGCGCCGTGATCGAAGCCCGTGGCAGCAAGCGCGTAACCGCTGCCCGCGTGGCCGCGATCGATGTCAAAGGACACAAGGTCACCAGCCCTGGCGAATGGCTCGAGTGCGACCTGGTCGCCAGTTCCGGCGGCTACAGCCCGGTGGTTCACCTGGCTTCGCACCTGGGCGGCAAGCCGATCTGGCGTGAAGACATCCTCGGTTTCGTACCGGGTGAAGCACCGCAGAAACGCGTGTGCGTCGGTGGCATCAACGGCGTCTATGGCCTGGGCGATTCCCTGGCGGACGGTTTTGAAGGCGGCGTGCGCGCGGCCAGCGAAGCCGGTTTCGGCCCGGTCGAAGCGACGCTGCCCAAGGCCCTGACCCGTCTGGAAGAGCCGACTCTGGCGCTGTTCCAGGTGCCCCATGAAAAGAACACCGCACGGGCGCCGAAGCAATTCGTCGACCTGCAGAACGACGTCACCGCCGCCGCCATCGAACTGGCGACCCGCGAGGGCTTCGAGTCGGTCGAGCACGTCAAGCGCTACACCGCGCTGGGCTTCGGCACCGACCAGGGCAAGCTCGGTAACGTCAACGGCCTGGCGATTGCCGCCCGTTCGCTGAACGTGACCATCCCG
The DNA here is from genome assembly GCF_054061835.1 of Pseudomonas sp. TE12234. Classification (NCBI taxonomy): domain Bacteria; kingdom Pseudomonadati; phylum Pseudomonadota; class Gammaproteobacteria; order Pseudomonadales; family Pseudomonadaceae; genus Pseudomonas; species Pseudomonas sp. TE12234. The sequence goes on from NZ_JBSSEP010000001.1 coordinate 670,203, forward strand.
CAGATGGGCACCACCATGTTCCGCCCGAACTACACGCCGGTGACATTCGGCGCCGTGGCCGGTCGTCACTGTGGGCACATCTTCGAGCCTGTGCGTTTCACCGCTCTGCATCACTGGCACCTGAAAAATGGCGCCGAGTTCGAAGACGTCGGTCAGTGGAAACGTCCCTGGTACTTCCCGAAATCCGGTGAAGACATGCATGCCGCGGTCAAGCGTGAATGCAAAGCCGTGCGCGACAGCGTCGGCCTGCTGGACGCGTCGACCCTGGGCAAGATCGACATCCAGGGCCCGGATGCGCGTGAGTTCCTCAACCGCATCTACACCAACGCCTGGACCAAGCTCGATGTGGGCAAGGCGCGTTACGGCCTGATGTGCAAAGAAGACGGCATGGTGTTCGACGACGGCGTGACCGCCTGCCTGGCCGACAACCATTTCGTCATGACCACCACCACGGGCGGCGCCGCACGCGTGCTGCAATGGCTGGAGATCTACCAACAGACCGAATGGCCAGACCTGAAGGTGTACTTCACGTCCGTGACCGACCACTGGGCGACCATGACCCTGTCCGGGCCGAACAGCCGCAAGCTGCTCAGTGAAGTCACCGACATCGACCTGAGCAACGAAGCCTTCCCGTTCATGACCTGGAAAGAAGGTCTGGTCGGTGGCGTGCCGGCGCGGGTGTTCCGGATTTCGTTTACCGGTGAGCTGTCGTACGAAGTCAACGTGCAGGCCGACTATGCGATGGGTGTGCTGGAGAAGATTGTCGATGCCGGCAAGAAGTACAACCTGACGCCCTATGGCACCGAAACCATGCACGTGCTGCGGGCCGAGAAGGGCTTCATCATCGTCGGTCAGGACACCGACGGCTCGATGACCCCGGACGACCTGAACATGGGCTGGTGCGTGGGTCGCACCAAACCGTTCTCGTGGATCGGCTGGCGTGGCATGAACCGCGAAGACTGCGTGCGTGATCAACGCAAACAGCTGGTCGGCCTGAAACCGATCGATCCGACCAAATGGCTGCCGGAGGGTGCGCAACTGGTGTTCAACACCAAGCAAGCGATCCCGATGACCATGGTCGGTCACGTGACCTCCAGCTACGCGCACAACTCCCTGGGCTATTCGTTTGCCATGGGTGTGGTCAAGGGCGGCCTGAACCGCATGGGCGAGCGTGTGTTTGCGCCACTGGCGGACGGTAGCGTGATCGAAGCGGAGATCGTTTCTTCGGTGTTCTTCGATCCGAAAGGCGAACGCCAGAACGTTTGACACCACAGTACCTGTGGGAGCGTGGCTTGCCCGCGATAGCGTCAGACCTGACAACACAACAGTGACTGACCTATCGCTATCGCGGGCAAGCCCGCTCCCACAGGGATTACGAATTCAGGAAAAAGGTGCTTTATGACCGCAGCCAATGTTTACCAACAACGCCCAACCTCCGGGGCCAAGGCCGAGTCGTCGCTGCATCATGCCGACCTCGCCAGCCTGGTGGGCAAGGGTCGCAAGAACGCCGGCGTGACCGTGCGTGAGAAAAAACTCCTCGGTCACCTGACCATCCGTGGCGATGGCCATGACGCGGCGTTCGCTGCCGGCGTGCACAAGGCCCTGGGCATCGAACTGCCGGGCGCGCTGACCGTTATCGTCAAAGGCGAAACCAGCCTGCAATGGATGGGGCCGGATGAATGGCTGCTGATCGTGCCGACCGGTGAAGAGTTCGCCGCCGAGAAAAAACTGCGTGAAGCGCTGGGCAAGCTGCACATCCAGATCGTCAACGTCAGCGGCGGGCAGCAGATCCTCGAACTGAGCGGCCCGAATGTGCGCCAGGTGCTGATGAAGTCCACCAGCTACGACGTGCACCCCAACAACTTCCCGGTGGGCAAGGCGGTTGGCACGGTGTTCGCCAAGTCGCAACTGGTGATCCGTCACACCGCCGAAGACACCTGGGAACTGCTGATTCGTCGCAGTTTCTCGGATTACTGGTGGTTGTGGTTGCAGGATGCAGCGGCTGAGTACGGGCTGAGCGTTCAGGCCTGACCACAACCGACCTTGCAGGAGCGAGCTTGCTCGCGATGGACTTGAGGGCGGCGCGTCGTATCAGTGAGAACGCGTCATCGTTAACGTCCATCGCGAGCAGGCTCGCTCCTACAGCAAGCCGTTTCGCTTATCGATGTCTCAGGAGTCACCGCACTATGAGCCGCGCCCCAGACACATGGATTCTGACCGCTGACTGCCCCAGCGTCCTCGGCACGGTGGACGCGGTGACGCGCTTTCTGTTCGAGCAGGGCTGCTACGTCACCGAACACCATTCCTTCGATGACCGGCTTTCGGGCCGTTTCTTCATTCGCGTGGAGTTCCGTCAGCCCGACGGTTTCGACGAGCAGTCTTTCCGCGCGGGCTTGCAGGCCCGCGGTGAAGCCTTCGGCATGGCCTTCGAGCTGACCCCGCCGCACTACCGGCCGAAAGTGGTGATCATGGTGTCCAAGGCCGATCACTGCCTCAACGACCTGCTCTACCGCCAGCGCATCGGCCAGTTGTCGATGGACGTGGTTGCGGTGGTGTCGAACCACCCGGACCTCAAGCCCTTGGCGGACTGGCACCAGATTCCGTATTACCACTTCCCGCTGGACCCGAACGACAAGCCGTCCCAGGAGCGTCAGGTCTGGCAGGTGATCGAAGAGTCCGGCGCCGAACTGGTGATCCTTGCCCGCTACATGCAAGTGTTGTCGCCGGAGCTGTGCCGCAAACTCGACGGCAAGGCGATCAACATTCATCACTCGCTGCTGCCGGGTTTCAAGGGCGCCAAGCCGTACCACCAGGCTTACAACAAGGGCGTGAAACTGGTCGGCGCGACCGCGCACTACATCAACAACGACCTCGACGAAGGGCCAATCATCGCCCAGGGCGTCGAGGTGGTGGATCACAGTCATTACCCCGAAGATCTGATCGCCAAGGGACGGGATATCGAAGGCCTGACCCTGGCGCGGGCCGTTGGTTATCACATTGAGCGACGGGTGTTCCTCAACGCCAATCGTACGGTCGTTCTTTAGATCGCCATCGCTGGCAAGCCAGCTCCCACAGGGTTTTATGCCGTTCGCAGAATTTGCGTACACCCCGTCCACTGTGGGAGCTGGCTTGCCAGCGATGAGGCCCTTACAAGCAAGACAAGAAACAGCATCTGTACCCGAGCACTTAACGCGCTGCCTGCCTGGGCAACGCGGTTCCATAAAAACAACAGCGAGGTGAAAGCATGTCTGGCAATCGTGGTGTGGTGTATCTCGGCGCTGGCAAGGTCGAAGTACAGAAAATCGACTATCCGAAAATGCAGGACCCGCGCGGTCGCAAGATCGAGCACGGGGTCATTCTCAAAGTGGTTTCCACCAACATCTGCGGCTCCGACCAACACATGGTGCGCGGCCGTACCACGGCACAAACCGGCCTGGTGCTGGGCCACGAGATCACCGGTGAAGTGGTCGAGAAAGGCAGTGACGTCGAGAACCTGAAAATCGGCGACCTGGTGTCCGTGCCGTTCAACGTGGCTTGCGGGCGCTGCCGTTCCTGCAAGGAAATGCACACCGGCGTGTGCCTGAGCGTCAACCCGGCCCGTCCGGGCGGTGCTTATGGTTATGTCGACATGGGCGACTGGACCGGTGGCCAGGCCGAATACGCCATGGTGCCGTACGCCGACTTCAACCTGCTGAAACTGCCGGACCGCGACCGGGCCATGGAGAAAATCCGTGACCTGACCTGCCTTTCCGACATCCTGCCGACCGGTTACCACGGCGCCGTGACGGCAGGCGTTGGCCCTGGCAGCACCGTGTACATCGCCGGTGCCGGTCCGGTCGGCCTGGCGGCTGCCGCTTCGGCTCGCCTGCTGGGTGCGGCGGTGGTGATCGTCGGTGACGTCAACACCGTGCGCCTGGCTCACGCCAAGGCCCAGGGTTTCGAAATCGCCGACCTGTCCCTGGACACCCCGCTGCACGAACAGATCGCCGCGCTGCTGGGTGAACCGGAAGTGGATTGCGCCATTGACGCCGTAGGCTTCGAAGCCCGCGGCCACGGCCATGACGGCGTGAAACACGAAGCCCCGGCCACCGTCCTCAACTCGCTGATGGGCGTGGTACGTGTGGCCGGCAAGATCGGCATTCCTGGCCTCTATGTCACCGAAGATCCGGGTGCCGTCGACGCCGCCGCGAAATTGGGCAGCCTGAGCATCCGCTTCGGTCTGGGCTGGGCCAAATCCCACAGCTTCCACACCGGCCAGACCCCGGTGATGAAGTACAACCGCCAGCTGATGCAGGCGATCATGTGGGACCGCATCAACATTGCCGAAGTGGTGGGCGTGCAGGTGATCAGCCTGGATCAGGCGCCGCAGGGCTATGGCGAGTTCGATGCCGGCGTGCCGAAGAAGTTTGTGATTGATCCGCACAAGATGTTTAGTGCGGCGTAAGGCTTGAGGCAAAACAAGAACGGCGACCTTCGGGTCGCCGTCTCTGTGTATTGTCATTCCGATTATTTCTTTCTTAGTTGCAGCATTCTTTTTTCGAAGAACTCCGTGCGCAAGTCATCTAAGGGGATTAGGAAACTTCCTTGAGCATATGTTTCAGCGTTAGCGCGGATGTTACGGCTAATGCGTTGGCCTGCAAATTGGATGGCGTTGTGTTCATGTGCTGACGTAGGGTATCCGGTAGGTGGCATCTGCATCACCGCCGTCATTTGTTCATTAGGCACACCAATGGTCGTATCGACCCAGCTTTGGAGATCTGCCCTGGATCTTCCAGTGGGTAACCTATTTATGTTCTGAGTTGAGAAATGAGATTCCGAGTGAGAACTTCCAGGTGGGGGACGATGAGGAACAGAAGGGGCGATAGAGGTGTCGACGCTGCTATACGATTGAACACTTGCGTACCCGTACCCGGATGAAGGCAGCCCTGAAGAACTTTCTGCTCCAGCATTTGAATAAATCGAAGAGGATTTCGTGGATGTTGATTTGTTCGGGGCTTGCTGCGTCTGCGTAGTTTTTTTGTACGCCGTGTTTGCTCGAGCCATACGCGGTGTTCTGAGCCCTAAAAAATTCAAGAAGCCTTTCCACGGATTTCCAAAATGTCCTGTCGGATCACTCCGATTCACCGGATCCCCCACACAGTACCCATACGCATTCAACCCCCCCTTCCCAAACGGACTCCAACTGTCCGGACTGTTAAACCGCATCAACACCGTATTAAACGCTCGATAACCATTACCCAGGAAATACCAACCCGTAAGCGGATCCCGCCTTTCGCCGTTGAAACCGAGCAGGCTGAGCAAGGCGTTCTGCCAATGACGATGCCCGTAAGGTGTGTAGACCAGCGCATGCCGCGCAACGGTGTCGAGCAGGTTCAGCACCGAGCGTTGCTGGTCCGTGGCCAGGAGGTGGGTGTGCATGGCGGTGGTTTGGCGCTCTCGCTGCGCGAGCAGTTGATCCTCGTGCTGCATGATCGAACGCTGCACGGCGCCCTGGATCTCGGTGGTCAGGCGGTCTTTCAGGTAGAAGCGCTGAGCGCTTGCCTGCGCCGAGGGCGTGCTGGCGGCCAGTCGATCCAGCGGGTCGTAGTGGTAGCGGCACAACACGGTGGCGCGATTGGACGGCATGGTGAGGGCTCCCTGAAATATCCGGCCATTCAGGGTTTCACTGTGGCGCAATCGGCCAGGGCTGCCTACTAGCAGAACTGATAGTAGAGCTGTACTTGCGCAGTGTTCACAGGTCCTTGTGGCGAGGGGGCCATTACAACGCCGCCAACGCCCCTTGGTACAACACCGGCCCTGTCGGTTGCCCGGTCGGCGAACCGCCCTTCGGCTCCAGACTGACCGCCAATGCAATCGGTTTGCCGATCAGTGCTTTCTGCGCGTCGCTCAGTTCAACCTTGCCTTTGCCGCCCGCCGGGATCACCCCGAGGGAAACCGGTTTGCCGTCGGCCGGTATCGCCCACAGTTCCAGGCTTTGCTGCGGTGTGATCGCCGCCAATGCCAGCGGTTCGACTTGCAGGTAATCGGCGTGCGCCTGGACCCGCAGTGCCGGCTGCGCATCGGCGCTGGCCAGGGTTGCGCTGTAGCGCACGTCGTCGCGGGTGTAGATCATGCCGATGGTCACGGCGATCACCAGCGTGGCAATCGCCGCTGTTGCCCGCAGCCAGTTCCAGAACGGGCGTTTGTGCGGCAAGTGCAGGACCTGCGGTTCGATGCGCGCGGTAATGCCTTTCCACACGCGATCCGGCACCGGTTGCTCAGGCAGCGTATCGGTGAGGCTGGCAAGGCTTTGCTGCCATTGCGCCAATTCCACGCGTAGTGCCGCGTCTTCCAGCAGCAGTTGTTCGAAGCGTCGACGCGCGGCCGAGGGCATCAGACCGATGGCGTAATCGGCAGCGAGGGCGCGGCGCAGGGATGGCGTTTGATAGTTCATGATTCGAGGCACCTGCGCAGGCGTTCCATGCCACGGCGGATCCAGGATTTCACCGACCCCAGCGGCGCCGCCAGGTGTTCAGCCAGTTCGGCGCCGGACATTCCCTGAAAGTAGGCGATGGTGATCGATTGGCGCTGCATGCCTTCGAGGCTGTCCAGGCAGCGCTTCAGGGCGCTGGCCTCGCGTGCACTGCTCAACTGTTCGTGGGCCGATGGGGTTTCATCCACCAGTGATTGTTCTTCGAGATCGCTCAACGGCCGATCACGGTGTTTGCGCAGCTGGTCGATGGCCTGATTGCGGGTGATGTTGATCATCCAGGTCAACGGCGCCGACAGATGCGGTTCGTAGCGCGAGGCGTTGTTCCAGATCCGCACGAAGCTTTCCTGCAGCACTTCTTCGGCCAGGTCCGGGCGCCCCATGAAACGCAGGGCCACGCCATGCAAGCGCGGGCCTACGCTGCGGTAAAGCGTCTCGAACGCGCGGCGGTCACCCAGTGAGCACTGGGCCAGGAGCTGCCTGAGCTGATCGGCGTCGGCGATGGAAATAGCGGTTCTCCAGGCAATCAAGTCGGCGATGGTCGGCGGCGTAGGGTGCCGGTTGCAGGCAGAGGTTAGTTCACGGTGCGCAGTTGTTCCATTCACCAGCGGATACCCCGGAAAAACCGCCGGCCCCCAGGCACGGGGCCGGCGACATGGCTCAGCTTTTCGGCATCAGGACTTTGTCGATGACCTGAATTACGCCGTTGGACTGGTACACGTCATAGGTGGTGATGTCGGCGACGTCGCCTTTTTCATCCTTGATCGTGATGTTGTGCGGGCCGTTCATCGTTGCCCATAGCTTGCCGCCCGCGACGGTGGTGAGTTCGGTCTTGCCGCCGCCTGCCTTGATCTTCTCGGCCAGGGTCATCATGTCGAGTTTGCCGGCGACCACGTGGTAAGTGAGGATCTTGGTCAGGGTGGCTTTGTTTTCCGGTTTCAGCAGGGTGTCGACGGTGCCGGCGGGCAGGGCGGTAAATGCCGAATTGACCGGAGCGAAAACGGTGAACGGGCCTTTGCCCTTGAGGGTGTCGACCAGACCCGCGGCCTTCACGGCGGCGACCAGGGTGGTGTGGTCGGCGGAATTGACCGCGTTATCGACGATGTCTTTGCTCGGCAGCATGCTTTGGCCACCGACCATCACGCTGTCGTGGCTCATGGTGGCGGCTTGCGCGGTGGTGGTCAGGGCGAAGGTGCCGCCAAGGGCCAGGGTCAGCAGGCTGGCAATCAACGGTGTTTTGATCGAGGTGCGTATCATGGTGATGATCCTTTTGGGGGAGAATCGGCCAGGAATGTCTGTCCGTGCTTGATATACGGGCGTGGGGGCAAGCCGGATGCAGCACCGGGAAAATATTGTGATGAACCTGATCCCTGTAGGAGCGAGCCTGCTCGCGATGGAATCCAGGACAACGCGTTGACTCAGGAAGTACGCGTTATCGTTGGCGTCCATCGCGAGCCGGCTCGCTCCTACAGGGGCGGGAACAATGTCGGGGGATACCAGTCCAACACACAGCTTTTCACCGCCCACTGCCGGGCGGTTTTTCATAGGGGATGTCTGGATGAAGATTTCACGCGCTTTTGCACTGGCTTCGTTGATGAGTCTGGCGGCCAGCCCGGTCTTCGCTCAGTTCAGCCTGGGCGATGCCGCCAACGCCATTTCGGGGATGCAGGGCGGTAACGCAGCCACTGATGTTGCACCGACGCCGCAGACAGCCGACCTGCTGGGGGCGCTCAGCCAGTTGAACGTAACCCCGCAACAAGTGATCGGTGGCACCGGAGCGATGCTGGCGTTGGCGAAAAATCAGCTGAGTTCGACCGACTATTCGGAACTGGCCAGGAGTGTGCCGGGAATCGACAGCCTGTCGGGTGGTGGCGAATTGGGTTTGCTCACCGGTTTGCTCGGTGCAACCGGCAAGGCGGCAGGGCTGGATAATGCCTTGGGCAACGTCAAGGACACCAACGACTTGAATAACGCCTTCAGCACGCTGGGCATGGACAGCGGCATGGTCGGTATGTTTGCCCCGGTGATCCTGCAATACCTCGGTCAGCAAGGTGTTACCGGTTCGCTGTTGCAAAGCCTGGGCGGCATCTGGGGGACCGGCATCGGCACCGGCAGTTGATCAACGGCTCTCGCCGCGCAATGCGTCGATGCGCCGGTCCTTCTCGATCCAGAGCTGGTTGACCCAGTTCTGGATGTCTTCGCGAAACCGCGGATCGTTTTCGTAATCGCCCTGCCACAGTGCCGGGTCGAGTTCGCGGGTCTTGATGTCGATGATGACCCTTGGCACGTTGCCGCTGATCAAATCCCAGAACCCCGGAATTCCCTGCTGCGGATACACCACCGTGACGTCGAGAATCGCATCCAGCTGTTCGCCCATTGCCGCCAGCACAAACGCCACGCCACCCGCCTTGGGTTTGAGCAAGTGAGTGAAGGGTGACTGCTGCTGAGCGCTTTTCGCTGCGGTGTAGCGAGTGCCTTCCAGATAATTGACCACCGTCACCGGCTGGCGCTTGAACAATTCGCAGGCCTGCCTGGTGATCTCCAGATCCTTGCCGGCCAGCTCCGGGTGCCTGGCCAGAAACGCCTTGGAGTAGCGCTTCATGAACGGGTAATCCAGCGCCCACCAGGCCAGGCCCAGGAACGGCACCCAGATCAGCTCTTTCTTGAGGAAGAATTTGAAGAAGGGTGTGCGTCGGTTCAGCGTCTGGATCAACGCCGGAATGTCGACCCAGGACTGGTGGTTGCTGATGACCAGGTAGGAGGTGTCGCGACGCAGGTCGTCACCGCCGCGTATATCCCATTGGGTGGGGATGCACAGACGGAAGATCAGCTTGTCGATTTCCGACCAGGTCTCGGCGATCCACATCACCGACCAGGAGGCGTAATCGCGAAATCGGCCGGGCAGGATCAGTTTGAGCAAGGCAAACACCATCAAGGGCCCGATCAGGACCAGGGTGTTGAGTAACAGCAGCAGGGTGACGAAACAGCCGGTGAGCAGGCGGCGCATAGGTAACTCTTGAAAGCGTTTGGGCGCGCCATGATAAGCAGCTTCGGGCGGCAGGCCAAATCGGCTGATGACGAATGTTTCACCCTTGGATGGGTAGGCTGGGTGGGAAAATCCGGTCCCATCACGATGTACATGGCACCGGCGCCTTCGCGGGCAAGCCCGCTCCCACGGTGGATTGCGGTGTTTTTGAGTCACACAAGACCCTGTGGGAGCGCGGCTTGCCCGCGAAGCGATTTCAAGAACGAACGAATTGCCCGCTGAGGGTCTAAAATTTCGCTGCCCCATTTATCCAGGACGCCCATCACGTGAAATCCTTCCTCGCACTGTTGTCCCTTTTAGCCCTGCCGGTGCTGGCCGCCGAGCCCACCCTGTATGGGCGTTACGAATACATCGCGCTGCCGGAAATCGGCGGTGAAGTGCTCAAGGCGAAAATGGACACCGGCGCCCTGACGGCGTCGCTGTCGGCCAAGGACATCGAAACCTTTACCCGAGATGGCGAGAACTGGGTGCGTTTCCGCCTCGCCACCAAGGATGCCAGCAACAAGGTCTACGAACACAAGGTCGCGCGGATCAGCAAGATCAAGACCCGTTCCGAAGAGGACGAAGACGAAGAAACCGCCGCGCCGACCAAGCGCCCGGTGGTCGAGCTGGAATTGTGCCTGGGCAACGTCAAGCGCACGGTTGAGGTCAACCTGACGGATCGCAGCAACTTCAACTATCCGTTGCTGATCGGCGCCAAGGCCCTGCGCGAGTTTGGCGCGGCGGTGAATCCGGCGAGAAGGTTTACGGCGGACAAGCCGGATTGTTAAGAAGGTAATGGAATAAATATTGGCGTTATCATCTGCGGGGTTGCGAATGTCCCGATGCCCGCAAGCGGGCGATCAGGATCGCCCGCTTGTGTCATTGACTTGATACTCGATGGATCTTCCTTGGAAGGCGGCTTGGTTTAGCGATTTTAAGGTTGACGTATTTGTTCAATATTCGGGGTGGTGGGAGGATTCATCCGTTGGGGCCTCGGGATTCGTAGGGAGGGGGATCTGTGAGGTATTGGTGGGGGAGTAACTCTGCTGGATATCGGGCGAGGGGTTGCGGAGTGCCTAAAGCTGTACATTCCTCCGAGTCCAACGCCTAATAAAAGGCTTGATCCAAGTAAAAGTGCTGTGTTTGAGGTTTCATCCAACTCAACGGTTGCCTCTACTATAAGCCCGGCTGAGCCGGCTAATGTTGCCATTGCCGAAGCCTTGAGCATTGTAGGTTTGGCAAAATTCTGCAGGCTACTGCCAATTTGCTTGAGCAACGCGAGAAATGAAAAATGTCCGGTCGGATCGCGTCGTCCAATCGGATCGCCCTTGCAATACGCATACGCATTCAACCCGCCCTCCCCAAACGGACTCCAACTGTCCGGGCTGTTGAATCGCATCAACACCGGATTAAACGCTCGATAGCCATTACCCAGGAAATACCAACCCGTGAGCGGATCCCACCGTTCGCCGTTGAAACCGAGCAGGCTGAGCAAGACGTTCAGCCAATGATGCCCGTAAGGTGTGTAGACGAGCGGATGCCGCTGAGTGGCGCCGAGCAGGTTCAGCACAGAGCGTTGTTGGTCCGTGGCCAGGAGCTGGGTTTGCACGGCGGCGGTTTGGCGTTCTCGCTGCGCCAGCAGGTGATCCTCGTGCTGAATGATCGACCGCTGCACGGCGCCCTGGATCTCGGTGGTCAAGCGGTCTTTCAGATAGAAGCGCTGAGTGATTGCCTGCGCCGAGGGCGTGCTGGCGGCCAGTCGATTCAGCGCATCGTAGTGATAGTGGCACAGCACAGTGGCCTGATTGGATGGCATGGTGAGGGCTCCTGAAATACCCGACAAGTCAGGCTTTCACTGTGGCGCAATCGGCAAGGGCTGCCTACTAGCAGAACTGATAGGGTCACAACGCTACCAGCGTTCTCTGATAGAACGCTGGTCTGTTGGCGGCCAGGTTGGCGAATGGCCTTTCGGTTGAAGATTGATCGCCAGCAGCAGTCGGGCTGCCCATCAGCGACTTCCGCGCCGGATCATTCGCATGTCGCCATTAGGGCGTACCTCGCGGATCCATCCTTTATCCGGGGCTGGTGTTTTTGACTCTTTTCCCAAGGAAATAGAATGACGGTAAGTTATTTGTGTTCTCTGGTGGCGCGTAAAGTAAATCGATTGGGCCGTAATAGAGCTAGTTGGGTTGTAAGAGTAGTTTGAAGCGGTATGTGTGTCGTAAAGAGTTTGTGCCGTTTCTACGCTGATTCGTTTTGTTGCTTCGGCGCTGCTGATGCCCTGGATTTTCCCCAGGCCAACTTGGATTGTTTTGTCCAATGGTGTCGCTGACTTGTGGGGGTTGAAAATATGAGGTGAGTTGCCCTTTAAATAAACCTTGAAGTTGTGTTCGGATGCTTGGTCGATTTTGGGTTTTATTACTTTTGAGGTGAGTCGCAAGCTATTCATGTCCTGGCTTGGCAGGTATTTTGATAGTTTGTGGAAGATGTCCTGGTTTAAGTCTTCGAATGTTGTACGGGGTTCAGGTTTTGTAGATTTGAATAATTTACTTACAGCACCGAGGAAAGATTTAAATACATGCCCATCTGGATCCACACGGTTCGTTGGATCCCCCCCGCAATACCCATACGCATTCAATCCCCCCTCCCCAAACGGACTCCAACTGTCCGGACTGTTAAACCGCATCAACACTGTGCTGAATTGCCGATACCCGTTGCCCAGGTGGTAGTCCCCGGTCAGCGGGTCCGGTTGTTCGCCGTTGAACCCGCGCCGGCTGAGCAGTCTATGGAGCGCTGGATGATGGCCATAAGGGGTATACGCGAGGGGATGTGGCCCGGAGGCGTCGAGGGCGTTGAGCACGGAACGTTGCTGATCGGTCGCCAGTAACGTAGCGGTCACGTTTGCTTCGAGATGATTTCGTTGCGCCAGCAGATGGTCGCCATGCTGAAGGATGCTCCAGCGCGCACTGCCCTGGATTTCAGTGGTCAATCGGCCATCGCAATGGAAACGCTGGATGACCGGTTGTTGAGGCAGTGTGCAGCCGCTCTGACGGTCCAGCGGGTCGTAGTGGTAGCGGCACAGCAGGGTTGCATGAGGTGGATTGGGCATGGGTTGAGCTCCGTGCAGGGGCCGGTTGGCCGAACCTTGAGCATCGGAGCTTTTTCAGTGTTTGCCCACTAGCAGAACTGCTAGTGCGTTAGCGTCGGCAGGTTAAACCTTCGGCATCGTGGCTATCATCGAAGGCCGCTGGCTCACCTCGAAATACCACGCCGCCAGCTGCGGATTCGTATCACGCCAAGCCAGGTCCGGATGGCGCAAGTCCAGGTAACCCAGGGCACAGGCCACGCTGATCGCCGCCACATCGAAATGGCTAGTCAGTTCGGCGATCGCGTCTTTTTCCAGCAAAGCCAGGGCGCGGCGGATTTTGTCGCGCTGACCGTCGAGCCATTCATCCCAGTGTTTTTCCGGGGCGCGCAGGGCCACTTCGTAACGGATCAGAACGGCGGCGTCCATGATGCCGTCCGCCATGGAGGCCAGCGTCAGGCGTCGCCAGCGGGCGGAGCCCTCACGGGGAATCAGCGGGTTGCCGACGTGCTGGTGGTCGAGATAGTCGAGGATCACCCGGCTGTCGTGGATGACGTTGCCGTCGTCCAGACGCAGCGCGGGGATCTTGCCCAACGGGTTGTCTTCGTTGAGGGTCAGGTCGGGACTGACCGGCGTCAGTACGCTGGTCTGCAAGGCCACGCGGTCCTGTTGACCGGTTTCGTGCAGCAGCACCATGACTTTACGCACGAAGGGCGAGAGAGGGTTGTGGTACAGGGTCATGCTCGGGGTGGACATGGCAGTGACTCGGTCGGTGGCGGTGTCACGCAGCATAACGTGTGGAGGCGATAGCTCAAGATCACCGTCACCTGTAGGAGCGAGCCTGCTCGCGAAAAACCTGAGTGCGCCGAGCGGTGTCAGGTGCCCGGCGTCATCGTTATCGGCCATCGCGACGATTCGACAGGCTCGCTCCTACAGGGTTTGCGTTTTAGCTGGCGGGTTGCAGCGTCTGCGCGGCTTCAGGGCCTGAAACTGCCTGAGGCTTGAGCTCGCGAGCAACGGTCCAGACGATGAACGCTGCCACGATGTCGAAAATCGCCAGCACCACGAACAGCGGGCTGTAGCCGATCTTGGTCACCATCACGCCAAACACCAAGGTAAAGGCGGCCGCACCCAGGTAGCCGAACATGCCACCCATGCCCGTGGCGGTGGCCACTTCGTTTTTGCCGAACGAGTCGGAGGTGATGGCGTACAGCGCGCCGGACAAGGTCTGGTGAGCGAAACCACCGATGCACAGCAACGCGATGGCAGTGTACGGGCTGGCGACCAGGCCGATGCACGCCGGGCCGATCATGCACGAGGCGCCGAACAGCAGGACCATTTTGCGCGAGGTGAACAACGACACTTTGCAGTACTTGTGGAAGAACGGGCTCAGGTAGCCGCCGAGCACGCAGCCCAGATCAGCGGCGAGGAACGGCAGCCAGGCGAACATCGCGATTTCCTTGATGTTCATGTGGCGCTCGGTCATCAGGTACAGCGGAATCCACGCGTTGAAGGTCTGCCAGGCGGGCTCGGAGAGCATCCGGGCACTGGCGATGGCGTAGAAGTTGCGGCTGCCGATGATCTTCTTCCAGCTGCCCTTTTTGTGGGTGGTGTCTTTGAAGTGATCTTCCTGGCCGCTGAGGATGTAGTCGCGCTCTTCATCGCTCAGGCGTTTTTGATCGCGCGGATGTTTGTAGAGGATCATCCACAGGAACGTCCAGGCCACGCCCAGACCACCCACGATCAGGAACGCCAGCTCCCAACCGCTGTGCAAGATGGCCCAGACCACCAGAGGCGGTGCCAGCACGGCGCCAATCGACGAGCCGATGTTGAACCAGCCGATGGCCACCGAGCGCTCTTTGGCCGGGAACCATTCAGTGGAAGTCTTGACCGCCGCCGGCAAACCGGCCGCTTCCGTCAGGCCGAGCAGGCCGCGGACAAACGCCAGTCCCTGCCAGCCCGTCGCCAGTGCCGCCAGCGCGCAGGCGATCGACCAGGCGAAGGCAAAAATGGCGAAGCCCATTTTGGTACCGATGGCATCGATGATGTAGCCGGCGACCGGTTGCATGAACGCATAGCAAAGCTGCCAGGCGACGACGATGTGCGAGTACTGCTCGGTGGAGATGTTCATTTCGCTCATCAGGGTCGGAGCGGCCACTGAGAGGGTATTGCGCGCCAGGTAGTTGACCATCAGGCCGGCAGTCACCAGACCGACCATCCACCAACGGATGCCTTTGACTTTCATCACTTCACCATTCTTTATTTTTGGATTTTTTGGTGTTGCCGTTGTTGTAGGTTGTCGTACAACATGCGTCTTTATAGAAGCACACAGGCTAAAGTGTCAACAAATATGTCAGAGGATTTGCAGTGTGAGGCGACCGGCGGAATAGAGGGTCATCGTATGACTTGTAGGGGCGAGCCTGTCGAATCGTCGCACCGTCGCGATGGTCGTCAACGATGACGCGGGGAGCCTGATGCTCCGCAGCGTATTCGAGTGCACCGCGAGCAAGCTCGCTCCTACAGGGGGGCGCGTCAATTGCGTTGCAACAACCCTCGCAGGCCAAGCGCAGCGGGGATGCCGAGGCCCAGCCAGCTCAGGGCATCCCAAATGCCATCGCCCAGCAGCGCGGCAAACAACCCGGCGGCGCTGAACAGAGCGATGACGGCGGGAGTCGCGAAGACCTTCCAGAAGTTCGACTGCCGGGGCCTCATGCCATGCTCTCCGCTTTTTCCAGCAGCGGTTTCGCGGCTCTGCGCCGTACCACCCAAAGGTAAACCCCGCTGCCGAGCACGATGATCGTCAGCACATCCAGGGTCGCCCAGAGGATTTTCATCGGCAGGCCGCCGTAGTCACCGAAGTGCAGTGGCTGCGACATGCCCATGGCGTCCATGTACCACGGGCGTTCGGCCACGGCTGTGACTTGCAGGGTGCTGGCATCGATCAGCACTGGCGTCAGCAGGTGCGAAGTCAGGTGCGTGCTGCCTTTCATGAACACCGCGTAATGGTGCTCGCTGGAGAAGCGGGTGCCGGGGAAGGCGATGAAGTCTGGCTGCATGTCTGACGCGACTTCATTGGCGATGTCCAGCAACCGGGTAGCGGGCGCCCGTTGTGTCAGCGGCGGGGCGTCGCGGTACGGCGCGATCATTGCGCTGAGGCTGTCGTTGCGCCAGGCGGCGATCAGCAAGTCGGCGCAGGCGCTGATGACCCCGGTCACGCCGACCACCAAGGCCCAGGTCAGGGTCACCACACCGATCAGGTTGTGCAAGTCGAGCCAGCGCAGGCGGGTGGATTTGTCCTGGCGCACGGTGGCGAATTTCAAGCGCCGCATGAAGGGCAGATACAGCACGGTGCCGGAGATGATCGCCACCACGAACAGGATGCCCATGAATGCCAGCAGTAACTTACCCGACAGCCCGGCGAACAGGTCCACATGCAGGCGCAGCAGGACCATCATCAAGCCGCCGTTGGCCGACGGCATCTCCAGCGCCTGGCCGGTGCGGGCGTCGAGCATGAAGGTGTGGGAGGCGTTGGGTTCGGTTCCGGCCGTGGGCGCCATGATCGCGATCACGGCGTCGGGCTCATCGTCCTCGAAACCGAAATACTGCACGACGTCGCCGGGGCGATGCTTTTCGGCGGCCTGCACCAACTGCTGCAAGTTCAGGTGCGGGGTGTCCTCAGGCATAACCTTCAGCTCGGCGGCATCGCCCAGAAAATGGTCGATCTCGTGATGGAAAATCAGCGGCAGGCCGGTCAGGGCCAGCATCAGCAGGAACACCGTGCAGATCAGGCTGCTCCAGGTGTGCACGGCGGACCAGCGGCGAATTGTTTTGCTTTTCATTTCATGGCCTTCGGATATACCGAAGCCGTCCATGGAGGACGGCCTGGTTGTGGGGCAGGTCAGGTCACGCCCTTACCACTTGTAGTTAACGCTGGCCATGACGTTGCGGCGGTCGCCGTAGTAGCAATAGAAGCCGTCACAGGTTGAGATGTATTCCTTGTCGAATACGTTATTGGCATTGACGGCAACACTGACGCCCTTGAGCGTATTGTTCAGACGGCCCAGGTCGTAATGAACAGCGGCGTCATAGACGGTGTAGGAATCGGTATGGCCGTCTGATTTATCGCGCACGAATTCCATGCTGCCGATCGCGATGTTGTCGGTCTCGCCGATGTAGCGCACGCCGAATCCAAGTCCAAAACCATCCAGCACGCCGGTATGCCAGGTGTAGTCAGCCCAGGCAGAGGCCTGGTTTTCCGGCGTCAGTGGCAGGGGGCGATTTTGGTCCAGGGGGCTGGTGACTTTGGTCATCCTGGTGTTGGCGTAGGTATAGGCTGCCGTCAATTTGAGGTTTTCGTTGACGTCGCCGGTGGCTTCCAGCTCGAAGCCACGCACTTTGGCTTCACCCAGTGGACGCGATACGCCAAGGGTGTCGCTGAGCACGATGTCTTTTCGCGTCAGGTCATAGGCGGCGGCGGTGAACAGCATGTCGCTGCCTGGAGGCTGGTACTTGAGCCCCACTTCATATTGCTTGCCAGTGCCCGGGCGAAAAGCCTGGCCATTGGCACCACCTGCTTCGGCTTGAAAGGACTCGGCATAGGAGACGTAAGGGGTGAAGCCGGAATCGAACACATAGCTGAGGGCGGCATTGCCGGTGAAGGCGGTGTCGTTACGGGTGTCCCTGGCGTCGTTCAGGTTGTAGAAGGTCGAGTCGGTGTGCAGCCAGTCCTGCCGCCCACCCACCGTCAGGCGCCAGTTATCGAGGGCCATCTGGTCCTGGGCATAGAGGCCTGTGTCATGGGTCTTCTGGTTGTAGTCATTGAACGCGGTGTAGCTGACGTTGCTGAAGTCCTGGCCGTAAATCGGGTTGATGATATTGCTGGTCAGTGCGCTGCCATACAGCCATTGGTAGTTGGTGTTGACGCGCTGATGGTCAAGTCCCAGCAACACAGTGTGCTTGAGCGAACCCGTTTCAAAATCGGCCTGGAAGTTGTTGTCCACGGCGAACTGGCTGATGTCTTCGTTGACGATGTTGGCGCCCCGGGCCACGGTGCCGTCGTCACTGACCGAACCATAAAACCCGCCTGCAGTGATGCCCTGGAAGAATAGATCGCTCTTGGTATAGCGCAGGTTCTGACGGAACTGCCAAACGTCGTTCATCCGGTGCTCAAAGGCATAACCCAGGGCGTAGTAAGTCTTGTCGTAGAACTCCCATTGCGGGTCGCCGAGGTTCTTGTGGTACTTCACTTCGCCGGCAGGCGATGAAAGCCTGGTGCCTTGCAACGGCAGAAACTGGCTGGTGATGCCGGTATCGTCACGGTTGAACTGGCTGAGGAGGGTCAGTCGGGTATCGGGATCAATGTTCCAGGTCAGGCTGGGAGCGATGTTGTAGCGTTTGTCGTCGTTGTGCTCGATGGTGGTGTTGCTGTCCCGTACCACGCCGCTGACACGGTAGAGAAAGCGTCCGTCGTCGTCGAGCGGGCCGGTGCTGTCGAAGCTGATCTGCTTGCGCTGATAACTGCCGATCTGCAGTTGCACTTCGTTGCTGGCAAAGGCTTCAGGACGACGGCTGACCATATCGATCAACCCTCCGGGCGGCGTCTGGCCGTACACCGAGGATGCGGGGCCGCGCAGCAAGGCCACGCGCTCGAGATCCCAGGTTTCCATTTTCGGCATGGTGTAGGCGCCCTTGGGGAGCGGCAAGCCATCGAGAAATTGAGTCGGTTCAAATCCGCGGACCTTCAGCCACTCGGCGCGGCTGTCACTGCCGTAGCTGCTCGCGACAACACCGGGCATGTAACGGACGGCGTCGTCCAGGTTCTGTACGGCGCGATCTTGCATCTGCTCGCGAGTGGCGACCGAAATCGAACGCGGCACTTCGGCCAGAGCCGTATCCGTCTTGGTCCCGGCGGCCGTGCGCTTGGCCAGGTAGCCTTGCACCGGTCCCCAGGCGCTTTCAGTGTCTTCTACGCCGATCACACTGGTCGCCGGCAGGGCCAGCGCGCCCTCGGGGACGGCCGCCAGACTGAAGGTGCCGGTGCCGCTCTGTTCCAGTTGCAGGCCGCTGCCGCGCAAGGCTTCACGCAGGGCGCCAGGGGCGTCGAACTGGCCTTTGACCGGTGCCGAGGTCTTGCCCGCCGCCAGCGACGGATCGAGCGACAACGCCAGGCCGGCCTGACTGGCGATCTGGTTCAGCGTGCTGGCCAGGGGCGCGGCCGGCAAGTCGTAGGCGCGAACGCTGGTCGCCTGTTCAGCGGCAATCAATTGGCTGCTGGCCAGGGGGGCGCAAAGCGCAATGGCAACCGCCAGCAAACCGGGGCGCAACAAGGTGTCTGGGGAACGGGACATACGGCGGCTCCTGAAAGGGAATACTTCTCAATTGCCTGGGTGCCGAGCGAAAAGTGAAAAGTGATAGGGCGGGATGAAAATAATTTCGATTCAGTTATTTCGAGGTCATCGCGGACCAGCATGAGCCGGTTTGCCCAGCTATGCCCTTAAAAGCCCCGCGTTTATCCAATGAGCATGGCGTTATCGTTAACGACCATCGCTGGCAGGCCAGCTCAGGGGATTGCGCTTGGCCTCAGTCTTCGCCGCCACTGTCACCCACCATGGCGTGTGCTGGTCGATCTGCACCGGCAGGGTCGGCAGCAGCGCGTTCAGTGCCAGGTTGGTGTCCTTGAGCGGGAAGCTGCCGGTGATTCGCAGGTTGGCCACTGCCGGCGTGACGCTCAGATGTCCGGGGCGATAACGGGCTAACTCACGGATCAGGTCCTCCAGGCGCACGTTGTCCACCACCAGCATGCCGCGGGTCCAGGCATCCGCGCCGAGGTTGAGCGCAACGATCGGCCCCATGCCGTTGTTGCGTATCAGCACTTGCTGGCCTTCGCGCAGGATCTGTTCTTCCGGGCTCGATTCAGGATGCGCAGCCACCGCCGACTTCAATACGCTCAGGCGCGTGCCTTGTGCTTCACGCTTGACCAGAAACCGCGTACCGAGGGCACGCATGCTGCCTTCGCGGGTTTCGACGATAAACGGACGGGCATCGCCATGGGCGGTTTCGACCAGGATTTCGCCTTCCTGGAGAATGACCCGGCGCTGCTTCTCGTCGAAGCACACATCGATGGCACTGTGGGTGTTGAGGTTGATCAGCGTGCCGTCGGCCAGGCGCAGGGTGCGTTGCTCGCCGGTGGCGGTGCGCTGGTCCGCCAGCCAATAGTCGATTGGCAGGTACCGATCCGCAGTGAACAGCGCCAGGCCAATCACGGCGACGACACTGGCCAGGCCGCTGCCAAGCTTGCGCACTCGCCGGCGAATGTTTTCGCGCGATTGCAGCAGGGCGGTGCGGGCCGGACCGCTGGCGACGCTGAAACGCTGGTCAAGCATGCCCAGTTGGCGCCAGGCGCGCGCATGCTCTTCGTGGGCCGCGTGCCATTTGGCGAACGCTTCGCGCTCGACCGCAGTGCCGGAGTCCAGTGACAGCTGCCAGGCAATCGCGGCGTCCAGCACCTGTGCCGACACCGGCCTGGAACTGGCCGGGCTCACGTCGGCTCACCGTACAGCGCGATGTAGCACTGCCGAATACCTTGGGCCAGGTATTGGCGCACCCGTGGCACTGAGACACCCAGGCGTTCGGCGATTTGTGCGTGTCCCAGGCCGTCGAGACGGTTGTAGAGAAACGCCGCCCGCGCCTTGCTCGACAGTTTGCCGAGCAGGCGATCGATGTTTTTCAGGTCTTCGAGGATCATTTGCTGTTCTTCCACCGACGGTTGCTCGGCTTCGGGAATCAGCATCAGTTCGGTCAGGTAAGCCTGTTCCAGTGCGGCTCTACGGAAGTGGTCAAACAGCAGGCCCTTGGCAATCGCCACCAGAAAGGCCCGCGGTTCGCGTGGCGCCGTCAATTGCTCACGGCCGAGCAAGCGCAGGAACGTGTCCTGACTCAGGTCTTCGGCGCGTTGCGGGCAAGCCACGTTGCGCCGAAGCCAGGCCAACAGCCAACCGCGATGGTCGCGATATAACGCACCGACGAGCTCATTTTGGGGGCTTGGGACTGGCGTCACGTAGCATTACCGATTGGGAAATATTAACTAACGAGAATTGTTCGCGATTGTGTCAGAGGCGGGGGAGGTAATGCAATTGGCGTTGGTCGGGAGACCGCGTCATCGTTCATCGCGGGCAAGCCGCGCTTCCACAGGGATTGTGCGTAACCTTGTGGGTGCGTGGCTTGCCCGCGATGGGGCCGGAAATCAGAAGGACGGTGTGTGCTGCCGTCGCTTCCACTGATTCAAGCGCTGCTGCAAATTCAACGGGCTATGAATCTGTTGCTGCCGCGCCCGGCTGAACAGGATCAGCGCCAATTCGGCGGTGGCCAGGGCATCGGCGCTGGCGTTGTGGCGTTCGAAGACTTCGAGCTTGAACCAGTCGATCCACTCGTCCAGTCCGGCTTCGCGGATATTGGCTTGCGGGCACAGCAGCGGGGCGATGTCCGCCACATCCAGAAATGGATGCTGCAACTTGTAGCCCAGATGGTCTTTCAAGGCGCGACTGAGCATGTGTTGGTCGAAAGGCGCATGAAAGGCCAGGATCGGGCTGTCGCCGACGAACTCCATGAATTCGACCAATGCCTGCGCCGGGTCGCTGCCGGCGGCAATCGCGCTGGGGCCGATGCCGTGGATCAAGACGCTGGGGCCGAGTTTGACCTCGGTGCACTGCAGGGTGCGTTCGAATTGCTGGCTGAAATCAATCGCGCCGTCCTCGATCACCACCGCGCCGATGGACAACACGCGGTCCTTGTTCAGGTTCAGCCCGGTGGTCTCCAGGTCGAGTACCACCCAGCGCTGTTCGCGCAGGCTGCACTCGCTCAGTCCGGCGGGCGTTGGCAAGCGTTGCAGGCGTTGTTGCAGCTCCCCGGACAGGATCGGGCCGGCCGGGCGCAGCCATGAAAACAGGCTCATAGCTGATACCGCAGGGCCAGGCTGCTTTGCAGGCGTTGTGCCTGGCGCAGGGATTCACGCAGGATCCGTCGATCCAGATGATTGAGGCTGTCCGGATCGACGCGGTTGGAGTAGGGCAGATTCTCCCGGGTCTGGAGTTGATGTTGCTGCATGCGGGTTTGCTGGATGAAGTGATACGCCTCTTCATACGCTGCGCCGTCCAGCGGCTCGATGACCTCTTTGTCGACCAGCTGGCGAAACCGCTCCAGGGTATTGTTGGCTTCGATGCCGTTGGCCAACGCCAGTAATCGTGCGCCGTCGACGAACGGGGTCAGGCCCTGAACCTTCAGGTCGAGGGTGGCCTTCTCGCCATTTTTTCGGGCCAGGACAAACTCGCGGAAACGGCCCACGGGCGGACGATTGCGCAAGGCGTTCTCGGCCATCATGCGCTGGAACAAGCGGTTGTCGCCGACTTGATCGAGAATCGCGCGGCGCAACTGTTCGCAGCCTTGCTCGCTGCCCCAGACCACGCGCAAATCGAAATAGATGCTCGAACCGAGCAGGTTCTCAGGCGTCGCCTCGCGGATAAACGCAGCAAAGCGCCGTGCCCATTCGGCCCGGGACAAACACAGTTCGGGGTTGCCGGCCATGATGTTGCCCTTGCACAGGGTGAAACCGCACAGGGCCAGGCTCTGGTTGATCTGTTGGGCGATGGGCAGCAACTTGCCGCGGATCTCAGCGGCGTGGGCGGCGTCCCGCGCTTCAAAAATGATGCCGTTGTCCTGATCGGTATGCAGGGTTTGTTCGCGGCGGCCTTCGCTGCCGAAGCACAGCCAACTGAACGGTATGCCCGGGTCGCCTTTCTCGGCCAGGGTCAATTCGATCACTCGGCACACGGTGTGATCGTTGAGCAGGGTGATGATGTGGGTGATCTGGGTTGAAGACGCCCCGTGGGCCAGCATGCGTTCCACTAGTTGGCCGATCTCGCCGCGTAGCGTGACCAGGTTTTCCACGCGCTGGGCGCTGCGAATGGTGCGCGCCAGGTGCACCAGGTCGACCCGTTGCAGGGAAAACAGGTCACGTTCCGAGACCACGCCACACAGGCGCTGATCCTTGACCAGGCAGACGTGGGCGATGTGGCGTTCGGTCATGGCGATGGCCGCATCGAAGGCGCTGTGATCCGGCGACAGGAAAAACGGCGCCTGGGTCATGTGCCGTTCGATGGCTTCGTTGAAGTCATTCGTGCCGTTGGCCACGACCTGGCGCAAGTCGCGCAGGGTGAAAATCCCCAGCGGCGCCTTTTGCTCGTTGACCACCACAATGCTGCCCACCTGCTGTTCGTGCATCAGGGTCACGGCTTCGCGCAGGGGCGTCATCGGGTTGCAGGTCACCGGATGGCGCATGGCCAATTCGCCGAGGCGGGTGTTGAGCGAGTATTGGGTGCCGAGGGTTTCCACGGCTTTTTGCTGGACCTGCTGGTTGACCTGATCCAGCAGGCTACTGACGCCGCGTAGGGCAAAGTCGCGAAAGGTGCTGGAAATGGCGAACAGTTTGATGAATGCGAGCTTGTTCAGCTGTAGGCAAAAGGTGTCTTCGGCGGCCAGATGCTCGGTGCGGGTCGCCCGTTCGCCCAGCAACGCGGCGAGGGGAAAGCACTCGCCGGTGGTGATCTCGAAGGTCGTTTCGGTACCGCCCTTGGCCGTGTGCGGACGCTCGCCCACGACCCGACCCTGCTTGACGATGTAAAAGTGCTCAACCGGGCCATCGGCAGGCTTGATGATGCTCTCGCCGGGCGCATAAAAACGCAGCTGACATTGTTCAACCAGGTACGCCAGGTGAGCGTGCTCCATCTGATTGAAGGGCGGGAAGCGCTGAAGAAATTGCAGGGTGCCCTGGATGTTTTGCAACACCGCCGTTTTCCCTGCTTGTGTGAAGGCGTCCGCTTTACTCATAACCATAACCGCAGTCTTTTTTGGATTTGTTGTCGTCGGATGACTCAGCCATGGTCGGCCCCTGCGGTCCGGGTGCCCATTGGACGTAAGTCTAGGTAGGTGATGTGTGAGAGGGAATGTCGGAAAAGCCTTACGCAATTGTGCGAAAAACCTTTCCGTACACCTATTGGAAAAATATCTGACGAAGTGCACATTGAGGGTCTGCTTAGCGATGTCTGACCACTGTGCTAGGGAATTGAACTGAACATGTAGAGAAAGCCATGTCCGACCACGATATTTTGAGTGACGCCGAGCGCGAGGCGCTCAGTGCCGTCATGCTGGAACCTGACTTGCCGCCGCAGCGCGTGCTGATCGTCGATGACGATAAAGACGCCCGGGAATTGCTGTCAGAGATTCTGGCGCTCAACGGGATTCGCTGCCTGACCGCTGCCAGTGGCGAGACTGCACTCAAGATGCTGGAAGAGAAACCGGCGATTGGCCTGGTGATCACGGATTTGCGCATGGGCCACATAGACGGCCTGGACCTGATCCGCCGGGTGCGTGAATCGGTGCGGGCGGCAATGCCGGTCATCATCGTCTCGGGGGACGCCGACGTGAAAGACGCCATCGCCGCAATGCATTTGAGCGTGGTGGATTTCCTGCTCAAGCCGATTGATAGCGACAAGTTGCTGGAGTTGGTCAAGCATGAGCTGGGGATGGAGCCTTAGTCACCCCTGTAGAGCCGGCTTGCTGGCGAAGAACGTTTACACATTTTGCCTGATTCACTGCGGCGTCTGGATCGCCAGCAAGCCGGCTCCTGCGGGAAGGCATGACACCCATGAATAAAAAGGCCCTGATCCGAAGATCAGGGCCTTTTTTTACGGCGCAAACGCTCAGTTACAGGCCATTGGCAGCCTTGAACTCGCGACGACGACGGTGCAGGACCGGCTCGGTGTAGCCGTTCGGTTGCTTGGTACCTTCGATCACCAGCTCGACAGCGGCCTGGAAGGCGATGTTGCTGTCGAAGTTCGGTGCCAGAGGACGGTACAGCGCATCACCCGCGTTCTGACGGTCCACCACCGGCGCCATGCGCTTGAGGCTTTCCATCACTTGCTCTTGAGTGACGATACCGTGACGCAGCCAGTTGGCGATGTGCTGGCTGGAAATACGCAGCGTCGCACGGTCTTCCATCAGGCCGACGTCGTTGATGTCCGGCACTTTCGAACAGCCGACGCCCTGGTCGATCCAGCGCACCACGTAACCGAGAATGCCCTGGGCGTTGTTGTCCAGTTCGTTCTTGATCTGCTCGGCGGTCCACTGCGGGTTCACCGCCAGCGGAATGGTCAGGATGTCGTCCACCGAGGCGTGAGCACGCTTGGCCAGTTCGGCCTGGCGCGCGAACACGTCAACCTTGTGGTAATGCAGTGCGTGCAAGGCGGCGGCGGTCGGCGAAGGTACCCAGGCGGTGTTGGCGCCGGCCAGTGGATGAGCGATTTTCTGTTCGAGCATCGCGGCCATCAAGTCCGGCATGGCCCACATGCCTTTACCGATTTGTGCGCGACCCTGCAGGCCGGTGCTCAAGCCGATATCGACGTTGGAGTTCTCATAGGCACCAATCCATTTTTCCGCCTTCATGTCGGCCTTGCGCACCATCGGGCCGGCTTCCATGGAAGTGTGGATTTCGTCACCGGTACGGTCGAGGAAGCCGGTGTTGATAAACACCACGCGCTCGCTGGCCGCCTTGATGCAGGCCTTGAGGTTGATCGTGGTACGACGCTCCTCGTCCATGATCCCGACTTTGAGGGTGTTGCGTGGCAGGGCCAGTACGTCTTCGATGCGACCGAACAGCTCGTTGGTGAATGCGGCTTCTTCCGGCCCGTGCATTTTCGGTTTGACGATGTAGATCGAACCGGTGCGAGTGTTTTTGCGCGACGTGTTGCCGTTCAGGTTGTGCAGCGCGGCCAGGCAAGTGACCAGGCCATCGAGGATACCTTCCGGCACTTCGTTGCCGTCTTTATCCAGGATCGCGTCGATGGTCATCAGGTGACCGACGTTGCGCACGAACAGCAACGAACGGCCGTGCAGGCTCAGTTCACTGCCATCGACGGCGGTGTAGGTACGGTCGGCGTTCATGGTGCGGGTAAACGTCTTGCCGCCCTTGGCGACTTCTTCCGACAGGTCGCCCTTCATCAGGCCGAGCCAGTTGCGGTAGATCACCACTTTGTCATCGGCATCGACTGCAGCGACGGAGTCTTCGCAGTCCATGATGGTGGTCAGCGCCGCCTCCATCAGGATGTCTTTGACACCGGCGGCATCGGTCTGGCCGACCGGGGTGCTGGCATCGACCTGGATTTCGAAATGCAGGCCGTGGTTTTTCAGCAGGATCGCGGTGGGGGCCGAAGCAGCGCCCTGGAAGCCGATCAACTGGGCGTCGTTGCGCAGGCCGGTGTTGCTGCCACCTTTGAGGGCGACCACCAGTTTGCCGTCAACGATTTTGTAGCCGGTGGAGTCGACGTGGGAGCCGGCCGCCAATGGTGCCGCTTCGTCGAGGAAGGCACGGGCGAAGGCGATGACCTTGTCGCCGCGCACCTTGTTGTAGCCTTTGCCTTTTTCCGCGCCGTCAGCTTCGCTGATCGCGTCGGTGCCGTAGAGCGCGTCGTACAGCGAACCCCAGCGGGCGTTCGAAGCATTGAGCGCGAAACGGGCGTTCATCACCGGCACTACGAGTTGCGGGCCGGCCATGCGGGCGATTTCATCATCGACATTTTGCGTCGTTGCCTGGAAATCGGCTGCTTCTGGCAGCAGATAACCGATGTCTTGCAGGAAGGCTTTATAGGCCACGGCGTCGTGTGGCTGACCGGCACGGGATTGGTGCCAGCCATCGATACGAGCCTGGAGATCGTCGCGTTTGGCGAGTAGGGCTTTGTTCTTCGGCGCCAGGTCATGAATGACCTTGTCGGCACCGGCCCAGAACGTATCGGCGGTGAGGCCGGAACCGGGAATGGCTTCGTTGTTCACGAAGTCGAACAGGACTTTGGCGACCTGCAGGCCACCGACTTGAACGTGTTCAGTCATTGCTTGCCTCACTCTGCTCAGCTATTTCGCTTTTCAGCTCTTCAATTTAACAATGAAGCCTTTGGCATTTAAACCACAAACCCTGGGACCAGTACATGCCATTTCTGACGGCTGGGTGGGGACCAATCAACGGCGCGGAGGCCGTGCTGACGGGGCTTTCAGGGATGCGACTGCGCCTGAGGCAGACATCGATCCAACGTTATGTAGTGCGCGCTGCGGCATACTACATGATGAATTGCGCTTGTGAAAATTAGACTAATTACGTCGTTCTGCGACCCCATGACGCATTGCAGTCACGCCGGGGATCGGGATGTTCTCAAAAAACTATGAGATTGTTCCAGTTAAATATAAAAAGTTGTACACATAATCTTTGCTGCACGGCTATGGGGCTTTGTTTTTTGGTGGCGAGGGAGCTTGCTCCCACTGGCTCGCGAATCAAGCCCAAAAGCTTTTACGACCGCTACGCGGTCGAGCGGGAGCAAGCTCCCTCGCCACAGAAAAGCTGCGCCAAGCCGATTCCGGTGCCTTGCCTATACTTGGTTTTCGATAACAAAAGTCATGACCAGAGGGCTGCGCCATGGACCACCTCGTACTCACCGTTTTTGCACCGGACAAGCCAGGGCAGGTCGAGCGCATTGCCCAATGCATTGCCGAGCACGGCGGCAACTGGCTGGAAAGCCGCATGTCACGCATGGCCGGGCAGTTCGCCGGGATCCTTCGAGTGGGCGTGCCGGCAGAGGCCTACGATGCGTTGGTCGATGCCCTGCAAGGCCTGTCCGCCCAGGGCATTCGCGTCTTGATCGCCGAAAGCGGCATCGAACAATCCTGCACCTGGAAACCCATCGCCATGGAGCTGGTAGGCAATGACCGGCCGGGGATCGTGCGTGATATCACTCGACTGTTGAGTGAGCAGGGGGTGAATCTGGAACGGCTGGTGACTGAGGTGCGGCCGGCTCCGATGAGCAGTGAGCCGCTGTTCCACGCCGAAGCGATTCTCGCGGTGCCGTTGACCTTGTCCCTGGATGTATTGCAGTCGCGCCTGGAAACCCTGGCCGACGATCTGATGGTGGAGTTGGTGCTGCGCAGTGAGCCTTGATCGGGTTATCCAAGTTAAACGTGCACCCGCCTGTGGATAACCTGTAGAGACAGCCCGCCAGGCCACGCCGACCGGGGCTTTTCAGGAATTGATCAAAAAACCAACAGTTTCAGCGACTTGCGCACATTCGCCGGGGATCAGGCTGTGGATAACCTTGGGAAGAAACGATGCAGGCCACGATTGACGTGGCCTGCAGAGGTTTGTGCGTTTTTTGATCAGCCTCGGCGGCGCAGGCTGAGCCATGCGTCGACGCTGTAAACGGCCAGGCCGGCCCAGATAAAGATGAAGGCCAGCAACGTACTCGACGACAGGTGTTCGCCAAACAGCAGCACGGCCAGCAACAACACCAATGTCGGTGCCACGTACTGGAGAAACCCCAGCGTGGTGTAGGGCAAATGCCGTGCAGCAGCGTTGAAGCAGACCAGCGGCACCAGCGTCACCGGGCCGGCAGCGACCAGCCACCAGGCTTCGGACGTCGTCCAGAACTCAGGTTGAGTACTCGCAGCGGTCGGATTGAACAGCAACCAGGCGACGGCAATCGGCACCAGCATCCAGGTCTCCACCACCAGCCCCGGCAATGCCTTGACCGGTGCCTGCTTGCGGATCAACCCGTAGCAACCGAAGGTCAGGGCCAACACCAGCGACACCCACGGCAGGCTCCCTACCTGCCACACCTGCTGCGCCACACCGATCGCCGCCAGACCCACGGCGATCCACTGCATGCGCCGTAGCCGTTCGCCGAGGATCAACATGCCCAGCAGCACGTTTACCAGCGGGTTGATGTAATAGCCAAGGCTGGCTTCAAGCATGCGTCCGTTATTCACCGACCAGACATACGTCAGCCAGTTGGCGGCGATCAGCGTGCCGCTCAGGGCCAGGATCGCCAGTCGTTTCGGGTTCTCCCGCAGCTCGCGCCACCAGCCCGGATGTTTCCAGACCATCAGCAGCAAAGAGCCGAACAGCGCCGACCACAACACACGGTGGATGATGATCTCCACGGCGGGCACATTGGCGATGGCTTTGAAGTAGAGCGGGAAAATTCCCCAGATGATGTAGGCACTCAGGCCCAGGATGTACCCCCGACGGAGGTTGGCAGCTTGCATGCAGAGTCCTTGCTTAGGCAGCTAACAAAGAGGGGATTGTAAGGAGATTTTTCCTGATGTGCTGATCGATGTAGGAGCGAGCCTGCTCGCGATGAACTCAAAGGCGCCGTGGGGTATCAGGTTCCCCGCGTTATCGTTCACAACCATCGCGAGCAGGCTCGCTCCTGCAGGGGGCGCTGCTGTTTAGAAAAGTTTCAGCGGTTCTTCGTTGAGTGCCGCGAGTTGTTCACGCAATGCCAACACCTGATCGCCCCAATACCTTTCCGTCCCGAACCACGGAAAACTGCGCGGGAAGGCCGGGTCGTCCCAGCGGCGGGCGAGCCAGGCGCTGTAGTGCATCAGGCGCAAGGCGCGCAGTGGTTCGATCAAGGCCAGTTCGCGCGGGTTGAAATCGTGGAATTCGTTGTAACCGTCCATCAATTCCGACAATTGTCCGAGGCAATCCTGGCGATCCCCCGCCAGCATCATCCAGATGTCCTGCACCGCAGGGCCCATGCGGCAGTCGTCGAGGTCGACGATGTGGAACATTTCGTCGCGGCACATCATGTTGCCGGGGTGGCAGTCGCCATGCATGCGGATGTTCTGGTGTGGCGTGGCGTCGTAGACCTCTTTCACGCGCTTGAGCAGATCACGGGCCACCGACTCGTAGGCCGGCAGCAGGCTGCGGGGGATGAAGTTGCCTTCGAGCAAGGTGGTCAGCGAGTCATAACCGAAATTCTTCACACCCAGTGCTTCACGGTGCACGAACGGTTTGGTCGCGCCCACCGCGTGCAGGCGACCGAGCAGTTGCCCGAGGCGATACAACTGATCGAGGTTGCCTGGCTCCGGCGCACGGCCACCACGGCGGGGGAACAGGGTGAAGCGAAAGCCGTTGTGTTCGTGCAGGGTTTCACCGTTATGGATCAGCGGCGCGACGACCGGCACCTCGACGTCGGCGAGTTCGAAGGTGAACTGGTGTTCTTCGAGAATCGCTTCGTTGGTCCAGCGCTGCGGACGGTAGAACTTGGCGATCAGCGGCTCGGAGTCTTCGATGCCGACTTGATAGACGCGGTTCTCATAGCTGTTGAGCGCCAGAATGCGCGCGTCGCTGAGAAAGCCGATGCTTTCGACGGCATCGAGCACGAGGTCTGGGGTGAGTGTTTCAAACGGGTGGGCCATGCTGACTCCTGCGCGCAGCAGGCTGCCGCGTCCGGCCATGCATGGTAGCGCAGACGGGACTTCTTGAGTGACTGGGCTTGAGATGTGTGTGGTTTGGGCCGACGTCATCGCGAGCAAGCTCCCCAGGTTCGGTGTTGCCCATATGGGAGCGAGCCTGCTCGCGATGAGGCCTTATCAGGCGCCGACGACCCCGCCATCCTCTCGGGTAATCGCCATCACCGAAGACCGCGGTTTACCGTTCGGCAAATGCTCGGGGAAGGTCGATCCGCCGTTTTCGCCAGGATGCTGAATCCCGACGAACAGCGTCTTTTGATCCGGCGAGAAGCTGATCCCCGTCACCTCGCAACCAATCGGCCCGACCATGAAGCGGCGAATCTCACCCGTCTGCGGGTCGGCACAGAGCATCTGGTTGTTGCCCATGCCCGCAAAGTCGCCGGCATTGCTCATGTCGCCGTCGGTCAGAATCCACAAGCGCCCGGCCTTGTCGAAACCCAATCCATCGGGGCTGTTGAACATGTTCTGGGCCGTGATGTTCGACGATCCAGCCTTCGGCGTCCCGGCGTGCACCTGCGGGTTGCCCGCTACGACAAACAAGTCCCAGGCGAACGTGTTCGCGCCATGGTCATCGCGGTCGGTGCGCCAGCGCAGGATTTGCCCGTAGACGTTCTTCTCCCGCGGGTTCGGACCGCCTACCGGCTGGCTGTCTTCGCCGCGTTTGGCGTTGTTGGTCAGTGTGCAATAAACCTGGCCATCCATGGGACTGACGACGATCCATTCCGGGCGGTCCATGCGCGTGGCTTGCACCACGCTGGCGGCCAGGCGTGCATGAATGAGCACCTCAGCCTGATCGGCAAAACCGCTGCTGGCGTCGATGCCGTTCTTGCCGTGGGTCAGTTCGATCCATTCGCCCTGGCCTTTGGGGTGATCAGCATTGCCGTCGCCGGCGTCGAAACGCGCCACGTACAAGGTGCCGTGGTCCAGCAGGTCGCGGTTGGCCTTGGGATTCTTGTGGTCGATCTTGTCGCGGCTGACGAATTTG
Source organism: Pseudomonas sp. TE12234 (assembly GCF_054061835.1). Classification (NCBI taxonomy): domain Bacteria; kingdom Pseudomonadati; phylum Pseudomonadota; class Gammaproteobacteria; order Pseudomonadales; family Pseudomonadaceae; genus Pseudomonas; species Pseudomonas sp. TE12234. The sequence goes on from NZ_JBSSEP010000001.1 coordinate 701,116, forward strand.
TAGATGAACTCGCCGCGTTCATCGTCGCCCATGTACACCACGGCACGACCGTCGCCGGTTTCCGCCAGGGCCGCGTTTTCATGTTTGAAGCGGCCCAGTGCGGTGCGTTTGACCGGGGTCGATTTCGGGTCGAACGGGTCGATCTCCACCACCCAGCCGTGACGGTTGAGTTCGTTGGGGTTCTTGGCCAGGTCGAAGCGCTCGTTGTGCGGGTGCCAGTTGATTTCTTTGCTGGTCGCCACCGCGCCGTAGCGCTTCTGTGCGGCATCGAATTTCTGTTCGGCATCGCTGCTGCCGAAGCAGTCGGTGAAGTTCTCTTCGCAGGTCAGATACGTGCCCCACGGCGTCTTGCCGTTGGCGCAGTTCTGGAACGTCCCGAGGACGTTCTTGCCATACGGGTCGGCGCTGGTTTTCAACAGGTCGTGACCCGCTGCCGGGCCGCTCAGGCTGATCGGCGAATTGCCGTGGATGCGTCGGTTGTAGTGCGAGCCCTGGACGAACTGCCAGTGACCGTTCTTGCGCTGCACTTCGATCACCGACACGCCTTCGCAGGCCAGTGCCTTGCGCACGTCATGCGCCGACTGCGGCATGCCGCCGTGGGGATAGAGGTAGCGGTAGTTGGTGTATTCGTTATTGATCGCCATCAGCGCCCGGTCTTTTTCACCGGGGAATTCAAACAGGCTCATACCGTCGTTGTTGTCGCCGAACTGCACTTCCTGATGCTCGGCCGTGCCATTGCCGCTGGGGTCGAAGGCCGGACCGTTTTTCTGCAGGGGCTGGCCCCAGCTGATCAGTACCGAGGATTTGTAGCCAGGCGGCAGGGAGATCGCATCGCTGGTGGCGGCGGGGATGCTGTCGAAACCCAGCAATTGGCTGTTGCCGGCGCTGACTCCAGCGGCCAGCACACTACGGCTCAACAGGTTGCCGCCGAGAAACATGGCGGCACCGCACAGGGCGCCCGCGCTGATGAAACCGCGACGGCTGAGGCCGACCATTTGTTCGAGGTCGGTGGGTTGGTTGTCTTCTAATAGGCTCACATCAGGCTCCCTGCGAATTTTGCAGTCACCTTAATGATGGGGGATGAAGCTTTTGTTTCAGTTGTCTTTACAGCGGCGTGCCGAGCAAGACGTTGGACGGCGAGAACTGCACGCGTACCGATTTGCCGGTGCCCAGCTGGCGTGATTGCAAATGCCGGGATTCGGCCAGGGCGCAGAGGGTCTGGCCATTGGGCAGGCCGATGCGCACTTCGCAGGGACCGTCTTCGGCATCGAGGATCTGGTCGATGACGCCCTCCAGGCAATTGTGTCCGGGTGTTGCTGCATCGTCGCTGCCGAGCAGTTCGAGCCAGCCGGCCTTGATCAGGGCCACGACTTCAGTGCCGGTTTGCAGGTCCAGGCGCAGGGTGCTGTCGTGGGTAATTTGCGCATCGAGGCTCAAGCCTTTGGCCAGCTCAAGGCGAACCCGGTCGTTATGCCCTTGGGTTTCAATGGCCACCACCTTGCCGTGCAACTGATTGCGTGCGCTGGTCCTGAGCATCAGGCGACCGAGCAGGTCGAGGTCGCTGGCTTCTTCAGCCGCTTCCAGGACCTGGGCCTGCAACGCCTGCAGTTTTTGATAGAGGCGCAAGACCCGCTCCCCTTCGGCGGACAGTTTGGCGCCGCCACCGCCCTTGCCGCCGACGCTGCGTTCCACCAGTGGTTTCTGCGCGAGGTTGTTCAGCTCGTCAATCGCGTCCCAGGCCGCCTTGTAGCTCAGGCCCGCGCTTTTCGCCGCGCGGGTGATCGACCCCTGTTCGGCGATGTGTTGCAACAGGGCAATGCGCTGCGGGCGGCGGACAATGTGCTGGGACAACAATGTAGGCAAGGACATGGCAAGGCGCTATGGGCTGTGACGATGATGCGGACGTTGGCGGCTCGGGGCGCGGGAGTCAAGTCACGGCGACTCGCCAGGTTTGGGCGTGCGTGCCAGGCAATAGACGTCGACCTGCCTGGCGCCCGCGTCCATCAGCAGGCGTGCGATGGCTTGCGCGGTGGCGCCGGTGGTCAGGACATCGTCCACCAGTGCCAGGTGGCGTCCTTTTGGCGAAGCGTCGGCGGCCAGGGCGAAGGCATTGCGCAGGTTTTTTTTGCGCGCCTCGGCATTCAGGTCTTGTTGAGCGTCCGTATCGTGGGGTCTGAGCAGCAACCGTTCATCGGAAGGTATATCAAGGTGGGCGCTGAGCCAGCGCGCCAGCATGGCGGCCTGATTGAACCCCCGTTGGCGCAGACGCCGGTTGGCCATCGGTACAGGTACCAGCGCATCGGGGCGCGCCAGGTCGTCGTCGAAGCGATGTTGCAGCGATTGGGCGAGAAGTTCGCCGAGCAGGTGACCATAGGGCCATTTCGCGTTGTGTTTGAAACGGGTAATCAGGCTGTCGATCGGGAATCCATAAGTCCAGGGTGCGATCACCTGTTTAAAGGCGGGAGGCCGGTGCAGGCATTGGCCGCACTCGAGGCCCGAAGCCGGCATGGGCAGGGCACAGGTCTGGCAATGATCGCCGAGCCAGGGCAGCTCGGTTTCGCAGCTGACGCAGATGGGCGTGGTGCCATCGGCGGGTTCATCACAGAGCAGGCAGGATTGTTTGTTTTTTAACCAGATGTAAACCGGTCCTTGGTATCGAGGTTGACAGTGCATCGCTCTTCCTTAAATATGCCGAAACATCTTGATGCGACTGCGATTCCATCCCCAGCCGCCTGTCCAAGCATAAAAAGGAAGCACCCATGAGCGCCAGCACCTCGGCAACCCTGCGTCATGACTGGTCTTTGGCCGAAGTCAAAGCACTCTTCGTTCAGCCATTCAACGACCTGTTGTTCCAGGCTCAGACGGTGCACCGTGCGCATTTCGACGCCAACCGTGTTCAGGTGTCGACCCTGCTGTCGATCAAAACCGGCGCCTGCCCGGAAGATTGCAAATATTGCCCACAGTCCGGTCACTACAACACCGGCCTGGAAAAAGAAAAACTGATGGAAGTGCAGAAGGTCCTCGAAGAGGCTGCACGCGCCAAGGCCATCGGTTCGACCCGTTTCTGCATGGGCGCGGCGTGGAAACACCCGTCGGCCAAAGACATGCCCTACGTGCTGAAAATGGTCGAAGGCGTAAAAGCCCTGGGCCTGGAAACCTGCATGACCCTCGGTCGCCTGGATCAGGAGCAGACCGAAGCCCTGGCCAAGGCCGGCCTCGACTACTACAACCACAACCTCGATACCTCGCCCGAGTTCTACGGCAGCATCATCACCACCCGCACCTACAGCGAACGCCTGCAAACCCTGGCGTACGTACGTGATTCGGGGATGAAAATCTGCTCCGGCGGCATTCTCGGCATGGGCGAGTCCCTCGACGACCGCGCCAACCTGCTGATCCAGCTGGCCAACCTGCCGGAGCATCCGGAGTCGGTGCCGATCAACATGCTGGTGAAAGTCGCCGGCACACCGCTGGAAAATGCCGACGACGTCGACCCGTTCGACTTCATTCGCATGCTCGCCGTTGCCCGGATCCTGATGCCGAAGTCCCACGTGCGCCTGTCCGCCGGCCGCGAAGCGATGAACGAGCAGATGCAGGCCCTGGCGTTCTTCGCCGGCGCCAACTCGATTTTCTACGGCGAGAAATTGCTGACCACCGCCAACCCGCAGGCCGACAAGGACATGCAGCTGTTCTCGCGTCTGGGCATCCTGCCGGAAGCCCGCGAAGAGCACGCCGACGAAGTTCATCAGGCCGCCATCGAACAGGCGCTGGTGGAGCAGAAGAGCAGCGAGCAGTTTTATAACGCGGCGGTTTAATCACGGCGCCTGTTCCATTGCTGGAATGCAAAACCCTGTAGGAGCGAGCCTGTCGAATCGTCGCACCGTCGCGATGGTCGTCAACGATGACACGGGACATCTGATACCCCGCGGCGTCCTAAAGCCCATCGCGAGCAAGCCCGCTCCCACATGGAACTGCGATTGCTTCTGAAACCTGATCCCCGAGGCCTGCATGTCTTTCGATCTCGCCGCACGCCTTGCTGCCCGTCGTGCCGAAAACCTCTACCGCCAGCGCCCGCTGCTTGAGACCCCGCAAGGCCCGCAAGTGGTGGTCGATGGTCAGCCGTTGCTGGCGTTCTGCAACAACGATTACCTGGGCCTGGCCAATCACCCGCAAGTGATCGAAGCCTGGCGCGCTGGCGCGTCGAAGTGGGGCGTCGGTGGCGGGGCCTCGCATTTGGTGATCGGCCACAGTGGCCCGCATCACGCGCTGGAAGAAGCCCTGGCTGACCTGACCGGGCGCCCGCGTGCCTTGCTGTTCACCACCGGTTACATGGCCAACCTCGGCGCGGTGACGGCGCTGGTGGGGCAGGGCGATACGGTGCTCGAAGACCGGCTCAATCACGCATCGTTGTTGGATGCCGGGCTGTTGTCTGGCGCGCGTTTCAATCGCTACCTGCACAACGACGCGGCGAGTCTGGCCAAGCGTCTTGAGAAGGCGACCGGCAATACCCTGGTGGTCACCGATGGCGTGTTCAGCATGGACGGCGACATCGCCGACTTGCCGGCGCTGGCCCGGGAAGCCAAGGCCAAAGGCGCGTGGCTGATGGTCGATGACGCCCATGGTTTCGGTCCTCTGGGGGCCAACGGCGGCGGCATCGTCGAGCATTTCGGCCTGAGCCAGGATGATGTGCCAGTGCTGGTCGGTACCCTCGGCAAGGCGTTCGGCACCGCAGGCGCCTTTGTCGCTGGCAGCGAGGAGCTGATCGAAAGCCTGATCCAGTTCGCCCGCCCTTACATCTACACCACCAGCCAGCCACCGGCCCTGGCCTGCGCCACGCTGAAAAGTCTGGAGCTGCTGCGCAGTGAACATTGGCGACGTGAGCATCTGAAAACGCTGATCAGCCAATTCCGTCGGGGCGCCGAGCAGATCGGCCTGGAGTTGATGGACAGCTTCACGCCGATCCAGCCGATCATGGTGGGCGACGCCGGGCGTGCGGTGCGTCTGTCGCAGATGTTGCGCGAGCGCGGCCTGATGGTGACCGCGATCCGCCCGCCGACCGTGCCCGCCGGCAGCGCCCGTTTGCGCGTGACCCTGACCGCCGCCCATAGCGAGGCGCAGGTGCAGCTATTGTTAGAGGGACTGGCCGATTGTTTTCAGCAACTGGGACCGGAGCCAAGCCATGCGTGATCGACTGATTCTGCTGCCCGGTTGGGGGCTCGGCGTTTCACCGCTGGAACCCTTGGCTGCGGCGTTGCAAGGTCTGGATGAGCACCTGCGTGTCGAGATCGAGCCGTTGCCGGAGCTGGAGTCGAGTGATCTTGAAGAATGGCTCGACGAACTCGATTCGACGGTGCCACAGGATGCCTGGCTTGGCGGTTGGTCACTGGGCGGCATGCTCGCTGGCGAATTGGCGGCGCGTCGCGGTGATCGCTGCTGCGGCTTGCTGACCCTGGCGAGCAACCCGTCCTTTGTCGCCCACGAACACTGGCCCAGTGCGATGCCCGGTGAAACCTTCGATGCGTTTCTGGCGGGCTGTGCAACCGACCCACGCATGACGTTGAAGCGCTTTTCACTGCTCTGTGCGCAAGGCGCCGTAGACCCGCGCGGTTTGTCGCGATTGTTGCTCGGTGGTGCGCCCCATACGGCGGCGCCAGTGTTGATGAGTGGCCTGGAGTTGCTTGCACAACTGGACACCCGGCCAGCGTTGCAAGCATTTCGCGGTCCGCAACTGCATTTGTTCGCCGGCCTCGACGGGCTGGTGCCGGCCGAAGCGGCGGGAGACTTGCTGGCGTTGCTGCCGGATATCGAAATCGGTCTGATTGAACAGGCCAGCCACGCGTTTCTTCTGGAAGACCCCCACGGTGTGGCGGGGGCGATCCAGGCTTTTTTGCATGAGTCCGGTGATGACTGATTTATCCCTTCCCACTCTATCCGGCGGTTTGCCCGACAAGCGCCAGGTAGCCGCTTCCTTCTCCCGTGCAGCGGCGAGCTACGACAGCGTGGCCGAGTTGCAGCGTGACGTCGGCAGCCAATTGCTGCGTCGTTTGCCGGATGATTTCGTGCCGGGGCGCTGGCTGGACATGGGGTGTGGCACCGGGCATTTCAGCCGTGCGCTGGGCGAGCGGTTCCCCACCAGTCACGGCGTGGCGCTGGATATTGCCGAAGGCATGCTCAACCATGCCCGGCCGTTGGGCGGCGCCACGCATTTCATCGCGGGTGATGCCGAGCGTTTGCCGCTGCGAGATTCGACCTGCGACCTGGTCTACTCCAGCCTGGCAGTGCAGTGGTGCGAGGACTTCGCCTCGGTGCTCAGCGAGGCCCGGCGCGTGCTGAAACCGGGCGGTGTTTTCGCATTTGCTAGTCTGTGTGTGGGTACGTTGTTTGAACTGCGTGACAGTTGGCGGCAGGTGGACGGTATGGTCCATGTCAACCGCTTCCGCGAGTTCGCCGTTTATCAACAGCTGTGTGCGGCCAGTGGTTTGCAGGCGCTCAGTCTGGAAACCCGTCCCCATGTTTTGCATTACCCCGATGTGCGCAGCCTGACCCATGAGCTCAAGGCGCTGGGGGCGCATAATCTGAACCCTGGTCGGCCGGGCGGTTTGACCGGCCGGGCGCGGATTCTGGGTTTGATCGAGGCTTATGAGCAGTTTCGTCAGGCCCAGGGACTGCCGGCGACTTATCAGGTGGTGTACGCCGTTTTGGAGAAACCCTTATGAGCGCAGCCTATTTCATCACCGGCACCGACACCGATGTCGGCAAGACCACGGTGGCCGCCGGGTTGCTGCATGCGGCGCGTTCGGCGGGCCTGAGTACGGCGGCGGGCAAGCCGGTCGCTTCCGGTTGCGAGGTTACGCCCAAGGGCTTGCGTAATGCCGATGCGCTGGCGCTGCTGGCGGAATGTTCACTGCCGTTGACTTATGCACAGGTCAACCCGGTGGCGTTCGAGCCGGCCATCGCTCCGCACCTGGCTGCCCGTGAGGCGGGCGTTGCTTTGACGGTGCAGTCCTTGTTGGCGCCGATGCGGCAGATTCTCGATATGCAGGCCGATTTCACCCTGATCGAAGGCGCCGGCGGTTGGCGCGTTCCGTTGGCGGACCAGGCCAATCTGTCCGATCTGGCGATGGCGCTGGACCTGCCGGTGATTCTGGTGGTCGGTGTGCGCCTGGGTTGCATCAGCCATGCGTTGCTGACCGCCGAGGCGATTGCCCGAGACGGTTTGCAACTGGCAGGCTGGGTGGCCAACATCATCGATCCGAAGACTTCGCGCCTGGAAGAAAACCTGGCCACCCTCGCCGAACGAATTCCGGCGCCTTGCCTGGGGCGTGTGCCGAAACTCAAGGCGGTGACGGCCGAGGCGGTGGCAGAGCACCTTCAACTGGATCTGCTTGACTAGGCGTTGCCTATGACAAGGCACTGTGCCATTAGTGTTTTTGTCGGGTGTTTTCCCGGCGCCTCTGGTTCAATGCTCACTGTTGATCCTTCGCAGGGACGGTTTCTCCCATGGAAATCTCAGGAAGCACCGCTTTTTACGCCGGTCTGAGCACTATTCAGGCAGGGCAGAACCGTGTCGATCAAGCCGCCGGCCAGATCGCCAACACGACGATCGAGCGTTCGGTGACCAGCCAGTCCTCCGAAGCGCAAGTCGATCGCTTGCTGTCGGTTGATCGCAGTCAGCAATCGGACCTGGCCAGCAACGTGGTCGACATGTCCCAAGGCAAATTTCAGGTGGAGCTTGGGGCGAAAGTCGCCAAGGCATCCGATGAAATGCTCGGTACGCTGATCGATACGTTCGCCTGATTCCCCGCTGAATCGGCCCCCGGAACGCCGCGAACATTCGCGGCGTTTTTCTGCGTAAGTCCTTCTCCCCAAAAATAATCTTTCGATACGGCGCGTTGTTCGGTCAACGGCGTTGCGCACGGCTGCGTCCTGCATACCCGTGAAGTGATGACCAACGGCAAAAGATCGACGCTTGACAAGATTTCGGCGTAAACGTATGTTTCAAACAACTGTTTGACCGTCGCAGCAAATCGACACGGTCGCTCATTCCCGGTTACATCAGCAGAGGTTTATCGCTATGCCTGACTACAAGGCCCCCTTGCGTGATATTCGCTTCGTTCGTGACGAACTGCTCGGCTACGAAGCGCACTATCAGAGCCTTCCGGCTTGCGCAGACGCAACTCCGGATATGGTTGACGCCATTCTCGAAGAAGGCGCCAAGTTTTGTGAGCAGGTGCTGGCTCCGCTGAACCGCGTGGGTGACATCGAAGGCTGCACCTGGAGCGAGTCCGGCGTTAAGACCCCGACCGGTTTCAAAGAAGCCTACAAGCAATTCGTCGAAGGCGGCTGGCCAAGCCTGGCCCACGACATGGAACACGGCGGCCAGGGCCTGCCGGAGTCCCTGGGTCTGGCGGTGAGCGAAATGGTCGGCGAAGCCAACTGGTCGTGGGGCATGTACCCAGGCCTGTCCCATGGCGCGATGAACACCATCTCCGAGCACGGCACTCCAGAGCAGCAGCACGCCTACCTGACCAAGCTGGTGTCCGGCGAATGGACCGGCACCATGTGCCTGACCGAACCGCACTGCGGCACCGACCTGGGCATGCTGCGCACCAAGGCCGAGCCTCAGGCCGACGGTACCTACAAAGTGTCCGGCACCAAGATCTTCATCTCGGCCGGTGAACACGACATGGCCGATAACATCGTCCACATCGTGCTGGCCCGCCTGCCGGATGCACCGGCCGGCACCAAAGGCATCTCGCTGTTCATCGTGCCGAAATTCCTGCCGAACGAAGACGGTTCGATCGGTGCGCGTAACGCGGTGTCCTGTGGTTCCCTGGAACACAAGATGGGCATCCACGGCAACGCCACTTGCGTGATGAACTTCGACGCGGCCACCGGTTTCCTGATCGGCCCGGCGAACAAAGGCCTGAACTGCATGTTCACCTTCATGAACACCGCACGTCTGGGGACCGCGCTGCAAGGTTTGGCCCACGCCGAAATCGGCTTCCAGGGCGGCCTGAAATACGCTCGCGATCGCCTGCAAATGCGCTCGCTGACCGGCCCGAAAGCGCCGGACAAAGCCGCTGACCCGATCATCGTGCACCCTGATGTACGTCGCATGCTGTTGACCATGAAGGCCTTCGCCGAAGGCAACCGTGCGATGGTTTACTTCACCGCCAAGCAAGTCGACATCGTCAAGTACGGCGTAGACGAAGAAGAGAAGAAGAAAGCCGACGCTCTGCTGGCGTTCATGACGCCAATCGCCAAAGCCTTCATGACCGAACTCGGTTTCGAATCGGCCAACCACGGCGTGCAAATCTACGGCGGCCACGGTTTCATCGCCGAGTGGGGCATGGAGCAGAACGTTCGCGACAGCCGCATTTCGATGCTGTACGAAGGCACCACCGGTATCCAGGCACTCGACCTGCTGGGCCGTAAAGTGCTGATGACTCAAGGCGAGGCCCTGAAAGGCTTCACCAAGATCGTCCACAAGTTCTGCCAGAACAACGAAGGCAACGAAGCGGTCAAGGAATTCGTCGCACCGCTGGCTGCACTGAACAAGGAATGGGGTGAGCTGACCATGAAGGTCGGTATGGCCGCCATGAAGGATCGCGAAGAAGTCGGTGCCGCCTCCGTGGACTACCTGATGTACTCCGGTTACGCCTGCCTGGCCTACTTCTGGGCTGACATGGCGCGTCTGGCTGCCGAAAAACTGGCTGCAGGCACCACCGAAGAGGCGTTCTACACCGCCAAGCTGCAGACTGCGCGTTTCTACTTCCAGCGCATCCTGCCGCGTACCCGCACTCACGTGGCAACCATGCTGTCGGGCGCCAATAACCTGATGGACATGAAAGAAGAAGACTTCGCGCTGGGTTACTAAGTCTTAACGCAGTACTTCAAAAAAACGCCGCTTCCTCCCGGAGCGGCGTTTTTTTTTGCGCGGTGGTCAGGCTTTGATCACCAGGGCGTCGGATCCAGGGGGCCTACACCCGTCGGGGTGCTCACGCCTTCGCCGTTACGTATGAATGGCAGGTGCCAGAAGTCGTTAGGCACCACTGGATCGCCAGGCTTGACGCCTTCCGGAAAGATGAACTCAAACACCGGCGCCACATACTGTCCGGCAGTCAGTCCATTGGCGACAGTCGACCTGGCCGCATTCTGGATGCAACTGTCCACAGCGGTCTGGGACAGGCTCTGCTGTGGAACGCAAAGTGACCGCGCCAAGACACGCAAGGTTCGTGTCGGCTGGCTAAGAAGCCCGGCGGGCGCTTTGGTCGCACGTAATCTGGCTCGTTGTGGCTGAGGGCCCGTGTTCTGTGTGGTAATACCCCCCGAGGCTCCCAGGCAACTGGCCGCAAGACCCAGCGCAGGGTTGCATTCACCTGTCATCTCATAGGGTGTAATCCAGCGATTGGTTTGCACACCTGTCGATGGATTGACATCTATCAGATAGATGTCGACCGGGGTCTTGATGTCGGTGGTCGAGGCTTCTAGGAAAATCCGGTCCTGCGTCTCCTGGGCTACTCCGCTGATGGCCGTTGCGGCCGGGTCGGCCGTACCGATGCCAAATTCCCCGATAGCCATGTAGCTGGGCTGTGAACCAGGCTGAGTGTATATCCCGACATTCGCCTCGATCGTGTGCGCAGAGATGAAGTCCGGGGCGCCCGTTGTTGCTGACTTGAACAGGGTACCGGACCAACTGATGAAGTCGCCGACTTCGAAGGGGGCCTGTTGTGTCGGGTCGGGGTCCGTCGACGTGCGTGTAGCATCGCTGAATCTCTTCATGACGTACTGGCTGCAATAAACCTGCCCCACTGCTGGCCCCGAGAGTTCCCCACTGGCCGGAAGCGTGACACCTGCCTGGCTGAAATTGCGGCAGTTGTTGGTCGTGGTCGGGGTGACCACTTTTGGCCGGTTTTTCTGTGGGCAGAGTGCATCGTCCCCGGAAATCGTGCGTGGCACGCACATCGGGTAGCCGGTGGCGGCATGGATGGTCGGGTTGGCATCATCGACGGAGAACCGTGGGTCGGGGCTTTGGGCACGGCCAAAACGTCCGTTCGGATCGTTGATCTGAATAATCGTGGGTTGTTTCGGGTTCCCGCTGTCAACTTCGAGGTTGCCGTTGGTGTAGTCGATCCGGGTGATGAAACCGCTCCCCGCGTTGACTGATTGCTGGGAGACAAAGATCAGCCCGGCAATCTGCTTGTTGGAAACGCTATTGCCTACCACATGAATCTCGAACGAGGGGTAGGCCGCCGCTGATTTTCCGAGCGCCAGGGTTCCACCCCTGACGAAGTCGGCCCAGGTCAGGGTGTTGGCCGGCATCTGCATGATGGTGTTGCAAGGGACAATAATCGTGACGCCGTTCAACTGGACGGTCCCCCCAAAGCGGCCCGGGTCGCTGGTATTGGGGCAATTCGCATTGGTGGTGTCCAGCGTCATGTTCTGGATAAAGCCGGTAACGTCAAACCCGTTAATCGCAGTCGGGTTTGTAAAAACCGGGTCAGGCAGTGTGGGTGTCGAGAACGGCGAGGGCACCCCCGGGGGCTTGGCAGTCCCGCCACCACCGCCAGCACCGTTTTTGGCAAATGCATCTCCACCACCAGCAATGGTCAGCGCGACAGCGACGGCACTGGCAAGCAGGGCATGGCGACTGAAGATGCCGTTGAATCGTTTGTGAGATAGCAGCGGTATGGCGAGCGTTTTTTCGTACAAAGATAAGCTCATGGCTCACTCCAGAATCTTGCAGGACCAATTGCCGGCCAATCGAGATCGCAGATCTGCTGATGCGCTGAATCCTGCGCAAGAAAAACGCAAAGCCGTGAAATTGGGCTCGATCCAGCGGATTGAGTGCCTGTGTACGGTCGACACTTGCCGTTCGGATGCTTTCACCTGCGTTGCGTCGGCCGGTTACGGGCGCAATAGCGAGAGACATTTCCTTGAGCCTGAGGCGTACAAAGCAGTTGTTGTGCCTGTTATGAAATAATTAGACACAAATAGCCGCCGGGGTATTCAGAATGCGGGCCGCGCGGCCAGGGATGGTATCGCGCACGAAGCTACCGAATTAATATTCACCAATATAGGGGGGGATATATACCCAGGTTCGGGAGTGTGCGAAGGGAAGTGTAAGTGCTCGATGGGTTTATTTGATCATGAGTACTAAATGAGAAAAGTTGTCTATATCTATTCCGGGCGGAATGATATTGCAAGAAAAAGTATTGAGGGTGTTAGTCATGAAGTTTTGGTTTGATATTAAATAAATGCCATAGCTCACGCGGTGCAACGTGCGCACAAATGGAATAGTGGTAATTAAAATTGTTCCTCCCTATAACGTGTCTTTTTGATAATCGCTGTAGTAAATACACGATTTCCCTATGCTGTACGAATTAGCAATTACTCTGCCAGTTTGCCAAAAAAGCGTGGAAAGCCTGATTTTCTCCAGTAAGCGCTGGGCTATTGAAAGTGTCGCTGGTTGCCGGGGACCGACTGTTGGGGAATAACACCCAGTAATGGGGGGGAATTCCACCGGTATTCATTGCTGTAGGGAGTTACGGGTGTTGTGGTGTCTTTTTGGCAATTGCTATCCGAGGAGGGTAAGTAAAAAATATTTTTGTTTTCTGTTGAAATCTTTTGTTACAGCTACAGTTGGGTTAAGCGCCCTCGGAGGTGCGACGGAGTAATGTTTTAATCAAGCCTGAGCCAAGAGAGTACTTTGCCTGTTACGTCTTGCCGTGTCTTGCCAACTTTTGCATTGGTTTGGCCGTGGGTGCGAGCAGCAGGATTCATGGCGATTAGTTCCTCTCGCAACAGGACAATCACGGAGCCCGGCTACTCCGTGCTGAATCGAGAATGTCATCATGGTTAAGTACTTGAGGGTCTTTCGAACTCCTTGCCTGGCCCGTGTGACGGCGATGATGCTTTTCGCCACTGGCCTACCCGTCATGAACGTTTGGGCTGCAGATCCGATTGAGGTCGTTCCGACCGTGCCGGATGTGCCCAGCCTGCAGTCGCTGCGCGGCCTGACGCCACCCGATCCTTCGGGAACCGAAGGCGGGCGTAAAGTCGACCTGATGACCGACTACGTGCTCAATCGCTCGGCGGCAGTGCTACTGGGCAAAGCACTGTTCTGGGATATGGAGATCGGCAGCGACGGTTCCACCGCTTGCGCGTCCTGCCATTTCCACGCGGGTGCCGATCACCGCACCACCAACCAGATCAACCCGGGCCAGGCAAACACCAACGCAAACGTCTCGTCGATCTTCAACAAACCGTTCATTGCTTCGGACATTCCAGGTGATGTGCCGAGTTACACCACCAAATCCGGAGGCAAGGGCGGCCCGAACTACCTGCTGAAGAAAAACGACTTTCCGACCCATGTGCTGGCGGACCCTCTGAATCGCGATTCGGCGATTGTCTATTCGACTGACGATGTGATTGGTTCCCAGGGTGTATTCGACGCCAACTTCGTCAAGCCTCATCAGGCACGTTTCGACAAATGCATCCAGCAACCGGACGGCATCTTCCAGGTGGGCGGCATCAATGTGCGTCGCAGTACCGGGCGCAACGCACCCACCGTTATCAATGCCGCGTTCAACGTGCGCAACTTCTGGGATGGTCGGGCCAATAACGTCTTCAATGGCTTCTCTCCATTCGGCAATCGCGACCCTGACGCCGGGATTTTCGTGACCAGCGATGGCAGTGGCGTGGCAACCAAGGTCAAGCTGGCGCTCAAAGATGCTTCGGCCGCCTCGCAAGCAGTCGGGCCACCCGGCAGCCCTGTGGAAATGTCCTGTGGTGGGCGTACCTTCGCTGACATCGGCCGGCGCATGCTCGACACCTTGATGCTCAAGCAGCAACGGATCTCGTCCACCGACTCGGTACTCGGGCCAGTGTCCGGTGCCCGTCGGCCGACCTACCGTGAACTGATCAAGAACGCGTTCCAGCCACGCTTGTGGAACGCCACCCAGCAAGTCTCACTGGGCGGCGCGCCATACACCCAGATGGAGGCGAATTTCCCGCTGTTCTTCGGCCTGGCGATTCAGATGTACGAGTCCACGCTGATCTCGGATCAGGCTCCGCTGGATGCCTATTTGCAGGGTGATCACACGGCCATGAATAACCAGCAGGTCCAGGGCATGAACCTGTTTTTGGGCAAGGGCAAGTGCGTCAATTGCCATGGTGGTGCGGAGTTGACCAACGCCGGCAGCCGGTTGCTCTTCCATCCCCGTGAGCGTATCGAGCGGATGGTCATGGCCGACAACCTGACTACGCTCTATGACAACGGGTTCTACAACACCGGGGTGCGTCCAACCTCGGAAGACCTGGCGCTCGGTGGCTCGGATGCCTGGGGTAACCCGTTATCTTTCACCCGTGAGTACAACACCGTGCTTAAGGGGGGCCAGATACCTGACCCGCTGGATGTCGATGTGTGCGCCTTCGAAGCGCGTTTGAGCCCGGCAATCCCCTGTGATGCGACGCTCAAGCCTGAAGTCGGTTTCCGCGATGCGGTCGATGGCGCCTTCAAGACGCCGACCTTGCGTAACATCGCGTTGACCGGGCCGTACTTCCACAACGGCAGTCGCGCAACACTGCAACAGGTCATGGAGTTCTATAACCGCGGTGGTGACCGGCGTGGGGAGGATGCCAGCAACACCAGTGGCTTCGAACACCCGGCAGTCAATCAGCACAATGGCTCAAACCTCGATCCGGACATGACCCGGTTGAACCTCACCCCGGATGAAGTGGATGCGCTGGTCAAGTTCATGGAAGTCGGGCTAACCGACCCCAGGGTCGCGTGGGAACGGGCACCGTTTGACCATCCGTCGCTGGTGCTGCCGCAGGGTGCAAAGGGTGATGAAAACTCCGTCGGTCAAAAACCGGCCAGTCCGAAGATCACTACCCGGCAGGCGCAGGACGCCGAGATTCTGCTCAAACCGGTCGGTGCCGAAGGTCGCGCAGCTCTGGAAGGGCCCCTGCAACCGTTCAACAACGACTTGTAATCGTATTTCTCCTTGCGTCACTGGCGGCCCGTTCGTCGCCTGTGACGCTGTTTTTTTAAAAAATACCTCAGTAATTCACTCAGCAATCCGGGGGTTCTGCCGTTACAGTAGTGGGCACATTGCCATCTATTGATTTGACGGTCGGAGTTTTACCCTTGCCGCGTCCTTCCGCTGTACGCTTCAGTCATTTCCTGCCTTCATTACTGCTGTTGCTGGCGGGGCTTGCGGCGGCTTACGTCAAGGATCTGAACGTCTTCTTCACCTCGCTGTTCAACGTGCTGCCCACCCTGGTGCTGCTGCTCGGAGGGGCTTACTGCGCGGTTTATCGACGTCAGCGTGAGCTTTTTCTGATGGTCACGGTGTACATCGCCTACTTCCTGCTCGACACCCAGACCGACTACTACCGCGACAACGGCAAGGTGCGCGATGACGCGGCCGTGGTCTTCCACTTGTGTTGCTTGCTGCTGCCGTTGCTGTTTGGCGTGTTCGCCGCCTGGCAGGAGCGCACGCACCTGTTCCAGGACATGGTGGCGCGCTTCGCCGTGTTGCTGGCAGTGGGCAGCGTCGCGTTGGGGCTGGAGCAAAGCTACCCGCATGCGCTGCTGATCTGGCTGTCGGAGATCCGCTGGCCGGCACTGCACGGTGCCTGGATGAGCCTGATCCAGTTGTCGTATCCGGTGTTCATCGGTTCGTTCCTGCTGCTGGCGTATCAGTACTGGCGCAATCCGCGACCGCTGCACGCTGCACAACTGGTCGGCCTGCTCGGGCTGTTCTGGATGTTGCCCAAGACATTCATCCTGCCGTTTACCCTGAACATCATGTGCAGCCAGGTGATGCTGATGATCGCCGCCGCCGTTGCGCATGAGGCCTATCAGATGGCGTTCCGGGATGAGCTCACCGGTCTGCCGGGGCGCCGTGCCTTGAACGAACGCATGCAGCGGCTGGGCCGCAACTACGTGCTGGCCATGAGCGACGTCGATCATTTCAAGAAATTCAACGACACCCATGGTCACGACGTCGGCGATCAGGTGCTGCGACTGGTCGCCAGCAAGCTGTCGAAAATCGGCGGGGGCGGCAAGGCGTACCGTTATGGCGGTGAGGAGTTTGCCCTGGTGTTTGCCGGCAAGACGCTTGAAGAGTGCATGCCGCACCTGGAAGTCATCCGCGAATCCATCGCCACCTACAACATTCACCTGCGTAACCAGGACAGCCGTCCGCAGGATGACAGCCAGGGGCGTCAACGTCGTTCCGGTACCCATGCTTCGAGTGTGTCTGTCACGGTGAGCATCGGCGTCGCCGAACGCATTGAACAACGCACCCCGGAAGAAGTGCTCAAGTCTGCGGACCAGGCGCTCTACAGCGCCAAGGGCGCCGGCCGTAACTGCGTCATGGCATTCGGTCAGACGCGTCGTGGCGCGGTGCGTATGGAGGCCGCCACGGTTGAGTGATGATGGCGCATTCAGCGTCTGGACTGTGATTGTGAGGGGCGGTCGGCGGCAGTAGGTTTGAGTTATCTGCTGCCGGAGAAATGACCATGCCCCAATACAAAGCTCCCTTGCGCGACATGCGCTTTCTGATCGACCACGTCTTCGATTTTCACAGCAACTACGCCGCGCTGGGGGTCACTGACGCCAGTCCGGACATGGTCAGTGCCATCCTCGAAGAAGGCGCGAAGTTCTGCGAGAACGTGCTGTCACCCCTCAACCGCAGCGGCGACGAAGAAGGCTGCCATTTCGACAATGGCGTGGTCACGACGCCCGCAGGCTTCAAGCAGGCTTTCGCACAATATGTGGACGGCGGCTGGCATGGCCTGGCGGCCGACCCTGCGTACGGTGGCCAGGGGCTACCGAGCTCTCTGGGGCTGGTCATCAGCGAAATGGTGGCCTCCAGCAACACGTCCTGGGGCATGTACCCCGGCCTGACTCACGGCGCCATGTCAGCGATCCACGCCCACGGCACCGAAGAACAGAAGCAGACCTACCTGAGCAAACTCACCGCCGGCCAATGGACCGGCACCATGTGCCTGACCGAGGCCCATTGCGGTACGGACCTGGGCATTATCAAGACCCGCGCCGTGCCTGCGGCCGACGGCAGCTATGCAATATCCGGCAGCAAGATCTTCATCTCCGCCGGTGAGCACGACATGAGCGACAACATCATTCATCTGGTGTTGGCCAAGCTGCCGGACGCGCCGGCCGGGACCAAGGGCATCTCGCTGTTTATCGTGCCCAAATTCCTGCCAGACGCCGCGGGTGAGGCTGGCGAGCGCAATGGCGTGTCCTGTGGCTCCATCGAGCACAAAATGGGCATCAAGGCGTCGGCCACCTGTGTGTTGAACTTCGATGGCGCCAAAGGCTTCCTGATCGGCGAGCCGAACAAGGGCCTGAACTGCATGTTCACCATGATGAACCACGCGCGCCTCGGCACCGGCATGCAGGGTTTGTGTCTGGGCGAGGCGAGTTTCCAGGGTGCAATCAAATACGCCAACGAGCGTTTGCAGATGCGCGCGCTGACCGGCCCCAAGGCACCGGACAAGGCGGCCGACCCGATCATCGTCCATCCCGACGTGCGCCGCATGCTGTTGACCATGAAGGCCTTCAACGAGGGCAATCGCGCACTGACCTACTTCACGGCGCAGTTGCTGGATGCTGCCCATCTGAGCAAGGACGAAACGGCGCGCCAGGACGCGGAAGACCTGCTGGCGTTCCTGACGCCGATCTGCAAGGCCTTCATGACCGATACGGGCCTGGAAGTGACCAACCTCGGCATGCAGGTCTTCGGTGGTCACGGCTTTATACGTGAATGGGGCATGGAGCAACTGGTGCGCGATTGCCGCATCGCACCGATCTATGAGGGCACCAATGGCATTCAGGCGCTGGACCTGCTGGGGCGCAAGGTCCTGGGCAGCCAGGGCAAACTGCTGCGCGGCTTTACCAGGATCGTGCACAAGTTTTGCGTGGCGAACGCTGAACATCCGCAGTTGGGCAGCTATGTGGCGCAGCTGCATGGCCTGAACCAGCAGTGGGGCGAGTTGACGACCAGGGTCGGCATGGCCGCGATGAAGAACCCCGATGAAGTGGGGGCCGCGTCGGTGGATTACCTGATGTACAGCGGCTACATCATTCTCGGCTATCTGTGGTTGCGCATGGCATGGGTGGCCCAGGCCCGGCTGGAGGATGGCAGTGGCGATGCGGATTTCTGCAAGGCCAAACTGGCGACCAGCGAGTTCTACTTCAAGCGATTGTTGCCGCGCACTGCCGCTCATCGGGCGGCCATTGAGGCGGGTAGCGATTGCCTGATGCAGCTGCCGGCGGAGTTGTTTGCGCTTTAATCTTTAAAACCAGTGACAAAGGAGCCCGCGATCTTGCGGGCTTTTTTATGACTGTATGGTCGGTGACTAAACATTACAAAACGGTCACTGCCTGACCCTATGTGTCACAAAAGTTGTTGGGTTACACTCGGACACAACGAAAATACTACCCCTACGATTCACCTGTTTAGATCTTGCGAGGTTTGCCATGGCTGACTACAAAGCGCCCCTGCGCGATATGCGCTTCGTCCTCAATGAAGTTTTCGAGGTCGCCAAACTCTGGGCCGAGCTGCCTGCGTTGGCCGAAACCGTTGACGCGGAAACGGTCGAGGCCATCCTTGAAGAAGCCGGCAAGGTCACCAGCAAAAGTATCGCGCCCCTGAGCCGCGCGGCGGACGAAGAGGGTTGCCACTGGGCGGACGGTGCCGTCACCACGCCGGCAGGCTTCACGGAGGCTTATCAGACCTACGCCGAGGGCGGCTGGGTCGGCGTGGGCGGTGACCCGGCCTACGGCGGCATGGGCATGCCCAAGGCTGTTTCGGCCCAGGTCGAAGAAATGGTCAACTCCGCCAGCCTGGCGTTCGGTCTGTACCCGATGCTGACTGCCGGCGCCTGCCTGTCGATCAACGCCCATGCCAGCGAAGAGCTGAAAGCGGCGTACCTGCCGAACATGTATGCCGGTGCCTGGGCCGGCTCCATGTGCCTGACCGAACCGCACGCCGGTACCGACCTGGGGATTATCCGCACCAAGGCCGAGCCTCAGGCCGACGGCTCCTACAAGGTCAGCGGGACCAAGATCTTCATCACCGGCGGCGAGCATGACCTGACCGAGAACATCATTCACCTGGTGCTGGCCAAGCTGCCGGACGCGCCGGCGGGGCCGAAAGGCATTTCGCTGTTCCTGGTGCCGAAGTTCATGGTCAATGCCGATGGCAGCCTGGGCGCGCGCAACCCGGCGAACTGCGGCTCGATCGAACACAAGATGGGCATCCAGGCGTCTGCGACCTGCGTGATGAACTTCGATGAAGCGGTGGGTTATCTGGTCGGTGAGCCGAACAAAGGCCTGGCGGCGATGTTCACCATGATGAACTACGAGCGTCTGGGTGTCGGCATTCAAGGCCTGGCCACGGGCGAACGCTCGTACCAGAACGCCATCGAATACGCCCGTGACCGTCTGCAAAGCCGTTCGCCGACTGGCGCGCAGAACAAGGACAAAGTGGCCGACCCGATCATCGTCCACCCGGACGTGCGTCGCATGCTGTTGACCATGAAAGCATCGAACGAAGGCGGCCGTGCCTTCTCGACGTACGTGGCCATGCAACTGGACACTGCCAAGTTCAGCGAAGACGCCGCGACCCGCAAACGCGCGGAAGACCTGGTGGCGCTGCTGACGCCGGTGGCCAAGGCGTTCCTCACCGATCTGGGTCTGGAAACCACCGTCCATGGCCAGCAGATTTTCGGCGGTCATGGCTACATCCGCGAATGGGGCCAGGAGCAACTGGTGCGTGACGTGCGCATCACCCAGATCTACGAAGGCACCAACGGGATTCAGGCGCTGGACCTGGTCGGGCGCAAGATCGTCGGCAGCGGCGGGGCGTTCTACAACCTGTTCGCTGACGAGATTCGTCATTTCACCGCCACGGCCAGCGCCGATCTGGCGGAATTCACCAAGCCGCTGAACGATGCCGTGACGACCCTCGACGAACTGACGGCATGGTTGCTGGATCGGGCGAAAAACAACCCGAATGAAATCGGCGCGGCGTCGGTCGAGTATCTGCAAGTGTTTGGCTACACCGCCTACGCCTATATGTGGGCTCTGATGGCCAAGGCTGCTTTCGGCAAAGAAGCACAGGACGATTTCTACGCCAGCAAACTGGGTACGGCGCGGTTCTATTTCGCTCGTCTGTTGCCGCGGATTCACTCGTTGAGCGCGTCGGTAAAGGCTGGCAGTGAGTCGTTGTTCCTGCTGGATGCAGCGCAGTTCTGATTGTGTATCGTCATGTAAGCATTCTCTTACATGACGTGCTGCTGTTCTCCCATAGAAGCAAATTGGATCCACAGCTAATCTACTTCTCATGGACGTAGCGCAGGAAGCGCAAAGCAACAACACGGACACGTAGGATTCTGCCAGGACGGCGGAGTGAAATGGATGTCAGGGAAACAGTCTGCAAAGCCCCGCTTCGGCGGGGTTTTCTTATGCCCGCGAAAAAGTATTCAGCTCAGTCCATCCAGCGCCGATGGGCTGCTCAGGTGTTCATCCGGTCGATTCATCACCTCCTCCAGCAATGTTCGCAACAACGCCAGCGAGGCCTGTTGCCGTTGCACATCCCGACACACCAGTCCGATTTTCAGCGGCACCCGGGGTTCGCTCAAGGGTTTCCACAGCAGCTCCTTGTTGCCGTGTGCCTTTTGCGAGCGCCCAGGCAATACCGTCGCCAAGCGCGTGTGAGGCAGGCTGTCGAGAATCCCGGCCATGTTGTTCAGTTCGGCTTGTACCTGCGGACGTCGCCCCAGACTGGACAACTGCGATTGCCAGATTTGCCGTACTTGAAACTCCTCGCCGAGCAGCAACATGGGCAACTCGGCGGCCTGACTCATGGACACCTTCTTGAATTCCCGCAGCGGATGGTCCGCCGGGATGACCAGCGTCAGTTCATCTTCGTACAGCATCACGCCGTGCAAGCCAGGCTGCCGGGGTGGCAGGTAGCTGATGCCGATGTCCAGCGAGCCATTGAGCAGGCGTCGCTCGATTTCCAGGCCTGTCAGTTCGTAAATCTGCACCACCAGATGCGGTTGCGCCTTGCGCACCCGTTCGAGCATCTGCGGCACCAGGCTGGTATGTACCGTCTGCAAAACGCCAATCGCCAAGGTGCGCAGCGCCTGCCCCTTGAAATTACCCAGCGCCTCGCGTGCCCGTTGCAGGCCATCCAGCAGGGGCAAGGCGTGGTTGTACAGGGTATGTGCTGCCAGCGTTGGCAGCAGGCGTTTGCTGCTGCGTTCGAACAGGCTCACATCGAGCAATTGTTCAAGTTGCCGGATCTGCTGGGACAGCGCGGGTTGAGAGATGGACAGTCGCTCGGCAGCACGGCCCACATGGCCTTCTTCGTAGACCGCGACGAAATAACGCAGTTGTTTAAAATCCATAAGTAATACTTATCGAAAATGCTGAGAAATCGAAATGGCCCAAGGCCTTGTCTGAGCCTAGTCTAACCGCATTCACAAGGCTTACAGGGCCACAGAGCGCGATGATTACCGTTTGCTTCGATGGTGTTTACATAGGTAAGGCAAAAAATCAAAAACGGGGGTTGAACGGATGAATCTGTTCAATCTGCGCCGTCATTCGCCGAGTCTTGATGATTTGGTGGCGGATGCTTCCTTTCAATCCGGGGGCGACAACCTTTCCAGTGAGTGCCTGATGCCCAGTGTCGAGCGACCGAAGCAGGTTTTTGTCCGGGGCCAGGGTTCCTGGTTGTGGGACAACGATGACCGGGCTTATCTGGATTTCTCGCAAGGCGGTGGCGCCAACAGCCTTGGACACAGTCCCAAGGCACTGGTCGATGCCATCGCGGTGCAGGCACAAGCGCTGATCAACCCCGGTTTCGGCCTGCATAACCGCGGCATGCTCAACCTGGCCGAACGCCTGTGCGCCAGCACCGGCAGCGACCAGGCCTACCTGCTCAACAGTGGCAGCGAAGCCTGCGAGGCAGCGATCAAACTGGCACGCAAGTGGGGTCAACAACATCGCGGCGGCGCTTCGCGGATTATCGTCGCCAATAACGGATGTCATGGCCGTAGTCTGGGGACGATTCCGGCGTCAGACAGTTCGACGCTGGTCAATCGATTCGAGCCCCAACTGCCGGGTTTCAGCCACGTCCCGTTCAACGATCTTCCAGCGCTGCATGCGGCCGTGGATGAGCGCACCGTCGCCATCATGCTCGAACCTATCCAGAGCGAGGCCGGCGTGATTCCCGCGACCGCGCATTACCTCAAGGGGGTCGAGCGCCTGTGTCGTGAGCTCGGCATCCTGTTGATCTTCGACGAAGTGCAGACCGGCATCGGGCGCTGCGGCACTTTGCTTGCCGAACAGTCCTGCGGCGTGCGGGCGGATATCGTTGTGCTCGGCAAAGGGCTGGGCGGTGGCGTGCCATTGGCGGCCTTGTTGGCGCGGGGCCAGGCGTGCTGTTTCGAACTCGGCGAAATGACCGGAACCCATCACGGCAATGCGCTGATGACAGCCGCAGGCCTGGCCGTACTCGACAGCGTGCAGGACCGGGCATTTCTCGAGCATGTCGGGCAAAGCGCCCAGCATCTGCGCGAAGGGCTGCAGCGCTTGGCGCATCGCTATGGCCACGGCGAGTTGCGCGGGCAAGGGCTGCTCTGGGGACTGACCCTGTCCGATGACTCAGCCGACGCGGTGGTCAAGGCCGCGCTCCACGAAGGCTTGCTGCTCACCGCCCCGCAACCCGACTGCCTGCGCTTCACACCGGCGCTGAACGTCAGCAAAGCCAACATCGATGAAATGCTTTTGCGCCTGACTCGCGCCTTCTCCCGTGTACGCACCGCCCAGTTGCAGTGCCGTAAAGGAATCGCCGTCTGATCAGACGCACCCTGCACGAATCCCCGAACCGTCTCGCGGTATAACGCACGCCCCACGCCTGATTCTTTTGGCGTGGGGCGTTTTTTTGTGGCTGGGTTTTGCCAAGCGCTATGCCGGGCTTGAGCGATGGAAGCATCGATGGCTTTTTATAGGGGCGGCAGGGAATGCACGCACCAGCGAAACAAATTTTGAAGAGCTGGTTTTGAAATCTATACCACTGGGTGGTATGTTTTTGGAAGGGATGCCAATGTCACCAAGGCTATTTAAAACAAAACACTTTGCGATGCTGGCCGCAAAGGCCTGGATTGGAGATGACGAGCTTCGACAGGCATTCACCGAAATGCTCAACGGGCAGGCGGACAATCTCGGCGGCGGGGTCTGGAAAAAACGCTTGAATGCCAATCGCCATCGTTCGATTGTCTTGGCAAGGGGCAGTTATTACTGGGTTTACCAGTTCATTTACGCCAAAAAAGATCAGAGCAATATCAGTCAGGCCGAACTGATCGGTTTCCGGAAAATGGCCAAGACCTACCAGGGACTGACGGAGATGCAAGTCCAGTACTTGCTGGATACGAAGGCGTTTACGGAGATTTTTTATGAGTAAGAAATTCAAAAGCGAGGCGTTTGAATCAATTCACGAATCGGCCACTGCGCTATACGCCATCGGTGCAATCAGCAAGGCAACCATGCGTGAATTCGATGAGTCTTGCCTCGCTACCGTACCGGACGCGATTCCGGCGGAGCAGATCAAAGCGCTACGTGAGCGTAACAATGTCAGTCAGCCGGTATTCGCGCGTTACTTGAACACCAGTGCTTCAACGGTCAAGCAATGGGAAGCAGGGGCCAAACACCCCAGTGGCATGGCGTTGAAGTTGCTGAGTATCGTGCAGAAGCACGGCCTGGAAATCCTGGCTTGAGGAATCGGGCTGAACCCTCACCAGCGGCGCAGGTCGATTGTGTGTAAGGCTCGTATGAGCCGACTTCAATCAGGAGCTGACCCCATGGATTTCATTCGAATCATCATCGCCATTCTGTTGCCACCGCTGGGTGTGTTTCTGCAAGTGGGGTTTGGCGGGGCGTTCTGGCTGAACATTCTGCTGACGTTGTGCGGTTACATTCCGGGGATCGTGCATGCGGTGTACATCATCGCCAAACGTTGATTTTCGCGTCGTGTTAGATACCGCGATCGCTGGCTAGCCAGCTCCCACAGGGACATCCCCGCATTTGTAGGAGCTGGCTGGCCAGCGATTTCAGCCAGCGTGCTCCATCACCCTTCGGTAAAACAACCACTCCTGTTCCAGCGCATGGGCCTGATTGCCGGCCTTGCGAAAGCCATGGCGTTCGTCCGCGTAGTAATGGGCTTCGACTGCAATGCCGTTGTTCTGCAACGCTTTGACCATCTCGCGGGTTTGCGCCGGCACCACCACCGCATCCAGTTCGCCCTGAAAGAAGATCACCGGCACGCTGATGTTGCTCGCGTGCTGTAAAGGCGTTCGTGCGGCGTAGCGCTCGGCGTCTTGCACCGGATCGCCAATCAGCCAATCCAGATAGTCCCCTTCGAACTTGTGGGTCGCCCGGCCCAGGGCCACGGGATCGCTGACTCCATAGAGGCTGGCGCCGGCGCGGAAGACCTTGTGGAACGCCAGTGCGCACAGCGTGGTGTAGCCGCCGGCACTGCCGCCGCGAATGAACGCTTTGTCGCCGTCGACCAATCCGCGTTCGGCGAGATGACTGACCACCGCGCAGGCGTCTTCGACATCGACCTCACCCCAGCTCAAATGCAAGGCCTGGCGATAGGCCCGGCCGTAGCCGCTGCTGCCACGGTAGTTGAGATCGGCCACGGCGAAGCCACGTTGCGCCCAGTATTGAATGCGCGGATCGAGCATCGGGTAGCACGCCGATGTCGGGCCGCCGTGGATGAATACCACCAGCGGCGGTTTAGCCTGGCCGGACATCGCCGGGTAGAAGAAGCCGTGAGCCTCGCCCGACCCACTCGGGTAGCGCAGGGTCTGTGGAATGCTGATGTGCTCGGCCGGCAGCGGAGTCATGCCGCCGGCCAGCTTTTTCACTCCCCCGGTTTGTCGGTCGATGGCGATCACGGCCGGCGAACTGATCGGCGATGCCGCGATGCAGTAGATGAACTGTTCATCCACGGCGAGATGGCGGAAGCGGCTGTATTGGCCAGTGAAGTCCGCGTTGGCGTCGCCACGCACAGCCAGTCGACCAAAGCCTCCTTCCGTCCAGCTGGCCAGATAACTGGACTCGCCCAACGGCAGCCAGGTGCAGCCCCCGAGTTGCCAGGGGGCGGGACCATGATCGGCCGCGGCACTGGCTAACGGGCTCAATCCCTCGCTGGATTCCACCCAGGGTTGCCAGAAACCGCCGCGATCGGTCAGGCAAAACAAGCGACCGCTGTCGTCAAATCGTGGTTGTTGAAGGGACTCTTGATCGTCGTCACCGGCTAAGCAACGGGGCGGGGCAAAACCGCCATCGCTCTGGCGTTCGGCGAGCATCAAGCGAGTGGCCGTCCAGGGCTGATGCGGGCGACTCCACTCGATCCAGGCCAGGCGACGGGCATCCGGGCTCAATGTCGGGGCGGCATAAAAGTCCGCGCCCTCGGCCAGCACATGCCTTAAGCCGTCAGCCAGTTCAATCGCCACCAGCCGATGTTGGTCGTGGTTCTCTTCTACCGCCAGCACTTGACCCTTGGCGAACTGAAGATCGCCATAACGGCACACCCCTGATGTCAGCACTTCGGGCGATTCACCCTGCAACGATTGCCGATACAGTTGCTGGTCGGTCTCGTTGACGAAAACGACGCCATCGTCAGTCAGACAAAACGCACCACCGCCATATTCGTACACCCGACTGCGAACACTGAACCCCGGTGGCGTCAGACATTTCGCCGTGCCGTCGCGCCAGTGCCAGATTCGGCAAGCGCCATCTTCCGGGCGGTATTCGTTCCAGAACAGGCCGTTGGCGCCCGCCTGCAACTCGGCAAAGTCGATACCGGCCGCGACGGCGTTGGCCGCGCTGAACGGGTCAGCTTTTGGCGATGAGGCGTGAGTTTCGTTCATTGCGAAAGGCCAGTTGGTCGATGGTCTGGGTGGCATGCTCGGCTTCTTCGCGGGCCTTGAGGATCACGCCGTGATGGTGCGATTTGCTGCACACCGGGTCGGCGTTGCTCGCATCACCCGTGAGCATGAACGCCTGGCAACGACAGCCGCCGAAGTCCTTTTCTTTCTCGTCGCAGGAGCGGCAGGGCTCGGGCATCCAGTCGTAGCCACGAAAGCGATTGAAGCCGAACGAGTCGTACCAGATGTGCTGCATGCTGTGGTCGCGCACGTTGGGAAACTGCACCGGCAGCTGTCGGGCGCCGTGACAGGGCAGTGCGGTTCCGTCCGGGGTGACCGTCAGAAAAATACTGCCCCAGCCGTTCATGCAGGCTTTCGGGCGTTCTTCGTAATAGTCCGGGGTAACGAAAATCAGCTTGCACGGATGACCTTCGGCTTCGAGTTTTGCCCGGTATTCGTTGGTGATGCGCTCGGCGCGTACCAGTTGTTCTTTGGTCGGCAACAGGCCGACGCGGTTGAGCTGGGCCCAGCCGTAGAACTGGCAAGTGGCGAGTTCGACGAAGTCCGCTTCAAGGGCAATGCACAACTCGATGATGCGGTCGATTTGGTCGATGTTGTGCCGATGGGTCACGAAGTTCAGCACCATCGGATAGCCGTGGGCCTTCACCGCGCGGGCCATTTCGAGCTTCTGCGCAAAGGCTTTTTTCGACCCGGCCAACAGGTTGTTCACCTGCTCGTCGCTGGCCTGGAAACTGATCTGGATATGATCCAGGCCGGCCTTTTTGAAGTCGCTGATTTTCTGCTCGGTCAGACCGATGCCGGAGGTGATCAGGTTGGTGTAGAAGCCGAGTTGGCGCGCTTCAAAAATCAGTTCGGCGAGGTCCTGGCGCACCAGCGGTTCGCCGCCGGAAAAGCCCAGTTGCGCCGCGCCCATCTCCCGGGCTTCGCGAAACACCTTGATCCACTGCTCGGTGCTCAGCTCTTTGCCCTGCTCGGCGAAGTCCAGCGGATTGGAGCAGTAGGGGCATTGCAGCGGGCAGCGGTAGGTCAGCTCGGCGAGCAGCCACAGCGGCAGACCGACTTCGGGTTTGGGCGGTACTTGCACCGATGACTCAGGCAAGTTCGATCCAGTGCTGCGCACGGGCAACCTCCATGAATTGCTCGATGTCGTCACCGAGCTCGGGCACGCCGGGGAACTGCTTGTCGAGTTCATTGATGATCGCCGCGACATCGCGTTGGCCATCGATCAAGCCGCCGATCAGCGCGGCGCTTTCATTGAGTTTGATCATGCCTTCGGGGTACAGCAGCACGTGGCCTTTCTGCGCCGGTTCGTACTGGAAGCGGTAGCCGGGCCGCCAGGTCGGAGTCTTGCTGCGATCGAAACTCATAGGGTGATTCCTTTATGCCAGACCCGTTGTTCGGTCACGCTGTGATACGGCGGGCGATTCAGTTCGTAAGCCATGCTCATGGCATCGAGCATGCTCCAAAGAATGTCCAGTTTGAACTGGAGAATTTCCAGCATGCGCTCCTGGCCGACCCGCGTTGTGTAGTGCTGCAAGGTGATGGCCAAGCCGTGTTCGACATCGCGTCGCGCCTGACCCAGGCGGGTGCGGAAATACTCGTAGCCGGCCGGGTCGATCCACGGGTAATGCTGCGGCCAACTGTCCAGGCGCGACTGGTGGATCTGCGGCGCGAACAGTTCGGTCAGCGAGCTGCTGGCAGCTTCCTGCCAACTGGCGCGGCGGGCGAAGTTGACGTAGGCGTCCACGGCGAAACGCACGCCGGGCAGTACCAGCTCCTGGGAGCGCAGTTGATCCGGATCGAGGCCGACGGCCTGGCCGAGGCGCAGCCAGGCTTCGATGCCACCGTCTTCGCCGGGTGCGCCGTCATGATCGAGCAGGCGCTGAATCCACTCGCGGCGGATTTCGCGGTCCGGGCAGTTGGCCAGAATGGCGGCGTCCTTGAGCGGGATGTTCACCTGATAGTAAAAGCGATTGGCGACCCAGCCCTGAATCTGCTCGCGGGTCGCCCGGCCTTCATACATCGCCACGTGATACGGGTGATGGATGTGGTAATAGGCCCCCTTGGCGCGCAGGGCGGCTTCGAATTCGGTTGGGGACATCGGGGTGTCGGTCATGTCTGTTCTCCGGGAACAAGCATTTGATTCTGTGGTGTCTGGTCGGATGTCATCGCAGCGATGCGGCGACCCGACAAGCCAGCGCCCACAATGCTTTGTGGCGCACATAAAACCTGTGGGAGCTGGCTTGCCAGCGATGGGGCCATCCGCTACAGCACAATACTCATACCATCAAAAGCCACTTCAACATTACGCCGCGCCAGTTCCGCGCGCTGCGGCGAATCCTCATCGAGAATCGGGTTGGTGTTGTTGATGTGGATAAGAACTTTGCGCTGCGTGGGCAGTTGCTCCAGCACTTCGAGCATGCCGCCGGGGCCGTTCTGTGCCAGGTGACCCATCTCCCGCCCGGTGCGGGTGCCGACGCCACGGCGTTGCATTTCGTCGTCGTCCCACAGCGTGCCGTCCACCAGCAGGCAATCGCTGCCGGCCATGATCTCCAGCAACGGCGCATCGACCTTGCCCAGGCCCGGTGCATAGAACAGTTTGCCGCCCGTGTTGAGGTCTTCAACGATCAGGCCGATGTTGTCCCCCGGGTGCGGATCGAAGCGATGGGGCGAGTAGGGCGGCGCGGCGCTGCGCAACGGCAGCGGGGTGAAGCGCAGGTTCGGGCAGGCCGGGATACTGAAGCTCTGGTCGAGTTCGATGCGGTTCCAGGTCAGGCCGCCGTTCCAGTGGGTCAGCATGTTGAACAGCGGGAAACCGCTGCTCAGGTCTTCGTGGACCATGTCCGTGCACCAGACCTGATGCGGGCACCCTTCACGCAGCATGAGCAGGCCGGTGGTGTGGTCGATCTGGCTGTCCATCAGAATGATCGCACTGATCCCGGTGTCACGCAGGGCGCGGCCCGGTTGCATCGGCGCGAAACCCTGAAGTTGGGCGCGGATGTCCGGCGAGGTGTTGCACAGCACCCAATTGACCCCGTCATCGGAGATCGCGATGGATGACTGGGTACGCGCCTTGGCATTCAGGCTGCCGTCGCGAAAACCTGCGCAGTTGGCGCAGTTGCAGTTCCATTGGGGGAAACCGCCGCCGGCGGCGGATCCCAGGATCTGGACAAACATGGAGGCTCCAAACATTCAACAGCTGAAAATAAAAACGCCTCGGCGAACCGAGGCGTTGAACCGCATGTTCTACCTGGCGGCAGGACTCAACGGCTGGCGAAGTACATGGTGACTTCAAAGCCGATACGCAGGTCGGTGTAAGCAGGTTTGGACCAGGACATGGGAGCGCTCCTTCAGGTGATGGGACAGTTGAGATCTATACATATAGTCCACCTCCAGCAGGAGATGTTCAGATAGTTAGGCTGCTATGTTACTTAAAATTTCACAATAATTGGCTGCAAATGTTCGAGAAAGTTAATTGCAGCCTCGGTAATGATCATTTTGTCACTTGCCAAGGCGAGCCGGGGCAACTCCCGCTGGACAGGCAGCGCCAGCCGTCTTCTGCCTGTTTCAGGCGTTGCGCTGCGGCAATGATCGTCGGTCGATCAACCAGCAGAATCGCCTCGGGCAGTTGACTCAAATAATCCGACGAGCGGCCGGCCAGTTTGCCCTGCCACAGCAGTTCAGCGGCTTGGGCATTGGGCAACACGGCACTGGCGAATTGGTCGGCCAAGGCCTGGCGCAGGGCGATGAAACTGCCTTCATCGATATCCCGGATCATCTGCGGCAACCCGCCCAGGAACTGCTCAATGTGTTGCAGCAGGTCGACTGGCGCGACGCTCGGCGATTGCACGCCGAACAGCAGTCCGGTTTGGCCGTGCATCTGGCGCAAGGCGCTGAACACCGCATAGCCGAGTTGCAGCTCTACCCGCAGGCGCTGGTAGAACGGCGTGTGGCAGATGTGTGCCAGCAGGCGCCATGCGGCTTCGTCAGCGATCGCTTCGCTCGCGGATGGGCAGAACAGCAGCAAGGCGTGTTCGCTGGAGCCGGTATTGATGGTGCTCCACAGATAGTGCGACGGGCTCGATGGCGGCGGTGTCAGCTGACTGTCCGGCGTGCCGGGGATGCGGCTTAAAGCCAGGCCCATGGCCGCTTGGGTCTGCGCCGACAGACCTATCGCCAGGCCATCCCAGCGGGCGCTTGACCAGAGTTGTTGCAGGTCATCTGAGTAGGCGATGGGTTCAAGGCAATGATCGGGCAAGGCCTTGAGCAATTGTCGAATCGGCATCAACGCAGGGGGCGTCGGCTCATCGGGTAAGAAATCCGCCTCACGTTCTGTCA
The DNA here is from genome assembly GCF_054061835.1 of Pseudomonas sp. TE12234. Classification (NCBI taxonomy): domain Bacteria; kingdom Pseudomonadati; phylum Pseudomonadota; class Gammaproteobacteria; order Pseudomonadales; family Pseudomonadaceae; genus Pseudomonas; species Pseudomonas sp. TE12234. The sequence continues at coordinate 731,455 of NZ_JBSSEP010000001.1, forward strand.
GTGCTTTCAGTGCATGCTCGAGGACAGCGGGCATCGGCTCCTGCAGCCCGGTCATCTTCAGTAGCCATTCGTTTCCCGATGCGCTGAAGGAAAAGTCCACACCGGCCTGACGCGCTTCTTCGCGCAATATTTGCAGATGGTTTTCCAGGCGCGTCTGCAGAAGCGTGGAAGGTGCTGCATCAAGGCGCCAACGCAGATACACCGCACCTTGTGCACCCATCTCCGACAGCGCCTGGCTGAACTGCATCGGTGAGCGTTCGCGGCGGCTGCGCGAGCGGTCCTGAGCGAAGGTGCGCAGGCCACGGTGGGCGCTGGTCTGGCCACGAATCAGGCCGGCGTTGGGGGTGGGCGCATCGGAGCGCAGGAAGGGGTTGGGTGTCGGCAACCGCCATTGGCCGCTGAAGTTATCCACAGCACCGATTTGATTCAGCACTTGCCTGAGGGCTGTAGCACCCTGTTCGGATAACCCGGCTTCAAGCTGTTCGTTGTCCAGTCGGGCCAGTTGCAGGGCTGTGCTGACTTGCTGCTGGCGTTGCAGCAAGGCGGCATATTCGGCGCTCAACGCGCTCCAGTCTTGCCGGGCGAAAAAGCCCAGCCAGTCCAGCAGCTGTTCGCGAATCGTCGCTGGCGATGCATCGGCGTTGCGTGTGAATTCGATGTGCAGCAAGGCTTGCCCGGCGAATTGATACAACGGCGCCGCTTTCAGGTGGGTGACCCAGCCCCGGTCACGCAACCCGGCCAACAGTCCGCCGGGTATGGCGCTGTTGAGCCAATGGCACAGGAACGCCAATGCGTCCGCCGAAGAGTCGGGCAGCGCTTCAAGGGCGAACAACAGGTGCAGGCGATGGGCGTCCACCTGTTGATAACTGTTTTCCGAAGCACTCATCAGCGGTGCAGGCGCTTGTTGCGTGATCGGGCTGCCCGCGGGGATGGCATCTGCGAAACCCTGGGCCAGTGCTTTCAGTTCTTCCAGACTTTGCGGCCCCGCCAGGCTCAGGGTCATCTGCCTGGCTTGATAAAAACGCTGATAAAAATCCCGCAAGGCGTGCTGAAACTCCGGTTGCGACACTGGAAGACTGTCGCGGTTGCCGGCGTGAAAGCCGCGCAAAGGGTGCGTTTCACTTAGCCCGTCGAACAGCGCCAGTTGCTGTTGGGCCGTGGCGTCCTGGGACCAGGCGACAAACTCGGCCTGCAGCACTTCTCTTTCGCGCTGCTGATCATCCGGATTCATTCGCGGGTGAGCGAGCATGTCTGACAGACGTTCCAACCCACCGGCCAACGCCTGTGCCGGCAATTCGAAAAAGTAGTCGGTGGTGCGCTCATTGGTTCGCGCGTTGACCTGCCCACCATGACTCTGGACGTAGGCCATCAACCCTTGCCCGGCAGGAAAACGCTCGGTGTGCAGAAACAGCAGATGCTCAAGAAAGTGCGCCAGGCCGGGCCAGGCCAGCGGGACATCGTGGCTGCCCGCAGCGACTCGCAACGCCGCTGCGCAGCGCTTCAAATCCGGCGCATGACGCAGCGTCACCCGCAGACCGTTGGCCAGGGTTTCAGAATGGGGGCGAGGGTGATTCAGCGCAGGCATGGGCACTTCCAGAACAGTGAAGTGCCAATGCTAGCGGATTAGCGCTTGTTCAGCGCGTCGTAAAGCTCGGGGCGGCGATCGAGGAGGTAGCGATTGGCGGCGCGGGAATCGACCATCAACTGACGATCCAGCTCACCGACGATCAGTGCCTCATCAAGACCGGCCTGCGCAATGCGGCTGCCGTCCGGTGCGGCGATGCTGCTCTGGCCGCAGTAGTGGATGTCGCCTTCATGCCCGCAGTAGTTGGCGTAGGCCACGTAACACTGATTTTCGAAAGCGCGGGCGCGGACGGTGACATCAGCGATGAAATCGAAGGGAATCATGTTTGCCGTCGGCACCAGGATCAGCTCGGCGCCCTCGAGGGCCAGGCGCCGGGCATTCTCCGGAAACTCCAGGTCGTAGCAGATCAGGAAACCGAGCTTCCAGCCGTTGAGTTCAACGACCGGAAAATCGTTGGTGCCGGGGCTGAACATCGAGCGGTCGAGGTCGCCGAACAGGTGCGTCTTGCGGTAGTTGCACAGGCGTTCGCCATTGGCATCGATCAACTGCACGGCGTTGTAGATCTGCCCGTCCTCGGTGCGCTCGGGATAGCCATACAAAATGGCAATCCCGGCAGCCTTGGCGATGCGCGCGACCTGTTGCGCCGACTCACCGTTGTACACCTCCGCCAGCACGCTGACAGCATCGACGCCGATGTTGTAGCCGGTCAGAAACATCTCCGGCAGCACCAGCAAATCGGCGCCTTTGGCCTCCAGCGCAAGCTGGTGCAAGCGTTGCAAGTTACCCGCGACATCCAGGGGCAACGGTGGACATTGGTAAAGGGCTACGCGCATTTCGGATTCCTCTTACTCGGGCAGGGCGATCGGTCCGATCTCGTTGAATACATCACCTGGACCCGGATTCTCGGCGTGAGTTGCACCGCCGAAGTGTTTCATGATGCCCCATACCGCATTGAGCGACGTCTGCACGGCGCCTTCGACCCAGGCCGGTGTCCACGAAACATCATCACCGGCGATGAAAATCCCGCGTTGTTCGGCCGGCATGTCGTCCTGCATGAAGTGCGCGTACATGCGCTGGTTGTAGCGGTAGTGACCGGGCAGGGCGCCTTTGAAGGCACCGAGGAAATGCGGGTCGGCTTCCCAGGACACGGTGATCGGATCGCCGATGATGCGCGCGGCGATGTCGACTTTCGGGTAGATCTTTTTCAGCGCATCGAGTGCCAGCTTCACGCGTTTTTCCACCGGGTGCGGGAGCATTTTCAGCGCATCGCTCATCCACGAGTACGACAGGCAAATGACCCCCGGCTTGTCGTCGCCGTTGTCGAACAGGTAGGTGCCACGGGTCAGGCGATCGGTGAGGGTCATGCTCATCAGGTCGCGGCCGGTTTCCGGGTCCTTGTCCTTCCAGAACGGGCGGTCGACCATCACGAAGGTCTTCGACGATTGCATGTAGCGGGTACGGTCCAGGGCCATCCACATCTTTTGCGAGAATAGGGTTTCGTCGCATTCGATCTGGGTGGTCAGCAGCCAGCTCTGGCAGGTGGTCAGCACCGCGGCATATTCGCGGGTGTCGCCATTGTTGTCGGTCACCGCAAAACGGCCACCGGGGGCGTGGGCGATTTTTTTCACGCCGGAGCGCGGGGCGCCCCGGTGCAACGATTTCAGACTGGTGCCTTCAGGCCAGTGCACGCAACGTTCCGGCACATGGCGCCAGATCCCTTGCGGTACTTGCTCGACACCACCGACCACCAGGTGTTGGTGGTCGTCGCAGTTGGTCATGACCACGCGGAAGATTTCCAGCATCGAGTTGGGGAAGTCGGAGTCCCAGCCGCCGGTGCCGAAGCCGACCTGGCCGAACACTTCGCGGTGGTGGAACGACAACTTGGCAAACGCCTTGGAGGTAGCGACGAAGTCGTAGAACGTGCGGTCGTCCCACAGTGGCACCAGGGTATTCCACAGTTCTTTGAGGCGTGGCACGTCGCGGTCGCGAATGGCCTGCTGGATTTCGCCGAAGCGTGAGCCGTCTTCCAGTGCATCGGCCCAGGCATCAGCCACTTCCTGGAACAGCGCAGGAAGGTCCGCCAGTTTCTGTGCGTAATGGGTCTGGCCTTCCAGGTCGATCACGGTGCTGCCGGAGGCAGGCGTCAGCGGGTTGGGGAAGGGTTTGGTCTCAAGGCCGAGTTTGTCGACGTAGTGGTAGAACGCGGTGGACGACACCGGGAAGCGCATGCCGCCCAGTTCGGCGACGATGCCATCGGTGCCGTTGAAGGTCTGGGAACGCAGGCGGCCGCCCATCTTCGACGCTTCGTAAACCACCGGCTTGAGGCCGAGTTTCATCAGCTCATAAGCCGCCACCAGCCCGGCGATGCCGGCACCGACAATCGCCACTTCGGCACCATGATGGTGCTCGGGAATGCTGCCCAGCCCGGCCGGGTGTTCGATCCAGTCGTCGAAGGCGAAAGGAAAGTCCGGGCCGAAAATGGTGACTGGTTTCTTACCGTCTGCAGGGTGGCGATTGTTCTTGTTCATGGCTGACCTTACTGGCGTCCGGACGCGGGGTGCGCGTCTGAGTATAGGAAAAGATGCCGGCCATTCTAGAGAGCGTAGAACACGTTAATAAGACGCAAAGTGTCGTCGTTTTGCCATATTAATGATCAATATGACGATTGTTCTGTGCACACTGTCCACTGTGGGAGCAGGCTTGCCCGCGAAGAGCCCGATCAGGCTCCGGAGATTGATTGGCTGGATACTCAAACCGGCTGCCCCCGATCAATCTTGCTGCTCAGGATGATCGAGGTCGTCGTTTTCTCCACCCCGTCGACACTGCCGATCTGATCCAGCAACTGATCCAGCTGCTCTGGCGAGTCGGTCCGCAGCCACGCCACATAATCAAACTCGCCACTCACGGCACATAACTGCTGCACCTGGGCCATGGCGCTCAGGCGTCGCAACACTTCCTTGCCGGAGCGCGGTTGCACGGTGATTCCCACGTACGCCTGCAACCCGCCGTCGACCACACGCTGACCCAGGCGAACGCCATAACCGGTGATCACCTTGGCTTTTTCCAGGCGTGCCAATCGCGATGTAACGGTGGTGCGCGCGATGCCCAGCTGCCGGGCAAGCATGGCCACGCTTTCGCGGGCGTTGATCTGCAGGGCCGCGATCAACTGGCGGTCGATTTCATCAAGAACGGGCGGACGAGTGTCAGGCAAGGGTTGTCTCCAGCGGGACCGAGCAATGGGCAAGCATGTTACAGCCACATCTCTTCGAGCGGAGGTTTGAACTAGGCTGACTACCGTTCATGCCATTTTTACCTGCGACAATTTGCCATAAGTAACTAGGTAGTACATTATTCCGCGCTTGTCACAAATGGGGATAATTTCCGACATGAATACTTCTGGGGCTGCCGCCGGCAGCAAATGGTTGCTGGCGGGACTGGGTGTCCTGATTGCACTGATCGGGCTCGGTCTGGCAGGGGGCGGTGGCTACCTGATTTCACTCGGTGGCAGCTGGTATTTCCTGCTGATGGGCCTGGCGATGCTGGTCTCCGGGCTGATGATTGCCCGCCGTAAACCGGCTGGCGCCTGGTTGTATGGTCTGGCGCTGATACTGACGGCGATCTGGGCGGTATGGGATGCTGGCTTCGAATATTGGCCGCTGGTCTCGCGCGTGCTGACCTTTGCCGTGATCGGCCTGGTCGTGGCACTGATCTATCCGACGCTGGTGCGTGCCTCGGGAGCGTCCGCAGGGCGTGGCGCCTATGGCCTGGCCGGTATTCTGGCCGTCGGTGTCGTCGCCACCATGGCCTACATGTTCGTGCCGACCCATGTGGTCAAGGCCACCACCGAACCTGCCGTCACGCCGGTCGCACCGGGCACCGAGCAGAAAGACTGGGCGCACTGGGGCAACACCACCGCGGGCAACCGCTTTGCCGCGCTGGACCAGATCAACAAGGGCAACATCGACAAGTTGCAGGTAGCCTGGACCTTCCGTACCGGCGACATCCCGCAAAGCACCGGCGCCGGTGCCGAAGACCAGAACACCCCGCTGCAAATCGGTGACACGGTCTACACCTGCACTGCCTACGGCAAAGTCTTCGCCCTGGATGCTGACACGGGTGCCCAGCGCTGGAAGTTCGACCCGCAAGGCTCCGCGCCGAACTGGCAGCGTTGCCGCGGTTTGGGCTATTCCGAAGCCCCGGCACCTGCAGGTGCTCAGCCAACGGCCTGCACGAAACGTCTGTTCCTGCCGACCGGCGATGCGCGCTTGATCGCCATCAATGCCGAAACCGGCAAGCCATGCGAAGAGTTTGGCAACAAAGGCACGGTCGACCTGAAAACCGACATGGGTGAAGTGAAGCCCGGTTACTACCAGCAGACTTCGACGCCATTGGTCGCCGGAGACGTGGTGATCGTCGGTGGTCGCGTGGCCGACAACTATTCCACCGGCGAGCCGCCAGGCGTGGTCCGTGCCTACGACGTGCGCAGCGGCGAACTGGTGTGGGCGTGGGATCCGGGTAATCCGAACACCACCAAACGCCCACCAGCAGGTGAGACGTATACCCGTGGCACGCCGAACGTGTGGTCGGCCATGTCCTACGACGCCAAACTCGGTCTGGTGTACTTGCCCACCGGCAACGCCACCCCTGACTTCTTCGGCGGTCAGCGCACCGAGTTCGACGACAAGTGGAACTCCTCCATCGTCGCCGTCGACGTGAAAACCGGCCAGGTGCGCTGGCACTTCCAGACCACCCACCATGATCTGTGGGACTTCGACCTGCCGGCACAACCGCTGCTGTACGACGTGCCGGACGACAAGGGCGGCCTGCAGCCGGCCCTGGCGCAAGTCACCAAACAGGGCGAGATCTTCCTGCTCAACCGCGCAACCGGCGTGCCGATTTCACGCGTTGAAGAACGTCCCGTTCCACAGGGGCATGTGCCTGGCGAACGCTACTCGCCGACCCAGCCGTTCTCGGTGGACATGCCTTCGATCGGCAACAAGACGCTCACCGAATCCGACATGTGGGGCGCCACGCCGTTCGACCAGTTGATGTGCCGCATCCAGTTCAAGGGCATGCGCCACGAAGGCGTCTACACCCCGCCGGGTATGGACCGCGCCCTGCAATTCCCGGGCTCGTTGGGCGGCATGAACTGGGGCAGCGTCTCGGTGGATCCGAACACCAACTACATGTTCGTCAACGACATGCGTCTGGGCCTGGCCAACTACATGATCCCGCGCGACAAGATCGGCGCCGGGGCCAGCGGCATCGAAATGGGCGTCGTGCCGCAGGAAGGCACGCCATTCGGTGCCATGCGCGAACGCTTCCTCTCGGCGGCCGGTATTCCGTGCCAGAAGCCACCGTTCGGCACCATGTCCGCCATCGACCTCAAGACCCATAAATTGATGTGGCAAGTCCCGGTCGGCACCGTGCAAGACACCGGCCCGCTGGGCATCCGCATGCACCTGCCGATCCCGATCGGCATGCCGACCCTCGGCGCTTCGCTCGCGACCCAGTCCGGCCTGCTGTTCTTCGCCGGCACCCAGGACTTCTACCTGCGCGCCTTCGATACCGGCAATGGCAACGAGATCTGGAAGTCGCGTCTGCCAGTGGGCAGCCAGTCCGGGCCGATGACTTACGTTTCGCCGAAGACGGGTAAGCAGTACATCCTGCTCACCGTAGGCGGTGCACGTCAGTCAACGGACCGTGGGGATTACGTGATTGCGTATGCATTGCCCAAATAAGGGCTGACGTTTGACTCGGAAAAGCCGCGCCATTGCGCGGCTTTTTTCTGGGCGAAAGAGCGACTGTGGAGATCGGCTAGGATTGATGCAGTCGAGAGTGCGAGGCGAAGGACATGACGACAAAATTGCCTGCCGCTGTACGGGACCGTGCATTGCGGATCGCCCATCACGAAATGGGACACTATGTCGTGGCCCGCTCATTGGGGTTTGAAACAGGTGGGGTCACCCTGACCGTGACCATGGACCTGCGGCACAAAGGGGGCGCAACCATCAATCTGGTGCAGCCCATTGCGTCGATGGCTGCCATGAAGGCCTACCTGGAATTCCGGATCATCATTCTCTTCGCAGGCGCGATGGCCCAGACGTTACCTTCAGCACCTGTCGGCGCAAAACGTGTCGACCTGTCGGAAGCGGCGGCCATCCTCAAAGGGGCATGCGGTGCTGAACGGGACGACGCAAAAATCAGTGAGCTGCGGCACCTGCTGCGCAACATCACCTATCCCGATACAGGCCTCACATCATCCGAGCGCATCGCGGCCGAACTGAAAGCAATCAATGATCGCCTTTGGCTGACGGCTCAAGAAATGGTTGAGGCTTTGGCAGACACCATTACAGAATTGGGCGCTGCAGTGGTGGATCGTATGGTTCTAGTGGAGCAGTGGGGGAGGCCTGCGGATACGTATGAAGTGGCGTTGACGGGCGAGAGGCTTGAACGGATTGGGTCGGTGCGTTGAAACGCGGCAAATCCCTGGTAGGGGCGAGCTTGCTCGCGAAGGTCGTGAAGCAATAAAAAAATGGCTCTATTGCTTCAGGCCATTCAGAAACGCAAAAGCCGCGCATTGCGCGGCTTTCTTGTTTGGTGGGCCCACACGGACTTGAACCGTGGACCAAAGGATTATGAGTCCTCTGCTCTAACCAACTGAGCTATAGGCCCTCAGTAGGCCGCGGATTATAGCGACGGTTTCGCGGCTGTGCTATCCGAAAAGTCTGAAACGGTTGAACGAAGAAACGTCGCGGCGAATTCGTCGGGGGGCAGGGGCAGGCTGACGATGTAGCCCTGGATCTGTTCGCAGCCTTCGTCGGCCAGGAATCGTTGCTGCGCATGAGTCTCCACGCCTTCGGCAATCACGGTGAATTGCATGCTGCGGCCGAGGGCGATGATGGCGCGCACGATGGCGGCGTCGTGTGGGTCATCGGGCAAGCCGCGAACGAAGGATTGGTCGATTTTGAGTATGTCCAGGGGCAGGCGCTTGAGGTAACTCAGTGACGAGTAGCCGGTGCCGAAGTCGTCGATCGCCAGTTGCACGCCCAGATGCTTGAGTTGATGCAGCACCGCCAGCGCTTCTTCCGCCTGGCTCATGATGAAGTTTTCGGTGATTTCCAGCTGCAGGAATCCCGGTTTGAGGCGGTTGTCCTTGAGCAGTTGTTCGATGCGGCCGAGGAGGTTGGGTTGGCGCAGCTGAGCGCCCGCCAGGTTGACGGACAGCGGGCCGAGGCCTTCGTAGGTCAGGTTCCATTCGTGCATTTGCCGGCAGGCGGTTTCAAGCACCCAGTCGCCGATCTGCAGGATCATGCCGTTCTCTTCGGCCAGGGAAATGAAATGCTCTGGCGGTACGTCGCCAAAGGTCGGATGACGCCAGCGAATCAGCGCTTCTGCCCCCACCAGGCGATAGTCTTCGAGGCTGATTTTCGGTTGGTAGTAGAGCTGCAGCTCGTTGCGCTCGATGGCGCGCCGCAATTCGTGCTCCAGCGCCACCCGTTCACTGGCTTGCGCGGTGAGGTCGCGGGTATAGCTTTCGACCCGGTTACGGCCCTTGGCTTTAGAGCGATACATCGCCGCGTCGGCGTTCTTGATCAAGGTGGCGACATCACAGCCGTCCTGTGGATAGAGGCTGGTGCCGATACTGGCGCTGATGAAAAACTCGTGCTCACCGGCCTGGAACGGGGCGGTAAAGCAATTAAGCAGCTTGGTGGCGATATTGTCGGCGTCGCTGGCTTGCTGCAGGCCAGGTAACAGGATGATGAACTCATCGCCGCCCAGGCGGGCCACGGTGTCGATATCGCGCAGTTGCTCCTTGAGGCGCACGGCAATGCCTTTGAGCAGCAGGTCGCCGACCGGGTGACCGAGGCTGTCGTTGATGTGTTTGAAACGGTCCAGATCCAGGAACAGTACCGCGCCCTGGCCGCCATTTTCCTTCTGGGTATTGAGGGCGGTCTGCAGGCGGCTTTCGAATAGTGTGCGGTTTGGCAGACCCGTCAGCGGGTCGTGGTGGGCCTGGTAATCGAGTTTGGCCTGGGCGTGTTTGAGGCTGGAAATGTCAGCGAATACCGCCACGAAGTGGGTGATGAACTTGTCCCGGTTGCGCACGGCGCTGATGGTCAGCCAGCTTGGGTAGAGCTCGCCGTTCTTGCGCCGGTTGGAAATCTCGCCTTGCCAGTGACCTTCGGCGGTCAATTGATGCCACATGGCGGCGTAGAACGCGCTGTCATGCAGGCCGGAGGCAAGCAGGCGCGGAGTATGGCCCAGGGCTTCGCTTTCGCTGTAGCCGGTGATTTCGGTAAACGCGCGGTTGACGGCGCTGATGTGCTGCTGGGTATCGGTGATCAGTACGCCTTCGGCAGTGCTCTCGAACACCGTCGCCGCTTGTTGCAGTTTCTCCTGCATCAGGTGGCGCTCGGTGATGTCCCGGGCGATGGTCAGCATGCAGTCCTCATCGCCAATCGGCAGCGGACGGCTGGACACTTCGCAGAGGCGAATCTGCCCGTCGCTGCGGCGAATATGGCAGCTAAAGTCGCGGACAAAACCGTCGCGGTGCAGCAGGTCGAGCATCTGCTTGCGCTCGTTGAGGTTGACCCAGATACCCAGGTCCAGCGCCGAACGGTCCACCGACATCGCGCTGTTGAACCCGGTAATGCGGCTGAATCCCTCGTTGACCTCGATCAGCAGACCGTCACTTTGCCGGGACAGCAACAAGCCGTCCGGCGAGGCGTGGAACGCCTTGGCGAATTTCTCTTCGGAGGTTTGCAGTTGTTGCTGGGTTTCCTTGAGCTGGGTGATATCACGCACGACCACCACCAGCGCCGGGGTCGTATCGAGGTCAAAGGGTTCGGCGGAAATCAGGCCGGTAAACACCTGGCCATTGCTGCGACGAAAGGGCATCTCCAGGTTGCGGATGCTGCCAGCCTGCAAGCGCTGCAACAGCCCCGGCCCGACGCCGGGAATGCCCCAGATATTCAGGTCGGTGGCGGTCTGGCCGATGACGTCCTCGGCACGCAGGCCGATCTGTTCTTCGAACGCTTCGTTGACTTCGAGCAGGCAGCCGTCGGAAAGGCGCGCGATGACCAGAATGTCGGGGCATTGCTGGAAGACCGAGGCAAATTTCTGCTCCGACAGGCGCAGGGCTTCTTCGGTGCGTTTGGCTTCGCTGATGTCGATCATCAACCCGCGCATCACTGGTTCGTGGCCATGTTCGATCAGGCTGACGATATCGCGCACCCACAGACAGCGCCCATCGGCGGTGATGACCCGGTAATCGAGGCTGTGATCGCGTCCGGCCAGCACTTCGTGATCACAGAAGTTCTGCGCGCGGGTCAGGTCGGCGGGGTGAATGATGTTGCGCCAGAAACCCGGAATCAGCCAGTGCGACAGCGGATAGCCAAGCAAGGCTTCGGCGTGGGGCGACACATAGCTGTAGGTGAAGTCGCTCATCCGCGCTTCCCAGGCAATGGCCGACAGGCTCTCCACCAGCCCGCGGTAGTGGTATTCGCTGCTGCGCAGTTCCTGTTCCAGATCGACGCGGCGGGCGATCTCCGAGCTCAGTCGGCGGTTGATCCGGATCACCACGGCCAGCACGATCATCAGCAGCAGTAATCCCGGCAGGCCATAGACCAGTAGATCGGACCAGAAAGTTCGATGATCGAGGACGTTGCCCACCCAATGCTCCTGGATGGCACTGATTTCTGCAGGGCTCACGTCCGCCAGTACCTTATCCAGGATGCCAACCAACACCTTGTTGTCCCGGGGCACGCCCATGGCCAATTGATAGCGATAAGGGGTTTCGCCGCTGACGTACAGCCCGTCCAGCTTGAGCTGGCGCAGGCTCCACACACTGGAGGCGAGGTCGCCCACCACCGCGTCCACTTCATCGGTGGCGAGCGCCTGCAGTGCAGAGCTGACATTAGGCATCGCCACCAGGTTCAAATCGGGATTGTGGGTGCGCAGCAGTTCGTGGGGGGCGTAGTTTTCCACCACGGCGATTTTCAGCCCGTAGAGGTCTTGGATTTTGCGAGGTTGGGCGCCACCGACATGCGCCAGGATGACAATCGGGAAATCCAGATAGGGGCGCGTGAACGACAGGTAGTTCTGGCGTTCCGGGGTCGACATGATGCCCGGCAACAGGTCCAGCTTGCCTTGTTTGGCTTGCTCCAGCACGGCTGTCCAGCTGACCGGCTCGATAGGCGTCAGCTGAACGGCCAAACGCTGACGGATCAGGTCGATATAGTCCGCCGCAAGTCCCTGGTATCGGCCCTGATCGTCGCGAAACTCAAAGGGAGGCCACGAGGCATCGACACCCAGGCGCAAGTTCGGGTGGGCCGCAAGCCAGCTACGTTCTTCGTCGTTCAGAGTCAGCGCGCCAGCCGTTGCGGTCCAGGTCATCAGCGACAGCAAAAAAAGCACGGTCGGCAGTCTGGGCATAACGGTCTCGTTATGGCTCGGGGGAATGTTTCGAGTGTAGACGGGCAAATCGGCGGAAGGGGGAGGACGGGGGATTTAATCTGTAGAAAGCAAAACCCCCGGCCAGGGCCGGGGGTTTTGTGATCACTCGTCGAGGAAGGAGCGCAGATGCTCGCTTCTCGTCGGGTGGCGCAGCTTGCGCAGCGCCTTGGCTTCGATCTGACGAATCCGTTCACGGGTCACGTCGAACTGCTTACCAACCTCCTCAAGGGTGTGGTCGGTATTCATGTCGATACCGAAGCGCATGCGCAGAACCTTGGCTTCACGGGCAGTGAGGCCGGAGAGTACTTCGCGCGTCGCTTCCTTAAGGCTCTCAACGGTGGCTACATCGATTGGCGACTGCATGGTCGAGTCTTCGATGAAGTCGCCCAGATGGGAGTCTTCGTCATCACCGATCGGGGTTTCCATGGAGATCGGCTCTTTAGCGATCTTCAATACCTTGCGGATCTTGTCTTCAGGCATTTCCATGCGTTCGCCCAGCTCTTCCGGCGTCGGTTCACGACCCATTTCCTGCAGCATCTGGCGGGAAATGCGGTTGAGCTTGTTGATCGTCTCGATCATGTGCACCGGAATACGGATGGTGCGGGCCTGGTCGGCGATCGAGCGAGTGATCGCCTGACGGATCCACCAGGTGGCATATGTCGAGAATTTGTAGCCGCGGCGGTATTCGAACTTGTCTACCGCTTTCATCAGGCCGATGTTGCCTTCCTGGATCAGGTCGAGGAATTGCAGGCCACGGTTGGTGTACTTCTTGGCGATGGAGATCACCAGACGCAAGTTCGCTTCAACCATCTCTTTCTTCGCGCGGCGGGCCTTGGCCTCACCGATCGACATGCGACGGTTGATGTCCTTGATCTCGGCGATCGTCAAACCGGTTTCGGTTTCCAGCGCGGTCAGCTTTTGCTGGCAACGAATGATGTCCGGTTGCAGGCGACCAATGGCTTCAGCGTATTTGCTTTTGCCTTTGGCCAGTGCGTCGGACCAGCTTTCGTCGACTTCGTTGCCCGGGAACTGGCGCAGGAAATCGGCACGCGGCATGCGCGCATCACGAACGCAGAGCTGCATGATTGCACGCTCTTGCTGACGCAGGCGATCCAGGGCACTGCGAACACGTTCGACCAGGCCTTCGAATTGCTTCGGAACCAGTTTGATCGGCATGAACAAGTCGGCCAGCGCCAACAGTTCGGCGATAGCTGCCTTGTTGTGGCGACCGTGCTTTTTCAGGGCCTTGCGGGTGATTTCCATCTGATCGGCAACAGCACCAAAGCGCTGTGCTGCGATGATCGGATCCGGACCGCTTTCGGCTTCCTCTTCGTCATCCGAGGCTTCGGCGTCATCATCGTCAGAATCGTCGTCCGCTTTCACGGCTTTCGGATCGATCGGTGGTGGCACTTCGGCTGCAGGCGGCGCAATGCCGTCGTCCGGGTCGATATAACCGCTCAGGACGTCGGACAGGCGACCACCTTCGGAGGTGACGCGGGTGTACTCGGAGAGAATATGGTCAACCGTGCCAGGGAAGTGCGCGATTGCGCTCATCACTTCACGGATGCCCTCTTCAATACGTTTGGCGATTTCGATTTCGCCTTCACGCGTGAGGAGCTCTACAGTACCCATTTCGCGCATGTACATGCGCACCGGGTCGGTAGTGCGACCAATGTCGGTCTCGACCGCTGCCAGCGCAGCTGCTGCCTCTTCGGCCGCGGCTTCGTCGGTATCGGCGTCGGCCAGCATAAGGGAATCCTTATCTGGCGCAACCTCGAATACGTTGATCCCCATGTCGTTGATCATGCGGATGATGTCTTCCACCTGTTCCGGATCTGAAATATCCTCCGGCAGGTGGTCGTTGACCTCCGCGTAAGTCAGGTAGCCCTGCTCACGACCCAGTTTGATCAACTCAATAATACGAGACTGCTGTTGCGCTTTTCCGGACATAACACCCTATCCACTGAAGGTCTTGGCGGGCAAAAAACAAGCCGAGGATTATACCTGAGCTATGACCTCACGCGCCAGTTGAGGTCGGGTTTGATGCGGAAACATTGCGACTTAATAGGTCGCGCAGTTGGTTTTTCTCTTCTGTGCTCAGTTCACTTTGACGTGCTTTCCTGAGCAGTTGTTCCAGGTTTCGCTCGCGTTGGCGGGCTGACAAGCTAGTAATGGTGTCGAAAAACTGTTGTTCAAGGTTGTCCCCTTCAATCAGCCATTCCTTTTCCGCCAGGGCCTTGAGCAAACGGCCTTGCTCTGTGCCGTGCCAACGTGCAATCAATTGAAATGAGTTTAGCTTGGGATTCTTCTGCACGGCTTCGAGCAACGCCACCAGCAGTTGAGTGTTGGTGTGGTCCTCGGCGGCAAAGTGCCCGGCATCCTCGACTTTTTCCGCCAGTTGCGGGTGATGCAGTAGCGTACGCAAGGCGGCAAGGGTCGGTGGTTCGACGGCGGCCGGGACCCGCGGGGCACGTGGTTGATCGCGATCGCCGCCACGCTTGCCGTTCTTGTCCCAGGGTTTTTTGTCCCATTTCTTGCCGCCGGCACCGGGTTTCTTGGGCGTCCATTCCTGTTGCGGCACATACATTTCTTGCGATTGCGGCTGATGATAGTCGCTGTAATCGGGCATCGCGTCGTAATCGATGCCCGGGTCGTAAGCGGGCGGCGCCTCTTGTGGCGCGCTTTGCGCCAGTTGGCTGACCGTTTCGCTGCTCAGGCCGGTGATTTCGGTCAGGCGCTGGCGCATCAGAATGCGCAGGTTGGCTCCCGGAACCTTGTCGATCAACGGCGCTGCGAGGGTGGCCATATGGGCCTTGCCTTCGAGGGAGCGCGGGTCCGATTCTTCTGTCAGCTGTTGAAAGAAATAATCTGCCAGTGGCTGGGCGTGCTGGTTGATTCGCGCGCGAAAGGCGTCAGTGCCTTCGGAGCGTACCAGTGTGTCGGGGTCTTCGCCTTCGGGCAGGAACAGAAAGCGTGCCCGTCGCCCATCCTGCAGGCTTGGCAGGGTGGCTTCCAGTGCACGCCACGCGGCGTTGCGGCCGGCCTGGTCACCGTCGAAGCAGAACAACACGCTGGGCACGACGCGAAACAGTCGCTTGAGATGTTCTTCGCTGGTGGCGGTACCCAGGGTGGCGACAGCGTTGCGCAGACCTTGTTGGGCGAGGGCGATGACGTCCATGTAGCCTTCGACGACGATGATTTCGTCGAGGTTGCGGTTGTTCTTACGCGCTTCATACAGGCCATAGAGTTCCTGGCCTTTATGAAATACCGGGGTTTCCGGTGAGTTCAGGTATTTCGGCTTGTCGTCGCCCAGCACCCGACCACCGAAGGCAATGACGCGCCCGCGACTGTCGCGGATCGGGAACATCACGCGATCACGGAAGCGATCGTAGCGTTTGCCGGTTTCGGCGTTCTCGATCAGCAGGCCGGCATCGATCATGGCTTTTTGCTGCAAGGTGTCGCTGCTCAAGTGCTTGAACAGGTTGTCCCAGCCGGGTGGCGCGAAGCCGAGGCCAAAGTCGCGGGCGATTTCGCCGGTCAGGCCACGACCTTTGAGGTAATCCACTGCAGCTTTGCGCGATGGGTGGCTCTTCAGGGCCTGACGGTAAAAGTCGGCCGCAGCGGTGAGTAACGGATACAGTGGCGAATCGGTCGGCTGGCGCGGTTTGTGCGCGCGACCGCTTTCTTCCCTTGGGACTTCCATGCCGGCCGCCTTGGCCAGGTCTTCGACGGCCTGGACGAAATCCAGGTTGTCGTGGTCCATGATGAAGCCCAGGGCATTGCCGCCAGCGCCGCAGCCGAAGCAGTAATAGAACTGCTTGTCGGGACTGACGCTGAACGAAGGGGTTTTCTCTTTGTGGAACGGGCAGCAGGCGGTGTAGTTCTTGCCGGCTTTTTTCATTTGCAGGCGAGAGCTAACCACGTCGACGATGTCGGTGCGGTTCAGAAGGTCGTCAATGAAGCTCTGGGGAATTAGCCCGGCCATGGCGTTCTCGTCATCTGCGCTGAATGAAGTCCGAAACGAAGGGTAGTCGAACGAAGGTCGTTGTTTGAGGCGCGCAAGAAGGGCGGCTCGACCGGTGTCGTCTGCGTAATCGCTATCGGGAAGTGTATCTGCCGAAAATCCCCTGACGTTAATGCCAATCAGTATTCGATTTTTTGAAAGTGTTGCGCTGAATCCGGCTGCGGCCAGTCATGGGCCTCGGATAGCTCATCATTTGCACGCGTGAGGTGCCTTGGGCTGATCGTCGTGAGAGGAATCAGTGGGTGTGCTCGTCAGTAGCCTTGAAAGGCTCGTCAGAAAAGACGTGCACCGCTGGCAAAAGAGCCAGGTCTGACGCGGTGAAGCAGATTTGTCTCGGTCGCGTCTGCGGCTTCGACAGTGAAGCATCAAGCGTTTTACGCAAATGCCATTAGCCCGGCAAAGAGCCGGGCTTGGCAGAAGCTTGCTACGAACGTCTGTGTATTAGTACAGACGAACGGCGCGGCGCTGTTCGCGCTGAACTTTCTTGGCGTGACGCTTAACAGCGGCTGCTGCTTTGCGCTTACGCTCAGAAGTTGGCTTCTCGTAAAATTCGCGGCTACGAACTTCAGCCAGTACACCGGCTTTTTCGCAGGAGCGCTTGAAACGACGCAGAGCTACGTCGAAGGGTTCGTTCTCTTTTACTTTGACGGCTGGCATCCAGAGCTACCTTCATTCATTACCGGGGTCAACATCCTCGCGGCAAAAGAGCACTTGAAGACGTCGGTTTTTAAGGGTTGCGGATGTTAACCCCTCATCGCACGGAATGCAAAGCCTCTGATCGAAAACCGCTGGTCGGGGCATCACGCGACGACTATTATGCGCGCCTTCGAATTCAGCCTAAACAAGGCGCAAACCCATGCTAGTACTGGGATTAGAAACCTCCTGCGACGAAACCGGTGTCGCATTATATGACAGTGAACGCGGTCTGCTGGCCGATGCGCTGTTCAGCCAGATCGACCTGCACCGTGCCTATGGTGGCGTGGTGCCGGAGCTGGCCTCGCGTGACCACGTCAAACGCATGCTGCCCTTGATTCGTCAGGTGTTGGCTGAAGCCGACTGCGTGCCGACCGAGATCGATGCGATCGCTTATACCGCGGGTCCTGGCCTGGTAGGGGCGCTGTTGGTCGGCGCTTCCTGTGCTCAGGCACTGGCCTTCGCCTGGGGCATTCCGGCCCTTGGCGTACACCACATGGAAGGCCACTTGCTGGCGCCGATGCTGGAGTCGCAACCGCCGGAGTTTCCGTTCGTCGCTTTGTTGGTATCCGGCGGTCATACGCAGCTGGTTCAGGTCGACGGGATCGGTCAATACACGCTTTTGGGCGAGACCCTGGACGATGCCGCCGGCGAAGCGTTCGACAAGACCGCGAAAATGATGGGCCTCAACTATCCTGGTGGCCCGGAAATCGCTCGTCTGGCTGATCAAGGGGTTGCAGGACGTTTCGTCTTCCCGCGTCCGATGTGTGACCGTCCTGGCCTCGATTTCAGCTTCAGCGGCCTGAAGACCTTTGCCCTGAACACCTGGCAGCAGTGTGTGAGCGCCGGGGACGACGGCGAGCAAGCCCGTTGCGACATCTCGCTGGCGTTCCAGCAGGCCGTGGTGGAGACTTTGACCATCAAGTGCAAGCGTGCCCTGAAGGCGGCGGGCATGAAGCGTCTGGTGATCGCTGGCGGGGTCAGCGCCAACAAGGCGCTGCGCACGTCCCTGGAAAAAATGCTCGGTGACATGAAGGGCGATGTTTTTTATGCCCGCCCACAGTTCTGTACCGACAATGGGGCGATGATCGCTTTTGCCGGCTGCCAGCGCTTGCAGGCCGGTCAGCAGGAAAGTCTGGCGATCAGTGTCCAGGCGCGTTGGCCGATGGAGCAGCTCTCGGCGCTGTGATGATGGGCGCTACCGGGCGGCATTTAAAAATGCCGTTCGCGCCCGGCAAACAGGTCGCGTAGATTGCCGCGATGACGCCAGACGATCATCCCCGTGAGCGCGCTCATGGGCAGCAGCGCCCCGGGTTCTTGCCAGGCCAGCAGCGGCAGGGTCAGCGGCGTAGCGATCAAGGCGGCCAGTGAGCTGGTGCGGGTCAGGTAGAACGTCAGCAGCCAGGCGCAGACCGCCAGTAGCGCCGCAGGCGGGTACAGGCCCAGCAGCATGCCGGCAGCGGTGGCGACACCCTTGCCACCGCGAAAGCGGAAGTACAGCGGGAACAGGTGGCCGATGACGGCGCAGACGCCGATCCAGGCCTGATCATGCAGGGAAAGCCCGGCAAAACCGGCGATCAGCACGGGCAGCAGGCCTTTGCAGA
This sequence comes from Pseudomonas sp. TE12234, assembly GCF_054061835.1. Classification (NCBI taxonomy): domain Bacteria; kingdom Pseudomonadati; phylum Pseudomonadota; class Gammaproteobacteria; order Pseudomonadales; family Pseudomonadaceae; genus Pseudomonas; species Pseudomonas sp. TE12234. The sequence goes on from NZ_JBSSEP010000001.1 coordinate 749,819, forward strand.
GGTCTCCGAGCAAAGTCAGGACGGCGAGTTTTTTGCCGGCCAGGCGCAACATGTTGGTGGCGCCGGCATTGCCCGAGCCACTCATTCGCGGATCGGGGTTACCGGTCAGGCGGCTGAGCAAAATGGCGAAGGACAGAGAGCCGAGCAGGTAGGCGAGGATCGCCAATAACCAAAACATGCTAACTATTCCGGGCGAGGAAGCCCTGATTCTAACGGCGCATTGCGCCCTTGTCGTGTAGCGGAGAAAAGTGCTTGGACAGAGTGTTTATCGAAGGCCTGGAAGTCGACACCGTAATCGGTGCCTACGACTGGGAGCGAGGCATCCGACAGTGCTTGCGTCTTGATCTGAGTTTCGCCTGGGATAATCGTCCGGCAGCCGCCGGTGACGATCTGACCCTGGCGCTCGATTACGCGAGTGTTTCGTCGCGCATCCAGGCCTTTGCCGAGCAGGCGCAGTACCAATTGGTGGAAACCTTCGCCGAGCGTCTCGTGGAAGTGCTGATGGGCGAATTCAAGATCACCTGGATGCGTCTCAAGCTGACCAAGCCCGGTGCAGTGCCGGCCGCTACCGGCGGTGTGGGTGTGGAGATTGAGCGCGGATGTCGCTGACTCAGGTGTATCTCGGTCTCGGTAGCAATATCGAGCGTGAAGCCCATTTGCAGGCCGGCCTGGAGGCTTTGGCAGGATTTCTGGTGGACATCCGCTGCTCGGCGGTTTTCGAAAGCCAGCCGGTGGGGATCAAGAGCGGGCCGTTTTTCAATTTCGTGGTGTCGGCCTTTACCGATCTGCCTCTTATTGAACTGGATCGCCGGCTGAAATTCATCGAGGCGGACAATGGCCGCTACGCGCCGGATCGCAAGGGTTTGCCGTTGGACATTGATGTATTGCTGTTCGGTGATCTGGTGGGCAACTTCGATGGTTTGGTGTTGCCGCGAGCAGAAATTCTGAAAAATGCCTTCGTGCTGTGGCCGTTGTCGTTGATCGCGCCGGATCGAGTTCATCCGGGCGTCGGCAAGAGTTTCGCCACATTGTGGGCGCAATCGCAGATTGATCAAGTGCTGGCGCCCGTGGCCTTTGAGTGGCGTGGCATTCAACTGACACCTTCAGATTTGTTGTGACATTCATGACGCCATCGCGGGCAAGCCCACTCCCACTGGTACGATGCAATCCCTGTGGGGGCGGGCTTGCCCGCGATGACGTCAGTCAGGACGACGCAGTCTCTTTGTAGGCCTTCAACGCCTTGAGCCGTTCACGCTTGATTGCCTCACCCAGTTCCGGCCCCTTGAACCCCTTCTCCAGCAATGGCTGCACCGCAACACTGCGTGCCGCAGTCGCTGCCCCGCGCAGATAATCCGCTTGTGGATAACTTCGCTGCTCCAGACCCTTGCGTCCGCACGCGTCCATTTCGCATGCGGCGATAAATTCCTCGAACCGTTGCGGTCGACGGTAAACGTCGAAACTCTGCAGCAACTCCAGTAACGTCGACGGCTTTAGCTCCAGGGCACGATGGCCGTGGGTGTGATATTCACCCACCAACAGCGCCAGTTCCTGACAATCCTTGGGGGCCTTGAAGCGTTCGTTGACCGCTTTGATCAGTCTCAGTCCCTTGAATTCGTGGGCGATGTGCCGAGGCCATTCTTCTTCCGGCGTCAGGCCTTTGCCCAGATCATGCAGCAGGCAGGCCCAGCGAACGGTGAGCGGTTGCTTGTGGCGTGCGGCTTGTTCCAGCACGCTCAGGGTATGCGCGCCCGTGTCGATTTCCGGATGATGGGCTTGTGGCTGCGGCACGCCGAACAAGGCATCGACTTCTGGCATCAGTTCTTTTAGTGCGCCGCATGCCCGCAGCACTTCAATGAATACTTGTGGCTGATCTTCCATCAGTGCGCGGGAGATTTCTTTCCAGCTGCGTTCCGCGGTCAGTGCTTGCAGCTCACCTGATTCGCTGAGTTGACGCATCAGTTCCAGCGTTTCGGGAGCGACGGTGAAGCCAAGCGCGGCATAACGGGCCGCGAAGCGCGCAACGCGCAGAACCCTCAGGGGATCTTCGGCAAACGCGGGGGAAACGTGACGAAGCAGGCGCGCTTCGAGATCGCGTTGTCCGTGGTACGGATCGGTCAGGTTCTGTTGATCGTCTTCGGCCATGGCGTTGATGGTCAGGTCACGACGGATCAGATCTTCTTCAAGGGTCACTTCGGGGCTGGCGTGAAAGGTGAAGCCGCCGTAACCGCGTCCGCTTTTGCGTTCGGTGCGGGCGAGGGCGTATTCCTCTCCGCTTTTTGGGTGAAGGAATACCGGAAAGTCCGAGCCGACCGGGCGAAAGCCCTTGGCGAGCATTTCTTCGGTGGTGGCGCCCACCACAACCCAATCGATATCGGTGACAGGTTTGCCCAGCAGGCGATCTCGAACGGCACCGCCGACTTTATAAATACGCATAAAAAACCTCCGTTAGCTCGACAGGATAACCGTTGCGTCGAGCTTTCGGAGGCCGAAACAGGATCAAAGATGTATGACGGCCAAATCCAGTCGGCCGTAATCTCCCTCGCCGTGCTCGCTTCTGGGCGGAACGTGGTGGGTTTTCATCACTTGGTCGCCTTGCAGGGTCTCCAGGTGGATGTCGAAGCCCCAGAGGCGGTGCAAGTGCTTGAGCACTTCCTCTGTGGAGTCTCCCAGCGGTTTGCGATCATGTTGCTGGTGGCGCAGGGTCAACGAGCGGTCACCGCGCCGGTCGATGCTGTAGATCTGTACGTTGGGTTCGCGGTTACCCAGATTGTATTGGGCAGCCAGGGTTTCACGAATGATCCGATAGCCGCCTTCATCGTGGATGGCCGGTACCAGCAGGTCGTCCTTCTGGTCGTCATCGAGAATGCTGAACAGCTTCAGGTCGCGGATCACCTTGGGTGAGAGGTACTGCAGGATGAAACTCTCATCCTTGAAGCTGCTCATGGCGAATTTGATGGCCGCGAGCCAGTCGGTGCCGGCAATTTCCGGGAACCAGCGGTAATCCTCTTCCGTGGGTTCTTCGCACATGCGCCGGATGTCGCGGTACATGGCGAACCCCAGGGTGTAAGGGTTGATCCCGCTGTAGTACGGGCTGTCGAAACCGGGTTGAAAGACCACGCTTGTGTGGGACGTCAGGAACTCCATCATGAAGCCATCGGTGACCAGGCCCTCGTCGTACAGGTCGTTCATCAAGGTGTAGTGCCAGAACGTAGCCCAGCCCTCGTTCATGACCTGGGTCTGACGCTGTGGATAGAAATACTGGGCGATTTTTCGCACGATCCGTACGATTTCCCGCTGCCACGGCTCCAGCAGTGGCGCGTGTTTCTCGATGAAATACAGGATGTTTTCCTGAGGCTCGGCAGGGAAGCGCGCATTGTCCTTGTCGCTGTATTTATCCGCACCTTTGGGAATGGTACGCCACAGATCATTGATCTGTTTCTGCATATGTTCTTCCCGGTCCTTTTGCCGGCGACGCTCTTCTTCGGCGGAGATCGGATAGGGACGTTTGTACCGATCGACTCCGTAGTTCATCAGGGCGTGGCAGGAATCGAGCAGGTCCTCGACCGCGTCGATGCCGTGGCGTTCTTCGCACTGCATGATGTACTGCTTGGCGAACACCAGGTAATCGATGATCGAACTGGCGTCTGTCCAGGTGCGAAACAGGTAATTGCCTTTGAAAAAGCTGTTGTGCCCATAGCAGGCATGCGCAACCACCAGTGCCTGCATGCAGATGGTGTTTTCTTCCATCAGATAGGCGATGCACGGGTCCGAATTGATGACTATCTCGTAGGCGAGACCCATCTGGCCGCGGCTGTAGGATTTTTCAGTGCTAAGGAAGTGTTTGCCGTAGGACCAGTGGTGATAACCCAGGGGCATGCCGACAGAGGCGTAGGCATCCATCATCTGCTCTGCGGTGATCACTTCGATCTGGTTGGGGTAAGTGTCGAGCGCATAGCGGGCTGCAAGACGACTGATTTCTTTGTCGTAGGCCTGGATCAGCTCGAACGTCCATTCCGAGCCGGTGGAAATGGGTTGGCGCTTCTGCTCTTTGGCGGTCATGTCACTAACCTGCGCTGGAAGAGTTCACGGAAGACCGGATAGATATCCCCGGCCGAGACCAGTTGTTGCTGGGCAAAAGTGTCAGAGAACGCTTCGGCGATGCGTTCATACTCGAACCACAAAGCCTGATGTTCGCGTGGAGTGATCTCAACGTAAGTGTAGTACTGGACGAACGGCATGATCTGGTTGATCAGGATGTCGCGGCAGATCGGCGAGTCGTCGTTCCAGTTGTCGCCGTCGGAAGCCTGGGCGGCGTAGATGTTCCACTCATTGCTCGGATAGCGCTCGGCCATGATTTCCTGCATCAGCTTCAGGGCGCTGGACACGATGGTCCCGCCGGTTTCGCGGGAGTAGAAAAACTCTTCCTCGTCCACTTCGCGGGCGCTGGTGTGGTGGCGGATGAACACGACGTCGATCTTGTCGTAATTACGTTTGAGGAACAGGTAGAGCAGGATAAAGAAGCGCTTGGCGATGTCCTTGGTCGCCTGAGTCATGGAGCCAGACACGTCCATCAGGCAAAACATCACGGCCTTTGAACTTGGATTGGGCTGCTTGATCAGCAGGTTGTACTTGAGGTCGAACGTGTCGAGAAACGGAACGCGATGGATACGTGCGCTGAGTTTTTCAATTTCGGCTTCGACTTTCTGAATATCGCCGAAATTGTCCGGTTCTTCTTGCTTCAGTCGCAGAAGTTCCTCTTTCGCTTCACGCAGTTTGGCCCGGCTGCTGCCGGACAGCGCAATTCGCCGTGCATGGGCTGAACGAAGGGTGCGAATGATGTTGATCCGCGAGGGGTTACCCTCGTTACTGATGCCTGCGCGAACGGTTTTGAACGTGTCGGTGCCGGTCAGGTTGCGCTTGACCAGGTTCGGCAGCTCAAGATCCTCGAACATGAATTCGAGGAATTCTTCCTGGGTGATCTGGAAGACAAATTCATCCATCCCTTCGCCGGAGTTGCCGGCCTTGCCTGGCCCTCTGCCGCCGCCACCTCCCGGTGGGCGCGCAATGTGTTCGCCGCTGGTGAACTCCTTGTTACCCGGGTGCACGACTGTCTGCTTGCCACCGCGACCATGGTGAAGCACTGGCTCGTCAATGTCGCGGCCAGGGATGCTGATTTGCTCGCCGTGCTCCATATCGGTAATGGAACGCCGGCTGACCGCCTCTTCGACAGCCTTCTTGATGTGATCACGGTAACGCCGCAGAAACCGCTGACGATTCACCGTGCTTTTGTTCTTGCCATTGAGACGTCGGTCGATCACATAGCTCATGACTGCTCCTTAGAAGCTGTCCTCAAAGGGGCAAGCAATCAAGCAGCACACCGAGTGCCAAGGGATGTACACGCTCCCCCAAGCGCTGTGGATACTGCCTGAACCTCGCTACTGCCTTTCGAACACCTTCCTGAGGCCTGTGTAACAGAAAATGCGTAAACAGGCCTCGGGCTGACGACAACCGGTCTGACCGGCAGCGGGTTATTGTGATTTTCTGACCCGCAGGTACCACTCGGACAGCAGTCGTACCTGTTTGTCGGTGTAGCCCCGCTCGACCATCCGTGTGACGAAGTCGTTGTGCTTCTGCTGGTCCTCTTTGCTGGCCTTGGCATTGAAGCTGATGACCGGCAGCAGGTCCTCGGTGTTGGAGAACATTTTCTTCTCGATGACCACCCGCAGTTTTTCGTAGCTGAGCCAGGTTGGGTTCTTGCCGTTGTTATTGGCCCGCGCACGCAGTACGAAGTTGACGATTTCGTTGCGGAAATCCTTGGGGTTGCTGATGCCGGCCGGTTTTTCGATTTTTTCCAGTTCCTCGTTGAGTGCCACGCGGTTGAGGATTTCGCCGGTTTCCGGATCGCGGTATTCCTGATCCTGAATCCAGAAATCGGCGTACAGCACGTAGCGGTCGAAAATGTTCTGGCCGTACTCGCTGTAAGACTCGAGGTAAGCGGTCTGGATCTCCTTGCCGATGAATTCGATGTAACGCGGTGCCAGGTATTCCTTGAGGAAACGCAGGTAGCGTTCGCGGGTTTCTGCCTGGAATTGTTCCTGTTCGATCTGTTGTTCCAGCACGTAGAGCAAGTGCACCGGGTTGGCGGCGATTTCGTGTGGGTCGAAGTTGAAGACTTTCGACAGGATCTTGAACGCGAAACGGGTAGACAGGCCGTTCATGCCTTCATCGACGCCAGCATTGTCGCGGTATTCCTGGATCGACTTGGCCTTCGGATCGGTGTCCTTGAGGTTTTCGCCGTCGTACACGCGCATTTTGGAGTAGATGTTGGAGTTTTCCGGCTCCTTGAGGCGAGAAAGCACAGTGAACTGGGCGAGCATCTTCAGGGTGTCGGGCGCGCAATGGGCCTTGGCCAGCGAACTGTTGAACAGCAGTTTGTCGTAGATCTTCACTTCGTCGCTGACCCGCAGGCAGTACGGCACTTTGACGATGTAGATCCGGTCGATGAACGCTTCGTTGTTCTTGTTGTTGCGGAAGGTGTGCCATTCCGATTCGTTGGAGTGGGCCAGCAGGATCCCGGTGAACGGAATCGCGCCAAGACCTTCGGTACTGTTGTAGTTGCCTTCCTGGGTTGCCGTCAGCAATGGGTGCAGCACCTTGATCGGTGCCTTGAACATTTCGACGAACTCCATCAGGCCCTGGTTGGCCCGGCACAGTGCGCCCGAGTAGCTGTAGGCGTCGGCGTCGTTTTGCGGGAATTCTTCCAGTTTGCGGATATCGACCTTACCCACCAGTGCCGAGATGTCCTGGTTGTTTTCATCTCCCGGTTCGGTTTTGGCCACGGCGATCTGGTTGAGGATCGACGGGTATAGTTTCACCACGCGGAACTGGCTGATATCGCCGCCGAATTCGGCCAGGCGTTTGGTGGCCCACGGCGACATGATGGTATTGAGATAGCGCCGTGGAATGCCGAAGTCTTCCTCGAGGATCGCGCCATCTTCAGTGGCGTTGAACAGACCCAGAGGCGATTCGAAAACCGGCGAGCCCTTGATGGCGTAGAAGGGCACTTTTTCGATCAGTTGTTTCAGCTTCTCGGCCAGGGACGATTTACCGCCGCCTACAGGGCCGAGCAGATAGAGGATTTGTTTCTTCTCTTCCAGGCCCTGAGCGGCGTGGCGGAAATACGACACGATCTGGTCGATGCATTCTTCCATCCCGTGGAAGTCTTCAAAGGCCGGATAGCGACGGATGACCTTGTTGGAGAAGATTCGCGACAACCTCGAATTGGTCGAAGTGTCGAGCAGCTCCGGTTCACCGATGGCCAACAGCAGACGCTCGGCGGCGGAAGCGTAGGCGCTGCGGTCCTTTTTGCACAGCTCAAGATACTCTTGCAGCGTGAGTTCTTCCTGGCGTGTGGACTCGAAGCGTTGTTGGAAGTGGCTAAAGATACTCATGACGTCACCTCGCTCGATACGTGGAGCCGACGCCGGATCACTCAGTCGATGCTGGCAGCAACCGAACAGGCAGTTGCTGTTTACCCCCCAGAAATCTCTCGAAGCTGACGACTCCGAAAGCTACTCCCGATGACCCGTGCGCCGGTGTACCGGCTCTCCCCTGTTTTGGATGGCCTGCGCTTAAGGATAGTTGGGAATTCGGGAGGTAAAGGCGAGATGCGTAATTATGTGTGGCAGACCGTTCGTCTGCCACCGCGCTAGCCCGCGGGGGCCGGGGCTTGCGTGTTACAAAAAAATTATTCGGAGGTGCCTTGCGCCGTTTCCGAAGGATACGTCGTACGCCACAGCTCAAAACCGCCATCCATGCTGTAGACGTCAGAAAAGCCCTGGCTGACCAGGTAGGCGGCAGCGCTTTGGCTGGAGTTGCCGTGGTAGCAGACCACCACGGTCGGTGCGTCGAGGTCGGCGGCGCGGATGAAATCCGAGATCGAATGGTTGTCCAGATGCTTCGAGCCACTGATGTGCAGCGCGGCGTAGGTACCGGGATCACGGATATCGACCACCACTGCGCCTTTTTCGCGCAGTGCTTGGGCCTGTTCCGGGGGGATGCGTTTGAATTCGCTCATGTCGGGCTCCTTTGGCTCGGCTGAATGGGCAGTCTAGCGCGGGGCGCTGGCTGGCGATGTTTCGGGAATGGTTAAGGCGACTGGCGGCGCGGCGGCATTGCCATGTTCATCGCACTTGCAGGACAGGCGTTCGCCCGTATCGACATTCATCAGGGTCAGGGCGCCGCCCCAAACGCAGCCGGTGTCGAGGGCGGATATGCCTGGCTCCTGTACCTTGCCTTCCAGTGCCGCCCAGTGGCCAAAGATGATCTTCAGGTCCTTGGTCTTGCGTTCTTTGTGCTGGAACCAGGGTTTATAACCGGGCGGCGCTGATTCGAGCCCTTCCTTGCTCTTGAGGTCGAGTTTGCCGTCGGCGGTGCAGAAGCGCATGCGAGTGAAATAGTTGGTGATCACCCTCAGGCGAGTCACGCCTTTGAGGTCGCTGTCCCATTTCGCCGGATCGTTGCCGTACATGCCATCGAGATAGGGTGGGAACAGGTTGTCGTCGCGCAGGGCGGCCTCGACTTCGGCGGCGTATTTCAAGGCTTTGCGTAGCGACCATTGGGGCGGTATGCCTGCATGCACCAGCGCCACGTTGCGTTGCTCGTCGTAGTGCATGAGTTTTTGTTGGCGCAGCCAGTCCAGCAAATCGGTGCTATCGGGCGCTTCAATGATCTCGCGCAGGGTGTCAGCTTTTTTCAGGCGTTCGATGTTCTGACCGGCGGCCAGTAAGTGCAGGTCATGGTTGCCGAGCACGCACACCAGCGATTCGCGGATGCTATAGAGGAAGCGCAGGGTCTCCAGTGACTGCGGGCCACGATTGACCAGGTCGCCTACCAGCCACAGGCGATCCTTAGCTGGATCGAAGGCGACTTTTTTGAGCAGGCACTGCAACGCTTCAAGGCAACCTTGCAGGTCTCCGATAGCGTAAGTCGCCATCAGTGCAAGGCCCCGGGTACCGCAAGGCGAAACGGGGCGATGATGGCGTCGAAGTGCGTACCGTCATCGGCAATCATCTGATAGCTGCCCTGCATGGTTCCGACTTTGGTGGTCATGACGGTTCCGCTGCTGTAGGTGTGGCTTTGGCCCGCCGCGATCAACGGTTGCTGGCCGACCACGCCCGCACCGCGAACCTCTTCGACATGCCCGTCGCCGTCGGTGATCACCCAGTGGCGTGACAACAGTTTGGCGGGTAACTCGCCATTGTTTTGCACGGTAATGGTGTAGGCGAAGGCAAAGCGGTCTTGTTCAGGTTGCGATTGTTCTGCCAGATAGCGGGTGACGACGCTGACGTCGACCTGATAACGAGGATCGGACATGCAAGAGGCCTTAAAAACGAAGCGGAACGCGGGGCTTAGCTGATGGAGATCAGTCTAGGCCAAGTATCGGATAGTAAACCAGACATGGGCGCTGGTGTCCTATCCGATAACGCGTCGGGTCTGTCAGATACCGGCAGGCTTCTGTAGGACTTGTTCGCTGAGCTTGTCGGCCAGGCGCACGAAGGCGGCCAGATCGAGCTGCTCGGGACGCAGGCTGCCATCGACGCCAGCGGCTTCGATTTCGGCATTGCTCAGCAGCAGCTTGAGGGTGTTGCGCAAGGTTTTGCGGCGCTGGTTGAAGGCTTCGCGTACGACGCGTTCAAGCAGCCGGTGGTCTTTGGCGGGGTGCGGCAGCACCGCGTGGGGCACCAGTCGCACGATGGCCGAATCGACTTTCGGCGGTGGATTGAACGCGCCCGGGCCAACGTTGAACAGATGCTCAACCCGACAGTGATACTGGACCATGATTGACAATCGACCCCAATCACCACCACCCGGGCCTGCTGCCAGACGCTCGACCACTTCTTTTTGCAGCATGAAGTGCATATCGCGAATCAGATGGGAGTTGTGCAGCAGGTGGAAAATCAGCGGGGTAGAGATGTTGTACGGCAGGTTGCCAACCACACGCAGGCTGCCGGGAGCAGCGTTCAGGCTGTTGAAGTCGAACTTAAGCGCGTCGCCCTGGTGCAGGTTGAAGTTGCTCTTGCCGGCGAACTGCTGGTTAAGGATCGGGATCAGATCCTTGTCCAGTTCCACCACGTCAAGTTGCGCGCCGCTGTTGAGCAGTCCTTCGGTCAATGCGCCCTGGCCTGGGCCGATTTCCAGCATGCGGTCATCGGGTTTGGCGTGGATGGAGCGCAGGATGCGGTCGATGACGCCGGCATCGTGCAGAAAGTTCTGGCCGAAGCGCTTGCGCGCCCGGTGTTGGTATTGCTCGGTCATAAACGGGTCTCGGCCATCTGATAGGCGGTTTCCAGGGCGACTTGCAGGCTGCCGGTATCGATTTTGCCGCTGCCGGCCAGATCAAGCGCAGTGCCGTGATCGACCGAAGTGCGGATGATCGGCAAGCCGAGGGTCACGTTGACTGCTGCGCCAAAGCCTTTGTATTTCAGCACAGGCAGGCCCTGGTCGTGGTACATCGCCAGCACTGCGTCGCAGTGCTCCAGATATTTGGGGGTAAACAGAGTGTCGGCGGGCAGGGGGCCGCGCAGGTCCATGCCTTCGCCGCGCAGGCGCTCTAATGTGGGTTCGATAATGTCGATTTCTTCATGGCCCAGGTGTCCACCTTCGCCGGCGTGGGGGTTTAGCCCGCACACCAGGATCCGTGGCTGGGCAATGCCGAATTTTTGTTGCAGGTCGGCATGCAGGATGCGGGTGACCCGCTCCAGCCGCTCTGGCGTGATCGCATCGGCAATTTCGCGAAGGGGCAAGTGTGTGGTGACCAGGGCCACGCGCAGTCCTCGAGTGGCGAGCATCATGACCACTTGCGCGGTATGGGTCAGATCGGCGAGAAATTCGGTGTGCCCGGAAAAGGCAATCCCGGATTCGTTGATCACGCCCTTGTGCACGGGGGCAGTGATCATCCCGGCAAAGTGCCCGTCCAGGCAGCCTTGACCGGCTCGGGTCAGGGTTTCCAGGACGAATGCAGCGTTGGCCTTGTCCAGTTGCCCGGCGACGACCTTGGCATTGAGCGGTGTATCCCAGACGTACAGGCTGTTGGCGGGGGCAGGGGCATCCGGCCAATTGTCCGGAGTGACCGGCAGCAAGTCGACAACCACACCCAGCTGCGCGGCCCGCTCAAGGAGCAGGTCATGGCTGGTGATGGCAATCAGGGGGTGCGGCTGGGCTTGCGAGGCAAGCAGCAGGCACAGGTCGGGACCTATGCCGGCCGGCTCGCCGGGTGTCAGCGCGAAACGTTTGGGCTTCACTGCGCGGCCTGGGTCGCGCCAGGGAGTTTGATTTCGACATACGCTTCGTCACGGATCTGACGCAGCCAGGTTTGCAGCTCTTCATCGTATTTGCGATTACGCAATACTGTCATCGCCTGCTGCTCGCGAGCCTGGGCGGTGTTGTCGGTGGCGCGGCGGCCAAGGACTTCCAGGACATGCCAGCCATATTGAGTCTTGAATGGCTTGGACAATTGACCTTGTGGGGTCTTGGCCATGACTTCGCGGAATTCCGGAACCAACACGTTCGGATCGATCCAGTTCAGGTCTCCGCCATTGAGGGCGGAACCGGGGTCCTCCGAGTAGCTTTTTGCCAGCTCGCCGAAGTCTTCGCCCGCTTCAATGCGGGTATAGAGCGACTGAGCCAGGGCCTTGGTTTTTTCTTCGTCGCGAATCGGGCTTGGTTTGACCAGGATGTGACGCACATGCACTTCGTCACGCACCTGTGTCTCGCCGCCACGCTTGTCGGTGACTTTCAGGATGATGAAGCCGCCCGGTGTGCGCATTGGCTGGGTCACATCGCCAACTGCCATGGTGCTCAGCAGGCGATCGAATGGCGGTGGCAGTTGAGCGGCTTTACGCCAGCCCATGTCGCCACCTTCCAGTGCGGTTTCGCTGGCGGATTTGGCTATGGCCAATTGACCGAAGTCAGCGCCTTGCTTGAGTTGCTGGTAAACCGCATCAGCCTGTTTGGCAGCATTCTGAATCGCCTCGGAGTTGGCGCTTTCCGGCGTAGGAATCAGGATGTTGGCCAGTCGGAACTCTTCGGATAGCTGCATTTTGCCGAGGTCCGAAGCCAGGAAGTTCTTCACTTCCTGCTCGGAGACCTGGATGCGCTCAGCCACACGGCGCTGACGCACACGGCTGATGACCATCTCGCGACGAATCTGGTCGCGGGCGTCGTCAAAAGACAGGCCGTCGCGAGTCAGCGCGGCGCGGAATTGATCGACCGACATGTTGTTGCGTTGGGCAATGGTGCCGACAGCCTGGTTGAGTTCTTCCTCGGTGATACGGATACCGGAACGTTCGCCAATCTGCAGCTGCAGGTTTTCGACGATCAGGCGCTCAAGCACCTGTTGCTCCAGCACGCTGGCCGGTGGCACGGCAGAGCCGCGCTTGGCGATGGTTTGCTGAACTTCATGAACACGTTGGTCCAGTTGGCTCTGCATGACCACGTCGTTGTCGACGATAGCCACCACCTTATCGATGGACTGTACCGCAGCGTTGGCCGCGGTACCCAGGAACAGCGCGCCCAGCAGCAGCGGGCGCAGACAATCAGAAAGCTTGGTTTTCACGTTCACGATAACCTTGGATGCCTTTGTCGAGGAAACTCTCTGCTTTGGCGCCGGTGAGGTCGCCGAGTCCCTTCAGAACGATTTGTAGGAATACGCCGTGGTCGCCTTTTTCGTTTTGCGGTGCTTCCTGACTGAATTCGTCGTAGGAAACCCAGTAACGGTTGATCAGGCGCAGTTTCCAGCAGCAGTTGTCGTACTCGAAACCGCCGAAGGCTTCCAGGGTACGGTTGCGGTTGTAGTCGTATTGCCAGCGGCTGATGGCGTTCCATTGCGGCACGACCGGCCAGATCACCGAGAAGTCGTGCTGTTTGATTTTGTAGTAATCCTTCACATAGCCAGGTGTGCCAGGGGTGCCGTAGTCACCACCGCCCACCGACCACTTGCCGGTTGTCTGGTCGTAACGGACCTGGTCATTGCGATAGCGGTAGCCGGCGTTGATGACCTTGTTCGGGTTGTCTTCAGGCTGGTAGTGGAACATCGCGCTGCCCGAGCGAGGGCTGCGGCTGTCCGGGTCCCAGTTGTAATCGGCGGTAGTGCGCCAGTCGCGGTTCCAGCGATATTCGTATTCCAGTGCATAAGGCGAAACGTTCGAATGCGCATCCTGACGGGTTTTCGGGTCAATGCCTGGCAACTGGACTTCACGGTCCTTGAAGTACAAGGCCTGGCCGACGCTGATGCGTTGACGTTCAAAACCGCTGTCTTCGATCCAGCGGTTTGTCACGCCCAGGGACAGCTTGTTCTCGTCACCGACACGATCGGAACCGGAGAAGCGGTTGTCACGGAACAACGACGCATAGTTGAAGGTGTATTCGCCGGTGTCGAATACCGGAATGTCTTGTTGATCCTTCTCTGGGACATAGAGGTAGTAGAGGCGTGGTTCAAGGGTCTGGCGATAGTTCTTGCCGAACCATTGGGTGTTGCGATCGAAATACAGGCCGCTGTCGATGCTGGCGATCGGCACGCCACGATTCTGGGTGCTGCCGAAGGTGCCGTTCAGCTGATCCTGTTCTGCGGACTGCGCGGCAATCTGGCTTTTGCCGATGCTGTCGAGATCCAGTTGATACTGGGTGTACTGGTATTTAAGAGTCGGCTTGAGGAAGCCGTAGGTCCAGTTCAGCGGCAGGCTGACGGCCGGTGCAAGATTGAGGCGATCGCCGTTAGCGCGTGCCAGACCTTGAACGTTGGTATCCAGTCGCGGCGACACGTTGCCGTCCACATCGGTGAACGTGCCATTTTTCAGGTCACGATCAAAACGCACGACTTCAGTGTTGTAAGTGAAATCCAGGCCGTTCGGATGATAAGGCAGCGCACCATCGAAGGTGATTTGCGGCAGTCGGTCATACGGGGTGATGTTCGAAACGGTTGCAAGCTGGTAAGCCTGGGCGTTCACGCGCGCGGTGTAGCTTTCGCCCCGATAGGTGACGGAACCTTGTTGGTTCACGTAATCAGCACTTTTCACACCAATCTGGTCGGTCTGCAGGTCCTGGAAGTAATAAGGATCGCTGATCTTGGTGTAATCGACTTGCGTGAAGACTCGCGAATCCAGACCACCCTTGTGCTGCCAGTTATACATGTAGCGGTCTTTTGTGTAATCGGTCTGCTTGCTGCGTTCGGTGTCGTCGTCATTGAGGTACGCGGCACCGAACTGACCTTCGCTGGACTTGGTCAGGTAGCGGAATTCGCCTTCCATCAACAGGCCGCGTTTGCTCATGTAGCGTGGGTACAACGTGGCATCGTAGTTCGGTGCCAGGTTGAAGTAGTACGGTGTCACCAGCATGAAGCCGGTGTCAGTGCCGGTGCCGATTGTTGGCGGCAGGAAGCCGGACTGGCGACGGTCATCGATCGGGAAGTAGATGTAAGGCGTGTACAGGACCGGAATGTCCTTGACCCGCAATGTCACGTTGGTCGCAGTACCGAAACCGGTAGCCGGGTTCAAGGTGATGTTGTTGCCCTTGAGTTGCCAGGCGTTGCTGTTCGGTTCACACGTAGTGTACGTACCATCCTTGAGGCGGATGATCGCGTTTTCGGCACGTTTGGCGTATAGCGCGTTACCGCGGATACGAGACTTGTGCAGCACGTATTCGGCGTTATCGACCTTGGCCTCGCCTGTGTCGAGCTGAACATCGGCATGGTCGCCCACGATCAGCGCGCCATTGTCGCGAATGCGCACATTGCCGTTCAGTTCGCCACGGCTCTCGGCCTGGTACAGGCTGGCTTCGTCGGCTTCGACCTGCATGCTGCCCTGGCGCATGACTACGTCGCCGGCCAGGGTGGCAATTTGCTCATCCTGCTTGTAGCGAGAGGCTTTCGCGCCGATAAAGGTTGGTGCGTCACTTTTATTCGTCGTGTCATTCATGCCAGGACGAATCGGTTCGATATAGGAACCAGAGCAGTAAGGACCGGTTTCGGCCAATTGTGCTGCTGTGAGCTGATCGCGTGGAACCCAGTCGAGGTGGCTGTAGTCTTCGCTACGCGACTTCAGACCGCGACCCTCGGACTCGGTGACGAGCGCGGGCTTGGCGCCGGTCTCTGCGCTGGTACCTTCCTGTGCAGGGGCCTCGCCAGTGGCGCTGACGGCACTGCCTTCATGCACTGGACGTGGTGGCAAAGCTGCCGCTGGAGATTTTGGCGCACAGGCCCAGGCACCCGAAGCAGAGACTGAGCAGTCATACTGTTCCGCGGCGACCACGTAGGAAGTGGCTAGAGGTTGCAAGGCCAGCATGCTGCCGGTTACCAACAACGGAAATTTTTTACGAAACGCGGGGGATTTCAATGCCATCTTATTAGTCCGGGCTTCCTGCGTGCCATCTGCCCGCGGTGTGGGCCGCACGCCTCTCGATGGTCTGAAAAAGATGCTGGATAATAAAGCATGACCCGCTTGACGGCTAGCGCCGTCGGAGACCCTTGCAATGCCTGACCAAGATGTACGTTTGCAACACCTGAAAGTTTGGCTCGATGAGCAATTGGCGATCCTGTATGCAGAGCAAGGCTGGGGTGCCGTCCCCCCGGCCACGTTGACCGCCGCCAGTAGTGACGCGAGTTTCCGGCGGTATTTTCGCTGGGAAGGCGCGGGTAAAAGTTTCATTGTGATGGATGCGCCACCGCCCCAGGAAAACTGCAAACCCTTCGTGGATATTGCATTTTTGCTGGCGAAATCCGGAATTAACGTGCCGAAAATTTATGCCGAGGACCTCGAGCGCGGTTTTCTTTTGCTCAATGATCTGGGTAACAAGACCTATCTGGACGTAATCGACAGCGAAAATGCCGACGATTTGTTCGCCGATGCCTTGCAAGCGCTGCTGGCTTTTCAGCAGTTGCCGATGATTGCGCCGCTGCCCAGTTATGACGTGGCGCTGCTGCGACGCGAACTTGAACTGTTCCCGGAGTGGTACGTGAAACGCGAGCTGGGCATCGAATTCGACGCCGCGCAGCAAGTGCTTTGGCAGCAGGTCAGCGATCTGTTGATCGACAGCGCCCTGGCTCAGCCGAAAGTCCTCGTACATCGCGACTACATGCCACGCAATCTGATGCTCAGCGAGCCCAATCCCGGCGTGCTGGATTTCCAGGATGCTGTTTATGGCCCGGTGACTTACGACGTGACTTGCCTGTTCAAGGACGCCTTTCTCAGTTGGCCAGAGGAACGCGTGCGTGGCTGGCTGGAAAGTTACTGGCAGCAGGCCGCGGCGTTGAACATTCCGGTTCAGCCCGACTTCGAAGATTTCCTGCGCGCCAGTGACTTGATGGGCGTGCAGCGTCACCTGAAAGTGATCGGCATCTTCGCCCGTATCTGTCACCGCGACGGCAAGCCACGTTACCTGGCCGATGTGCCGCGTTTCTTTGCTTATATAGATGAGGTGATCGCGCGTCGTCCGGAGTTGGCTGAACTGGACGTGTTGCTGGCCAGTCTGCGCGCTGGAGTGACGGCATGAAGGCAATGATTCTGGCAGCGGGCAAAGGCGAGCGTATGCGCCCGCTGACGCTGACCACGCCTAAACCGCTGATTCGCGCAGGCGGTGTGCCCTTGATCGAGTATCACCTGCGCGCGCTCGCCTCGGCAGGGTTTACCGAGATCGTGATCAACCATGCCTGGCTGGGTCAGCAGATCGAAGACTATCTGGGCGATGGCTCGCGGTACGGCGTGCACATTCAATACTCGCCGGAAGGGGAGCCGCTGGAAACGGGAGGCGGGATTTTCCGCGCATTGCCGTTGTTGGGTGATGAGGCGTTCGTGGTGGTCAACGGCGATATCTGGACCGATTACGACTTTAGCGTGTTGCATCAGCCGATTGCCGGTCTGGCTCACCTGGTGCTGGCGAACAACCCGGACCATCATCCGGCCGGGGACTTCCAGTTGATCGACGGGCAGGTCCGCGACGCTCAACCGGAGGTTGCCACCTTGACCTACAGTGGTATTGCAGTGCTGCACCCGCAGTTGTTCGAAGGGTGCTCTGCCGGGGCGTTCAAGCTTGCGCCATTACTGCGCACGGCAATGGCGAACGGGCAAGTCTCCGGCGAACGGCTGAACGGGCAGTGGGTCGATGTCGGAACTCATGAACGATTGGCGCAAGCAGAAACCTTGATTGAAGCGAGACGCTGACATGCTATGGCCAGGGACTCTGATTGGAGCCGGAGCGGGGTTTGCCATTGCCAGCATTCCGGGGGCCTTGCTGGGTGCGTTGTTGGGGCAGGCGCTGGACCGGCGCCTGCACTTGCAGAGCTGGGGGCACTTGCTGGAAAAGCTCGGTGGCCGCCCGACGCTGCGCAACGATGAACTGTTGTTTGTATTGTTGGGGCGATTGGCCAAGAGCGACGGGCAGGTAATGGATGGCCATATCCAGCAGGCGCGGCAGGAAATGCGTGCGCTGGAGATGAATGAATCGGCTCAGCGTCGGGCGATAGCGGCATTCAATCGCGGCAAGTCGGGCAACGATCGGTTGCGTGGTTATCTGCGCCGCTTGAGTGCTCAACCCCATGCGGCAGAAGGGGTGTTGCGCGCCTGTTGGCGGATGATCTGGGCGGACGGTCGGGCCGGCACCCATGAGCGGGAGTTGATTGCCCAATGGGGGCGGTGGCTGGGCTGGCGGTCGTATCAGGTGCAGGCGTTGGCGGCGGACTATGAGCCGCAGAAGCGGTCGGTGGCTAATAAAGCAGCCACCTATCAAGACGCCATGCGGTTGTTGGGCGTGTCAGCCACCACCGAGCCGGCGCAGATCAAGCGTGCCTATCGCCGCCTGCTCAGTCGTCATCACCCGGACAAGGTGGCCGGCAACGGCGCGACGGAGCAGCAGGTTCGCGAAGCGACCGAGAAGACCCGTGAATTGCATGGCGCTTATATGCTGATTCGTCAGCGGAGGGATTTTTGATAGCGGCAACGGGTTGTAGGGCCGGCGACGCCGCCATCGCTGGCCAGCCAGCGCCTGCAGGATTTGCGTTTTGCTGCAGGCGTTGGCGGCTCGGTCACTCAGTGCGCCACAGGCTGTGGATTCAACCAACCCCGAACCCGGCGCACTAACTGCTCCTGCTCTGCCTTGGCGTTACCCGGCAACGCCTTGAGTGAAACCTGGCTGAACGCCGAAGCCTTCAAGCGTTTGCTGGCCTGCAAGCGGGCAAGCGCCGCGTTGCGATCCAGTGGTTTGTCCATGTAGTAAATATCGGCGGTAGGCAGTTTCAGGGTTGGCGTGAGTTCATCCAGCGCGGGTTTCGCTTGAACCGGCGTCTGCGCGGCAACCATCACGAATCGCTCGACCTGCGATGTCTGTTTTTCACTCAGATACCGTGCGGCCCAGTAGGCCCCCGTACCATGTCCCAATACCACAATGCTGCGCGCGCTTTGCTGTTCGGCGAACGCGATAGCGGCATCGATACGGGCAAAGATCCGCTCGGCGTCGGCCTTGGCCTGTTCTTCGGTGGTTTCGGCGGTGGCCTTGTCGGCCACATCCGCTTCGCCGCCAGCGGCCTGTTCGATGGGCGCTGCGGTGGTCGAATCCTTGCTGCCGGTGTCTGCCGCCTTGGGGACGGGCGGCACTTCGACGATACGCGGTGCAATGGCATCGCTTTGCAGGTCCGGCAAGGTGATACTCAGGCTGCTCCACGCGGTGTTCGGCAAGTTGCGCCGCAAAGGGCCGATCGCTTGAGGCCAGTCAACGGTTTCGCCCGCGCCCGGGATGATAATTACCGCGCCTTTGGGTTCGGCGGTATTGGCCGGTTTCCACAAGGCCAGGAAAGAATCGCTGCCCGCTTGCAGTTGCTGCTGTTCCTGAGCCGGGATTTTCCGCTCGAGTGCGGTCGCTTCTTCCTGACTACGCTCAGGCAAGGGCTGGCGCTCGACCGGTTTTTCTTCGGCGGGCTTTTGCGTGGCGGCTGGTGCCGGGTCGGCAGCTTCGACGGAAAAAGCGCAAGGCAGGATCAGCGACAGGCACAATGCTGGCAGTGCCAGGCAGTAGACAGGGGGCATCGGATATTCCAGGCCAGAAGTAATTCCGGCAGCCTAATGGGTTGGTCAGTATTTGTCAGTGTGTGAGAGTTCGATGATGCGTTTTCGCTGCCTGTGGGTTATCGGCTGTTTGTGGTTTCCCTTGATGGGCTGGGCGGCAGTCATGCCTCCGGCGCACGTTGCAACCTTGTCACCCAAGCAGCAACAGTGGCTGGCCCAGCAAGGAGAGCTGCGGGTCGGGCTGGTGTTGCAAGCGCCTTACGCACTCTACGATCGCCGTTTGCAGCGACTGTCCGGGGTTAACGTCGAGCTGATGAAATGGCTGGCCAAGTCACTCAAGGTCGAGCTGAGCTGGCGTAACTTTCCCGACCTCGAGCAACTTGAAGCGGCTGCGCGCGAGGGCGAAATTGATATCGCGCCAGGACTGACCCAAACGCCCGGGGGGCTGCGCCTCTGGCAGTTTTCCGACCCGTACATGCGGGTGCCTCAATTGGTGGTCAGCGATCAGAAAGGCACCGGGTCGGTCGAGCTGGAAAAACTCGACAGCCAGACCCGCGTCGCCATTCGCATGCCCAGCGCCACTGCCGATTACTTGCACAGCAACTATCCGCATTTGAACCTGCAGGGCGTTCCGGTGGAGCGACAGGCGCTGCAATTGTTGTTGAGTCAGCAAGCGGCCTATGCCGTCGTCGATGAGGCGCAATTGGGGCGACTGTCCGTCGAACCGGAATTCGCCGGGCTGGTTGTCGTGGGCGACATAGGCTTGCCGCAACTGCTGCGGATCGCGACGCGGCGCGACCGGCCGGAGCTGGCCGGCATCGTCGAGAGCGCATTGCGGGCGATCCCGGCCAAGGATCTGGAGAACCTGCACAACCAATGGCTGCAACCCAAGTACCCCCGGCTCACCGAATCTCCGGGTTTCTGGCAAAACCTTTGCCTGCTGTTGCTGGTGCTGGCGCTGAGCAGCATGGCCATCGTGTTCTGGCAGCGGCGCCAGCAACACAGCCTGGAACAACGACTGGCGGCCGCGCAGGACGACATTGCCTTGCGTGCCGCCAGCGAAGAAGCCTTGCGCCTGACGCAGTTTTCCATCGACCAGAGCACCGTGGGCATTCTCTGGGTCAATTGGGACAGTCACGTGCGTTATGCCAACCGCGCGGCCGAAACCATGTTGGGCTATGCATCGGGGGGAATCATTGACCGGCCCTTGATTGACTTCGAGCCGGGCTTGCACATGGATCGCTGGTTGAACCTGTGGAAACTCGCCAGGGCCAGTGATGACGCCCCGCAAAGTTTCGAAACCAATTGCTTGCGGGCCGATGGCAGCATCTTGCCAGCTGATGTTTCGTTGAGCTTCCTGCGGTTTCGCGACGGCGAATACCTGGTGGTTTACCTCACTGACGTCACCGAGCGTCGTCGCGCCCTGGCCGCGTTGCAGGAAAGTGAAGCGCGACTGCAAGGGATCGCGGCGAATGTGCCCGGATTGGTCTTTCGTCTGGAGCGGGCACCGGTGACAGGCCAGATCGACTTTGCCTACATCAGCGAAGGCAGCGAGAAGCTGGTGGGTTATTCCCCGGCCACCCTGGCCCACCGTGACAAAGGTCTGCGCAGTCTGGTGCATCCGGATGACAAGGCCAGTTATCACCAGACCCAGGACCACGCGCTGGACACCGACAGCGACTGGTCATGGCAAGGGCGAATCCTGACCCGTCAAGGCGAGCAACGCTGGGCGGAGATCAAGGCGATTACCCGGCGACTCAAGGACGGTGCCTATGTTTGGGACGGTATTGTCTGGGACATCAGCGAGAGCAAGCGCATCGAACTGGAGTTGGCCAGTTCCCGGGAGCAGTTGCGGGAGCTGTCCGCGCACCTGGAAAGCGTGCGTGAAGAGGAAAAGGCGCGCATTGCCCGGGAAGTTCACGACGAGCTGGGTCAGATGCTGACCGTGCTCAAACTGGAGACATCCATGTGTGAGCTGGCCTACGCCCAACTCGACCCCGGTCTGAACGAGCGCTTGAACAGCATGAAGCGCCTGATCGCTCAGTTGTTCCAGTTGGTACGTGATGTGGCGACAGCATTACGGCCACCGATTCTCGATGCCGGGATTGCCTCGGCCATTGAATGGCAGGCCCGTCGCTTTGAGGCGCGCACTCAGATTCCGTGCCTGGTGCAGGTGCCGGACAATTTGCCGGTGCTCAGTGATGCCAAGGCGATTGGCCTGTTTCGTATCCTTCAGGAAGCACTGACCAATGTCATGCGCCATGCCCAGGCGCATACTGTCGAACTGACACTGGCCCTTGATGGCAACGAGCTTTGTCTGACCGTCAGCGACGATGGCGTAGGATTCGTCGCAGTTGCTGGCAGGCAGACTTCCTTTGGCGTGGTGGGCATGCGCGAACGGGTGCTGATCATGGGCGGCCAGTTGTCGCTTGAGAGTGAGCCGGGCGAGGGCACGACCCTGATCGTGCGAGTGCCGCTGGATGAGGAGAAGTGAGTGATCCGTGTACTGGTAGCCGAAGACCACACCATCGTCCGCGAAGGCATCAAGCAATTGATCGGCCTGGCCAAGGACTTGCTCGTGGTAGGGGAGGCGAGCAATGGCGAACAATTGCTCGAGACTTTGCGACATGTGCCCTGCGAAGTGGTCCTGCTGGATATCTCCATGCCGGGCGTAAACGGCCTGGAAGCGATTCCACGCATACGTGCGCTGAACAATCCACCGGTGATCCTGGTGTTGTCGATGCACGATGAAGCGCAAATGGCGGCCCGGGCGTTGAAGGTCGGCGCTGCTGGCTACGCCACCAAGGACAGCGATCCGGCCCTGTTGCTGACGGCTATCCGCCGGGTGGCGGCCGGTGGACGCTATATCGATCCGGAACTGGCCGACCGGATGGTCTTTGAAGTCGGCCTGACCGATTCGCGCCCCCTGCACTCGCTGCTGTCGGAACGCGAGTTTTCAGTGTTCGAACGCCTGGCCCAGGGGGCGAACGTCAACGACATCGCCCAGCAATTGGCGTTGAGCAGCAAAACCATCAGCACCCACAAGGCGCGGCTGATGCAGAAACTCAACATCACCTCCCTGGCGGAGCTGGTGAAGTACGCGATGGAACACAAGCTCCTCTAAAAGCGCCAAAATTCTCTGTGGGAGCCAGCTTGCTGGCGATGGCGTACTTGAGATCCTTTCGCCAGCAAGCTGGTTCCTACAGGAATAACGCGACGCCATATCCATTTACGACATCGCGCCAAAAAGCTTTTGCCGTCGCCCGTGGCTTGTAGCTGACAGCTTGCCGCTGCGTATGCCAAAACGCGCCATCCTTGTAGGGCAATCCCTACCCCCAACCTTCCATCCGTCTGAGGCGATTCTCTCCTGCACCCCGATTTGCGTGGTCTCCAGCGTCCACTAGGCTTAGTCCACAGCAGTCATCAACAACAAAGGTGTGGGTATGAGCCAGGTCGATTCAAGCGCAGGGGCCAATGATGTTCTGGTCAGCTTTCGTGGAGTGCAAAAGAGCTACGACGGCGAGAACCTGATCGTCAAAGACCTCAACCTGGATATTCGCAAAGGCGAATTCCTCACCTTGCTCGGGCCGTCCGGTTCCGGCAAGACCACCAGCCTGATGATGCTTGCCGGTTTCGAAACCCCGACCGCCGGTGAAATTCTCCTGGCCGGTCGTGCCATCAATAACGTGCCGCCGCACAAGCGCGACATTGGCATGGTGTTCCAGAACTACGCGTTGTTCCCGCACATGACGGTCGCCGAGAACCTGGCGTTCCCGCTGACCGTTCGCGGCATGAACAAGAGCGATGTCAGCGACAAGGTCAAGCGTGTGCTGAGCATGGTGCAACTCGACGCCTTCGCTCAGCGTTACCCGGGACAACTGTCCGGCGGTCAGCAGCAGCGTGTGGCGTTAGCCCGCGCACTGGTGTTCGAGCCGCAACTGGTGCTGATGGACGAACCCCTTGGCGCGCTCGACAAACAACTGCGTGAACACATGCAGATGGAAATCAAACACCTGCACCAGCGTCTGGGCGTGACCGTGGTCTACGTGACCCACGACCAGGGCGAAGCCCTGACCATGTCCGACCGCGTGGCGGTATTCCATCAAGGTGAAATCCAGCAGATCGCGCCGCCGCGCACGCTCTACGAAGAGCCGAAAAATACCTTCGTTGCCAACTTCATCGGCGAGAACAACCGACTCAATGGCCGTTTGCACAGTCAGACCGGCGACCGCTGCGTGGTGGAACTGGGGCGTGGTGAAAAAGTTGAAGCGCTGGCGGTGAATGTCGGCCGGACCGGCGAGCCGGTGACCTTGTCCATTCGCCCGGAGCGCGTGAGCCTCAATGGCTCCAGCGAGTCCTGCACCAACCGCTTCTCCGGAAGGGTGGCGGAATTCATCTATCTGGGCGACCACGTCCGGGTTCGCCTGGAAGTCTGTGGCAAGACCGACTTCTTCGTGAAACAACCGATTGCCGAGCTCGATCCCGCGCTGGCGGTGGGTGATGTGGTACCGCTTGGCTGGCAGGTCGAGCACGTTCGCGCGCTCGATCCCCTTCTAGAGGCGAATTGATCGCCCTGGCTTCAACAACACCAACCCTGCACGTGGAGAGAACAATAAATGTTGAGATCCCTGAAATTCACCGCTCTGGCACTGGGCATGATGGGGGCAGCAAGCGCGATGGCCGCTGGCCCGGACCTGACCGTGGTGTCCTTTGGCGGCGCGAACAAGGCAGCGCAGGTCAAAGCCTTCTATGCACCGTGGGAAGCGGCAGGCAACGGCAAGATCGTGGCAGGCGAATACAACGGTGAAATGGCCAAGGTCAAGGCCATGGTCGACACCAAGAGCGTGTCCTGGGATCTGGTGGAAGTAGAGTCGCCAGAACTGTCCCGTGGTTGTGACGAAGACATGTTCGAGCCGCTCGATCCGAAGCTGTTCGGCAAGACCGAAGACTACGTCAAAGGCGCGATCCAGCCATGCGGCGTGGGTTTCTTCGTGTGGTCGACCGTGCTGGCGTACAACGCCGACAAGCTGAAAACCGCACCGACCAGTTGGAAAGACTTCTGGGACACCAAGCAATTCCCGGGCAAGCGTGGCCTGCGTAAAGGCGCCAAGTACACCCTGGAATTCGCTCTGATGGCCGACGGCGTTGCGCCGAAAGACGTCTACAAAGTGCTGGCCAGCAAAGACGGTCAGGACCGCGCGTTCAAGAAACTCGACGAACTCAAGCCAAGTATCCAATGGTGGGAGGCCGGTGCTCAACCGCCGCAATACCTCGCATCCGGTGATGTGGTCATGAGCTCGGCCTACAACGGCCGTATCGCTGCCGTGCAGAAAGAAAGCAACCTGAAAGTCGTGTGGAACGGCGGCATCTACGACTTTGACGCTTGGGCCATTCCAAAAGGCCTGGACAAGGCGCGGGCAGAAGCGGCGAAGAAATTCATCGCCTTCTCGGTGCAGCCACAGCAGCAGAAGACCTACTCGGAAAACATCGCCTACGGCCCGGCCAACACCCAAGCCGTACCGCTGCTGGCCAAGGATGTCCTGAAAGACATGCCGACCACTCCGGAAAACATCGCCAACCAGGTGCAGATCGACGTCAGCTTCTGGGCTGACAACGGCGAGCAACTGGAACAGCGCTTCAATTCCTGGGCTGCGAAATAAACAGAGGGCTCGCCCTCTTGTGAGGGCGAGCTTTTGTGGCGAGGGAGCTTGCTCCCGCTTGAGTGCGCAGCACTCACAAAATTGGAAGTTGTCAGCAGAATTTTGGGGCCGCATCGCAGCCCAGCGCGAGCAAGCTCGCTCGCCACAAAAGTTCGCTCCCACTTTAATGATCGTTTAAAGATTTCCGGAGTACGCCATGGCTATCGCCGTTCCCCTGAACGCGGGCACTGATCCCACCTTGAAGCAACGGCTCAAGCACGCCGAGCGGGTCAACCGCTGGAAGGCCCAGGCCTTGATCGCGCCGCTGGTGCTGTTTCTGTTGCTGGTGTTCCTGGTGCCGATCGTGGCGCTGCTCTACAAAAGTGTCGGTAACCCGGAAGTGGTTGGCGGCATGCCGCGCACCGTAACGGCTATCGCCAGTTGGGACGGCCGAGGGCTGCCCGCCGAACCGGTTTACAAGGCGGCCAGCGAGGACCTCGCTGAAGCCCGCAAGAATCAGACCTTGGGCGATCTGTCCAAGCGCTTGAACATGGAGTTGGCCGGCTATCGCAGCCTGTTAACCAAAACGGCCCGCGCCTTGCCGTTTGCCACCGAGCCAACCTCTTATAAAGAAGCACTGGAAGGGCTCGACGAGCGCTGGGGTGATCCCGCCTATTGGCAGGCCGTACGTCGCAACACCAGCAGCATTACGCCTTTCTATTTGCTGGCTGCCGTCGATCATCGCATCGATGACCTCGGCGAGCTGGCACCAGCCACCCCGGATCAGGCGATCTACCTCGACATCTTTGCCCGCACCTTCTGGATGGGCCTGATCATCACCGTCATTTGCCTGGTGCTGGCCTATCCGTTGGCCTACCTGCTGGCGAACTTGCCGTCGCGTCAAAGCAACCTGCTGATGATTCTGGTGCTGCTGCCGTTCTGGACCTCAATCCTGGTGCGGGTCGCGGCGTGGATCGTGTTGCTTCAATCGGGTGGCTTGATCAACAGCGGCCTGATGGCCCTGGGCATCATCGATAAACCGCTGGAACTGGTGTTCAACCGCACCGGGGTTTACATCTCGATGGTGCACATCCTGCTTCCGTTCATGATTCTGCCTATCTATAGCGTGATGAAAGGCATCTCGCCGACCTACATGCGTGCGGCGATTTCCCTCGGTTGCCATCCGTTCGCCAGCTTCTGGCGGGTGTACTTCCCGCAGACCTATGCCGGTGTCGGCGCCGGTTCCCTGTTGGTGTTCATCCTCGCCATTGGTTACTACATCACCCCGGCATTGCTGGGCAGCCCGAACGATCAGATGGTCAGCTACTTCGTCGCCTTCTACACCAACACCAGCATCAACTGGGGCATGGCGACCGCGCTGGGCGGGCTGCTTCTGCTGGCAACGGTCGTGCTTTATCTGATTTACAGCTGGCTGGTAGGCGCCAGTCGCCTGCGCCTGAGCTAAGGGGAGAACGAAATGCTGAGTCCTTATATGTCGCCCATTGAGCGGGTGTGGTTCTACAGTTTGCGGATTCTCTGCGGCCTGATTCTGTTGTTTCTGATTCTGCCGGTGCTGGTGATCATTCCGCTGTCGTTCAACTCCGGCAGCTTCCTGGTGT
This sequence comes from Pseudomonas sp. TE12234, assembly GCF_054061835.1. Lineage (NCBI taxonomy): Bacteria > Pseudomonadati > Pseudomonadota > Gammaproteobacteria > Pseudomonadales > Pseudomonadaceae > Pseudomonas > Pseudomonas sp. TE12234. Next base: position 776,126 of record NZ_JBSSEP010000001.1, read on the forward strand.
ACCCGCTGCAAGGTTTTTCGCTGCACTGGTATCAGGACTTCTTCGCGTCGGCCGAATGGATGCGCTCACTGAAGAACAGCATCATCGTCGCCCCGGCCGCCACCGTGCTGGCCATGGTCTTCGGTACGCTGGCGGCCATTGGTCTGACCCGTGGCAATTTCCCTGGCAAGGCGCTGGTCATGGCGCTGGTGATTTCGCCGATGGTGGTGCCGGTGGTGATCATCGGTGTGGCCAGTTACTTGTTCTTCGCCCCGCTGGGTTTTGGCAACAGCTTCTTCTCGTTGATCGTGGTGCACGCGGTATTGGGTGTGCCGTTCGTGATCATCACGGTGTCGGCGACTTTGCAGGGCTTCAACCAAAACCTGGTGCGCGCCGCTGCCAGCCTCGGTGCTTCGCCGCTGACGACGTTCCGTCGGGTAACCCTGCCGTTGATTGCGCCGGGCGTGATCTCCGGTGCGTTGTTCGCCTTCGCCACCTCGTTCGATGAAGTGGTGGTGACGCTGTTCCTCGCCGGTCCAGAGCAAGCGACTCTTCCACGGCAGATGTTCAGCGGGATTCGTGAAAACCTCAGCCCGACCATCGCCGCTGCGGCGACGTTGCTGATCGCTTTCTCGGTGATCCTGTTGCTGACCCTGGAATGGTTGCGTGGGCGTAGCGAGAAATTGCGGACCGCACAGGTCTGACGCTCGACCAACTCCAGGAGCGAGCCTGCTCGCGATGAACGTCAACGATAACGCGGGGAACCTGACATCCCGCGGCGCTCTCAGGTTCATCGCGAGCAAGCTCGCTCCTACAGGTGTTCTTTAGTGGTTCTCGGGGTCGTCGGTCATTCACGACCTGAATACCAGACAACCCCAAATCCCCAGCTACTCTTGTGCCAGCTCCCCTACCTATAAAGAGGCTGCGCACATGAGTCTTTCCTCTTTCAAAATCGCTCATAAATTGATCACTGGCGCCGGGGCTATCGAGCAACTGGCGGCGGAGTTGACGCGCCTGGACATCGACAACCCGCTGATCGTCACTGACGCCGCTCTCGTCAAATCCGGGACGGTGGAGCTGGCGCTGGCGCAGTTGGGGGATCGCACTTACGAAATCTTCGACCGGGTTTTGCCCGACCCGGAAATCGCCATCGTTGAAGACTGCATGCGGGTCTACCGCGACGGCGGGCATGACGGCTTGATCGGCCTGGGTGGCGGCAGCGCCATCGACATCGCCAAGAGTGTGGCCGCGTATGCCGGTTACCACGGCGCCTTGGAGGACCTGTTCGGCATCGACCAGGTGCCACGCAAGGGGCCGCCGCTGATCGCCATCCCGACCACGGCCGGTACCGGTTCGGAAGTCACCAACGTGGCGATCCTCTCCGATAAGGTCGCGCATTTCAAGAAGGGCATCGTCAGTGATTACCTGCTGCCGGACGTCGCTCTGGTCAGCCCGCAGATGACCTTGACCTGTCCCCGCAGTGTCACGGCGGCCAGTGGCGTCGATGCGCTGGTGCACGCCATCGAATCCTATCTATCGCTGAATGCGTCGCCGATTACCGATTCCCTGGCCATTGGGGCCATCAAACTGATTGCCAGGGCGCTGCCCAAGGCCTACGCCAATCCGTCCAATCTGCAGGCCCGCGAGGACATGGCTACCGCCAGCCTGATGGCCGGCATGGCCTTTGGTAATGCCGGTGTCGGCGCGGTCCATGCGCTGGCGTATCCGCTGGGTGGGCGATACAACATCGCCCATGGCGTCAGCAACGCGTTGCTGCTGCCCCATGTCATGCACTGGAACAAGATGGCCTGCGTCGAGCGCATGCAGGATATTGCCGAGGCGATGGGTGTGAAGACCGCTCATCTGAGCGTCACGGAAGCGGCCGATAAAGCCGTGGAAGCGATGACCGAGCTGTGCGCGGCGGTGGAAATCCCGTCCGGCCTGTGCAGCTTCGGGGTTCCCGAAGACGCGATTCCGGCCATGGCCGTGGAAGCGGCGGGAATCGAGCGCCTGATGCGCAATAATCCGCGCAAACTGAGTGCTGTCGATATCGAGAAGATCTACCGCGCGGCTTACCAGGCATAGCCCAATCATCGCGGTCACGGTGCGCGCGTCAAAGCATGAGGTATACAATGCGCGCCATCGTGATTCTGCTCAGAAAAGGTGCGTCATGCAGCCCTTCGTTATTGCTCCGTCGATTCTCTCCGCCGACTTCGCCCGCCTGGGTGAGGAAGTGGACAATGTCCTGGCCGCTGGCGCCGACTTCGTGCACTTCGATGTCATGGACAACCATTACGTGCCAAACCTGACCATTGGCCCGATGGTGTGCTCGGCGCTGCGCAAGTACGGCGTGACCGCGCCGATCGACGCGCACCTGATGGTCAGCCCGGTGGACCGCATCGTCGGTGACTTCATCGAAGCGGGCGCGACCTACATCACCTTCCACCCGGAAGCCACGCAGCACATCGACCGTTCCCTGCAACTGATCCGTGAAGGCGGCTGCAAATCGGGCCTGGTGTTCAACCCCGCGACCCCGCTGGACGTGCTCAAGTACGTGATGGACAAGGTCGACATGATCCTGCTGATGAGCGTCAACCCAGGCTTCGGCGGGCAGAAGTTCATTCCCGGCACCCTCGACAAGCTGCGCGAAGCGCGGGCGCTGATCGACGCCTCCGGTCGCGATATCCGTCTGGAAATCGACGGCGGCGTGAACGTCAACAACATCCGTGAAATCGCTGCAGCCGGTGCCGACACCTTCGTCGCGGGCTCGGCGATCTTCAACGCTCCAAATTATCAGGAAGTCATAGAAGAAATGCGCTCCGAACTGGCGCTGGCTCGTCCATGAGCGGATTTGAGCAGCTGTTCCCGGGAAGCCTGCCACGGCTGGTGATGTTCGATCTGGACGGCACATTGATCGATTCGGTCCCTGACCTTGCGGCGGCCGTGGATAACATGCTGCTCAAACTCGGGCGTCAACCTGCCGGCATCGAAGCGGTGCGTGAGTGGGTGGGCAACGGCGTTCACATGCTGGTGCGCCGTGCCCTGGCCAATCACATCGACGCCGAGGGTGTCGATGAGGTCGAAGCCGAGCATGCCCTGGAGCTGTTCAATGGCTTCTATGAACAAGGTCACGAACTGACGGTGGTCTACCCTGGCGTGCGCTCCACCCTGAAGTGGTTGCACAAGCAGGGTGTAGAGATGGCGCTGATCACCAACAAGCCGGAGCGCTTCGTCGCGCCGCTGCTGGATCAGATGAAGATCGGTCGCTATTTCCGCCTGATCATCGGTGGTGACACGCTGCCGCAGAAGAAGCCCGATCCGGCCGCGCTGTTTTTCGTGATGAAAATGACCAATATCCCGGCTTCGCAGGCCTTGTTCGTTGGCGATTCGCGCAGTGATGTGCTGGCAGCGAAAGCGGCGGGGGTCAAGTGCGTCGCCTTGAGTTACGGCTATAACCATGGCCGTCCGATTGCCGAAGAATCGCCGACGCTGGTCATCGACGATCTGCGCAAACTAATTCCCGGTTGCCTGGATCCAGCGGCTGAGATAACGTTGCCCGACGCTGTTCAATCCCCTCCTGGAAATTCCATCGTGGTGGTCACTCGCAAACTCTGGATGAAAGTCATCAAGGCCCTGGCCCGTTGGCGTTGGCGCGCCTGACTTGTTCCTGGCCGGTTATCCGGCGCGTTTGCATACCTGACAGTTAGACCCTCAAACCACGAGGCACATCATGATCCGCGAAGAATTCCTGCGTTTGGCCGCTGCCGGCTACAACCGCATCCCGCTTGCCTGCGAAACCCTGGCCGACTTCGACACGCCGCTGTCGATCTACCTGAAACTGGCCGACGAGCCTAATTCTTACCTGCTGGAATCGGTACAGGGCGGCGAAAAGTGGGGCCGTTACTCGATCATCGGCCTGCCGTGCCGCACCGTGCTGCGGGTTCACGACCATCACGTCAGCGTGACCGTCGATGGCGTGGAGACTGAAAGCCACGACGTGGAAGACCCGCTGGCCTTCGTCGAAACCTTCAAGGCCCGCTACAACGTACCGACCATCGCCGGTCTGCCGCGTTTCAACGGCGGCCTGGTGGGTTACTTCGGCTACGACTGCGTACGTTATGTGGAAAAGCGTTTGGGCAAATGCCCGAACCCGGATCCGCTGGGCGTGCCGGACATTCTGCTGATGGTCTCCGACGCGGTGGTGGTGTTCGACAACCTCGCCGGCAAGATGCACGCCATCGTCCTGGCCGACCCGGCACAGGAACACGCCTTCGAGCAAGGTCGCGCACGCCTGGAAGAACTGCTGGAAAAACTGCGTCAGCCGATCACTCCACGCCGTGGCCTGGACTTCAGTAAGCAACAAGCGGCCGATCCGGTGTTCCGCTCCAGCTTTACCCAGGACGATTACGAAAAAGCCGTCGACACCATCAAGGAATACATCCTGGCTGGCGACTGCATGCAGGTTGTGCCGTCCCAGCGCATGTCGATCGATTTCAAGGCCGCCCCCATCGACCTGTACCGCGCGCTGCGCTGCTTCAACCCGACGCCTTACATGTACTTCTTCAACTTCGGCGACTTCCACGTCGTCGGAAGTTCGCCGGAAGTGCTGGTGCGGGTCGAAGACAACCTGATCACGGTGCGCCCGATTGCCGGCACCCGTCCGCGTGGGGCGACCGAAGAGGCCGATCTGGCGCTGGAAAAAGATCTGCTGTCCGACGACAAGGAAATTGCCGAGCACTTGATGTTGATTGATCTGGGTCGTAACGACACCGGTCGGGTCTCGGAAATCGGTTCGGTGAAACTCACCGAGAAAATGGTCATCGAGCGTTATTCCAACGTGATGCACATCGTGTCCAACGTCACCGGGCAATTGAAGGCCGGGCTGACGGCGATGGACGCATTGCGGGCAATCCTGCCGGCGGGCACCTTGTCGGGCGCTCCGAAGATTCGAGCGATGGAAATCATCGACGAGTTGGAGCCCGTCAAGCGCGGCGTCTACGGCGGCGCCGTCGGCTATTTCGCCTGGAACGGCAACATGGACACCGCCATTGCAATTCGCACGGCGGTGATCAAGAACGGCGAGCTGCATGTGCAGGCCGGTGGCGGCATCGTCGCCGACTCGGTGCCGGCGCTGGAATGGGAAGAAACCCTGAACAAGCGCCGCGCGATGTTCCGCGCCGTTGCCCTGGCTGAACAAACTCCAGAAAGCTGACCCATGGACGGACCCGTATGCCGGCCGCCTCGACTGATCGAGCGCAGGCCGCAACGGGTGGTTCATCCGAAAGCTGCATTAGAAGTCAGTGAATTCAAGAGGTTCTTAACGCCATGTTGCTGATGATCGATAACTACGACTCTTTTACTTACAACGTTGTGCAATACCTGGGTGAGCTGGGCGCCGAGGTCAAAGTCGTGCGCAACGATGAACTCACCATTGCTGAAATCGAAGCCCTCAACCCGGAGCGCATCGTGGTGTCTCCCGGTCCGTGCACGCCGACCGAAGCCGGCATCTCGATTGAAGCGATCAAGTATTTCGCCGGCAAACTGCCGATTCTCGGTGTGTGCCTGGGCCATCAGTCCATCGGCCAGGCCTTTGGCGGCGATGTGGTCCGTGCCCGCCAGGTCATGCACGGCAAGACCAGCCCGGTTTTCCACGAAGACAAAGGTGTCTTCGAAGGCCTGAACCGCCCGTTGACGGTCACGCGCTATCATTCATTGATCGTCAAGCGTGAAACCCTGCCTGATTGCCTGGAGTTGACGGCCTGGACCCAGCTCGAAGACGGTTCGGTGGACGAGATCATGGGCCTGCGTCACAAGACCCTGAACATCGAAGGCGTGCAGTTTCACCCTGAATCGATCCTCACCGAGCAGGGTCACGAGCTGTTCGCGAACTTCCTCAAACAAACTGGCGGCACGCGCTAAGGACTTTTCATGAATATCAAGACAGCCCTGAGCCGTATCGTCGAGCAGCTCGACCTCAGCACCGAGGAAATGCGCGATGTGATGCGCGAAATCATGACCGGGCAATGCACGGACGCGCAGATCGGCGCGTTCATGATGGCCATGCGCATGAAGAGCGAAAGCATCGATGAAATCGTCGGTGCCGTGTCGGTCATGCGTGAGCTGGCGGACAAGGTCGAACTCAAGACCCTCGACGGTGTCGTCGATGTGGTCGGTACCGGCGGTGACGGTGCCAACATCTTCAACGTGTCGACCGCTTCGGCCTTTGTGGTCTCGGCGGCCGGCTGCACTGTGGCCAAACACGGTAACCGCGCGGTTTCGGGTAAAAGCGGCAGTGCCGATTTGCTGGAAGCCGCCGGTATCTACCTGAACCTGACCCCGGTTCAAGTGGCGCGCTGCATCGATAACGTCGGCATCGGCTTCATGTTTGCCCAGACTCACCACAGTGCCATGAAGCATGCCGCTGGCCCGCGCCGCGAACTCGGCCTGCGCACCCTGTTCAACATGCTCGGCCCGCTTACGAATCCGGCCGGTGTGAAACATCAGGTGGTGGGCGTTTTCACCCAGGCCCTGTGCCGGCCATTGGCCGAAGTCTTGCAGCGTCTGGGCAGCAAGCATGTGCTGGTGGTGCATTCGAAGGACGGTCTGGACGAATTCAGCCTGGCTGCGCCTACTTATGTGGCCGAACTCAAGGATGACCAGATCACCGAGTATTGGGTCGAGCCGGAAGATTTGGGCATGAAGAGCCAGAGCCTGCATGGCCTGGCGGTGGAAAGCCCGGCGGCGTCCCTTGAGCTGATTCGCGATGCCTTGGGCAAGCGCAAGACCGAAAACGGTCAGAAGGCCGCTGAGATGATCATGCTCAATGCCGGTGCAGCGTTGTACGCCGCCGACCATGCCAGCAGTTTGAAAGAGGGTGTCGCCTTGGCGCACGATGCGCTGCACACCGGCCTCGCTCGGGAAAAACTCGAGGAGCTGGGTGCCTTTACCGCGGTATTCAAAGTGGAGAATGAGGGATGAGTGTACCGACGGTTCTGGAAAAGATTCTGGCACGCAAGGTTGAGGAAGTTGCCGAGCGCAGCGCTCGCGTAAGCCTCGCCGAGCTGGAAAACCTGGCCAAGGCGGCCGATGCACCCCGTGGTTTTGCCAAGGCTTTGCTGGCTCAAGCCAAGTTGAAGCAACCGGCAGTCATTGCTGAAATCAAAAAAGCGTCGCCGAGCAAAGGTGTGATCCGCGAGAACTTCGTTCCCGCCGCCATTGCCAGGAGCTACGAGAAAGGCGGCGCCACCTGTCTGTCGGTGCTCACCGATATCGACTACTTCCAGGGCGCTGATGAGTACCTGCAGCAGGCGCGTGCCGCGTGCAAACTGCCGGTTATCCGCAAGGACTTCATGATTGATCCGTACCAGATCGTTGAAGCCCGGGCTTTGGGCGCGGACTGCGTGCTATTGATCGTCTCCGCTTTGGACGACGTGAAAATGGCCGAGCTGGCGTCGGTGGCGAAAAGCGTCGGCCTCGATGTGCTGGTGGAAGTCCACGACGGCGACGAGTTGGACCGGGCCCTGAAAATCCTCGACACGCCGCTGGTTGGCGTGAACAACCGTAACCTGCACACCTTTGACGTCAGCCTGGAAACCACCCTCGACCTGTTGCCGCGGATCCCGCGCGATCGTCTGGTGATCACCGAAAGCGGCATCCTCAACCGTGCCGATGTCGAGTTGATGGAAATCAGCGACGTTTATGCGTTCCTGGTCGGCGAAGCATTCATGCGCGCCGAAAGCCCGGGCACCGAACTGCAGCGCCTGTTCTTCCCTGAGCGTGGCATTCCTGTCAGTGGTTCTACACTCGACTGATCACCCGCAGATCGAATCGAACCTTTCGCGGGCGGGCTCGCTCCCACATTGAATCTCTGATGTTGGCAGAAACTTTGTGGAAGCGAGCCTGCTAGCGATGGCGGCATAAGACGCGCCACAGACTTTGTGTCCTACGGAATACCTTATGACCTCACCTGTTTCCCTGACCATTGAAGCCGGCCTGCAAGCCGAACAGGATTTGCTGGCGTCGGTTTGTGCCGGCGATGCGGAGTTCGGCCTGCTGTTCTGGCAACCGAGCGATCGCGCATTGGTCATGCCGCGCCGCTTGAATCGTCTGCTTGGTTTCGAGCACGCCTGCGAAGTCTCCGCCGCTGCCGGCTGGCCAGTGCTGTTACGTGAAACCGGCGGTGAGCCGGTGCCGCAATCGGCGTCGACGATCAACATTGCGCTGGTCTACGCACCGCCACGCAGCGAGGGGGATTTGAATCGCATCGAATCCGGTTACCGGCGCTTGTGTGATCCGATCTGTCAGTTGCTCGATGAGCTGGGCGGCACTTCGTCGCTGGGCGAAATCGAAGGCGCGTTCTGCGATGGCCGTTTCAACGTGAACCTTGATGGACGCAAGATGGTCGGTACTGCCCAACGCTGGCGCCAGAGCCAGGGTGGCCAGCGCCCGGTAGGGCTGGTGCACGGTGCAATGCTGTTGGATGACGAGCGTGAGTCGATGGTCGCGGCGGTCAATCGCTTCAACGCGGCATGCGGTCTGGATCAGCGAGTGCGCGCTGAAAGCCACATCGCCCTGCACGAGAAGTTCTCGGCACCCGACGCGTTGGAACGTCTCGATGAACGCTATCGGTTGATGCTGGCGCGGATGTTCAGCGCTTAGCGGGTACCGAAGACCACCATGGTCTTGCCTTTGACGTCCACCAGGTTGCGTTCTTCCAGGTCCTTGAGCACGCGGCCGACCATTTCCCGTGAGCAACCAACAATCCGTCCGATTTCCTGACGGGTCACTTTGATCTGCATACCGTCCGGATGGGTCATCGCGTCCGGCTGCTTGCACAGTTCGAGAAGGCAGCGCGCAACGCGTCCTGTCACGTCGAAGAACGCCAGGTCACCGACTTTGCGCGTGGTGTTACGCAGGCGTTGTGCGATTTGTCCGCTTAACACGTAAAGAATGTCTGGGTCCTGCTGGGACAATTCACGAAATTTTGCGTAGCTGATTTCCGCGACTTCACATTCGACCTTGGCACGCACCCAGGCACTGCGCTCCTGTTCCAGGCCTGCTTGTTCAAACAGGCCCAGCTCCCCGAAAAAGTCCCCGCTGTTCAGGTAGGCGATGATCATTTCCCGGCCGTCATCGTCCTCGATCAGGATGGTGACCGAGCCTTTGATAATGAAAAACAGTGTGTCCGAGCGGTCACCGGCACAAATGATGTTGCTCTTGGCCTGATAGCGACGACGCTGGCAATGCATCAACAGCTTGTCGAGGTTTTTGATCTTGGGGGTTGGGGCAATAGCAACCATGGTTGTATCCCGAAAAGACAGCACGGTGTGTTTGGTTTTTTTATGAAACGCGAAAGCCGCGGCAAGCTGGCTATGCGCCAGCGAATTGGCGCCAGCTTAACAGACACGTCTTGCAATATTCGAGAATTTACCTACAGCGCTGGAGGTTATGTCCTAGGAAGGCGAGCGCTGTCAATCACGGGGCCTGTGCTAAGCTGGCGACCCTTTTTTATACAGTGGAGTCTTGGCGATGAAGGCACGCATCCAATGGGCTGGCGAAGCCATGTTCCTCGGCGAATCCGGTAGCGGTCATGTCGTGGTCATGGACGGTCCGCCCGATGCTGGCGGACGTAACCTGGGTGTCCGGCCGATGGAAATGCTCCTGCTGGGTGTCGGCGGTTGCAGCAATTTCGACGTGGTCAGCATCCTCAAGAAATCCCGCCAGGCGGTCGAAAGCTGCGAAGCTTTCCTCGAGGCTGAGCGTGCGACTGAAGATCCGAAGGTTTTCACCAAGATCCACATGCACTTCGTGGTAAAGGGCCGCGGGCTGAAAGAAGCTCAGGTCAAGCGTGCCATTGAGCTGTCTGCCGAGAAATATTGCTCGGCCTCGATCATGCTCGGTGCGGCCGGTGTCGAGATCACCCACGACTACGAAATCATCGAGCTCGGTTGAATCGACATTCAACTATCATAAAAGCCGTGCAGACTCTGCTGATGCCAAGCCGACGTCTGCATGATGCGCCAATTTTTTCAGGGCAGTGGCCGGTCCAGCGACAGGCCGCTTACCCGAACAGACAACCCAAATCGCCATTGCAAAGAGGTGTCAACCGTCCTACGCAGCTGCGTCGTTCGCATCTGACGGGCATGCTTGATCACGCGGCCGGGCCGCATACATAGAGAGTTCTTAACGGTGAAAAGCAAACTCAAGCTCCACGGGTTCAATAACCTGACAAAGACCTTGAGCTTCAACATCTATGACATCTGCTACGCGGAAACCCCGCAAGACCAGCAGGCCTACGTTGAGTACATCAATAAAGAGTACAACGCCAAGCGCCTGACGCAGATCCTCACAGAAGTTGTCGATATCATTGGTGCCAACATCCTGAACATCGCCAGTCAGGACTATGAGCCGCAGGGCGCCAGTGTCACGATTCTCATCTCCGAAGAACCGGTGACCCCGACTGACAGCCAGATCGAAGAGTCGCCGGGCCCGCTGCCCGAAATTATCCTGGCCCACCTCGACAAGAGCCACATCACGGTGCACACCTATCCGGAAATCCATCCGGTCGACGGCATTGCAACCTTCCGTGTGGATATCGACGTGTCGACATGCGGGGTCATTTCACCGCTAAAAGCGCTCAACTTCCTGATTCACCAGTTCGATTCGGATATCGTGACAGTGGATTACCGTGTGCGTGGTTTCACCCGCGACGTTGAAGGCAAAAAGCACTTCATCGACCACGAGATCAATTCGATTCAGAACTACCTTTCCAAAGACACTCGCGATGCGTATCAGATGACTGACGTGAACGTGTATCAGGAAAACCTGTTCCACACCAAAATGCTGCTGAAGAACTTCGAACTGGATAACTACCTGTTCGGTGATGCGACCAGCAGCTTGTCCTCTGAGCAACGTGCGCAGGTGACCGAGCGTGTGAAACACGAAATGCTCGAAATCTTCTACGCGCGCAATATGTCGAGCTAAGACCATCGAGCACAAAAAAAGGCGACTTCCTTGCGGCAGTCGCCTTTTTTATTGCTGGCGCGGGCTCCTGTAATAAAGGAGTCAGATCCGGTAAGTGCTCTTGGTCATGACCTTGGCCAGCAGACTCATCCCGAATTTCACGGGTGCCGGAAAGCGGAAACCGCCCGCTTCCCGTGCGCTCTCGGCATGCTGCTCTTCATCAAGACGCATTTGCTCGAGAATTGCCCGGGACTTTTCATCCTCGGCCGGCAGTTGCTCAAGGTGTTCATTCAAGTGCTTGCACACCTGATCTTCAGTCGCTGCAACGAACCCCAGGCTGACTTTGTCGCTGATCAACCCGGCGACCGCACCAATCCCGAACGACATGCCGTAAAACAGTGGGTTGAGAATGCTGGTGTGGCTGCCCAGCTGATGAATGCGCTGTTCGCACCAGACCAGGTGGTCGATTTCTTCTTCGGCGGCATGCTCCATGGCCTCACGCACCTTCGGCAGCTTGGCGGTCAGGGCCTGACCCTGGTACAGCGCCTGGGCGCAAACTTCACCGGTGTGGTTGATACGCATCAGGCCGGCGACGTGCCGGGTGTCCTCGTCGCTCATCTTCGCATCCGGCTGCACGATGGCAGGCGACGGACGGTACGGCTGACCACTGAAGGGCAGCAAAGTACGCATCGCGGCATCGGCTTGCAGCAGAAGGCGGTCAATTGGCGAGTAGTGACGTTGGGTAGTCATGCTGACCTCCGGGGGGAATCTCGGCGGCCAGTTTAACTCAATCGGCCGGGGAAGGTTTGCGCTGGGTCAGTGTGGGGCTGGGGTTGTGACAATGCTGTGATGCCTCTGTGGGAGCGAGCCTGCTCGCGAAGAGGCGCTGACATCCAACGACTGTATTGGCTGCCACTGCGGCTTCGCGAGCAAGCTCGCTCCTGCAGGTTTTACGAAATCAGCCCGGCGGCCAGTGCATCTGGCGCTGACCCAGCACATGCATGTGAATGTGATAGACGGTCTGGCCACCCAGTTCATTGCAGTTCATGACGACGCGGAAGCCGTCTTCGCAACCCAGTTCCTTGGCCAGGCGCTGGGCTGTGAACAGGATATGCCCGGCCAATGCCTTGTCGTCCTCGGTCAGGTCGTTCAGGGTGCGCACCGGTTTTTTCGGGATCACCAGAAAATGCACGGGTGCCTGTGGGGCGATGTCGTGGAAGGCCAGTACCTGGTCGTCCTCGTAAATGATCTTCGCCGGGATTTCCCGGTTGATGATCTTGGTGAACAGAGTATCCACAGCTGTTTTCTCCGTTGTTTGGGCTGGCCTGAGTGTACTCATGGGGTGTGTCCGAGCCCAGCCTTTTACCTGTCAGGTCGATCAGCGTGGGCAGTGAGCCTTGATGACCATGCCAGCGATTGTTCGGGTCAACCACCGCGAGCCGAAGCGGGGCAGGGCGGCGAGCCAGCGGTTGCGGCGTCCCGGAATGATGATTGCGCGATTTTTTTCCAGGGCCCGCACGGTATAGAGCGCGACTTCTTCCGGGCTCATCAGCAGTTTGCTCTTGGCCAGTTTGTCGGTGTTGAGTTGTGCGGTGCGGAAAAAGCCCGTGCGCGTCGGGCCAGGGCAGAGCACGGACACGTTGACCGCGCATTTTTTCAGCTCGACACGCAGGCCTTCGGAAAAATGCAGCACGTAAGCCTTGCTGGCGTAGTAAGTGCTCATCCAGGGACCGGGCTGGAACGCCGCAAGCGAGGCAACATTCAGAATCTGTCCACCGCCCTGCAGCGCCATACTGTTACCGATGGCGTGGCACAGGCGGGTCAGCGCCAGAATGTTCACTTCGATCAGGTCCTGCTCGGTCATCCAGTCCTGGGCCAGGAACGGGCCGCAAGTGCCGATACCGGCACAATTGACCAGCAAATCGATCTGCCGGTCGCCTTCCTCCAGTTCCAGCAGGAACCCCGACAGGCGCAACGGTTCGCCCAGGTCACAGGCGCGGAACAATACTTCCACACCAAAACGTTGGGTCAGTTCAATCGCAATACTTTCCAGCTGATCACGCTGGCGGGCAACCAGAATCAGGCTGCGGCCACGCCGGGCCAGCGCTTCGGCCATCGCCAGGCCGATGCCGCTGGAAGCGCCAGTGATCAGAGCGTAACGGGTCATGCAGTTCTCCATCGCAACAGCTCCGCGCCGCGACGCAGGTGTCATGGGCGGGGAGCGCTGTTCATTCTTGCGCAGAGTCTACAGGGGGCAGGGCTTGTTCGGCTGCATCGTCGGTGGAATTTGGTGTCGGTTCGACCTCGATGTCGATCTCGTCGGTGGTGATCGTGCCGCTTTGGTAGCTGCTTTCGAGGGTGTTTTCGTATGCATCCTGAATGGCCGAGATACCGCCCGCCAATGCTCCGACGATCATCAGGGCAATCAATACGAGCCATAACGACGACAGTACCTTGACCGCCGTGCTGTTGGGCGGTGGAGGTGCGCCGTAACGGTTGGTCATGCTGGTTCCCGGTAAAGCCACCAGCAACAGCGGAAAGAAACTGCCCACGAACGGTACAAGGTTCAGCAACCAGAGCCAGCCTGACCAGCCGATATCGTGCAGGCGTTGAATGCTGATCAGGACGCTGGCGATCAGGAACACCACGCCCAGGATGAAAGCCAGAATGCCGCCCATGATCAGGCCGGCGGTCGAATCGGTGCTGACGAGTGCCAGACCGATCAGGGCAAATACGCTGGCCACAGTCATCGCCAGCAGGCACAGCACCATGGACCATGCGAGAAACCGCAGGCGTCCGATGCGTCCTTCGACGCCGAATGGCTTGAGCGGCGCGTACTCGGGCACGGGCTCAGCGACCTCAGCCTGCGGCGGAGTGTAGGGGGAGTCGGGTTCTGTTACTGCGCCGACGTGGTCACGGACTTCGGAGAGATTCAGTTCGATCGCCGGTTCTGGCTCGAGGCGGGCATCTATGCCGGCATTCTTCAGGGCTTGCAGGTAGGCCTGCGCGTCAATCTGTGACAGATCACGTTTGAGTGCGACGGGTTGACCGCTGAACAGGCGCTCGATGGCGGCAACCTCGCTTTTGTAAAGTGCGGCGAGATTGAGTTTGGCGGTGTTGATATCAACACCTGGCAGTAGCGTGCCGTCAAAGACGATCTTGAAACGGTTGTCGCTCATTGCCGAGGCATCCTTGTCGCGAGTGTTTTAAGGGTGATGTGCAGGGCCAGCCAAGGGAGGATGGCCCGGTTTTTTCAGCGTGGCCAGCGTCTGGGCAGTTGTGCGGCCTGTTCCAGTGCCTTGCGATACTCCGCGTCGAGCCGCGCCACCAATTGGTCAACGCTGGGTAAATCATCGATTCCCCCCACGCCCTGGCCTGCGGACCATACGGTTTTCCAGGCTTTGGCTTCATCGCTGATCGGCTTGAGCTTGGAGCCGAAGTTGACCTCACCCTTGTTTTGCAGCGCTGCCATGTCAAACCCGGCGGCTTCCAGGCTTTGGCGCATGAAGCTCGCCGGTACACCCGACACGGCTGGAGTATGGATGATGTCTGCCGCCTTGGACGACAGCAGCATTTCCTTGTAGGCGTCAGGCGCATGGCTTTCGGCAGTGCCGATAAATCGCGTGCCGAAGTAGGCCAGATCCGCACCGAGCAATTGGGCGGCGAGGATTTCGTGCCCATGGTTCAGGCATCCGGCCAACAACAATGTCTTGTCGAAGAATTGTCGGATCTCGGCGATCAGAGAGAACGGGCTCCAGGTTCCGGCATGCCCACCGGCACCGGCGGCCACGGCGATCAACCCATCCACGCCAGCCTCGGCGGCTTTTTCGGCATGGCGGCGCGTCGTCACGTCATGGAATACCAGGCCGCCGTAACTGTGCACGGCGTCAACCACTTCTTTCACTGCGCCGAGGCTGGTGATCACAATCGGCACTTGGTGTTCGATGCAGATCGCCAGATCCGCCTGCAGTCGCGGATTGCTGTTGTGCACGATGAGGTTCACCGCGTAGGGCGCGGGACTTTCCAACGCTGCCAGCCCGGCTTCGATCTCTTCCAGCCAGGCTTTGAAGCCGCTGCTCTCGCGCTGATTCAGCGCAGGAAAACTGCCCACTACCCCGTTGCGGCAGCAGGCGAGCACCAGTTGCGGATTGGAAATCAGGAACATCGGCGCCACCACCACGGGCAGGCGTAGACGTTGTTCAAGCAGAGCGGGCAGCGACATGGGAAGTACCCCGGTGAGTTGTGCCTGTTGGATTTAGAACGGCCGAACAACGACCAGAATGACGATAGCCAGCAATATCAGAACCGGCACTTCATTGAACCAGCGATAAAAGACATGGCTACGGGTGTTTTCGCCACGGGCAAAGCGCTTCACCTGAGCGCCACACATGTGGTGGTAGCCGATAAGCAGAACCACCAGGGTCAGTTTGGCGTGCATCCAGCCACCCTGGCTGAAATAAGCGCCAGGGTTGAGGCTGATCAGCCAGCCACCGAAAATCAGCGTCGCGATCATCGCCGGGCCCATGATGCCGCGGTAAAGCTTGCGCTCCATGAGGCTGAAGCGTTCCTTGCTGACGGTGTCCTCGCTTTGAGCGTGATAGACGAACAGGCGCGGCAGGTAAAACAGACCGGCAAACCAGCACACGACGCTGATGATGTGAAAAGCTTTGAGCCACAGATAAAGCATTTTTAGTTATTCCCAGATTCACGGTAGCCGGGATAGTAGAGGCTTGAGGCTCCATACGTCACCTTGCCGGTTGTCGCAGGCGCGCCAGGCCCCTATTATCGACGGCTTTCCAGTGGGTTCGTTGAGGGCAGGTTTATGGTCAAGGTCGGTATCGTCGGCGGCACGGGTTACACCGGTGTCGAACTGCTGCGTCTGTTGGCACAGCATCCGCAAGCTGAAGTGGTAGTCATCACTTCCCGATCCGAGGCCGGCCTGGCCGTGGCCGACATGTACCCGAACCTGCGAGGCCACTACGACGGCCTGGCGTTCACCGTTCCGGACATCAAGACCCTGGGTGCCTGCGATGTGGTGTTCTTCGCCACTCCACACGGTGTTGCCCATGCCCTGGCGGGTGAGTTGCTGGCGGCGGGGACCAAGGTCATCGATCTGTCGGCTGACTTCCGTCTGCAAGATGCTGATGAATGGGCCAAGTGGTACGGCCAGCCGCACGGTGCACCGGAGTTGCTGGATGAGGCGGTTTACGGCTTGCCGGAAGTCAATCGTGAGCAGATCAAAAAAGCGCGCCTGATTGCGGTACCGGGTTGCTACCCAACCGCCACGCAACTGGGTTTCCTGCCGTTGCTTGAAGCTGGTCTGGCCGATGCTTCGCGCCTGATCGCCGACTGCAAGTCCGGCGTCAGCGGTGCCGGTCGTGGTGCTGCCGTCGGTTCGTTGTACTCCGAGACATCGGAAAGCATGAAGGCCTACGCCGTCAAAGGTCACCGCCACTTGCCAGAAATTCGCCAGGGGCTGCGGCGTGCTGCAGGCAAGGATGTCGGTCTGACCTTTGTTCCGCATCTGACACCGATGATTCGTGGCATTCACTCCACGCTGTACGCGACTGTGGTGGATCGTTCGGTGGATCTGCAGGCGCTGTTCGAAAAGCGTTATGCCAACGAACCGTTCGTCGACGTAATGCCAGCCGGTAGCCACCCGGAAACCCGTAGCGTGCGTGGCGCCAACGTCTGCCGCATTGCAGTACATCGGCCACAGGACGGTGATCTGGTGGTAGTGCTGTCGGTGATCGACAACCTGGTCAAAGGTGCGTCGGGTCAGGCGGTGCAGAACATGAACATCCTGTTCGGACTGGATGAGCGCCTTGGCCTGTCTCACGCTGGCATGTTGCCGTAAGGTGCTGTAGCACCGAGTAAAAAGGCCCGTTGAACGGGCCTTTTTGCATTCCGGGCTAGCGATTGGATTGGTTGATATACCATAACAATAGTTGACCGCTTTTCTAGGAGAAGCGGATAATGCGCGTCATCACGCATTATGGCGGCGTAACGCCGGGAGATAGTCAGCATGAGCGTCGAATCCTTCACCCCCACGGCTTTGCAATTCACCCACGGTGCCGCGCACAAGGTGAAGAGCCTGGTCGATGAAGAGGGGAATGATCGCTTGAAGCTGCGCGTATTCGTTACGGGCGGCGGTTGTTCAGGTTTTCAGTACGGTTTTACCTTTGATGAAGAAGTGGCCGATGACGACACCATCGTCGAGCGCGAAGGTGTGAGTCTGGTTGTCGATCCGATGAGCTTCCAGTACCTGGCCGGGGCCGAGGTTGATTATCAGGAAGGTCTGGAAGGTTCGCGCTTCGTCATCAAGAACCCCAATGCAACCACAACCTGTGGCTGCGGGTCTTCGTTCTCGATCTGATCAGCACGCTTGCATTACTAAACGCCGCAAAGCCTCAGGGCTCTGCGGCGTTTTGCTGTGGGGCGTTTATGCGGGGTAGATCGCGCCCAATACACGCAAACCGCGGGCACCGGTGACGCTCGGGCGATTGGCTGCGATGCCTTCGAGGCAACAGTGGGCCAGCCAGGCGAAAGCCATGGCTTCCACCCAGTCAGGGTCGACACCGTAAGCCGCAGTACTGCTGACGGTTGAGTCTGGCAGCAGGTTGGCCAATCGGTTCATCAGCGTGGTGTTATGTGCGCCGCCGCCACAGACCAGCAGCTCCTGGGTGTCCGATTGGGCGCTTTGCAGGGATTCGACGATGGTTAGAGCTGTCAGCTCAAGCAGCGTCGCTTGCACGTCTTCGGGAGCGCAGGTTGGCAGCTGTGCCAGGTGCTGCATCAGCCATGGCAAGTTGAACACTTCCCGGCCGGTGCTCTTCGGTCCTTTGGTCAAGAAGAATGGGTCGCTGAGCAGCGCTTTCAATAGCACTGGCTCGACTTTCCCGCTGGCAGCCCATTGGCCGTTCCGGTCGAAATTGTCACCGCGCTGGTGATGAATCCACGCGTCCAGCAGCACATTCCCCGGGCCGCAGTCGAAGCCGGCGACAGGCTTGCCCGGCTCAATCAGGCTGAGGTTGCTGAAGCCGCCGACGTTGAGCACAGCTCGGTTGCCGGTCCGTTCTTCAAACAAGGCTTCGTGGAAGGCCGGCACCAGTGGGGCGCCTTGCCCGCCAGCGGCCACATCACGGCTGCGGAAATCACTGACCACTGTGATGTGTGTCAGCTCCGTCAGCAGGGCCGGATTACCGATCTGTACCGTAAAGCCCCGCGCGGGCTCGTGGCGAATGGTCTGGCCATGGCTGCCAATCGCTCGAATGTCTTGGGGTTTGAGCTGTTCTTGTGCAAGGAGGGCGTGAATGCCCTGCGCTGCGAGCGCCACCCAGTTTTGCTGGGCAATGGCGGAGCGGGCTATCTCGTCGGGTCCGCTGGCGCACAGGCCAAGTAGCTCGGTGCGCAGGGTGTCGGGCATGGGAATGTAGTGCGTGGCGATCAGCCTGATCGTCTGGGTTTGCTCGATCAGCGCAATGTCCAGGCCATCAAGGCTGGTTCCGGACATCACGCCTATATAGAGCGACATGGCTTAACGCTTGCTCGAAGCCAGCATGGTGGCCTTTTCCTGGTCCATGCGCGCCATCAGCGGCTGGCTCTGTGCGAGGAAGCGGGCGCGCTCGGCTTTGGCGATTGGATCAGCCATCGGCAGCTTCTGGCCCAGTGGATCGACGTGAACGCCATTGACCTGGAACTCGTAGTGTAAGTGCGGTCCGGTCGAAAGTCCGGTGGTGCCGATGTAGCCGATGACCTGACCCTGTTTGACGCTGCCACCGGTTTTCACGCCTTTGGCAAAGCCTTGCATGTGGCCATACAACGTCGTGTAGGTGCTTCCGTGCTGAATGATCACGGTGTTGCCATAGCCACCGCGGCGCCCGGCCAGCAATACTTTACCGTCACCAGCCGCCTTGATTGGCGTGCCGCGTGGCGCTGCATAGTCGACGCCTTTGTGGGCGCGAATCTTGTTCAGGATCGGGTGCTTGCGGCCCATGGAAAACTTAGAGCTGATGCGGGCGAAGTCCACCGGGGTACGGATGAACGCCTTGCGCATGCTGTTGCCTTCAGCAGTGTAGTAGCTGCTGTTGCCTTGTTTGTTGGTGTAACGCACAGCCGTGTATGTTTTGCCACGATTGGTGAAGCGCGCGGACAGGATCGGACCGTTGCCAACAGCTTTGCCATTGACGACTTTTTGCTCGTAAATCACATCGAATTCGTCGCCCTGGCGAATGTCTTGGGCGAAGTCGACGTCATAGCCAAATACGCTGGCCATATCCATGGTCAGGCTGTGGGACAGGCCGGCACGAGCAGCGGACTGCGACAGCGAGCTGTTGATCACGCCATGTACGTAGGCGGATCGTACAGTCGGCTTGGCGGTAATGCGGTTGAACGTATAGCCCTTGTTGTTCTTGGTCAGGGTGATGGTTTCGAGGTCGCTGACCTTGCTGTGCAGGTTGTTCAGCTGGCCGTCGGGGCCCAACTCGAATTCGAGTTTCTGTCCGTGCTTGAGCTGACTGAACTGTTTGGCCTGTTTGTCACTGGCCAACACATCATGCACCGATGCGGCTGGAAGGCCGACTTTCGCGAACAGGGTGGAGAGGGTATCGCCCTTGCCGACGATCACTTCCCTGTGGTTGGGTGCCTTCTTTTCTACCGCGGCCGGCGCGGGTGCAGGCGCTGGCGCGGATTGAGCGGTTTCCTGAGTGTCTTCTGCGCTGTTGTCGATCTGCGCAAAAGGGGAAGTAACCGGCTCATTTGTGGCTTGAACGGCTTCGGTAGCGTCTTGTTCTTGTGTCAGTTGTTCAGCAGGACTTTCCAGTTCAAGACTCAGGGTCGTCTTTTTGGCTTCAACATCACTGGAAGGGAATACCAGAAGCGCCAGGCTCAGGAGGGCGGCAATGCCACTCGCTGCGAGCAGATGGGTTTTCGGGTAAAGCGGTGGCGCTTTAGACGATTCTTTGGTCATAAGTGATTTTTTGACTTTGAAAAAGATGAATTGGAAAAGATGAATGACATGATGAAGATGAAATAACTGTATAAAATATAACCAAATCATCTCTGAAGCAAGTCTGCGGACGCTCTGTTCGTGGATTGGCGTCCGTGCGCCGGGCAAACCTTGTATTTGACGCGCGATCTTGTATGGTTGGGTCCCTTTGAATCTGAGCCTTGCGGGTCTGTTATGAAGTCGGTTGAAGAGCAGCTAGCGCTGATCAAACGTGGTGCGGAAGAACTGTTGGTCGAGTCCGAGCTGATTGAAAAGCTCAAGCGCGGCCAGCCGCTGCGTATTAAGGCAGGCTTCGATCCGACTGCGCCGGATTTGCACCTGGGGCATACCGTGCTTATTAATAAGCTGCGCCAGTTCCAGGAGTTGGGTCACCAGGTGATCTTCCTGATTGGCGATTTCACCGGGATGATCGGTGATCCCAGCGGCAAGAGCGCCACGCGTCCCCCGCTGAGCCGTGAGCAGGTGCTCGAAAACGCCGAGACCTACAAGACCCAGGTCTTCAAGATTCTTGATCCGGCTAAAACCGAGGTGGCATTCAACTCCACGTGGATGGACAAGATGGGGCCGGCCGACTTCATTCGCCTGACTTCGCAGTACACCGTAGCTCGCATGCTCGAGCGCGATGACTTCGACAAGCGATACACGACCAATCAGCCAATCGCCATTCACGAGTTCCTCTATCCACTGGTTCAGGGTTACGACTCGGTTGCCTTGCGTGCGGATGTCGAACTGGGCGGTACCGACCAGAAGTTCAACCTGTTGATGGGGCGCGAGCTGCAGCGTAGTTACGGTCAGGAGGCTCAATGCATTCTGACCATGCCGTTGCTTGAAGGTCTGGATGGCGTAAAGAAGATGTCCAAGTCGTTGGGCAATTACGTGGGTATCCAGGAGGCGCCGGGTGTCATGTACGGCAAGCTGGTCTCCATTCCGGATGCGCTGATGTGGCGTTACTTTGAGCTGCTTAGCTTCCGCTCCATGGATGAGATCAATGCTTTCCGCGCTGATGTAGAGGCGGGCGCTAATCCGCGTGATATCAAGATCAAGTTGGCGGAAGAGATTGTTGCGCGCTTCCATGGTGAGGAGGCTGCGGCCAATGCTCATCGCGCAGCCGGCAACCGTATGAAAGATGGTGAGCTGCCTGACGATCTGCCGGAGATCGAGTTAACTGCAGCTGAGGATATGCCGATCGCTGCCGTCCTCAATAAGGCAGGTCTGGTGAAGAACTCGGCGGTCGCTCGGGATCTGCTCGGCTCTGGTGGTGTGCGTATCGATGGCGAGGTTGTTGATCGCACCTTTATATACGCGCTGGGTGCAACCCATGTTTGCCAGGCGGGAAAGAAGGCATTTGCGCGAATTACGCTCAAATCCGAATAAACCTTAAATAAGGGGTTGACGGCGAATTTTAGAAGCCTATAATTCGCCCCACTTCCGGCGCAGTCGAAACGGAAAACTCCTTGATAAACAATGAGTTACGCAGTTTTCGGCAGCAGGTTGCTTCAGGTCATCGAAGCGCGAAGGAAGTTGAAAAAGAGGTGTTGACAGCAGCGAGTAACGCTGTAGAATTCGCCTCCCGCTGACGAGAGATCGAAAGCGCAAGTGGTTGAAGTTGTTAAGGATTCCTTGAAAACTTCTGAAAATAAT